>CATKXO010000013.1 GCA_949840775.1 uncultured bacterium | reverse complement strand
AGCCGGCGAGGAGAAGGATATCGACATCACCTTCCCTGAGGACTACCACGCCGACCTGGCCGGCAAGGCCGTGGTCTTCCATGTGAAGGTCAACGAGGTGAAGGAGTCTCAGGCCCCCGAGGTGGACGATGAGTTTGCCAAGGACGTGTCCGAGTTCGACACCCTGGAGCAGTTCCGCAAGGATCTGGGCGACAAGCTGCTGGAGCGCAAAAAGGCCCAGGCCCAGGCCGACTTTGAGAACGCTGTGATGGAGCAGCTGGTGGAGAACATGGAGTGCGAGATCCCCGATGGAATGGTGGAAGTCCAAGTGGACCGCCTGATGGACGACTACGCCATGCGCCTGCAGAGCCAGGGGATCGGCGTGCAGGACTACATGTTTATGATGGGGATGAGCGCGGAAATGATGCGTACCTCCGCCCGCCCCGCAGCCCTGAAGCAGGTGCAGATGGAGCTGGCCCTGACCGCCGTGGCCCAGGCGGAGGGCATTGAGGTCTCTGAGGAGGAGTGCGAGGCGGAGATCGCAAAGCTGTCTGAGCAGTACAACATGCCCGCCGAGCAGGTGAAAGCCATTGTGCCCGCTGAAAACCTGAAGAAGGACCTGTCCCTGCAAAAGGCCCATCAGGTGGTGCTGTCCAATGCCAAGGAGGGCAAGAAGAAAGCCAAGAAAGCTGAGGAGGGCGAGGAGAAGCCCAAGCGCACCCGGTCCAAAAAGAAGGCCGAGGAACCCGCTGAGGAGTAAACCAACATACGGCCCGGGGCGGTTTTAGCCGCCCCGGGTGCATGTGTCTAACAAAGGGAATGAATTTCCCGCCCGATGGGTATAATCTGGTATCTCAACTGAAAAAGGAGTATCATCATGAGCTTAGTTCCCTATGTAGTAGAACAGACCAACCGGGGCGAGCGGTCCTACGACATCTTTTCCCGCCTGCTCAACGACCGCATCGTCATGCTGTCGGAGGAGGTCAACGACACCACCGCCTCCCTCATTGTGGCCCAGCTGCTGTATCTGGAGGCTCAGGACCCGGACAAGGACATCCAGTTCTACATCAACAGCCCCGGCGGCTCTGTTACAGCGGGCATGGCCATCTACGACACCATGCAGTATATCAAGTGCGATGTGTCCACCATCTGCGTCGGCATGGCCGCCTCCATGGGGGCGTTCCTGCTGTCCTCCGGGGCCAAGGGCAAGCGGCTGGCCCTGCCCAACGCCGAGATTATGATCCACCAGCCCTCCGCCGGCACCCAGGGCCAGATTACCGATATGGCCATCCACCTGCGCCGGCTGGAGATCATCAAGAAGCGGCTGAACACCATCCTGTCTGAAAACACCGGCAAGCCCATCGAGGTGGTTACCGCCGACTGCGAGCGGGACAACTTCATGACCGCCCAGGAGGCCATGGAGTACGGCCTCATTGACAAGGTGATTGACAAGCGGTGAGATATTTCCCGCCCCCGGAGGGGGCGGGAATAAAACGGAATATTTGAGGTGTATCCATGGCTAACAATGACGAGAGAAAGGTCCGCTGTTCCTTCTGCGGCAAGCACCCCGACCAGGTCAAACGGATGATTGCCGGTCCGGGGGTATATATCTGCAACGAGTGCGTCAACCTGTGTGTGGAGGCTATGGGGGCAGACCCCCTGTTGCTGGATGAGATGGACCAGTTCCCCGGGGAAATTCCCGACGCCATCCCCACCCCCAGAGAGATTCACGCTGTTCTGGACCAGTATATTATCGGACAGGAAAAGGCCAAGGTGGCCCTGTCCGTGGCGGTTTATAAGCACTACAAGCGCATCTACTTTGGCGGGGCGGAGGACGTGGAGCTGCAAAAGAGCAACATCCTCCTGATGGGGCCCACCGGCTGCGGTAAGACCCTCTTTGCCCAGACCCTGGCCAGGGTGCTGAGGGTCCCCTTCGCCATCGCCGACGCCACCACCCTCACCGAGGCGGGCTATGTGGGCGACGACGTGGAGAATATCCTCCTGCGCCTGGTCCAGGCCGCCGACTACGATATCGAACTGGCCGAGCGGGGGATCATATATATCGACGAGATGGACAAAATTGCCCGAAAGAGCGAAAATACCTCCATCACCCGTGATGTGTCTGGCGAGGGCGTGCAGCAGGCCCTGCTGAAAATTCTGGAGGGCACTGTGGCCAACGTTCCCCCCCAGGGCGGGCGGAAGCACCCCCACCAGGAGTTTATCCAAATCGACACCCACAACATCCTCTTTATCTGCGGCGGAGCCTTTGACGGCATCGACAAGATCATCGAGCACCGGCTGGATAAGCGCTCCCTGGGCTTTGGCGCCGAGATTCAGAGTAAAAAGGAGCGCAACGTGGGCGAGCTGATGAGCGAGATTCAGCCCCAGGACCTGCTGAAATATGGCATCATCCCCGAGCTGGTGGGCCGTATGCCGGTGGTCACCACCCTGGAGTCCCTGGACCGGGACCAGATGGTGCGCATCCTCACCGAGCCTAAAAACGCTCTGGTGAAGCAGTACCAGGTGCTGCTGAACTACGACGAGGTGGAGCTGGACTTTACCCAGGAGGCCCTGGAGGCGGTGGCCGACCGGGCGGTGGCCCGGGAGATCGGGGCCCGGGGCCTGCGGGCCATTCTGGAGGAGGTCATGAACCAGATCATGTACGACATCCCCTCCGATCCCACCATCGTCAAGGTGACCATCACCGGCGAGTGCGTCCGGGAGGGGGCGCCCCCTGAGCTGACCCGGAACCCGGAGCGGACCCAGCGGCCCAGACTGGGCAAGGCGAGTGTTCAGGTGGAGCAGCCCCGCCGCCGGGACCACGGACGGGCCGGTTGACATAACGAAGAAACGCAGACGCCCCGCAACGCCTCCCTGCGGGGCGCGGGGCGTCTGTTCCAGCCTGTTGACGGGCCGCCGGGGGCGGCGGCCCATGCGGTGTATATTTTAGTAGGGGCCGGCCTCCTGGCCGGCCCGCCGGCAAAAGGACGTGACAACCATGAGCAAAGAGTATGACATTCTCCACACCACCACCATGCCTGCCATCGCCCTGCGGGGGCTGACGGTGTTCCCCAATGTGCTCATCCACTTTGAGGTGGCCCGGGAGAGCTCCGTCCGGGCGCTGGAAGCGGCCATGACCGCCGGCAGTCCGGTGTTCCTGGTGGGCCAGAAGGACATCGGGGTGGAGGAGCCGGGGATGGACGACCTGTATCAGGTGGGCACCATCTCCAACATCCGCCAGATTCTCCGGATGCCGGGGGACAATGTGCGGGTGATGGTGGAGGGCGTGGGCCGGGGCCGCCTGCTCCAGCTGCTGCGCACCGAGCCCCACCTGGAGGCGGAGGTGCAGGAGATTGCTGTCCCCCAGTCTCCGGCCAGAAGCAGCGCCAAAACGGAGGCCCTGATCCGCTCTACCTACGAGCTGTTCCAGGACTACGCCGAGCTGTCTCCCAAGCTGGCCCCCGATTTGATGATCCACGTGCTGGCCAGCCAGGACCCGGGACACATCGCCGACTATATCGCCCAAAACATCCCCATGCGCAACAGCGACAAGCAGATGATCCTGGAGGAGCTGCGCCCCGCCAAACGGCTGGAGAAGCTCCGCCGCCTGCTGGAGCGGGAGGTGGAGATTCTCTCTCTGGACCAGGAGATTCAGGAGCAGGCCAGGATGCGGATGAACGACCACCAGCGGGACTACTACCTTCGGGAGCAGATGAAGGCCATCCAGTCCGAGCTGGGGGAGGAGCCCGACGAGATCGAGGAGTACCGGGAGAAAATCGCCCAGGCCAAGCTCCCAGACCAGGTGCGGGAGAAGCTGAACAAGGAGCTGGGCCGGCTGGCCAAGCAGTCCTACAGCTCCTCGGAGAGCACCGTTCTGCGCAGCTACCTGGATGTCTGCCTGGAGCTGCCCTGGGGGAAGACCACCAGGGAAAAGGTGAATGTCTCCGCCGTTCAAAAGGCGCTGGACCAGGACCACTTCGGCCTGGACAAGGTAAAGCGCCGGGTGCTGGAATTTGTGGCCGTCCGCCAGCTGGCCCCTGAGCTGAAAGGGCAGATCATCTGTCTGGTGGGCCCGCCGGGGGTGGGTAAGACCTCTATCGCCATGTCCATGGCCAAGGCCATGAACCGGAAGCTGGCCCGTATCTCTCTGGGCGGGGTCAGTGACGAGGCGGAAATCCGGGGACACCGGAAGACCTACGTGGGGGCCATGCCCGGCCGGATTATTGCCGCCATCAACCAGGCCCAGAGCTGCAACCCCCTTATCCTGCTGGACGAGATCGACAAGCTGGGCCGTGACCACCGGGGGGACCCGGCCTCCGCTCTGCTGGAGGTGCTGGACGGGGAGCAGAATGCCACCTTCCGGGACAACTTCCTTGAAGTTCCCTTCGACCTGTCCCAGGTCATGTTTATTACCACCGCCAATACCACCGATACCATCCCCCGGCCCCTGCTGGACCGGATGGAGGTCATTGAGCTGTCCAGCTACACCGATGAGGAGAAGGTGCAGATCGCCAAGCGCCACCTGCTGCCCAAGGAGCTGAAACGCCACGGGCTGACGAAGCAGCAGCTCAAGGTGTCCGACGGCGCCCTGCGGGAGATCATCGCCGCCTACACCCGGGAGTCGGGGGTCCGGGTGCTGGAGCGCCGGCTGGCCGCCATTTGCCGCAAGGCCGCCATGAAGGTGGTGTCCGAGGAGGCGAAGACCATCCGTGTTACGGACAAGGACCTGGAGGAATATCTGGGCGTACCCCGCTATCACCCCGAGCGCCAGGCCCTGGAGGAGCGTGTGGGCGTGGTCAACGGCCTGGCCTGGACCTCCGTGGGGGGCGAGCTGCTGGAGGTGGAGGTCAACGTGGTCCCCGGTTCCGGCAAGGTGGAACTCACCGGCAACCTGGGGGACGTGATGAAGGAGTCGGCCCACGCCGCCCTCAGCTTCATCCGCAGTCAGGCGGGGCGGCTGAGCATCCCCGCCGACTTCTATAAGGAGAAGGACATCCATGTCCACTTCCCCGAGGGGGCGGTGCCCAAGGACGGCCCCTCCGCCGGGATCGCTATCACCACCGCCATGGTGTCTGCCCTCACCGGGGTTCCGGTGCGCCGGGGGATTGCCATGACCGGGGAGGTCACCCTCCGGGGGCGGGTGCTGCCCATCGGTGGCCTGAAAGAGAAGACCATGGCCGCCTTCCGCAACGGGATTAAAACAGTGATGATTCCCGCTGACAACGCCAAGGACCTGGAGGAGATCGACCAGACGGTGCGCAAGGCCCTCCAGTTCGTCCTGGTGGAGCGGGCGGACCAGGTGCTGGCCCAGGCGCTGAACCGTCCCCTGGAGGTCCCCGCGCCCCGCCGCCGAGGCCGTCCCAGGAAGGATGAGGCCCTGCCTGAGCTGCCGCCCACGTCCCAGGGGGAGGACAGCTCCCGCATGAGCCAGTAGGGGCGGCTATTAGCCGCCCGTATCCAAATAGACCTGTGAACTGCGGGCGGATGATATCCGCCCCTACAGAGCGGCCGCATGCAAAGGAGGTCTATCATGCCTGTCAATCTGCAAAAGGCGGAGTTTGTGCTGTCCGCCGTCTCCCCGAAAAACTTCATTCAGGACGGCCTGCCTCAGGTGGCCTTCGCCGGCCGGTCCAACGTGGGCAAGTCCTCCGTTATTAACCGTCTCCTCAACCGGAAGAACTTCGCCCGGGTGGGGGCCGCGCCGGGGAAGACCGTCCATGTGAACTACTTCAACATTGACGGGGCCTTCTATCTGGTGGACCTGCCCGGCTATGGCTACGCCAAGGTGTCCAAGGCGGAGCGGGACCGGTGGGGCAGGCTGATGGAGGACTACTTTGCCTGGCCCGACCTGCTCACCCTGGGCGTGATGATCGTGGATGCCCGCCACAGGCCCACCGCCGACGACTGTACCATGTTCCAGTGGTTCAAGGACACGGGCTGTCCCTTGATTATCGTGGCCAACAAGCTGGATAAGCTGAAAAAAAGCGAGATTGAGCCCAACCTCCAAACCATCCGGGATACCCTGGAGCTGGGGGAGGAGGACCGGCTGATACCCTTCTCCGCCGAGAAGGGCATTGGCCGTGAGGAGCTGCTGGGGGCTATTTTGTCGGGGATCGGGGAACGGCCTTAGTTCAGGCGGGCCGAGCTCCCTGGCAATCATGAAATTGATTGAGGGTTGGGAACACAGTCCCAGCCCTCAATGCTTGCGTTCAACCGTCTGCTAAAGCAAAATTTGCCTTTTGTAAAAAAATGTGCTACACTTTATCCAGCAATTTATATGTGGGAGGCCATCATATGAGCAAGTGCTTTGGAATACCCTTTGGCGTAACGAAAAACGGGGAGGAGGTCCGGGAGCTGACGCTGGACAACGGCGTATTGACGGCCAAGGTGATTACCTTCGGCGGTATCCTCCGGGTCCTCGCTGTCCCCGGCAAGGACGGCCCGGTGGATGTGGTGCTGGGATATGACACCCTGGCGGAGTATGAAACCAACGGCGGCTTTTTCGGTGCGCTGATTGGCCGCTTCGCCAACCGCATTGCCAAGGGAAAATTTACCCTCAATGGCGAGGAGTACGCCTTGGCCTGCAACGACGGCCCCAACCATCTCCACGGCGGGAATGTGGGTTGGTCCCACCGGGTCTGGGCGGTGGAGTCCGTAGAGGCGGACAGGGTGGTGCTTACCCTGGACAGCCCCAGCGGGGAGGAGGGCTACCCCGGACATATTCAGGTGAAGGTTGCCTACGCCCTGGAGGGGAGCGCCCTGTCCATCCACTACCAGGCAGTCACCGATGGGGACACCCCCTGCAATCTCACCAACCACAGTTACTTCAACCTGTCCGGCCAGGGCAGCGGAGCGGTGCTGGACCAGGAGATTCAGCTGTACTGCTCCGCATATACCCCTGCCGGCGAGACCAGCATTCCCTTTGGGCGGATTGATCCGGTGGAGGGCACCCCTATGGACCTGCGCCGGCCCACTCCCATCGGCGCCCACATCAGCGAGCCCTTCCAGCAGCTGGAGTGGGGTCACGGCTATGACCACAACTTTGTGGTGGACGGTCAACCCGGCGTGATGCGCCCGGCGGCCCTGGCCCGCAGCAGGGCCACCGGAATTGTGATGGAGGTGGAGACCGACTGCCCCGGCGTCCAGTTTTACACCGCCAACTTTGTGGAGGACGGCCGAAAGGGAAAGGAGGGGGCTGTCTATGGGTTCCGCCACGGCTTCTGCCTGGAGACCCAGCACTTCCCTGACACCCCGAATCAGCCCGGCTTCCCCTCCTGCACCCTGAGAGCGGGGGAGCGGTATGATCAAACCACCCGTTACCGTTTCTCTCTGACGGAACGGTAAGCTTGAAGCTGTGCCTGTGGAAACAGGGATTGTCCTTTTCGCAGATTTTAATGTAGGGGCCGCCGTCCTCGGCGGCCCACAAAAACACAGCGCCTCACTTGGCTTCGGGCCGCCCAGGGGAGCGGCCCCTACAGCTTATCTCCGGATAAAATGCGCGTTGGGGCACTCCCTAAAACAAGAAAACTTGACATATCTGCGGTATAATGGTAAAATATCGAATCACAGCATCAAAAAAGCGGCAGAATGCTCTGCCGTTTTCATGAGCGCCCGTGGCGAAATTGGTATACGCAGTAGATTTAGGTTCTGCCTCCTCGCGGAATAGGGGTTCGACTCCCCTCGGGCGCACCACGTCGGAGCAAGCTGCATATCGCTTGCTCCGACTTTGTTCAAAAGTCAGAGCGCGCTCATTCTGCTGCGCCTCCTTTCCAAATCGAACCCGCTTTCGCTGGGCTTTGATTTGGTTTTGGGCGCAGACCTGAAAACCGAAGCATCTAAACTGGGGATTTGTTCCACACCCGTAATGCTCTAAACCCCTTTCTGACAGGAGAGGGGTTTGGAGTAATCGCCAAAAATACCGCACAGAAATTGTGTAATCGGTAGAATCCAGCCGGATATTCCAATTCGTTCTTGACTTCTTTTGCGGAGAACGCTATCATAATTTCAAATTAATGTTGGAATGTTACCGGTCCGCCGGGCTTGACCAACTCTGTCTGCTTTCCCTGGATGCAGGGGCAGTTGTGGACGGGGTTGGATTATTTTTTATGAGGGGGCAGAGGATTTGCGTATTAAAAAGGTCATCAACAACAACATCCTCTGCGTGGTGGACGACAGGGGCAGCGAAATGATCGTCACCGGCAAAGGGCTGGGCTTTAAACGGAAGATTGGAGAGCGGGTGGACCCGGCTCTGTTTGAAAAAACCTATCACATGGAGGACAAGGCGGAGCAGCGCAAGCTGCGGGAGCTGTGCGAGCAGATTCCCATTGAGCATCTTAAGCTGACTCAGGACCTGATCGAATACATCAAGGGCGAAATCACTGCCCCCCTTAACGAGGCGCTGCTCATTACCCTGGCCGACCATATCAGCTTTGCCATCAAGCGCAAGGAAAACGGTGTGGAGTTCACCAATCCTCTCCAGGGCGCCATTATGAGCTATTACCCCACGGAGTACCACCTGGGCCAGCACTGCCTGAAGGTCATCCAGGAGGAGACCCGGGCAAACCTGAACCCCAGCGAGGCGGCTTTCATCGCCATGCACATCGTCAACGCAGAGCTGAACACCAGCATGAGCGTGATGTATGACATGACCAAGCTGATTGAGGGGACGCTGGAGGTGGTGGAATATTACTATCAGAAGAAATTCGACCGGGAGTCCCTGGACTTCAACCGGTTTATCGTCCATCTCAGATACTTTGCCCAGCGGCTGTTTCAGGCTGCCCCCCGGCAGGAGGATGAGTACGACGCGGAGTTTCAGGAGATGATCATCCGCAGCTGCAAGCAGCACTACAAATGCGCCCAGCATATCGCAGAGTATATCGGCAACGCCTATCAGAAGGAGGTCTCCGGCGAGGAGCTGATTTATCTGACCATCCACCTCAAGCGGATTAACCTGAGCAAAAAATAACGGGATCGTGACCTTAAGCGGGCGAAACCCATGCGGTGCACACTGGAAATGTCCGGTATGTATGGTATGGGTTTTTATATTTTCAGCCATACTGTATTAAGAAGGAGGACATTCTATGAAGGACAAAATCTTTGGTGTGTTGCAGCGGGTGGGCCGCTCCTTTATGCTGCCCATCGCCCTGCTGCCGGTGGCGGGTCTGCTGCTGGGCGTGGGCAGCTCCTTCACCAACCAGACCATGCTGGAGGCCTACGGCCTTACCGGCGTGATCTACGAGGGAGGCGTGCTCTACACCGTCCTGGACATTATGAACCAGTGCGGCAGCGCCGTGTTCAACAACCTGGCTCTGCTCTTTGCCATGGGCGTGGCCATCGGCATGGCGAAGAAGGAGAAGGAGGTGGCCGCCCTGTCCGGCGCCATCGCCTACCTGGTGATGAACACCGCCATCTCTGCCATGATTACCGCCCGGGGCGGCGTGGAGGCCATGGCGGCCAACACCACCACCTCCACTCTGGGCATCACCACCTTACAGATGGGCGTCTTCGGCGGCATCATTGTAGGTTTAGGGGTGGCCGCCCTCCACAACCGCTTCTATAAGACCCAGCTGCCCCAGGTGCTGTCTTTCTTCGGCGGCACCCGGTTCGTCCCCATTGTGTGCACCACCGTGTTCCTGGTGGTGGGCATCGCCATGTTCTTCATTTGGCCTGTGGTCCAGACGGGCATCGCCGCTCTGGGCAATCTGGTCCTCCGGTCTGGCTATGCCGGCACCTGGATTTACGGCCTGCTGGAGCGGGCGCTCATCCCCTTCGGCCTGCACCACGTGTTCTATATGCCCTTCTGGCAGACCGCTATGGGCGGCACCGCCGTCATCGACGGGGTGACCATCCAGGGCGCCCAGAACATCTTCTTTGCCGAGCTGGCCTCTAAGTCCACCCAGGTTTTCTCGGTGGAGGCCACCCGGTTTATGGCGGGCAAGTTCCCCTTCATGATTTTCGGCCTGCCCGGCGCGGCCCTGGCCATGTATAAGACTGCCAAGCCCGAGAAGCGCAAGGCCGCCGGCGGCCTGCTGATCTCCGCCGCCCTTACCGCCATGCTCACCGGCATCACCGAGCCCCTGGAGTTCACCTTCCTCTTCGTGGCCCCCCTGATGTACGCCGTCCACTGCGTCTATGCCGGCCTGGCCTATATGCTGATGCACATCTTCAACGTGGGCGTGGGCATGACCTTCTCCGGCGGCATCATCGACCTGACCCTCTTCGGCATCCTCCAGGGCAACGCCAAGACCCACTGGATTTGGATTCCCATCGTGGGCCTGGTGTACTTTGTGGTCTACTACTTTACCTTCTACCTGATGATTACCAAAATGAACCTGAAGACCCCCGGCCGTGAGGACGAGGGGGAGGAGACCAAGCTCTTCACCCGCTCCGACTTCAAGGCCAAGACCGGCGTGGGCCCCGACGGCTCCGCCCCTGCCGGCTCCGTGTCCGACCCCGTCTCCGCCATGATCCTCCAGGGCCTGGGCGGCAAGGCCAACCTGTCCGACGTGGACTGCTGTGCCACCCGCCTGCGCGTCACCGTCATCGATGCGGACAAAGTGGTTGATGCCCTGCTGAAGCAGTCCGGGGCCTCCGGCGTCATCCACAAGGGCAACGGCGTCCAGGTGGTCTACGGCCCCCAGGTGGCGGTGATCAAGTCCAACCTGGTGGACTTTATGGACTCTCCCGAGTCTGACAATCTGGGCAGCGTGACCGCCGCCGCGGCTCCCGCTCCCGCCAAGGCCCCTGCGGAGGCCAGGCAGGACGCGGTGATGTCCGCCCACATGAGTGGCACCGTGGTCCCCATGGACCAGGTCCAGGACGAGGCCTTCTCCACCTGTGTGCTGGGGGAGGGCGTGGCCATTGAGCCCTCTGAGGGCAAGCTGTTCGCCCCGGCCGACGCCGAGGTGGATAACCTCTTCGACACCCACCACGCCATCGGCCTGGTTACCCCGGAGGGGGTGGAGCTGCTCCTCCACATCGGCATCAACACCGTGGAGCTGAAGGGCCAGCACTTTACCGCCCACGTGGAGGTGGGCGAGAAGGTGAAAAAGGGCGACCTGCTCATCTCCTTCGACATGGAGGCCATCAAGGCGGCAGGCTATCTGCTTACCACCCCCATGATTGTCTGCAACACCGACGATTACCAGAGCGTCACCCCCAAGGCAGAGGGGGCAATCAAGGCCGGGACTCCCCTGCTGGAGGTCAAGGCGTAAAATATTCAGGAGGCATCTGCTATGAAACAGTTCACTTATACCATCACGGACCCTGTGGGGATCCATGCCCGTCCCGCCGGCATTCTGGCCAAGCAGGCCAAGGGGCTGGACAGCACCGTCACCATTGCCAAGGCGGACGGCCGGTCTGCCGCCGCCACCAAGCTGATGGCCATGATGGGTCTGGGCATCAAGTGCGGCGAAACCGTCACCGTCACGGTGGAGGGCGGCAATGAGGAGGCCAACGCCGCCGCTATGGAGCAGTTTTTCAAAGAAAATCTGTAAGTTCCACCCCCGCAGGGGTGAGCAAAACATACAGAAACAGGGCGGACGCACCGTATGACGGCTGCGTCCACCCCTGCGTATATGCCGGCTGCGGCGCAAAAATAGCTTGCATGTCATCCAGGGCAGTAATATAATAATTTACGTCCTTTTTTACACCCTATATAGGCGAGGTTGTATCCCATGCAGAAAAAGAGAACCTACCCCGGCTGGCGGGTTTGGGCCATTGGAGCCTGCGCGACGGTCTTTGTGGTCTGCACCGGCCTGCTGTTCCGGGATTTGAGCCGCGCCCGCCGGGAGGAGCAGGCCAACCTCCAGCTGGCCAGTCAGGTACACGAGCTTGAAAAGCAGACTAAGCCTGTCCCGAGCCGGGAACCGGAGCTTGCGCCCGAACTGGAGCCGCCCCCTCCGCGCTATGCGGATTCCGGGGTGCTGCTCCAATATGATCCCCTGTGGCAGCAGAACCCGGATATGGCGGGCTGGCTGTATATCGAGGGCACCTCCATCGACTATCCGGTCATGTATACCCCGGACAGCCCGGAGTACTACCTGCGCAGGGCTTTTGACAAGAGCCGGGCGGTCAGCGGAAGTCTCTTTCTGGGGGAGGGCTGGACGCCGGAGGGGCCCCATGCCATCATCTACGGCCATGACATGCACAACGACACCATGTTTGGCGCGCTGGCCAGCTATCAGTCGGAGGACTTTACCCGGGAGCACGCCGTCATCCGGTTTGACACCCTGACCCGGGAGCGGGAGTATGAGGTGCTGGCCGCCTTTTACAGCCGGGTGTATACGGACAGAGACAAGGGGGTTTTCCGCTACTACCAGTACGGGGACCTGTCTGATCCCGAGCGCTTTGCCTGGTATGTGGAGCAGGTTCAGGCGGCGTCGCTGTATCACACCGGTGTGGAGGCCGCCTGGGGCGACCGGCTGCTTACCCTGTCCACTTGCAGCAGCTACACCGAGGACGGGCGCTTTGTAGTGGTGGCCAGAGAAATCCCCCAGGAACAGCTTGAGACGAAAGGGTGACGTGATTTTATGGAACATTCCGGACGGGAGCTGTCTCTCCAGGAGATAGACGCCGCTCTGGCGGAGATCGAGGGTGCGTTGGACAAGATGCTGACTCTGTCCCGCCTGTCTGCCAGCGACCTGAATGTGGACAGGCAGGTGCTGCAAAAGACGCTGGAGCGCTTGCAGGACAAGATCGACCGGATTGCGGGCGGGCTGTCAGGCGGCTGACGTTCCCGCGTTTCCCTCTGCCGTTCAGACTGAAAGAGATGTAAAAACGGCGCGCCAATGGATACAGTCCGTTGGCGCCGCCGTTTTTTCGGGGCTGGGCTTTACAGCAGTCCCCGGACAAACTGGGCGATGGTCTGGCAGTCCACGGCCAGGTTCAGGTTCTGGCCGTCGTCGTAGCCCGCCGTAATCAGGCCGATCAGCTCCCCGTACATATCCAAAAGGGCACCGCCGCTGCTGCCGTGGGAGACGGGGGCGGTAAACTGTATCATAGAGACCTTCTCCATGTTCCGAAAGCCCGATATGATGCCGTCTGAGACGGAGTTGAACAGGCCCAGCGGACTGCCGATGGCCACCACTTTCTGTCCCCTCACCAGCTTTTTTGCCCCCTTGGAGATGGGAATGGGGGTTCTGTGCTTCTCCATGCGCAGGACTGCCAGGTCGTAATCCGGGTGGTATTTGATGAGCTCATTGGTGTAGAAGACATCGGTCTCCTCCTCCAGCAGGATGCCGTAGTACCGGCCGCCGCTGACGACGTGGAAGTTGGTGAGCACATATCCCTTTTCGCTGATGATGACGCCGGAGCCGGTTTTAAAGCACTGGTCCTTTTGGTCAAAGACCTGGAGCATCACCACGGAGGAGGCGAATCTGGCCAGCTCCTCAAATTCCAGGGGCCGGCGGGCGGGAGCGGCGGCGGACGTAGCGGGGGAGGGGGCGGGTGCAGGAGGGGCCGCGGGGGGCGCCGTCCGGTCGCTCCTTCTGATGCGGTCCATGGGAACCACCACCCGCCCGCCCTGGGGGGCCGGCGGCCGCACTGCGGCCGCGGCAGCAGGCTGGGGAGGCGGGCCCTGGATTTTCAGGGACAGCTCCAGCAGCTCCCCGCTGTTTACGGAAACATCCTGGGAGGGGCTGATGTACAGTACATCACAGCCCAGGAGGAACAGCAGATATAAAAACAGATACTCCGGAAGCTTGACGGTGCCGCCGCAGGCGAACTTTGGAAAGCGGGTCATCTTTGTGGTCTCCACAAAGAGAGCGGGGAAGTATGTATCAATCCAGTAGAGCATTTTGATGGCAAAATTCCGCAGGATGGACTCCTCACTGCGCCCCCTGGCCTGTTTAAACAGGTCGAGGGTCCGGGAAAAGCCCCGTTCAAAGGCATCCTGCCAGATTCTGTTTTCAAAGCGGAAGGGGAAGAGGACGCTGCCGCCGTGGTACAGGTCCAGATATTTGCCGGCATCCGCCGCAGGCGGCTGGCTGGCAAGGGACCGGGCGAAGACAAAGCCGGCCCCCTTTGGCGCGCTCTGCTTTTGCCAGGCCTGGAGCCGCTCCAGGTCCTGGTCCCAGCCCGGACCGCTGATGTACCGGATAAAAAAGGTCTCCTTGGTAAAATTGGAGTAGCGTCCATTCAGCAGCATAAACTCCTCCAGGGCGCTGCCGGAGGGCTTTCTCACCGCCGTTTGAAAATACTGTCCTATCATAGCCTGCCTTCCCCCTGTCCGGTTCTTTCTGTTTCCTCTCTTACGCCATATACCTGAGCCAGGCGGAGCATCCGCTCTGCCCAGCGGAAATGGGTGTTATATTCGTTCATGCGGGTGGCCTCCGCACTGGAGGACACCAGCTGGGCGCTGGCCGGGTCCCAGTTCAGGATGCGGCAGGCGTCCTGGTAGTCGGTGGGGGAGACCTTCAGGCAGTCGTTGACCACAGGAATCTGATTGGGGTGGATGACGGTCTTGCCCACAAAGCCGCACAGCAGGTCCTGCTCCAGCTCCCGCCGCAGGCCCTCTTCCCAGCCGCTGCCGGCGTAGTACTCCCACACCGGACCGGAGACCACATACCGGGGGATGAAGGTGGCGGCTACGTCGGCCAGCAGGCTGGCCACGGGCCGGATCTCATAGATGGTGTCGCTCACATGGCGCCGCAGGCCGAAGGCGTGGCACAAGTCGTTTCCGCCCACGCGGATGTTCAGAATCTGGTCCGCCACGGCGTCCAGGCACTCCCGCACCTGAGCCAGGCGCTCATACCGGTACCGGAGGTCAATCATGGCGGCGGACTCGAAGATGGGCATGTAGAGGTAGCCCGGGCCGGTTTGGCGTTTGATGTCCTGGATGGCTTTGATGTAGGCGCCGCAGTTGTCCAGGAAGAACTTAGGCAGGATGAAGCCTGTCAGCACCGGGGAGAAGCGGCCATACAGCCCGGCCAGCTTATGCAGCTGCTGGGGAGAGCGGACCCGAATGAAGATTAGGGGGAGATAAAAGCTCCCCGCCTGAAGGGCGGCGGTGATTTGCTCCAGGGTGTGGTACAGGGCGCGCTCCGCCTCCTCCACGTGCTCTTCCCGCACAGTGTCCTCCAGACAGAAGGCCAGGGAGAAGGGCCGGGCAAACTGTTCGCGCTGTAAGGCGTCTGCAATGGCGCCATGCATGTTTGCGGGGCAGTACATCAGCGCGCCAACGTCATAGCCGGTGATTTTTTTGCTCATCTTGAGAATACCTTCTTTTGCAGTTTGAAATGACCTTTTTGGGCCTCGGGCCGCCGCAAAAGGCGGGAGTCCGGCGTGAAAGGCATAATACGCCTGCTATTATACCATATTAGAGCCGGTTTAGGAACTGTTATCTTTGTCTTTTGAGAAAATCCCAGCTCTTTTTTCCGTTCCTGCCCCGGCAGGGGCGGGGATTACAGGAGTATATTCCAATTTGGTATTTTTAGCTTGAAAATGGGAATGGTTTCGATTATAATGGAACAGACAAGGGTCCGAAGATATGACTGCAAAAGAGAGATTCTGAAATGATACTTCAACAGGCTGCGTTGGAAAAACTGGATCATTACTTTGTTCCCCTGGCTGGCCGTCCGGAGCGGTGCGTCTATTTTTACCGGTTCACCGGCGTCACCCCGGAGGTGAACGCCTTTATCCGGAAATACTATGAAGCGGCCCGGCAAAGCGGCGCTGTGATTGACGGCCGCCTCCCCAATCCGGACCCCGGCCAGCTGGCCTATTTTTCTGAGATGATGGGGATGGAGTTCCGGCTGGACCAGGGGTTTTTGTCGGCCCAGCTGGGCAGATGGCTGCCCCGCATGTCCCCCGCCCAGCGGGAGGCCGTGGGCGAAGCCGTTCTTGCCACCCTTCAGGAGCTGCGGCAGGGCGGGAAAAACGATAATATGCTTCGGAACGCGTATATCAAATACATGTGCTGGCTTTACTACAAATTTGAGCACATTGTAAACCGGCTGGGGGCGGAGAATCTCCCTAAAATTTTGTACAACGGAACAGTGAGCGGCTATGAGCTCCAGCTTTTGACCGTTCTGTCCCGTGTGGGGGCGGATATTGTGCTGCTGGAGCGGGAGGGCGACGGCGGCTACGCCAAACTGGACCCCGCCTCCCGGTGGTCCCGGCTCTATCAGGTGCCGGGACTGGCCCCCTTTCCTGCCGGGTTCAGCTTAAAGCAGATCCAGGCCGGGCTGGACCAGGAGCGGAAGCGCCAGCGGCTGCTTGGACCGCCGCCCGGTGTGCAGGCGTGCACCAACGCCTGGATGAAAAAACCGGCATTGACGGAGGTCCTGACCGGCGTCCAGGCCCGCGGCAGGGACGAACGGTTTTTCTACAACTGCTTCCTGGCCCAGTACGGCGTGGAGGAAACGCTGACCTACTCCAACGACCTGTTTGACTTTTACAGGCGGCTGAAAAGCGAGGGACGGCGGCTGTGCGTGGCCAGCGGCAGAATTGAAATCCCCACACCGGAGGAGATTGGGGCCATCCGGCGGACAAGCTATGCCAGCCCGGAGCAGCTGGCCAGCGGCCTGTCTCAGAATATCCAGGCGTCTGACCCGGAGCTCCGCCGGCTGATGGTACGGGCTTTTATGGAGCTGGTGCTGGCCGAGGGGGAACAGGCCAGCCTGTCCAAGCTGACCAATGGAGCGGTCTATCTTCTGTGCTGGCTGAGGCGGTATCAAAAGGAGCTCTTTTCCGGTTGGAAGCTGCCGGAGGTCTCGGTGTTCATTCTTTTTGGGGCCTGCGCCACCGAGCATGAGGCCCGTTTTCTCCGTTTTCTGGCCAGGCTGCCGGTGGACGTGCTTCTGCTCCAGCCCAATTTGAACGCGGCCGGCTGCCTGCGGGACCCCGGCCTGCTGGAGCTGCGCTGTGAGCACTCCCTTGCCATGGATCGCTTTCCCACCGAGCAGGGCCAAGCCAGAGTCAGCACAGCGGCCTATCAGGCGGAGCGGGATCTGGACTCCATCATGTATCAAGACTCGGGGATGTACCGGGACCGGCAGTATGCCAAGGCGGAACGGGTCAACCTGCAAACCACCTATGAGGAGATTGCCATCCTCTGGGACCAGGAACTGAAATACCGGCCCAGCTTTCAGGTGCTGGGCGACACGGTGACGCTCCCTGTCCTGCTGGAGAAGGTCTGCGGCGTGCGGTACGGCGAGACGGCCCAGTATTGGCAGGAGATTAAAAAGCTCCTTACGCCGGATACCCTGCTCATCCCCAGGGTCCCCTGGATTCAGCCCAGAGACGCCAATCCGATCAAAACCTGCGCCCCCCAGTTTCTCCAAAACGGCAGGCTGCTCAGAAACAAGATCAAGGCCCATAAGCTGTATCAATACGGCATCCTGCGGGGGGAGATGCAGGACTATCTGCTGGACAAGCTCCAGCAGCTGCTGGACCAGCGGCTGATTGCGGGCACCTATCAGAACGGCACCGAATACACCGTGATTGCCGTGGCCCTCAACCTGAGCCGGGAGCTGCTCCGCCGCATCCAGCGGTTTGATTTCACCAAGAAGAACCCCAAGCTGGTGGTGATCAACACCACGGAGGAAATTCTGTCCCTGGAGGACAGCATCCTTTTCGCGTTTTTGAATCTGGTGGGCTTTGACATCCTCTTCTTTGTCCCCACAGGGTATCAGTGTGTGGAGCGGTATTTTCAGCACCCCTTTGCCGGGGAGCAGCAGATCGGCGAGTATCTGTATGACCTGGTTCCGCCGGACTTCAGCACACTTCAGGGCCGGGGGCGGAATCCCATCAGAAAGCTGTTTGAAAGGAGCCGTTGAGCCGTGGAGCTGAACTTAAACGGCGCTTCCGCCGGAGCGGCTCAGTCGCCTGAGCCCGCCCCGGGGCAGGAGGAGTACCAGCAGTACGACATCCAGGCGGACCGGGACCAGATGACGCTGGCCCTGGCCAGCTCCCCTGAGGTAGACGCCCTCACCAGCCAGATTGAGGCCTACAATATGGAGTCCATCGTGACCTTTGGCAGCAGAGCGGCGGAGGAGATATCCCGGTGCTCCGACGTGATGCTGAAAAGCATGAGCATGTCCCAGCTGGACGACTCCAGCACCATGCTCACCAGCCTGGCCAAGGTCATGGAGCGGTTTGATATCAACGAGATCAAGGAGAATACGGGATTTTTCGGGAAGCTCTTCGGCAATGCCCGCAAGCAGATGGACAGGATCGTGGCCAAATACCACACCATGGGCGAGGAGGTAGACCGGATTTATGTGCAGCTGAAGCAGTACGAGGCGGAGATCAAGCGCTCCAACCGCAGGCTGGAGGAGATGTTCCAGGCCAACGTAACCTGCTATCACGAGCTGGTGAAGTATATCCTGGCCGGCGAGCAGGGCTGCCGGGAGCTGGAGGCGTATATCGCCCAGCGGCAGCGGGAGATGGAGACCACGGGAGACGCCTCCATCCAGTTTGACCTGACCACCCTGCGGCAGGCCCTGAACCTGCTGGAGCAGCGCACCCAGGACCTGCGGGTCACGGAGACGGTGGCCATGCAGTCCATCCCCATGATTAAGACCATGCAGTTCAGCAATATGAATCTGGTGCGGAAAATCAACTCCGCTTTTATCATCACCCTGCCCGTCTTTAAGCAGGCGCTGGCCCAGGCGATTATGCTCAAGCGCCAGCGCATTCAGGCGGAGGCCATGTCCGCCCTGGACCGGAAGGCCGGCGAGATGCTGGCCCGCAACGCCCGGGATGCCGCACAGCAGTCCGGGGCTGCCGCCCGGCAGGCGTCTGAGGCTTCTGCCAGGTCCGAGACCCTGGAGCAGGCCTGGCATACCATCATGTCCGGTATCGGTGAGACCCGTCAGCTCCAGGAGAGCGCCCAGCGGCAGCGGGAGGACAGCCAGCGGCGGCTGGAGGCAATCAAGGCGGATTTTGACCGGAGATACCACATGCCAAATCAATAGCTCCCAATTCCTTTTTGCGTTTCCGTCTCCGCTGGAGGCGGGAATTACCAGAAAATTTTCAGCCAAAGAAACACAAAAGAGAATTGGAAGATAAATAATGACTGAAACGGAGGAAACAAGCATGGCAATCAATCTGACAAAGGGACAAAAGGTAGACCTGACCAAGGGAAACGCGGGCCTGTCCAAGATCGTTGTGGGCCTGGGCTGGGACGTAAACACCTACGATTCCGGTGCGGCCTTTGACCTGGACGCCGCCGCCTTTATGGTGGGCGGCAGCGGCAAGTGCCCCACAGAAAAGGAGTTTATCTTCTACGGCAACCTGGAGCATCCCAGCGGCTCCGTCAAGCACATGGGGGACAATCTGACCGGCGAGGGCGACGGCGACGACGAGCAGATCGTGGTGGACCTGTCCCTGATTCCGGCCAATGTGGAGCGCATTGCCTTTACCGTGACCATTTACGACGCCGAAACCCGCCGCCAGAATTTCGGCCAGGTCTCCAATTCCTATATCCACATCCAGGATATGGTGTCTGGGGCCGACCTGATCCGCTATGACCTGGGGGAGGACTTCTCCATCGAGACAGCCATTGTGGTGGGCGAGCTGTACCGTTACAACGGCGAGTGGAAGTTTAACGCCATCGGCAGCGGCTTCCAGGGCGGCCTGGCTGCCCTGTGCGGCCACTACGGGATCGAAGTTGCGTAAGGGGGATTTGAGATGGCTGTCAGTTTGAAAAAGGGCCAGAAGGTCAGCCTGACCAAGGACAACCCCGGCCTGACCAGGGTGGTCGTGGGCCTGGGCTGGGATATGAACAGCTACGACACCGGCGGCGACTTTGACCTGGATGCCGCGGCCTTCCTGCTGGGTGACAACGGGAGGGTAACCGGTTCCGGGGACTTCGTCTTCTACGGCAACCTGAAGCACAGCTCCGGCGGCGTGGAGCACCTGGGGGACAATCTCACCGGGGCCGGCGACGGCGATGACGAGCAGATCAAGGTGGACCTGTCCAGGCTGCCCGCCTCCATCTCCCGCATTACCTTTACCGCCACCATATACGAGGCGGAAGAGCGCCGCCAGAATTTTGGCATGGTCAATAACGCTTTTATTCGAATCTGCAACGAGAACACCGGTGAAGAGCTCCTGCGCTACGACCTGGGGGAGGACTTCTCCATTGAGACGGCCGTGGTCTTTGGTGAGCTGTACAAAAACAACGGCGAGTGGAAGTTCAACGCCATCGGCAGCGGCTATCAGGGCGGCTTGGCGGCGTTGTGCGCCAACTACGGCGTAGACGTGGAGTAAAGGAGGAGTTTCTTATGGCAATCAGTCTGGAAAAAGGAAAAAAAGTCAGCCTGCAAAAGGGAAGCCAGGCCGGCCTGGGCGAGATTCTGGTGAATTTGAACTGGAATGCCAGGCCGGTGAAAAAGGGCCTCTTTGGTATGCTGGGCGGCGGACAGGGGATCGACCTGGACCTGGGCTGCCTCTTCGAGCTGAAGGACGGGCAGAAGGGGGCCGTTCAGGCCCTGGGCAACGCCTTTGGGTCGCTGCGTCAGCCCCCCTTTATCGCGCTGGACGGCGACGACCGTACCGGGGCGGTGACCACCGGGGAGAATCTGCGCATCGACGGCAACAAGATCGCCATCTTCAAGCGCATCCTGGTGTACACCTTCATCTATGAGGGCGTGACCAACTGGAAGCAGGCGGATGCCACCGTTACCATCAAATATCCCGGCGCGGAGGACCTGATCGTCAAGATGGACTCCTTTGATTCCAGCGAACGCATGTGCGGTCTGGCCCTGCTGGAGAACGTCAACGACGAGACCTTCAGCGTGGAGAAGATTGTCCAGTTCTACCCCGGACATCAGGCGCTGGACGCCGCGTTCGGCTGGGGCATGCGGTGGCAGGCCGGAAGAAAGTAAAGAAAAATACCAGGAGGGAACATTATGTCTGTTAGTTTGCAAAAGGGCCAGAAGGTCAGCCTGACCAAGGACAACGCAGGGCTGGGCACTGTGGTGGTCGGTCTGGGCTGGGACGAGGCCAAAAAATCCGGGGGCCTGCTGGGCGGACTGTTCGGCGGCGGCCAGCAGGCCATCGACTGCGACGCCTCCGCGCTGATGCTGCGCAGCGGAAAGCTGGTGGATAAGAACGACGTGATCTACTTCGGCAACCTGACCCACCCCACGGGGACCGTCCGCCACATGGGGGACAACCTCACCGGCGCCGGGGAGGGGGACGATGAGCAGATCGTCATTGATTTGGCCCGGGTGCCCGGAGACTACGACCGGATTGTGCTGGTGGTGAATATCTACCAGGCGGTCCAGCGGCATCAGCACTTCGGCATGATCCAGAACGCCTTTATCCGCATTGTGGACGGCCGCAACAATCAGGAGTTGTGCAAGTACAACCTGACCGAGAACTACAGCGGCATGACCGCCATGATCTTCGGCGAGGTCTACCGTCACAACGGCGAGTGGAAGTTCAGCGCCATCGGCCAGGGCACCACGGACCCCGGTCTGGGCGAACTGATGCGCCGGTATATATAATCCCGGACCTCTGCGGGAATCCTGATCCCAGTACCCTGAC
This sequence comes from uncultured bacterium, assembly GCA_949840775.1. GTDB lineage: Bacteria > Bacillota > Clostridia > Oscillospirales > Oscillospiraceae > Lawsonibacter. The sequence goes on along the minus strand of CATKXO010000013.1, from coordinate 42,534 downwards.
GCTTGAATCAAAGAAAAGAGAGGGGGTACGCCCTCTCTTTTCTGCCGGTTGGAGGAGAATATCACATGCACTTCAATGGACTATCTGATAAAGAAGCTGCCGAATCCAGGGCAAAACACGGCAGTAACCTGATCCCGGATTCTGAGCCCACCACCTTTTGGGCGGAATTTAAAGAGACCTTCGGCGACCCCATGATCCGTATTCTGCTGGCCATCGCGGCACTGATGATTGTGATGTGCGTCCTTGGCTATGCGGATATCTATGAGCCGGCGGGCACCATCGTGGCCGTTTTGATCGTGGCCTTTGTGTCGGCAAAGACCGGCGTGGCCAGCGACACCAAGTACCGTGAGCTGAAAGACAGCACCAAAAAGGACCAGTGCAAGGTGTACCGGAACGGCCTTGTCACCGTTATCGACGTGGACGATGTGGTGGTGGGCGACAAGGTGCTGCTCCAGTCAGGCGACAAGGTGCCGGCGGACGGCATTCTGGTATACGGTGCGCTGAAGGTGGACAACTCCGCCCTGAACGGCGAGGCGGAGGAGTGTTCCAAGACCGCGGCCGGAGAGGACGTTCGCCTGGCGGAGGAGATTACGGGCGACACCTTTGTGGATGCCCACTCCCTCTTCCGGGGAGCTGTGCTGTTTGACGGCGAGGGCGTGCTGGACGTTCAAAAGGTGGGCCTGCGCACCATGATGGGCAAAATGGCTGAGGAGATGCAGGACGACGAGCCAGACTCCCCGCTGAAGGTCAAGCTGTCCAAGCTGGCCGACATGATCTCCACCTTCGGCTATATCGGCGCCATTGTGATTGCGGTGCTGTATATGGGCTACTTTGTCCTCAACGCCGGCGGCTTTGGGGCCTATCTCGCCCTGGGCGCCCCCGAGATCATCAAGGACGTGGTGGAGGCGGTCTCCCTGGCCATCGTCATCATCGTCTGTGCCGTTCCCGAGGGACTTCCCCTGATGATTTCCCTGGTGCTGATGCAGAACACAAGCAAGATGCTGGACCACAACGTTCTGGTGCGGAAGGCCGAGGGCATCGAGACGGCCGGCTCGCTGAATATCCTGTTCAGCGACAAGACGGGCACCATCACCAAGGGCCATCTGGAGGTGGTGGAGTTCTTCACCGGCGACGGCACCTCCATCCCCCTGCCGGAGCTGGCTCGCCACGGGAAGATCAAGGGCCTGCTGGACCTGGCCATCGGCAAGAATACCCAGTCTATGTTTGACGCAGAGGGCCGGGTCATCGGCGGCAACGCCACCGACCAGGCTCTGATGAAATTCCTGGGCGCTGAAACCTTCAAGGGGCTGGAAGGGACCTATACCGTTGCCCGGGCCCAGAGCTTCAACTCCACCAACAAGTTCAGCCAGGCCTATCTGAGCGAGCTTGGCCGGACCTTCTACAAGGGCGCACCGGAGAAGTTTCTGGCGGCATCTCAAAAGTGCCTGAACGCCGCCGGGGAGGAACAGGCCATCGACCTGGAGAAGCTCGGCGAAAAGATTGACGAGCTGGCAGCCAAGTCCATGCGCTTGCTGGCCTTCGGCTACTCCGAGCAGGAGCTGACGGAGAACCAGCTCAACCCCGACCTGACCATCGTGGGCTTTTTCGGCATCCGGGACGATGTCCGCCCAGAGGCCAGGGAAGCCATCTCCGAGGTGCAGAATGCCGGGATTCAGGTGGTCATGATTACCGGCGACCGGCTGGAGACCGCCGTGGCCATCGCCAAGGACGCCGGCCTGCTGAAAAACAGCGAGGACGTGGCCCTGACCTCCGCCCAGCTGAGCCAGCTGTCCGACGAGGAAGTGAAGCGGATTATTCCTCATATCCGGGTCATCGCCCGGGCCCTGCCCACCGACAAGTCCCGGATGGTCCGCCTCTGCCAGGAGATGAACCTGGTGGTGGGCATGACCGGCGACGGCGTCAACGACTCCCCGGCCCTGAAGCGGGCCGACGTGGGTTTTGCCATGGGCAGCGGGACGGAGGCCGCCAAGGAGGCGGGCAAAATTGTCATTCTGGACGACAACTTCAAATCCATTAAGGACGCCATCTGGTATGGCCGTACCATCTACCACAATATCCTGAAATTCTGTAAGTTCCAGCTGGTCATCAACGTGGCCGCCGTGGTCGTCAGCGCCATCGCCCCCTTCTTCGGGGTGGAGGAGCCCCTGAAGGTGACCCATCTGCTCTTCGTCAACCTGGTCATGGACGGCCTGGGGGCCATCATGCTGGGCAACGAGCCCGCCCGGGAGCGGTATATGACCGAAAAGCCCCGCAGAAGGGACGAAAGTATTGTCAGCCGGTCCATGATGACCCAGATTCTGACCATGGGCCTGTGGCTGACGGTTCTGAGCTTTGCCTTCCTGAAGATTCCCTTCTTCAACCAGTTCTTTGCCACTACGGAGCAGAAGCTGTCTGCCTACTTTGTGCTGTTTATCTGGTGTGCGCTGTTCAACGGCTTCAACGTCCGGGACGAGGGCTTTGAGATTTTCAAGGGCCTGAATGAGAACACAGGTTTTATGAAGGTCTTCCTGATTATCATTCTGGTCCAGGCGGTGATTGTCAATGCCGCCCTGATCCCTGTTCCGGTGTTCCAGTGGATTGGCAATATGTTCAGCTGCGTCCCCTTCGGCCCGGCAGGCTGGTGTGTGGTGGCGGTTCTGGCCGTTACCATGGTTCCGGTGGACCTGGTCCGGAAAGCACTTACGAACAAAGCGTAAAAGGAAAGGGGACTTCCCCGGAGACGGGGAGGTCCCCTGTTTGATGCTCGCTTACGAGGAGTGAAACGATGTGAAAAAGCTTCAATACAATTCGCCGGTGATCCTCAACTTTTTTCTGCTGTCCTTTGCTGCGCTGATTCTGGGGGAGATGACAAAGGGGTGGGTGACACAGCTCCTGTTTTCGGTTTACCGGGCGCCGCTGACGGACCCCTTTACTTATGTCCGGTTCTTCGGTCATGTGCTGGGCCACGCCAATCTGGACCACTTCATGGGCAATATGCTGCTTCTGCTGGTGGTGGGGCCGCCCCTGGAGGAGAAGTACGGCAGCCGGACCCTGCTGGTGGGTATCGTAATGACTGCCGGCATATCGGGGGTACTGCAATTTGTGTGCTTCCCCGGTGCGGCTCTGCTGGGAGCCAGCGGCATTGTTTTTATGCTGATTATGCTGTCCTCCCTGTCCGGTATGAGGAATGGCAGGATTCCGCTGACCCTGGTGCTGGTCGCCCTGCTGTACCTGGGCCAGGAGGTGTGGTCTATCCTGTTTGTCAGGGACAATGTGGCCAATCTGATGCACATCATCGGCGGCGCCTGCGGGACGGCCTTTGGCTTCTGGGCCGCCAAGAAACACAGATAACGTCCAAAGGCAAGGAGAGTTTATCAATGACAGCATATACGCCAGAGGAAACGCTGCGGGTCGCCAAGCGCTTCCACAACAACAAGCGGCCCTATCTGCTGGTCAACCCCCTACAGGCCAAGCACATCCCGGTGAGCCCGGTCCGGGCGCTGGAGATGATGGAGGCGCTGGGCGCCCAGCTGGCAGAGGAGTATCCCCGGACCCGGCTGGTGATCGGCTTTGCCGAGACCGCAACGGCCGTGGGCGCGGCGGTGGCCGGCAGGATGGGGGAGGACTGCATCTATCTGCCCACCACCCGGGAGGAAATTCCGGGGGCGGACAGCTGGGTGCTGTTTTCCGAGGAGCACAGCCATGCCGTGGAGCAGAAGCTCTGGGCCGGGGACCTGCGGAGGCGCATCGGGGACACTGAGCAAATTATTCTGGTAGACGACGAGATATCCACCGGCAAAACGCTGCGGAACATGATTGGGCAGCTTCGGGAGCAGTACCCCGGCGTGGCGGACAAACAGCTGGTGGCGGCCTCCCTGCTGAACCGGCTCTCCGACGAGAACCTGGGGCTGCTGTCTGAGGCGGGGGCGGAGTGCCGGTGGCTGGTCAGGCTCTCTGAGGCGGACTATGCCCAGGCCGTTGCAGACCTCCAGGTGGAAGAGGCCCCGCCGGTGGAGGCCGGGGAACTGGAGTTCTCCCACCGGACCCTGAGCTGCGGCCCTCTGCCCGACCCAAGGCGGGGCGTCCTGATCCAATCCTACCACAGGGCCTGCCGGGAGATGGCCCGCGTCTTTGTGGAGGAGGCGGTCCCGGCGCTGGGTGACGGCAGCCGTCTGGTGGTGCTGGGGACGGAGGAGTGTATGTACCCCGCCCTTGTTCTGGGCAGGGCGCTGGAGGAGCGCGGCTTTGCTGTGCGGTGCCACGCCACAACCCGGAGCCCCATCGGAATCTGCGATGCGCCGGGTTATCCCATTACGTCAGGGAGAAAGCTGAGGAGCTTTTACGAGGCGGGGCGGAACACCTACATCTACAATCTCTCCCGGTGCGATGCCCTGATTGTGGTGTCGGATACGGCCGGCTCCAGTCTGGAGGGGCTGAGGTCCCTGGCGGCTGCCTGGGAGCCCTGCGGCTATCAAAAGCTTTTCTTGATTCAGGGGGGCCGAGATGTTTGGTACATATAGAAGCGGAGACGTAACGCTGCTGCTCAAGGACATTTCCGGGCTGGTGGAGCCCCTGGGGACCAGGGAGCGGGAGATAAAAATCCAGAGCGGCGTCCACTACTCGGAAATGCTGCCCATCGAGTATGTGCCCTCCCCGGCATACCTGGCCGCCTACCACGATGCCCTGGCCCGCTACGCCGGCATGACTGCGGCGGCAGTGGCCTCGGTGTCGGAGCAGATCTGGCGGGACAAGGGAGAGCACGCGGTTTTGGTCTCCCTGGCCCGGGCGGGCACCCCCATCGGCGTGCTGATTAAGAAGTACATCCGGTTCCGGTATGGGGTAGAGATGGAGCACTACACCGTCTCCATTATCCGGGGCCGGGGCATCGACCGCAGTGCGATGGACTATATTCTGGAACGGCACCGGCCGGAGACCTTGCAGTTTGTGGACGGCTGGACCGGCAAGGGGGCCATCCAAAATGAGCTGAATCGGGCCATGGAGGACTACCCCGGCGTGGCCCCGGGGCTGGCAGTCCTCTCTGACCCGGGCAGGCTGGCCGGGAAGCGGGGAACCGGCGATGACTTTCTCATTGCCAGCTCCTGTCTGAACTCCACCGTGTCCGGACTGCTGAGCCGTACCTTTTACCGGCCGGATATCATCGGCCCCGGAGAGTTTCACGGCGCGGCCTTTTACCGGGAGCTGATGGATCAGGACCTGACCTATCAGTTTATTGATACTGTGGCGGATTATTTTACAGCCGGCGGCAGCTGCACCGGGGAGGAGAGGACCTTCTCCCGGAGCGCCGGGGATGAGGTGGACGATCTCTGCGCCCGCTTTGGGATTGCTGACCGGAATCTGGTCAAGCCCGGCATTGGGGAGGCGACCCGTGTGCTGCTGCGCCGGGTTCCCTGGAAGATTCTGGTCCACAGCCTGGGGGACGAGGAGCACCTGGGGCACATCTATCAGCTGGCCAGGGAGAAGGAGGTCGCCCTGGAGGAGTATCCCCTGGAGCACTACAGGGCCTGCGGACTGATCCGCGCCATGGCGGACAATTAAGCGATGGAACGTATTTTATTTGCCAGTGATTTGGACAATACTCTGCTGTTTTCCTATCAATACAGACAGGCGGAGGACAAGTGCGTCGAATATCTGGACGGAAGGGAGCAGGGCTTCTTTACCAGACGGACGCTGGAGCTGCTGCCCCTGGTGGAGAGGAAGACGCGATTTGTTCCGGTGACCACCCGGTCAGTGGCCCAGTATCAGCGCATCCGGTGGCCTGAAAACTGCGTCCCGGAATATGCGGCGGCGGCCAACGGGGGAATCCTGCTGGTAAACGGGGCTGTGGACAGGGAGTGGTATGCCCGAACGGAGGCTTTGACTGCGCCCTGGCGGGGCGAGCTGGCGGAGCTGCACAGCCGTCTTCTGGAGGTCCCCGTTTCCAAGCGGTGCCGGATGGTGGATGATATCTACCTCTTTGCGGCCTGTGACAGCAAGGAGGAGGCGGAGCGGATTGGGGACCTTCTGACCGGCACGACGGCGCTGGAGACTGCGGTGTCAGGGCGGAAGGTCTATTTCTTCCCGCCGTCCATCAACAAGGGGGAGGCGCTGAAGCGCCTTCGGGAGCGATTTCTGCCCGAACGGACAGTCTGTGCCGGTGACAGCGTCATCGACTTCCCCATGCTCCGGGCCGCCGGTCTGGCCCTTGTCCCGGACGGAGTGGAGCTGTCGGAAGCCGGCGGCAGGGTTTTGTGCGGGCCCGGCGGCGGTGTGCGCTTTCCCGATTTTGTTTTGGAGTCTGTGCTGAAAGAGGCGGACGCCGGTCCTGGGGCTTGCTCAATGTCTGGTTTATGTGTTCCGCGGCTGCGTCCGGAATAGTTCAAGCCTTGTGTTCCAACACGAATTTCATGGGAAACAGTGCATATATCTTCACAAAGTTCAATACATTTTCCTAGTATTCCCTGTTATGACCCTGTATCTGCTTGTAAGGTATGATGATACCGGGCAGTTACGCTTTGAAGGGGGTGTAATGAATCCTTTGTGCGATCTATGTACGACTGAGCAAAGAGGACGAGGACAAGCAGCAGCCTGAGTCGGAGAGCATCCAGAACCAGAAGTCGCTGCTGACCCGCTACGCCATTGACCACGGGTGGGATATCTACTCGATTTTCTGCGACGAGGACTATTCCGGGGTAGACAGCCAGCGCCCGGATTTCAACCGTATGATCGAGGCTGCCAAACAGAAGAAATTCCAAATCATCCTCTGCAAGAGCCAATCCCGTTTTACCCGGGACATGGAGCTGGTAGAGAAGTACATCCACGGCCTGTTTCCCATCTGGGGCATCCGGTTCATCGCGGTGGCGGATAACGCCGACACGGAGGTTAAGGGCAACAAGAAGGCCCGGCAGATCAACGGCCTGGTGAACGAGTGGTATCTGGAGGATTTATCCGAGAACGTCCGCATGGTCTTCGACCTGAAACGGCGGGAGGGCAAGTACATCGGCGGCTTTCCCATCTACGGCTACCGGAAGGACCCGGCGGACAAGAACCACATCATCCCTGACCCGGAGGCGGCGGAGGTGGTGCGCCGGATTTACCAGTGGTCCCTGGAGGGCCACGGCCGGCAAAACATCGCTTACATGCTGAACCAGCAGGGCATCCCCAACCCCACCCGCTACAAGGCGGAGCGGGGTTGGACCTGCAACCATCCCATCAAAAACGACTTTGGCCTGTGGAACAAAGTGACGGTGGGGCGGATTTTGACGAACGAGATGTACGCCGGAGTGATGATTCAGGGCCGGAGGCGGAAGGTCAGCTACAAATCCAAGGTGGTCATCGACACACCGGAGAGCGAGTGGTACCGGGTGGAGGGTACCCACGAGGCCATTATCGACCGGGCCACCTTCGAGGCGGTCCAGCGGGGGCTGGAGCTGCGCTCCAGAACGGACGGCACCGGGGAGGCCCATCTGCTGTCCGGGCTGGTGAAGTGCGCCGATTGCGGCAGTACCATGAGCAAATGTTCCAACGGCAGGCAGGCCTATCTGCGCTGTAAGCTGTACGCCGACAGCGGCAGGGAAAAGCTGTGTACCCGGCACTCCGTCCGTCTGGACCAGCTCATCGACCTGATTTCCGACCGCATCCGCTACTACGTGCAGACCTGTTACCAGATTGACCCCAAGGACCTCCAGCCCCGGAAGGACACCCGCCGGGAGGCGCTGGAGCAGGAGCAAAAAAACCTGACTGCCCAGCTGGAGAAGCGCAGTCAGGCGCTGAAAACGCTGTATCTGGACCGGGTGGCCGGTATTCTCAGCGAGGGGCAGTTCGTGGAGCTGAACCAAACTTTTCTGGACGAAAAAAGCCGCCTGGAGGGGCGGCTGGAGCAGATCGGGTCAGAGCTGGCTGAGCGGGAACATTCAAAGAATCAAGCTGAGCTGATGGAGCGGGCACAGGAGCTTTTGAAGCTGGAAACTGTTCCCCGGGAGTTGATTGCGGGGTTGGTAGAGCGGATCGAAATTGGCGAAAAAGACCAGGCTACAGGCCGGCAGGAGGTCAAGGTCTTCTGGCGGTTTTGATGTAGGGGCGGCCTGTGGCCGCCCGCACGCATACGCATATGTAGGGCGCGACGACTCGGCGCGCCGCATGTAGGGGCGGATATTATCCACCCGAAATTATTGAGATTTTCCCAACGGGCATCCCCAGGCCGCCCCCGCAAATGTCCTTCGGTAACCACCCCCTGGGGCGCTGTTCCGTCCACGATGGCCACCTTCTTGCTGGGGAGGATGAGGGCGTCCAGGGAATCCGGGTCCCCGGAGCAGAGAATGTACTCCGCCTCCAGTCCGGACTCCTGGGCCCAGGCGCCGATTTTGCGCATCAGGGTGGACTTGCCGCAGCCGGGTCCGCCCTTTAGAATGTAGATGGCCCTGGCCTCCTTGGGGGAGAGCAGGTGGTCATACAGGGAGTAAAAGCCGGTGGGGGAGTTGGCCCCCAGAAAATATTGAATATGTGGCAAAGCAGTCATAAGCGACCCTCCGTATCAACAAATTTACGCCTCAGCCTATGTAGGGACAGGCGGTTTTGTGAAAATCGGCCGACAAAATTGCGGCTTGGGACTTGTATGCGGAAAAATCTTTTGGTATAATATACAAAATAACCCCCAAAATTTCGGCACATTTAAGAATGGAAAGGCGGAAAAAAGTATGGAAATGAGCCGTCAGTGGACTGATACCCTTCACACCGAGATCGATAGCTTTAAAGAGACCATCGGCGCCTTTGACCGGGGCGAGATTGACCGGAAAGCCTACAAGGGCGTATCCGGCGGTTTGGGCTCCTACGCCCAGCGGGACGCCGCCAAACACATGCTCCGCCTGCGCCTGCCGGCGGGACGGCTGACCATGGACCGGCTGAAATTCCTGGCCGAGGTGGTGGAGCGGGAGCAGGTGGGCCGCATGAAGCTGACCACCTGCGAGACGATCCAGCTCCACGACCTGGCGGCGGGCCAGGTGCCCGCCCTCATGGCGGAGGCGGTGGGCTGCGAGATTTACACCAAGGGCGGCGGCGGCGACAACCCCCGGAACGTGATGGCCAGCCCCCTGTCCGGTGTCCAGCCCGGCGAGGCATTCGACGTGGTCCCCTACGCCGAGGCGGTGACAAAATACCTGCTGTCCATCTGCCGGGACATCAAAATGCCCCGCAAGCTGAAAATTGCCTTCTGCAACGGGGTGGACGACTGCGTCCACAGCGCCTTCCGGGATATGGGCTTCCTGGCCCAGGAGGACGGCACCTTTGCCCTGCGCATCGCCGGCGGCCTGGGCGCGGCCCGGCCCTCTATGGGCGTGCTGGTGGAGGAGCATGTCCGGCCCAAAGAGGTCCTGTATTACGTCCGGGCCATGGTGGACACCTTCTGCGCCCATGGCAACTACGAGAACCGGGCCAAGGCTCGCACCCGCTATATGCAGGACACCCTGGGCCCCGACGGCCTGAAAGAGGAGTTTTTGAAGAATGTGGCCGCCCGCAAGGGGGCGGGCGGTCTGGAGCTGAACGGCCTGGAGGCCCCCGCCGACCAGTGCAGGAGCGACGGGGAGATCACACACCCCCGCGCCATCCCCCAGAAGCAGCCCGGCCTCTACGCCGTGAAGTACCACCCCATCGGCGGCATCCTGCCGGTGGAAAAGCCTCGGCAGCTCTACGAGCTGCTGAAGGACATCCCCGGGGCGGAGGTCCGCATCGCCCCCAACGAGACCCTGTATGTCATCAACCTCACCGCCGCGGAGGCGGAGCGGGCGCTCGCCGCCACCGCTGACGGCGCGGAGACCGAGTTTGAGTGCAGTGTGGCCTGCATCGGGGCCACCACCTGCCAGCAGGGAGTCCGGGACAGCCAGGGCGTCCTCCAGGCGGCGGTGCAGGCCGTCCGGGAGGCCGGCATCCCCGACGGGGCCCTGCCCAAGGTCTGCATCTCCGGTTGTCCCTCCAGCTGCGCCGCCCACCAGGCGGGGGCCATGGGCTTCCAGGGAGGCGTGAAGCTGGTGGACAAGAAGCCCGAGCCCGCCTTCAAGATGCTCCTCAGCGGCACCGACCAGCTGGGCCGGGCCCGCTTCGGCCAGGAGGTGGGCACCGTTCTGGAGAAGGACCTGCCCGCCCTGCTGGTGGAGCTGGGCAAGGCGGCGGCCGCCGCCGGGCAGAGCTGGGGGCAGTGGTCGGCGGAGCACGCCAACCAGCGGGACGCTATCATCGCCAAATACGTGTAAGCTTATGGATCCGCAGGGGCGGCCTGACCGGGCCGCCCCTTGTCTGCAAAATGACCCGCCGAAGGCGGCGGGTCCCACATATGCAGCTTGTCTTTTGTGGGGCTCGCCCCCTTGGGCGGGCCATTAGAATCTATCCGGCAAATAAAGGAGATACCAATGAAACGACGCATATTCAGCATAATCCTGCTCTTTGCCCTCCTCCTGACCACCGCCTGCCAGCCGGCGCACACCCAGACCATAACGGGGTACGAGTCTAAACCCGGCGCCGCGGACTCAGCGCCGGGAAAAATCACCTTCACCGACGCTCTGGGCCAGGAGTTTTCCATTAGCCAGCCCCGGCGGGCGGCGGTGATGATCGGCAGCTTTGCCGACGTGTGGGTCCTGGCGGGAGGGGAGGACACGTTAGCCGCCACCGCCAACGACGCCTGGGAGTCCTACGGCCTGGAGCTGGGGGAGGGGACTGTCAACATCGGCTCCCCCATGAAGCCCAACGTGGAGCTGGTGTTGGGGGCGGAACCGGACCTGGTGATTGCCAGCAGCCTGTCCCCCTCCAACCTGGAGCTGAAGGAGACCTTCGACCGGGCCGGTATCCCCTCCGCCTACTTCGACGTGTCCTCCTTCCAGGACTATCTGGACCTGCTGGCGCTGTTTGCTCAGCTCACCGGACACCCGGAGAACTATGAGACCTATGGAACCGATGTTAAGATTCAGGTGGACGGGGCTGTGATGCGGAGGGCCGTGTATGACTACGCCCCCACAGTGCTCACCATCCAGGTGTCAGGCAGCAGCGTGAAGGTGAAGAACAGCGAGGACAATGTGCTGGGGCCCATGCTCAAGGAGCTGGGGTGCAGAAACATCGCCGACCAGGACGGGGCCCTGCTGGAGGACCTGAGCCTGGAGGCCGTCATCCAGGCCGACCCGGACTATATCTTCGCTGTCTACCACGGCACCGACGAGGCGTCCGCCCAGGCCAACCTGGAGGAAAGCCTGCTGTCCAACCCCGCCTGGGCCAGCCTCCAGGCGGTACAGAGGGGCGATTTCCACATCCTGGACCGGCGGATGTACAGCTTAAAGCCCAACGCCCTGTGGGGGGACGCCTATGAGCAGCTGGCGGATATCCTCTGTGGGGCGTAAGGGCCAGGCCGGGGTGATCGCTCTGCTGGCGGTGCTGCTGGCGCTGTCCTCGGTGGCCAACCTGGCCTTTGGGGCGGCGTCCATCCCCGTCGGTGAGGTGGCGGCCGTCCTGCTGGGCCGGGGAGAGGCCACCCAGACCGCCATCGTCCTCTACGCCCGCCTGCCCCGGCTGTGCGGCTGTCTGCTGGCGGGGGCGGCCCTGGCCTGTGCCGGTGTGATCATCCAGGGGGTGCTGAACAACCCCCTGGCCGCTCCCAATGTGATTGGGGTCAACTCCGGAGCGGGGCTGGCCACCGCCCTGTGCTGCGCCCTGGCCCCGGGAGCCGTCCGGCTCACCCCCTTCGCCGCCTTTTTGGGGGCGCTGGCGGGGGTGCTGCTGGTGCTGTTTATCTCGGAGCGGGCCGGGGCCGCCCGGATTACCCTGGTGCTGGCGGGGGTGGCCATGTCCAGCATTTTCAGCGCGGGGATTGACGCGGTGGTCACATTTGTCCCCGACGCCCTCAGCGGCTACACCGACTTCCGCATCGGCGGGGTGAAAAACCTGTCCATGGCCCGGCTGGCCCCCGCCTTCTGGGTGATTCTGGCCGCATTGGTGATTGCCCTGTCCCTGTCTAACGAGCTGGACCTGCTCCTGCTGGGCCGGGAGACCGCTCAGAGCTTAGGGCTGCCCGCCAAGTGGCTGCGGCTGGCGCTGCTCATGCTGGCGGCTGCTCTGGCGGGGGCGGCGGTGAGCTTTGCCGGGCTGCTGGGCTTTGTAGGGCTGCTGGTGCCCCATATTATGCGCCGGGCGGTGGGGGAGGAGAGCTTTTTCCTGCTGCTGTCCTCCGCCCTGGGGGGAGCGCTGCTGCTCACCGCCTGCGACCTGGCCTCCCGGATGCTGTTTGCCCCCTTTGAGCTGCCCCTGGGGGTGGCGCTGTCCCTGACGGGAGGGCCCTTCTTTATCTGGCTGCTGCTGAAGCAGCGGAGAGGGGGCGGCGGGCTGTGATTGCGCTGAGAAACCTCCGGGCGGGTTACCCCGGCAGGGCTGTGCTGGAGCGCGTTGACCTGGATTTCCGCCCCGGCGAGGTTTTGGCGATTTTAGGCCCCAACGGCTGCGGCAAGAGCACCCTGCTCCGGACGGCCAACGGCCTGCTGGCCAGGTCCGGCGGAGAGGTACTGGTGGACGGTGTCCCCCTGGAGCGCCTGTCCCCCAGAGAAATTGCCCAAAAGATCGCCTACCTGCCCCAGTCCCGGCCCACCCCAAACATCACCGCCGGGCGGATGGTCCTCCATGGCCGGTTTCCCTATCTGTCCTACCCCCGGCGCTACCGGCGGGAGGACCACGAGATGGTGCGTCGGGCCCTGGAGTGGGTGGGAGCGGCCGACCTGGCCCGCCGGCCCCTCCCGGAGCTGTCCGGCGGCCAGCGGCAGAAGGTCTATCTGGCGCTGGCCCTGGCCCAGGACACCCAGACCATCCTCATGGATGAGCCCACCACCTATCTGGATGTGGGCTGCCAGCTGGAGGTGATGGCCCTGGCCCGCCGGCTGGCGGAGGAGGGGAGGGCGGTGGTGATGGTCCTCCACGACCTGACCCTGGCCATGCGTTACGCCCACCGGGCCGCTCTGCTGGACCAGGGGCGCGTCTGCCGGCTGGGGACCCCGGAGGAGCTGTATTCCGGGGCGGAGCTGGAGCGGGTGATGGGGGTGTCTTTGGGCCGGGTGGAGACAGAGGACGGCTGGCGGTATTTTTATCGTTAGGGGACCTGTTCCCCGCTGCTGTAATAAACGTAAAAAGGGGCTGGTCAAATGGGGCGGAATGGTGTAAAATGTCTCTTGACAGAAACAGGCCCCCAGAGTAAAATGTGTTGGAAATGAAAGAAATCCTGCATTTTGCAGGGGCATCCTCCAAAAATTGCAAAACGATTCAATTTGCTGATATTAGAGGAAGGAGCGTACATATGCACACATTTGAAACCAAAATTCAGGAACTGAAAACCTCTGTACTCACTGAGGTGGCCCGTCTGGCCTGGGAGGACAGGCTCCAAACCGGTATTCTGGATGTGCCGGAGAAGATTATCCCCGGCCCCGAGGCCAGCCTGCGCTGCTGCATCTACAAGGAACGGGCGGTGGTGAGCAGCCGGGTCAAGATGGCCATGGGTGGCGACAAGACCAACCCCAGCGTGGTAGAGGTGCTGAAAGTGGCCTGCGACGAGTGTCCCGTCACTGAGATGACGGTGAGCGCCTCCTGCCGGGGCTGTCTGGCCACCCGCTGTGTCCACGCCTGCCCCAAGGACGCCATCAAGATTGTCAACCACCGGGCCACCATCGACCACAGCAAATGTATCACCTGCGGCAAGTGTGTCAGCGCCTGCCAGTACAGCGCCATTGTGAAGAACCAGCGCCCCTGCGAGAAGGGCTGTCCCGCCAAGGCCATCTCCATGGGCCCGGACAAGAAGGCTTTCATCGACATTAACGAGTGTATCTCCTGCGGCAACTGCGTCTATCAGTGCCCCTTCGGGGCCATTCAGGACAAGTCCTGGATTGTGGACGCCATCCAGATGATTCAGGGCGGCGCCCACTGGGGCTACAAGACCTATGCCGTCATCGCTCCCTCCATCGCCGGCCAGTTTGCCCCCGCCACCTACGGCCAGGTCGTGGCCGGTATCAAGCGGCTGGGCTTCTCCGGAGTGGCTGAGGTGGCCCTGGGCGCCGACATGGTGGCCGACCGGGAGTCTGAGGAGCTGGTGGAGAAGGGTGTGCTCACCTCCTCCTGCTGCCCGGGCTTTGTGGGCTACGTGAAGAAAAAGCACCCCGAGCTGAACCAATATGTCTCCCACACCCCCTCCCCCATGGTAATGATCGGCCTGCATCTGAAGGAGAAGGACCCCGACGCCAAGGTGGTCTTCATTGGCCCCTGTGTAGCCAAAAAGAAGGAGTTCCAGCTGGGCCGTACCATGAACGCCATTGACTGTGTCCTCACCTACGAGGAGCTGTTTGCCTTGTTCCAGTCCCGGGACATCGACCTGGAGAAGCTGGAGGAGGCCCCCTTGGACGAGGCCAGCGGCTACGGCCGGAACTTTGCCCGCAGCGGCGGCGTGGCCGAGGCCGTGGTCCAGACTTTGAAGGAGAAGGGCAGCGACTTCCAGGTCAAGGCCGTCCCATGCAGCGGCACCGCCGCCTGCGAGGTGGCCCTGATGAAGCTGAAGGTGGGCCGTCTGGAGGGCAACTTTATCGAGGGCATGGCCTGCGAGGGCGGCTGTGTCCAGGGCGCCGGCTGTCTGGTCCGCAGCCCCAAGAACAAGCTGGACGTGGAGAAGCACGCCAAGGAGGCCAACGACCAGGGCCGGGGCGTGGTTCAGGCTGTCAACGCCGCCAAGGGCATCGAAACCCCCGCGCCCGCCAAGGCCGCCGCGAAAGCCGAGGGCAAGGCTGAGAAGGCGTAATAGAACATTTGAGAATCGCCGTCCGAGAGGACGGCGATTTTTTGATGCGGCAATTGATTGACATTGTAATAAAATATTGCTATAATGTAAATAAATAATTGTATGGAGGGCTGTGAAATGGCACAGACAAACGTCAATATCAGAATCGACGAAACAGACAAACGGCGCTTCGATGAGATATGCGGGCAGTTGGGGATGACCATGTCCACTGCGTTTAATATCTTTGCCAAGGCGGTGATTCGTCAGGGCGGGATTCCCTTTGAGCTGAATATAAACCGCCCTAACGCCGAGACGCTGGCGGCCATTGAGGATGTCAATACGAAGCGGAACCTGACGGGGCCGTTTAAAAGTCGGGAGACCCTGCGGGAGGCCCTGGATGCTTGATGTTTTTTACTCCTCCAGGTTCAAAAGGGACTACAAGCGAGCCAAAAAACAGGGCAGAGATGTGGAGCTGCTGCTGGACGTTGTAGATATTCTGGCGGCGGAGGAGCCGCTGGACCCAAAATATCAGGACCATGCCCTGCTGGGAGACTACAGAGGTCACCGGGAATGCCACATTCAGCCGGATTGGCTGCTGATTTACAAGGTAGACGGCAGCGCTCTTGTTTTGACATTGACCAGAACGGGCACACACAGCGAATTATTTGATAAGTAGCGAGAGACGTACATTTGTACGTCTCTCAATTTTTTTGAAAAACCTCTTGACAAAGAACCTCATTGGTGATATGGTTAGTTACATAAGTAATGAACCGATAAACAACCGAGCAAATAAAACCGCGGAGGTGATTCAATGCGCGGGACTTTAAACGACCAGTCCCTGATTTACTTGCAGATTGCCCGGATGCTGGAGGACGACATCCTCCGGGGGGTCTACCGGGAGGAGGAGCAGGTGCCCTCTACCAACGAACTGGCTCGGGGGTACAACATCAACCCGGCCACGGCGGCCAAGGGCATCAACCTGCTGGTGTCGGACGGAATTTTGTACAAGCGCCGGGGCATCGGCATGTTCGTATCGAAAGGAGCGGGGGAGACTGTGAAACAGAAGAGAAAGGCCGCCTTTTACGACGGCTACGTCAAGCCTCTGGTGAAGGAGGGGGCCTCCCTGGCCCTCACCGGAGAGGAATTGGTGGCCATGATTGAGCGGGCCATCGGAGAGGAGAAAGAAAAATGAACGCTGGAATTTTGAAGGCCCAGGGCCTGTGCAAATCCTACAAGGACAAGGAGGTTCTCCACAATCTGGACCTCACCATCGAGCCTGGGAAAATCTACGGGCTCATTGGCCGCAACGGGGCGGGCAAAACCACTCTGCTGGGCATCCTCACAGCCCAGAACACCAAGAACAGCGGCGAGGTTACCTACGACGGCCAGCCGGTATGGGAGAACCAGAGGGCTTTGAACGATATCTGTTTCTCCCGGGAGCTTCAGCCCACTCTGTTCTCCGGGCCCAACAACCTGAAGGTCAAGCACTATCTCAAATCCGCCGCCATCTACTACCCCAACTGGGATCTGGACTACGCCCTGCGCCTGCTGGACGAGTTCAAGCTGGAGACCAAGAAAAAAATCTCCCAGCTGTCCAAGGGCCAGATGTCCATGGTGACCATTCTCATCGCCCTGGCCAGCCGGGCCCCCATTACCATCCTGGACGAGCCCGCCGCCGGGCTGGACGTGGTGATGCGGGAACGGTTCTACCAGCTGCTGCTGGAGGATTTCGCTCAGACGGGCCGGACCTTTATCGTCTCCACCCACATCATCGAGGAGGCGGCCTCCGTCTTTGAGCGGGTCATCATCCTGGACGAGGGCCGCATCATCGAGAACGCCGATACCGAGGAGCTGGTCGGCCAGTTCCACTACGTCTCCGGCCGGGAGGACGTGGTGGACCGGGTGTGCAACGGCCTGCAAATTCTGTCCACCCACCAGATGGGCCGGCACAAGACGGTGGCCGTCCGGGGGGATATGGTCAAGCTGGAAAGCGCTCTGGAGGCCGACGTGGATGTGTCCCCTATGAACCTGCAAAACGTCTTTGTGTCCCTGTGCGGCCACGGGGACGCCCAGTAAGGGGGCGGAAACGATGGTAAAATCCTTTCGGTTTCTCCTGAGCTTTGCCTGGATCAACATGGGGGCGGTTATCGGCTTTGCCGCCATCGTGATTGCCGGGTGCTATATCACCGGCGTGCCCGGCAGCACCGGCAGCTCAGGCGACAATCTCTTCACCACCTACTATGCCATGTTTCCCATCATGATCCTCTTTATGCTGTATCTTTACGGCTTTGCCCTGTGTACCAACAACCTGAACCTGGGGCTGTCCTTCGGCGCCCGGCGGGGGGATTTCTTCTGGGCGCTCCAGGGGATTATAGTGTTCTACACCCTGATCAGCTGGGTCTTACAGGTCTTTCTGTGCGCCTTTCCCGCCATGGCCAACTGGGAGGTCCGGGACCGGTGGATGCTGCTGCACCTGTTCGACGGCCGGCCCTGGGTGTTCCCCCTGGCCTGCGCCGTGTTTATGGTGCTGGGCTGCCTGTGCGGGCTGCTGATGATCAAGCACAAGGGCCTGGGGGTGTTCACGATGGTGCTGGCGGTGTTCCTGCTGATGGGGGCCACCGTGTTCCTGATTCTGTCGGCGGAGACTGAGGTGATGGACTTCGTCCGCGGGGAGGGCTGGGGCTGGCTGGCCGCCCTGCCGGGGATTGTTGCCGGGGTGCTGGCTGCGGCGGCCGCTGCCGGCGAGGTTGTAATCTGGCGCACCATCCGGCGTTTTGTAGTGAGGTGAGTGGAAATGTGGAAACAATTTCAAAAGCTGGTCAAGCTGAACCTGGACGACCTGCTCCTCTATCTGGGGGTGGAGGGCGGACTGTTCCTGCTGGTCCAGATTATCATCGGGTGCGTCATGTACTTTGGACGGCCCTCGGACAGTGTGACGGTGGGCTGCATCCTGTTTCCCATTGTGGGCGGCTTTACCGCCCTGGTGGCCGGGATTTCCCATGTGGGGGTCAGCTTTGAGCAGGCCCTGCGCTTTGGGCAGACCCGGAAGCGGGCCCTGGGCCTCACCCTGGGGCTGTGCGCCTTCGAGAGCACCTTCGCCCTGGCCCTGGGCGGAGTGCTGGCTGTCATTGAGCGGTTCCTTTGCCCGCCCCTGTGGGCAAAGCTGGCGGGGCTGAGCGTTTGGGTGCCGTCCAGGTCGGGGGCTATGCGATTTGTTTCCCCGCCGCCGCACCTAGACGGTATCGAAATTCCTACGGGTAAGATTTTTGAAAACATGGCCGGAGAGCTGGTCCCGCTCCCGGAAAAGACCCTGATTGTTGAGAATTTCACCCTGGACTGGTACTGGTGGCTGCTCATTTTTGCCCTGGCTGTGGGTGGGGGTGTCATCGTGGGGGCGGTCATCCAGCGGTTTGGCTCCAAGGGAGGCTGGGTCATCTGGGGCATCTGCTTCGCCCCGATGATCCTGACGCAGGTGCTCCCCTGGAGGACTGAGGTTATTACCGACTTGCTGTTCCCTCTGCTGGGCCTCATTTTCGTGGCCGGCTTTCTCTGGTCGATCTGGTCCCTGCTCCACGCGGTGGTGCGGGCGTAAACACGGGAGGGCCCTAACGCGCATTTTATCCGGAGATCAGCTGTAGGGGCCGCCCCCTGGGCGGCCCGAAACCAGGGGAGGCGCTGCATTTTGGCGGGCCGCCGAGGGCGGCAGCCCCTACATTACAATCTGCGAAAAGGATACGCCCCGTAAATACCATCTGAGACGAAACAGGATCGCCCATCATGCGGGCGATCCTGTTGTTTCAAAGAGCTCTGCGGCCTGCTTCATGTTCTCGATGATGGACACCGAGAAGGGGCACCGATTCTCACAGGCGCCGCAGGCCACGCACTCCCCGGCGTGGTGGGGCAGGACGGCGTAGTGCTCCCGCACCGTCTCAGGCACCTGCCCCTGGGCCCTGGCCAGGTTGAGGAACTTGGTCACTGCGGCCACGTCGATGCCCCTGGGGCAGGGGGCGCAGTGACCGCAGTACATGCAGTGGCCCTCCCAGCTGATCTTGGGCATGGAGGCAAAGACGGCGGCGTAGTCCTTTTCGCTGTCGGAGGCGTCTTCGTAGGCGGCGCACTGGGCCAGTTCCTCCACCGTCCTGGCTCCCGCCATCACGCAGGCCACCCCCGGCCTGGTGAGGGCGTAGTGCAGGCACTGGAGGGGAGTCAGCGCAACCCCGGCGGGGGAGTATTGGCTCAAGAGGTCGCCGCCGCCGAAGGCTTTCATTACCGTGACCCCCACCCCCAGCCGCTGGCAGCTCTCATAGAGGGCCTGGCGCTGGGGGTCCATGTTTACCAGAGGCTTTTCGTAGGCGGCCTCCGCCCACAGCTGCTCCACGTCCTCCCCTGCGGGCTGGAGGTCGTAACAGGGGTTGACGCTGAACATGAGCACGTCGATGAGCCCGCTGTCCGCCGCCGCCTGGCCCACCTCCGGGTTGTGGCTGGACAGGCCGATGCAGCCAATCTTCCCGGCCCTCTTCAGCTCCTGGGCGTAGGCCATAATGGGGCCATCTTTGATCTCCTGCCAGTCGGACAGGGCGTCGGAGTAGTGAATCATGCCGATTTCGATGTAATCAGTGTCCAGCAGGCGGAGCATCTCCTCAAAGCCGGCCTTGACCTTGGCGATGTCCCGGGTGCGCAGGTACTGTCCATTTTCCCAGATGGAGCACAGGTGGGATTGCAGGATAAATTTCTCCCGCCGGCCCTTCAGGGCCCTGCCCAGGTTGACGCGGACCTCCGGGTTGGGGGTGTACAGGTCGATGCAGTTGATTCCCAGGGCCTCCATCCTGTCCACAAATTCCTTTACCTGGCCCGGGTTTTTGTCCACAAGGCCCTCGCAGCCCATGGCGATTTCACTGACCTTCAGGCCGGTGCGGCCCAATGTGCGGTAGTTCATGGCGTTCCTCCTCATGTGTTTTCTACAGCTTACTACTTGAAGCGGGGTTTAAGTCAAGAGGAGATTTACTTTCCGCCGGTTCCGTGGTAAACTATCCAAAAAGGAGGGGTATGTATGGATGAAAAAATCAAAACCCTACAGCAGTGGATTGACGAGAGCCAGAGGATTGTCTTTTTCGGCGGGGCGGGGGTGTCCACCGAGAGCGGCATCCCGGATTTCCGCAGTGTGGATGGCCTGTACAACCAGAAGTACGCCTGGCCCCCGGAGGAAATTCTCAGCCGCACCTTTTTTGATGCCCGGCCCGAGGAGTTTTACCGCTTCTACCGGGACAAGATGCTCTGCCTGGACGCCCAGCCCAATGCCGCCCACAAAAAGCTGGCGGAGCTGGAAAAAGCGGGCAAGCTCCGTTCTGTGGTCACTCAGAATATTGACGGGCTCCATCAGCTGGCCGGGTCCCAGCGGGTGTGGGAGCTCCACGGCAGCGTCCACCGGAACTACTGCATGAAGTGCCGCAAGCCCTATGCCGTGGCGGACATCAAGGAGGGGACCGGGGTGCCCAAGTGCACCTGCGGCGGGACCATCAAGCCCGATGTGGTTCTCTACGAGGAGGGACTGGACAGCACCACCATCGAGGGGGCGGTGTCCGACCTGCGGGCGGCGGACTTGCTCATCATCGGCGGCACCTCCCTGGCGGTGTATCCCGCCGCGGGACTGATCAACTACTACCGGGGCTCCCGGCTGGTGCTCATCAACAAGAGCCCCACCCCCTACGACGGCCGGGCCGACCTGGCCATCAATCTGCCCATCGGCCAGGTGCTGGGGCAAATAGAGGTTCGATGAAGAACAGCCGCCTCTTTGAACTCCTCTACCTCCTGGTGGAAAAGCGGGCAATCACCGCCGGGGAGCTGGCCCGGCGGCTGGAGGTATCGGAGCGGACCATCTACCGGGATATCGACGCCCTGTCCGCTGCCGGTATCCCGGTGTTTACCCAGAAGGGACAGGGGGGCGGCATTCGGCTGATGGACCAGTTTGTGCTGGACAGGGCGCTGCTGTCCCGGGCGCAGCAGGACGAGATTCTCTTCGCACTCCGGGCCGTTCAGGCCACCGGAGGAGGAGAGGAGGCCCTGTCACGGCTGTCCGCCCTCTTCCGCCGGGAGGGGGACGGCTGGCTGGAGGTGGATTTCACCGACTGGGGCAGCGGCGCGGCGGAGCGGGAGAACTTTTCGCAGGTAAAGGGGGCCATTCTGGGGCGGCAGCCCCTGTCCTTCACCTACTACAGCTCCGCGGGAGCGCGCAGCCGCCGTACCGTGGAGCCTGCCCGGCTGGTGTTCAAGGCCGGGTGCTGGTATCTGTCCGCCTTCTGCCGGGAGCGGCAGGACTGGCGGATTTTCCGCCTGGTCCGCATGGAGGACCTCCGGCTGGAGGAGGGGAGCTGTCCGCCCCGGACGCCCCCGGAGCAGCTGGAGCCCCCCTTGCCCGAAGGCTACCGGGGAGTGGACCTGCGTCTGCGCTTCGTCCCCTCCGCTGCCTGGCGGGTGCGGGACTACTTCCACCCGAAGCAGATTACGTCAGAGCAGGACGGTCATCTGCTGGTGGACTGCACCTTCCCGGAGGATCAATGGCTGTTGTCCTTCCTCCTGTCCTTCGGCAGCCAGCTGGAGGTGCTGTCGCCGGGCTACTGGCGGGATATTCTGCGGGAGGAAATAAAAAAATCTCTGGCGGTCTATGAAACTTGACAGACCCTGTCAGGTTTCATGGCGTATCCTTGTGTCAGAGGCAGGGGGGAACACACCCCGTCCGATATTAAGGAGGTTATCTCAATGGAAGAAAGAAAGTTTTGTCAGTGCTGTGCCATGCCCCTGGACAGGCCCGAAGACCAGGGTACTGAGGCGGACGGTGCCCTCAGCGGCGACTACTGCCGCTACTGCTATCAGAACGGGGCCTTTACCGCCCCCGACGCCACCATGGACGACATCATCGCTTTTAACCTGAAGTTCAATGCCGAGAACGGCCACCCCTTCGGTCCCCAGGAGGAGGCGGAGAAGATGATGCGGGGCTGGTTCCCCACCCTGAAGCGGTGGAGAAAAGAATAATGTTTCATTAACAAAGCATCAACCGCCCGATTGGGCGGTTTTTTTATAAAAACGATTGACTTTTGCGACTGCTTATAGTCACCACAGTTGAAAAGCGTTACAAAGGGCAACATCAAAGGAAGGGGCAGAAGGAAGGACTTTTCTCAAGAAGCGCTTCAGCCAGGCCCAGAATTTTTCAATGGGATTGAGCTCTGGAGAGTATGGTGGAAGGAACAGAAGTCTGCATCCAGCATTTTGGGCAGCAAAAAGCAACCGCTTTTTGGAATGGAACGAAGCATTGTCCATTACAATCACGGTTCCTTGTTCCAGAGAAGGCAGAAGCTGGTTGGAAAACCAGAATTCAAAAAGCTTGCTGTCCATCGTTCCGTTATACTGAAACGGTGCAAGAATCCTGTCACCTATTTGAGCGGCGACAATGCCGCAGCGCTGATATTTTCGACCACGAATTTGTCCAAACACCTGCTGGCCACGGGGCGCATACCCATATTCTCGATACAGGTATGTATCTATACCGCTTTCATCCACATACGCAATCTTTGCCGACGGTATTTCCTTGATCTCTTCCTGATACGCCACTACTTTTTGTCTATCCTGCTCCTGGTAGCTGGTCGTCTTTTTTTCCTTGTGATCTTATGCCGCCGCAATGCATCCCGGATTCCGCTTGCACTGCATCCCAATGCCTCCGCCATTTCCGACTGGTATGCGTCTGGGTGTCCTGCAACATACGCCCTCAGTTTTTCCGGATCGATTTTTCGGAAACTCCTGTGCAGCTCTTTCTTGTCCAAATCCCCCGTTTCTTTCAGCTGCTTTTCCCATTTTTGTATCGTCGATTTGGATACCTTGAAGACTTGATGTGTCGCTTCCATGCTGTGCCCCGCCTGTCTGTATTCAATTGTCCGTTTCCTGTAGTCCTTTGAATAACTCATGTCTTTACTATACTCCTGATTGTAACTCTTTTCAACTGTTTTTACTATAAACAAAGGGATAAAGCTTGTGAAAAAAGAATTGGACAAAAAATAACGGAAACGCCCTCCCGTCGAAAGTTGAGCGAATCCGTTATTGAACCACACCCGGAGGTCTGGTAAATCTGATGATATCATGTCTCTTGGTGATAATCAAGGAGGTTTTTCAAAATGGAACCCATTATTCAAAAAATCGGGAGGTACATAGAGCTGACGGATATGGACGAAGTGGCAAAGAGAGGGTATCAGATGGGACTGCGCGACATGCTGGCACTGTGTGACGTAGCGGACCGGGACACCAGCCGCGCGGTATGTGAGGCGTTTCTATTCGGGAAAGCGAAGGGATACCGGGCGGCAAAGGCGCGCTAACGCCTCAAATATTCTGGCGGCCGGTATTGCAGCGCCTCGGCCAGGTGGGCGGGGGAGATGTCCCCGCCGCCGTCCAGGTCGGCGATGGTACGTGCCACCCGGAGGATGCGGTCGTAGCTCCGGGCGGTGAGGCCCATCCGGTCGAAGGCCCCCTTCATCAGCCGCTGGCAGGCGCCGTCCAAGGCGCAGAAGCGGTCCAGGGCCTGACGGTCCAGTTGAGCGTTGCAGGACACGCCGGTGTCCTTCTGCCGCCTGGTCTGGATGGCCCGGGCGGAGTCCACCCGCTCCTTCACCTGGGCGGAGGTCTCCGCCCGCTCCCGCTGGGCCAGCTCGTCAAACTCCAGGGGGGACACCTCCACAAACAGGTCCAGCCGGTCCAGGAGGGGACCGGAGAGGCGGGAGAGGTACTTTTTCACCTCCGCCTCGGTGCACCGGCATCGGCCGGAGGGGTGGCCGTACCAGCCGCACTTGCAGGGGTTCATGGCGCACACCAGCATGAACCGGGCGGGGTAGGTGACGGTGCCCGCCGCCCGGGAAATCTGAACCTGGCCGTCCTCCAGAGGCTGGCGTAGGACCTCCAGCACCTCCTTGGGGAACTCGGGCAGCTCGTCCAGGAACAGGACCCCGTTGTGGGCCAGGGAAATTTCCCCCGGCCGGGGGTTGGAGCCTCCCCCGGCCATTCCGGTGGAAGAGACGGTGTGGTGAGGGGAGCGGAAGGGCCGCAGGGTAATCAGGGGCTGTTTGGCGCTGGTCTGGCCCATGATGGAGTGAATCTCGGTGCACTCCAAAGCCTCCTGCCGGGTCATGCCGGGGAGGATGCCGGGCAGGCGGCGGGCCAGCATGGACTTGCCTGTGCCCGGCGGGCCGGACATGAGGACGCTGTGACCCCCGGCGGCGGCAATCTCCAGGGCCCGCTTTACCTGCTCCTGGCCTTTGACCTCGGCCATATCGGGGCAGTGGAAGTCGGCGGGGGAGGGCACCCAGGGCGGGGCGGGGGAGATGGGCTCCTCTCCCATGAGGTGGCGCTCCAGCTGGGCCACATCCCGGACGGGGTAGACGGCAGGCCCCTCGGCCAGGGTGGCCTCGGCGGCGTTGTCCTCCGGAACATACAGGGCTTCGATTCCTTCCCGCTTGGCGGCCAGGGCCATGGACAACATCCCCGCGCAGGGGCGTAGCTGTCCGGACAGGGACAGCTCCCCGATGAAAGCACAGTTCTCCTTGGGCAGGCGCAGCTGCTTGCCGGCGGCCAGGATGCCCACCAACATGGGCAGGTCGTAGAGGGTGCCGATCTTTTTTAAATGGGCGGGGGCCAGGTTGACGGTGATGCGGCTGACGGGGAAGGTGAAACCGCAGTTCTTGATGGCGGCCCGCACCCGTTCCCGGGCCTCGTTGACGGCGGCATCGGGCAGGCCCACCACCGTAAAGGCGGGCAGGCCGCCGGACAGGTCGCACTCGGCAGTGACCAGGTAGCCGGTGACCCCATGGAGCCCCAGGGATTGGATAGATTGTACCATGCTCCCACCTCCAAAGCAGGGGATGATTGGTTGAAACCTATTGTAACGGCTTTTAGGGAAAAATGCAACAGAAGGGGAAAGATTAAGATTTAATAAATTTGTATTTTAATGGTTGATTTTTCTATCGTGTCCTCGTATAATGGAGCTCACGGCTTGTGTGCCGAATGTTTAAAAGGAGTGACTTCAATGAAATTGACCCGTAGAATCCCCGCGCTGCTGCTGGTGATGGTCATGCTGTTCTCCCTGACGTTGACCGGCTGCGGAAAGAAGGAAGAGATTGCCGCCCCCGACCAGGTGGCCGTGGCTCTGTTTGAGATGATCCTGAAGGACGACGCGTCCTCTTTTGTGAACCTGTTCGGTTACGCCTCTGAGGATGAGGCCCGTTCCGACATCGGCCTGGACGGCAGCATCTATGACGAGCTGGCCGACGAGATGGTATCCCAGTTCTCCGGTATGGGCATGACCGTGACCAACGAGCAGATGCAGGATTTTGTAGAAGCTTTTATGAAGATGTTCAAAGAGGTGAAGCTCACCGCCGTGACCAAGAGCTCCGACGAGAAGGCGGGCGAGGCCGTGGTCACCTGCACTGTGAACACCTTCGACCCTGAGGCCCTGACCCAGGCCATGACCGATGCCATGAACAACCTGGACCCCTCCATCCTCCAGAGCGGCGACATGGACGCCGCCATGGGCGCGATTCTCCAGGCCGTGTCCGGCGTGATCGGCGACATCAAGCCCACCGACAAGACCGCGGACTTCGACGTGGACTTTGAGCTGGCTGAGATGGATGTCAACGGCAAGACCAAGAAGGTCTGGGTGCCCACCGACGCCGCCAAGTTCGGTGAGCTGATCTCCACCACCGCCATGGGCGGCTGATCCGACCCCATAACCCTTTACTTAATAACCGCCCTGCCGGGCCGACCGGCGGGGCGGTCTTCATTTTTCATGAAAAAAATGCCCAAATTGCATAAATTTTTGAAGGGAAAAATTCAGCAGAAAAGTTTACAAACCGCTTAAAAAGTGATACACTACATCTGTCTGAAATCCCCCAGCCGGGCCTTTCTGCCGGGAACGGCGCGGGCCTGTCCCGATATAACGATTTGCTTATGAAAATCATAACCATTTTCATCATTGGTTCGATGGGGACAGGCCTGTAAAATAGAGCAGAGAAGCAATCCACCTCAGCAAATTTAGGAAGAAAGTAGGGAACCTCTATGGCAAGAAAATTCAAAACCATGGACGGCAACAACGCTGCGGCATATGTCAGCTACGCCTTTACCGAGGTAGCCGGCATCTACCCCATCACGCCGTCCAGTCCCATGGCCGACTATGTTGACCAGTGGGCCGCCCAGGGCCAGAAGAACATCTTCGGCAACACCGTCAAGGTCATTGAGATGCAGTCTGAGGCCGGCGCCGCCGGCACTGTCCACGGCTCGCTCAACGCCGGCGCCCTGACCACCACCTACACCGCCTCCCAGGGCCTGCTGCTGATGATC
This sequence comes from uncultured bacterium, assembly GCA_949840775.1. GTDB lineage: Bacteria > Bacillota > Clostridia > Oscillospirales > Oscillospiraceae > Lawsonibacter. The sequence goes on along the minus strand of CATKXO010000013.1, from coordinate 16,388 downwards.
CCCAACATGTACAAGATCGCCGGCGAGCTGCTGCCCGGTGTGTTCCACGTGTCCGCCCGTACCGTGGCCGCCCAGTCTCTGAACATCTTCGGCGACCACTCCGACGTGATGGCCTGCCGCCAGACCGGCTTTGCCATGCTGGCCGAGGGCAACGTGCAGGAGGTCATGGACCTGGCTCCCGTGGCCCACCTGGCCGCCATCAAGGGCCGCGTTCCCTTCATCAACTTCTTCGACGGCTTCCGCACCTCCCACGAGATTCAGAAGGTGGCTATCTGGGACTACAAGGACCTGGCCGAGATGGTGGACATGGACGCCGTGGCCGACTTCCGCGCCCGGGCCCTGAACCCCGAGCACCCCACCATGCGGGGCTCCCACGAGAACGGCGACATCTTCTTCCAGCACCGCGAGGCCAGCAACAAGTACTATGACGCCCTGCCCGAGATCGTCGAGGAGTACATGGGCAAGATCAACGCCAAGCTGGGCACCGACTATCAGCTGTTCAACTACTACGGCGCCCCCGACGCCGACCGGGTGATCATCTGCATGGGCTCCTTCTGCGACGTGGCAGAGGAGGTCATCGACTATATGAACGCCCACGGTGAGAAGGTGGGCATGGTCAAGGTCCGCCTGTACCGCCCCTTCCGGGCCGACAAGCTCATCGCCGCCATCCCCGCCACCGCCACCAAGATCGCCGTTCTGGACCGCACCAAGGAGCCCGGCTCCCTGGGTGAGCCCCTGTATCAGGACGTGATTACCGCTCTGGCCGAGGCTGGTATGTCCGGCAAGACCGTGATCGCCGGCCGCTACGGCCTGGGTTCCAAGGACACCCCGCCCCGCTCCGTCTTCGCCGTGTACGAGGAGCTGGCCAAGGACGCCCCCAAGAAGAAGTTCACCATCGGCATCGTGGACGATGTCACCGATCTGTCCCTGGAGGAGAAGAAGGCCCCCAACACCGCCGCTGAGGGCACCATCGAGGTCAAGTTCTGGGGTCTGGGCGGCGACGGCACCGTGGGCGCCAACAAGAACTCCATCAAGATCATCGGCGACCACACCGACAAGTATGTCCAGGCCTACTTCCAGTACGACTCCAAGAAGACCGGAGGCGTGACCGTCAGCCATCTGCGCTTTGGCGACAAGCCCATCCGCGCCCCCTACTATATCAACAAGGCCGACTTCGTGGCCTGCCACGTGCCCGCCTATATCATCAAGGGCTTCCCCATGGTCCGGGACGTGAAGCCCGGCGGCACCTTCCTCATCAACTGCCAGTGGTCCGCCGAGGAGCTGGATAAGCACATGCCCGCCGTGGCCAAGCGGTATATCGCCGAGAACAACATCCAGGTCTACACCATCAACGCCATCGACCTGGCCCAGGAGATCGGCATGGGCAAGCGCACCAACACCATCCTCCAGTCCGCTTTCTTTGCCCTGGCCAAGGTCATGCCCGGCGAGGAGGCCATCGGCTATATGAAGGACGCCGCCACCCACTCCTACCTGAAGAAGGGCCAGGATATCGTGGACATGAACCACAAGGCCATCGACGCCGGCGCCACCGCCTTCAAGAAGTTCGATGTGCCCGCCTCCTGGAAGGATGCCGTAGACGCCCCCAAGGAGAACAAGCACACCGGTCCCGCCAAGCTGGTGGACCTGGTGAGCAACGTCCTCGACCCCGTGGACCGGATGGACGGCGACTCCCTGCCTGTCTCCGCGTTCACTCCCTATGCCGACGGCACCTTTGAGCTGGGCGCCGCCGCCTATGAGAAGCGCGGCGTGGCTGTGGCTGTGCCCCAGTGGGATTCCAGCAAGTGCATCCAGTGCAACCAGTGCTCCTACGTCTGCCCCCACGCCACCATCCGTCCCTTCGCCCTCACCGAGGAGGAGGCCAAGAACGCCCCCGAGGCCGCCAAGATTGTGGATGTCAAGGCCGGCAAGGGCAAGGGTCAGTACAAGTTCACCATCGCCGTCAGCCCCCTGGACTGCATGGGCTGCTCCGTGTGCGTGAAGACCTGCCCGGTGGACGCCCTGGCCATGGTGCCCCAGGAGCAGGAGGCCGCCCAGCAGGACGTGTTCAACTATATGGTGGCCAACGTCTCCGTCAAGGAGGAGATGGCCGACCTGTCCGTCAAGGGCTCCCAGTTCAAGAAGCCCCTGCTGGAGTTCTCCGGCTCCTGCGCCGGCTGCGCCGAGACCGCCTATGCCCGTCTCATCACCCAGCTCTTCGGTGACCGGATGTATATCTCCAACGCCACCGGCTGTTCCTCCATCTGGGGCGGCCCCGCCGCTACCTCTCCCTACGCTTTCAATGCCGAGGGGAAGGGTCCCGCCTGGGCCAACTCCCTGTTTGAGGACAACGCCGAGCATGGCCTGGGCATGTATCTGGGCCAGAAGGCCATCCGCACCCGCCTGGCCGAGAAGACCAAGGCCCTTATCGCTGTGGAGCACACTTATGGCCCGCTGAAGGAGGCCGCCCAGAAGTGGCTGGACACCATGGAGGACGGCAAGGCCAACGAGGCCGCTACCAAGGAGTATGTCAAGCTGCTGGAAGAGAGCATCATGACCGTGGACGACATTGTTGCCTTCACCGGCAGCCCCGAGGCCAAGAATGTCTTTGGCGATCAGCTGCCCCAGTTCCAGGCCCACGCCAAGGAGCTGAAGGAGTCCGGCGCCAAGTACTGCGACTGCGACGCCTGCAAGCTGGTCAAGGATATCCTGGACGAGAAGGACTACCTGGCCAAGAAGTCCGTGTGGATCTTCGGCGGCGACGGCTGGGCCTACGACATCGGCTACGGCGGCGTGGACCACGTGCTGGCCTCCGGTGAGGACGTGAACATCTTCGTCTTCGACACCGAGGTGTACTCCAACACCGGCGGACAGGCCTCCAAGTCCTCCAACATCGGCCAGGTGGCGCAGTTTGCCGCCGCCGGCAAGGTGATGCCCAAGAAGTCCCTCACCGAGATCGCCATGACCTACGGCTATGTGTACGTGGCTCAGATTTCCATGGGCGCCAACCCCAACCAGACCCTGAAGGCCATTGCCGAGGCCGAGGCCTATCACGGCCCCTCTCTCATCGTCGCCTACTCCCCCTGTGAGATGCACTCCATCAAGGGCGGCATGGCCAACTGCCAGGTTGAGATGAAGAAGGCCGTGGAATGCGGCTACTGGAACCTGTTCCGGTTCAACCCCGACCTGAAGAAGGAGGGCAAGAACCCCTTCACCCTGGACAGCAAGGCTCCCGCCGGCGGCTACCAGGAGTTCCTCATGAACGAGGCCCGCTACTCCGCCCTGACCCGGTCCTTCCCCGACCGCGCCAAGGAGCTGTTCGCCCTCTCCGAGGAGACCGCCAAGGCCCGCTTTGACAAGCTGACCCGCCTCCAGAAGATGTTTGGCGAGGAGTAATCCTTAAAACGTTAACCGCCCCGCTGCTTTTCGCAGCGGGGCGGTTTTTACTTATAATGCGTTCCGGCAGGAATCCAGATGCTTATGTAACGCCTGGTTTGCGTCAAACAGATAGGTGTGCAGTGCGTTGAAGCCCTGGGCATAGGGGTCCTTTGCGGAGGACAGCCCCAGCGCCATGATCTCCAGTGCGTTGATTCCCTGAGATATGTCACATACCGCGGTGGACAAATGGTCCAATTCTTCTCGTAAACTCATGGTTTCCTCCTTGATTTTTACCCGAAGATGTGGCATAATTAGATTTACCAGACCTTCGGGTGTTGGGATATAGAGTGTTGGTCGCATTTTGAGGGTGGGCCAGCACTCTATTTTTTGATTCGGCCATGCTGTTCCTTGATCCCCTTCCGGACGACCTCCGACCGGGAGAGCTGTTCCGCTTCGCAGCACTCGTCCAGCTGTTCCAGCGTCTCCTTGTCCAGCCGGACGCGGAGCATGAAGTCCTTGGGGTTATCGGTCAGCTTTGTGCCTTTGTGGATGCCCAAGCAGTTCACCTCTTTTCATTGTAGGCACGATCTAATCATAGCGTAGCGACGAAGAAAAGTCAAGTGTTTTTTGAAAAAAATTCGCCGCTGTCCTGGAGGGCAGCGGCGTTTGCAATCAGACCTTCCCGATATCGGTGCGGAAGTGCATATCCTGGAAGGAGACAGGTTTTGCGGCGGTGTAGGCCCGTTCGATGGCCTCCTCCAGGGTGTCCCCCAGAGCGGTGACGCCCAGCACCCGTCCTCCAGCGGTGAGGATTTTTCCCTGTTCATCCCTTTTTGTGCCAGCATGGAAGACAGTGGCCCCCAGGGCCTCGGCCTCCGCCAGCCCGGAGATGGGGTAGCCGCTCTTGTAGCTGACGGGGTAGCCTCCGGAGGCCAGCACCAGGCAGCAGGCAGCCCCGGACTTCCACTTGATGTCAACCTGATCCAAAGTGCCGTCCACGCAGGCCTGGAAGATGTCCATCAGGTCGGTGTCCAGCATAGACAGGATGGGCTGGGTCTCCGGGTCGCCAAACCGGGCGTTGTACTCTACCACCTTGGGGCCGTCCTTGGTTAACATAAGACCGAAGTAGATGACCCCCTTGAAGGGCCGGCCCTCCGCTTTCAGGGCGGCGACGGTGGGCAGGAAAATCTCTTTCCTACAGCGCTCCGCGATGTCCGGGGTGTACTTGGGGGAGGGGCAAAAGGCCCCCATGCCCCCGGTGTTGGGGCCCTGGTTGCCGTCATAGGCCCGCTTGTGGTCCTGGCTGGACAGCATGGGGACCAAATGCTCCCCGTCGCAGAAGGCCAGCACCGTCACCTCGGGACCCACCATGCACTCCTCGATGACCACCGTGGAGCCCGATTCCCCAAACTTCTTGTCCTCCATCATCTCCCGGACGGCGGTTTCCGCCTCCTCCACCGTGGAGGCCACCACCACCCCCTTGCCCAGGGCCAGGCCGTCCGCCTTGACCACAATGGGCGCGCCCTGTTCCCGGATGTAGGCCAGCGCCCTGTCCAGATCGGTGAAGGTCTCGTATTTGGCAGTTGGGATGTGGTACTTCTTCATCAGTTCTTTGGAAAAAGCCTTGCTGGCCTCAATGATGGCGGCGTTGGCCTTGGGACCGAAGGCGGGGATGCCGGCCTTCTCCAGGGCGTCCACCATCCCCAGGGCCAAGGGGTCGTCCGGGGCCACCATGACGAAATCCATGGCGTTCGCCTTGGCCCACTTCACCATGCCGTCCACATCAGTGGCCTTGATGGGCACGCACTCCGCCACCTGGGCGATGCCCCCGTTGCCTGGGGCGCAGTAGAGCTTTGTCACCTTGGGGCTCTGGGCCAGCTTCCAGCAGATGGCGTGCTCCCGGCCGCCGCCGCCGACTACTAAGACTTTCATATTTTGCACCTCGCTATTATGAGGGCGGCCACAGGCCGCCCCTACAAATGAAATTGTTGCAGGTAGGGGCGGCCTGTGGCCGCCCGTCGGCATTGCTGGGGTTTTAATGATGGAACAGACGCACTCCTGTAAACGCCATAACCATGCCGAACTTGTCGGCGGTCTGGATGACCTGGTCGTCCCGGATGGAGCCGCCGGGCTGGGCGATATATTTTACCCCCGACTGCTGGGCCCGCTCCACGTTGTCCCCGAAGGGGAAGAAGGCGTCGGAGCCCAGGGTGACGCCCTCCAGCCTGGCAATCCACTCCGCCTTTTCCTGGGCGGTGAGGCCGTCGGCGATGAAGGCGTCGATGGCGTTGTCCCGGTCGGGACGGCGGACATCGGCGGGGAAGGGGAGGGCCAGCACCTTGGGGTGCTGCCGCAGCCACCAGATGTCCGCCTTGTTCCCCGCCAGACGGGTGCAGTGGATGCGGCTCTGCTGGCCGGCCCCCACGCCGATGGTCATGCCGTCCTTCACGTAGCACACTGAGTTGGACTGGGTGTATTTCAGGGTGATGAGGGCCAGCAGCATGTCGTTTTTGGCCGCCTGGGGCAGGTCACGGTTCCTGGTGACGATATTTGTCAGCATATCCTGATTGATTGCCAGGTCGTTGTATCTCTGCTCAAAGGTGATGCCAAAGATATTCCGCCGCTCGATGGGGGCGGGGGCGTAGTCCGGGTCAATTTTGACAACATTGTAGCCGCCCTTGCGCTTGGTTTTCAGAATTTCCAGGGCCTCGTCCGTGTAGTCGGGGGCGATGACCCCGTCGGACACCTCCAGGGCCAGGAAACGGGCGGTGTCCCCGTCGCAGGTGTCGGACAGCGCCGCCCAGTCCCCGAAGGAGCACAGCCGGTCGGCCCCCCGGGCCCGGATGTAGGCGCAGGCGATGGGGGAGAGGTCCCCCTCCGGTGCAAAGTACATCTGCCGTTCCACGTCGGACAGGGGTAGGCCCAGGGCCGCACCGGCGGGGGAGACGTGCTTGAAGGAGGCGGCTGCGGGCAGGCCGGTGGCCTGTTTCAGGGCCTTCACCAGCTGCCAGGAGTTGAGGGCGTCCATAAAGTTGATGTACCCCGGCTTGCCGTTGAGCACCTCCAACGGCAGCTCGCCTTCCTCCATGAAGATGCGGGCGGGCTTCTGGTTGGGGTTGCAGCCATATTTCAGTTCCAGTTCGGTCATAGTTGAGCCTCCTCCTTAAAAATCAGAATTTTGATTGGGGCTTGTTTGAAAAATGTCAATACGCCCAAGCGGCGCCTAACGTATGAAGGTGAATCCGGCATTGATTGCTTCCCCGCAATAGCGGATGGCATCTGACAAAATCAATGCAGCGCCGATAATGGCGGCACCAATGATAATTGAGCCAATGAGTTTTTGCCAATCTTTCATATTGAGGTCCTCCATAAAATTTTGCGTTACCGGTGCTTGTTGATGATGGTAATATCCCGCGCCCCGCTCTCCAGATCGAAGAGCTGGACGTAGAGGGACACCTTGTTTTCCCCGTTCAGCGCGGCCCAGATTTCCTCCGCCCAGGAGCGGGCGTCAGCCGCGCCGATAGCCACCCGCCGGGGCTCCCCCTGGAAGGAGGGGAGGGGGTCCAGGTTCTCCTGGTAGGTGTGGATGAAGTGGCCCGTCCCGGCGATGGGGGAGTCGTACTCAAAGAAGTACCGGCAGCAGCAGGCAGGGTCCCCGTCCATACTTTTGAGGATGGAGAGGTTGTAGGACCCGTCGAGCTTGACCACCCCGGAGATACGGGGGGTCCAGTTGGGGCCGTCGGGCTCGAAGGTCCGGGTATTCAGGGCGTGGCGGTAGCAGTGGCCGTCTGCGATGGCGTCCCGGATAGTGTCGGTCTGGTCGCCGTTGGTCACTGCCAGCAGGCCGTTGTCCAGCAGACGGACGGGGTGGTAGATAATCAGGGAGGGGTCGGTCATTTTGGACTCGTCAAAGGCGCGGGTCCGAATGCCGTCCTCTGTCTCCTCAAAAATACGGTTGCGGCTGTTCTCGCTGCGGCCCATGATGAAGTAAGCCACCACTGCCTTTTTATTGTCGGCGGTGCGGCCAAGGACGATGCCCCGGCCGGGGTAGGGGTTTTCAGCGAGGTATTTCATCAGATCGATCATATTGGGTTACCTCCTGTAGGAGCGGCCTGTGGCCGCCCGGGAATTGAAATGCAGGGTGAAATTGACGGGCAGCCACAGGCCGCCCCTACGGCAAAATTCGGACGGTCCGTCCCTCTACCCGCAGCCGGTCCTGGCAGAACAGAGAGACGGCCTGGGGCAGGAGTTTCCACTCGCACTGTTCCATGATTCGGCGCTGGAGGGTCTCCGGGGTGTCGTCGGGGAGGATATCCACCGCCTTTTGCAGGATGATGGGCCCCCCGTCGCACTCCTCGTTGACAAAGTGGACGGTGGCCCCGGACACCTTCACCCCGTAGGCCAGGGCCTGCTCATGGACGTGGAGGCCGTAGGCCCCCTTGCCGCAGAAGGAGGGAATGAGGGCGGGGTGGATATTGATGACAGCGTTATCGTAAACCTCAAACAGCTCTTTGGTGACAATGGTCATAAAACCCGCCATAACCACAACATCTATGGACAGAGATTTCAATTTATCTACCAGTGCCACCGTCATGGACTGGCTGGAAGGGTATTTTTTTCGGTCCAGTACACAGCTGGGGATGCCCGCGTTTTTGGCTCGCTCCAAAGCGTAAACCTCGGGCGCGGAGGAGATTACAATGGAAATCTCTCCATTGACGATCTCTCCCCGGCCCTGGGCGTCGATGAGTGCCTGTAAATTCGTCCCGCCGCCGGACACTAAAACAGCAATTTTTTTCATTCGATTGTACCTATGTTGGCTCCGATCACTACGCCGTGTCTGCCCTTGCCCACCACACCGATGGTATTGGCCTCCTCGCCGGCGGCGCGGAGGAGTTCCAGCGTCTTCTGTTCCTGGTCCTCGGGGATGGCCAGCACCATGCCGACGCCCATATTGAAGGTGTTATACATGTCCCGAACCGGGATGTCTCCCCGCTTTTGAATGAGGTCGAAGATGGGCAGGCGGGGCAGCTTGTCCTCCGTCAGGAAGGCGGACAGCCCCTCGGAGAGCATACGGGGAATGTTCTCATAGAAGCCGCCGCCGGTGATGTGGCTGGCGCCGTGGAGGTCTACGCCGCTGTCGATAAGAGACAGGACGGATTTAACGTAAATCTTGGTAGGGGCCAGCAAGGCCTCGCCCAGAGATTTCCCCTCCAGCTCGTCCATTGGGGAGGCGAGGTCGGCGTGCTCAATGTCGAAGACCTTGCGCACCAGGGAGAAGCCGTTGGAGTGGACTCCGGAAGAGGTCAGACCAATGAGGACATCCCCCTCAGCCACCCTGGAGCCGTCGATGATTTTCTCCCTGTCCACCACGCCCACGGCGAAGCCGGCCAGGTCGTAGTCCTGGGGCTTCATCAGGCCGGGGTGCTCGGCGGTCTCGCCGCCGATGAGGGCGCAGCCGGACTGGACGCAGCCCTCCGCCACACCGGAGACGATGGAGGCCACCTTTTCCGGTTCGTTCTTGCCGATGGCGATGTAGTCCAGGAAGAACAGGGGCTTGGCGCCGCAGCAGATGATGTCGTTGACGCACATGGCCACGCAGTCGATGCCGATGGTGTCGTGCTTGTCCAGCAGCTGGGCCAGGCGGATTTTGGTGCCCACGCCGTCGGTGCCGCTGACTAAGACGGGCTCTTTCATCCCGGACAGGTCTGGGGCGAACAGGCCGCCAAAGCCGCCGATGCCGCTGACCACCCCAGGGATCATGGTGCGGGCCACGTGCTTTTTCATCAGCTGTACGCCCTTGTAGCCGGCCTCAATGTCCACGCCGGCGGCGGCGTAGGATGCGGAATGGGAATTTTCCATAGGGGAAACCTCCAGATTATTATTGTAGGGGCCGCCGCCCTCGGCGGCCCGACCTCTTGCCTGCGTTTTTATTAGCGGGCCGCCGAGGGCGGCGGCCCTACATTATTCCTTCCCCGACCAGCAGTAGGTACACACCTTGTCCCGGTCCAGGCCGATGGCCTCCAACAGGCCATCCAGGGACTGGTAGCCCAGGGAGTCGAAGCCGAAGCGCTCGCAGATGGTCTTCAGCATACACTGGCCCCGGCGGGAGGAGGCATCGGCGTACTCCTCCAGGTGCTTTTGGCCCTCATCACCCTCCAGCTCCTGGATGGTGCGCCGGGTGAGGAGGTCCATGTCGGAGTTTCCCCGGGAAAAGTTCAGATACTTGCAGCTGTACATGATGGGGGGACAGGCGGAGCGCATGTGGCCCTCCCGGGCCCCCGATTCGTAAAGAAATTCCACTGTCTCCCGCAGCTGGGTACCCCGGACGATGGAGTCGTCCACAAAGAGGAGCTTTTTGCCCTGAATCAGCTCAGGGACGGGAATCTGCTTCATTTTGGCCACCTGATTGCGCACGTCCTGGTTGGCGGGCATGAAGGACCGGGGCCAGGTGGGGGTGTATTTCACAAAGGGCCGGGCAAAGTGCTTGCCGCTCTCGTTGGCGTAGCCGATGGCGTGGGGAATGCCGGAATCAGGGACGCCGGCCACATAGTCCACGTCGGGCAGGATGCCCCGCTCCCGCTCGTCACGGGCCATGACCGCGCCGTTCTTGTAGCGCATGACCTCCACGTTGACCCCCTCATAGTTGGAGTTGGGGTAGCCGTAGTAGCTCCACAGAAAAGCGCAGATTTTCATCTCCTCCCCGGCCGGGGAGAGAACGTCGAAGCCGCCGGCCCGGATGCGGACAATCTCACGGGGGCCCAGCTCGTAGGCATCCTCGTAGCCCAGCTTGTGGTAGGCGAAGGATTCAAAGGAGACACAGTGCCCCCGGTCGTTTTTGCCGATGAGGACGGGGAGACGGCCTACCCGGTCCCGGGCGGCAATGATTTCCCCCTTGTCCGTGAGAATCAGCAGAGTGAGGGACCCGGCCACCGCCTCCTGGGCGTGGAGGATGCCGTCAACCAGGTTGTCCTTCTGGTTGATCAGGGCGGCGGCCAGTTCGGTGGAGTTGACCTTGCCCGAGCTCATGGCCATAAACTGGTGGCCGTGGTCGGAGAAATACTGGTCAACCAGCTCCTCGGCATTGTTGATGATGCCCACGGTGGTGATGGCGTACAGCCCCAGGTGGGAGCGGACCAGCAGGGGCTGGGGATCGGTGTCGCTGATACAGCCGATGCCGGAGCAGCCGTGGAACTTGGCCAGGTCCTTCTCGAACTTGGTGCGGAAAGGGGTGTTTTCGATGGAGTGGATCTGGCGCTGGAAGCCGTCTTTGGCGTCGTGAAGGATCATGCCGCCCCGGCGGGTGCCCAGATGGGAGTGGTAATCCACTCCGAAAAAGATATCAAGGGAGATGTCTTGTGTGGAGACAGCCCCAAAAAAACCGCCCATATAGAGCCTCCTTATTTCTTGCGTCTGCGGCGGAAAAGCCAAATGGCTGTACCGGCTGCCGCCGCGATGAGAAGCAGTATGAAAATCAGACCGGCAGGGTCGCCGCCAACCAGAATGGCGGTGGGGCCGTCCTGCCCGCCGATGATACCAACATCCATGAATGCTCCTCCTTGGCGTTGATTTAGGCGAAAAACAGCTTGGACAGGGTCATGGGGTCGATATACTGCCCGTCCTTGTACACCCGCATGTTGCCCGAGGCGATCTCGTCGATGAGCATCACCTTGCCTGCCGCGTCGTAGCCGTATTCAAACTTGATGTCGTAGAGGACCAGGCCCTTTTCCTTCAGGTCGTCGGCCACGATCCGGGTGATCTTCTGGGTCATGTCCTTGATATCGTCGTACTGCGCCTCGGTCATTATGCCCAAAGCGACCAAAGCGTCCTTGGTCACCAGGGGGTCGCCCTTGTCGTCGTTTTTGAAGGTGGTTTCCACATAGGCGGGCAGGTCGGCGCCCTCCTCAATATACTCGCCGTACCGGCGGATGAAGGAGCCCACCGCCTTGTGGCGGCAGATGACCTCCAGACCGTGGCCGAAGACCTTGGCGGGCAGGACCTCCATGGTGGTGTTGTCCAGATCAGCGGAGACGAAGTGGGTTTTGATGCCGGCGGCGTTGATTTTCTCAAAGAAGTAGATGGACATGCGCAGGTTGACATCGCCCACTCCTTCGATGGTCAGGCCGATGGAGTTCTCGCCGGGATCAAACACGCCGTCCTTGCCGGTGCAGTCGTCCTTAAACTTGAGCAGGTAGTTGCCATTTTCCAGAGCATAGACGTTCTTGGTCTTGCCGGTGTAAACCAGTTTGTTTTCCATAATTAATTCCTCCATATCATTAAGTTGAGTTGGTTTGTTTCCCTCTGCGGGGTATCTGCTGGCAGGCTGCGTCAGCGGTTCAGCTCTGCCTGGAGCTTGCTCTCCTTTTCAGCGATTTGCCCGGCCATTTTCTCCCGGGCCTGGTCCAGTCTGGCGGCCAGGGCGCCGTCAGAGACGGCCAGAATCTGGGCGGCCAGGACGGCGGCGTTTTTGGCCCCGTTGATGGCGACCGTAGCCACCGGAATGCCGCTGGGCATCTGGACGGTGGCCAGCAGGGCGTCCAGGCCGTCCATGGCGCCCCCCTTCATGGGGATGCCAATGACGGGAAGGGTGGAGTTGCCCGCAAAGGCCCCGGCCAGGTGAGCGGCCATGCCTGCGGCGCAGATGAGCACGCCGAAACCGTTGGCCCTGGCGCCTCTGGCGAACTCAGCGGCGGCGGCGGGGGTGCGGTGGGCGCTGAGTATGTGGGCCTCATAGGGGATGCCGAACTCGTCCAGCTGGGCGCAGGCCCCCTTGACTACCGGCCAATCGCTGTCGGAGCCCATAATGACGGCAACTTTTTTCATATCTGTCACTCCTTTCAAAAAGCGCAGGCTATCTGCGGATAGACAGATAGCCTGAAAGTGTATTATGGGGCAATTTTGGACGGATTGGGGCCGTGGAAATGCAAAAATCGGTAAAAGTAACGCATAACCGGTTCTCCTCTCCGCGTTGAAAAATACCAGATACCATTTTATAGGAATCATCCGGCCATTGCAAGAGGGGGAATGTACTTTCGTAGGCTTGTACAAGAAAAGAGGGGAAAAAGGGCGCGGAAAGAGCGCTTTATCACAGCAGACCCGCCGTGGTGAGGATGCGCTCCACCTCGCCCACCCGGACGGGCCAGGCGGCTTGGGCCGCCCGCTCCATCCGCCGCCGGGCAAAGCCGGGGGCCTCCTCCAGGGCATGGGCGCAGAGGGTGACAAACTCCTCCAGCTCGTGCGCGCCATAGACCACGTCGGCAAACTGCTCCACCTGGTCGGGCCACAGCATGGACACCACCGGCTTTCCGGTGGCCAGATACTCATACAGCCGGGGGGAGACCACTTCGTCAAAGGGCAGGTCGGTCCGGGGCAGGTCGATGAGGGCCTGGCATCGAAACAGCCAGTCAGGGACCTCCGCCGCCGGCCGGGGGCCGGTAAGGTACACGTTGGACAGCTTGTCCAGCTGTCTCAGAAAGGGGTTTTTCCGGTCCACTGCCCCCAGCAGGAGAAAGCCCCAGTCGGGGTGTGCCTGGGCGGCGTAGAGCACCGGGGACAGGTCCAGTCCCTCCCGGACGGCTCCCGCCCAGCACAGGATGGGGGCAGTCACCCCCGGCATAGGGTCGGGCCGGAGGGTGTTGGGGTCAAACAGGGGCAGGTTGATGCCGTTGGGCAGCAGGGCGATGTTGGCGCTGCATGGGGCCAGCCGTTCCCGCAGCAGGGGGGAGGCGGCAAAGACCACGTCGGACGCCTGGGCCAGACTGCCCTCCCAGTGGTCGGGGAGGCCGTCCCACACCCGGTCGCAGTCGTAAACCAGGGCGCCGTACTCCAGCCGGTCCAACAGGTGGACGTGCCGGGGGTGGGTGGTCCACAGCAGGGGCTGGTCGAAGCGCTTGCGGGCGGCCTGGTCCTGGATGAACCGGGCGATCTTGTTCCAGGCCATCTGGAACAGGCGCTGATACCGCTCCGAGATGGGGAATGGGACGGGGGGCAGGGTGTAGGCCGTCACATTGGGCCGGACCTGCCGCCCTTTTTTCAGAAAGGATTTGTCCCGGGCGGACCGGGCGGGGGAGAAATAGAGCACCTGGCAGTCCCGCAGGCGGGAGACAATCTGCTGGGTGCGTCCTGGGAGCCGGTTGGACCAGGGCTCGTTGGCTAAACAGAGGATTTGTTTCAAAGGGAGGAACCTCCGAAAATAAGTGTTGACTTGTGGGAAAAAAGCTCTATTATTATAGTATGGATTGCAGGACGGGTCAAGGGAGGTTTTTTCATGCTGGATACCCTGCTTCAACTGGACGGACAGCTGCTGGTGGCCATTCAGGGCCTGCATACGGCCTGGCTGGACCCCATTGTGTCCTTCTATACCAAGCTGGGGGACGCCGGCATCCTGTTCATTGCCCTGTCTCTGGCCATGCTGTTTTGGAAGCCCACCCGAAAGGCGGGGGCGCTGGCTCTTGGGGCCATGATTCTGGGGCTGCTGGTGACCAACCTCACCATCAAGCCCCTGGTGGAGCGGCCCCGGCCCTGGGTGGACTGGCCCATCGTCCCTCTGGTGACAGAGAAGGACCCCAATTCCTTCCCGTCAGGCCACACCTGCGCTGCCTTTGCCGCCGGCCTGTCCTGGGCGCGGGCCCTGCCCTGGAGCTGGGGGCGGATTGCCGCAATCGTTATGGCAGTGTGCATGGGCCTGTCCCGGCTGTATGTGGGGGTCCACTACCCCACCGACATGCTGGTGGGGGCGGCCATCGGCACCCTGTGCGCCTGGGCGGCGTGGAAGCTGTATCAGATCTATGAGGAAAAGAGAAACTGTGTTCTGTAAACAAACATGATGACAGAAAGATGGAGGAAAAGATTATGTGGAAAAATGTCGGCTACTATAACGGCGAGATCGGTCCCCTGGAGGAGATGAAGGTGCCCCTGAACGACCGGGCCCTCTACTTCGGCGACGGCATCTACGAGGCCACCTGCGCGGCCAACCGTATCCCCTTCGCCATTGAGGACCACCTGGACCGGATGTACAACAGCCTGCGCCTGCTGGAGATTCCCTTCAAAATGGAGCGGGAGCAGGTGAAAGCGGAGCTGCAAAAGGTGATCGACGCGGCGGAGGATTCCCCCGTCCACTTCCTGTACTGGCAGGTGTCCCGGGGAGTGGCTCCCCGGAACCATGTGTTCCCTGGGGCAGAGGTGGAGCCCACGCTGATGGCCTTTGTGAAGCCCCACGCCATGAAGTCCATGGATAAGCCCTATAAGCTCATCTCCCTGGAGGACAACCGCTTCAAGCTGTGCAACATCAAGACCCTGAACCTGATTCCCAGTGTGCTGGCCAACCAGCGGGCGGCGGAGGCCGGCTGTGACGAGGCGGTGCTCCACCGGGGCAGCCGGGTTACCGAGTGCGCCCACAGCAACATCTCCATCCTGAAGGACGGCGTACTGCGCACCGCCCCCACCGACGAGCTGATCCTCCCCGGCATCACCCGCAAGCACCTGCTGGCCCTGGCCAGGGAACACGGTATCCCGGTGGTGGAGGAGCCCTTTTCCATGGTGGAGCTGATGAACGCCGACGAGGCCATTGTCACCAGCTCCAGCGCCCTGTGTATGCGGGTGGAGTCCATTGACCACATCCCCGTGGGCGGCAAAGACCCTGAGCGTATCAAGCTGCTCCAGGATTCCTATCTGGCCAAGTTCCAGCGGGAGACCTCCAAATAAACAGCAGAAGGACCGGACGCCCGGAGGCGTCCGGTCTTTTCTTACTTGTAGGAATCGGCCAGGGCCTGGAACTTGGGCAGGGCCCGGCGGATGGTTTCAGTCTGGACGCAGTAGGAGATGCGCACGTGGCCGGGGGCGCCGAGGCCGGAGCCGGGGACGATGAGCAGGTCCAGCTTTTTGGCCCGCTCGCTGAAGGCCACGTCGTCGGGCTCCAGGGTGCGGGGGAAGAGGTAGAAGGCCCCGCCGGGCTCCACCACATGGTAGCCCATCTCCCGCAGGGAGGTGACCAGCAGATTGCGGTTCTCCTCATACACCTTGATATCGGCGGTCATGTCGCAGCACATAGAGGTCACCTGTTGGAACAGGCTGGGGGCGCACACGTAGCCCAGGGAGCGGCCCGCCCCCGCAACAGCGGCGTAGACATCATCTCCATCGGCCACCTCCTCGGGGACCAGCACATAGCCGATGCGCTCGCCGGGGAGGGAGAGGGACTTGGAGAAGGAGTAGCACACGATAGTGTCTCTGTAGATGTGGGGCACCCAGGGGACCTCAAAGCCGGCGTAGGTGATCTCGCGGTAGGGCTCGTCGGAGATGAGGTAGATGGGGTGGCCGTATTCCTTACTCTTTCGGGTGAGGATGGCGGCCAGCTGCTCCAGTGTCGCTTTGGAGTACACGGTGCCGGAGGGGTTGTTGGGACTGTTGACCAGCACGCCCTTGGTGTTGGGGGAGAGAGCCCGCTCGAAGGCGTCGAAGTCGATTTGGAACGCCTCAATTTCCGCAGGAATCAGGACCATTTTGGCCCCTGCGCCCTCAATAAACACCTTGTACTCAGGGAAGTAGGGGGCAAAGACGATGAACTCGTCCCCGGGGCAGGTAAGGCCGTTGAGTACGCAGCACAGAGAGGCGGCGGCTCCTACGGTGAGGTAGAGCCGGCTGGCGGCGTAATTGGCCCCAAAGCGGCGGTTCAGGGAGCTGGCGAACCGCTGGCGGGCGTCGGCGGCGCCCTGGGCGCTGGTATAGGCGTGGATCAGGTCGGGCTGCTCTGTGAGCAGGCGGATGGCCGTCTCGTTGACGGCGGCGGGGGAGGGGACGCTGGGGTTGCCGATGGAGAAGTCGAAGACATTTTCCCTGCCCACCTCTGCGGCGCGGATATTGCCGTACTCGAACAGCTCCCGGATTACGGACCGGGCGGTGCCCAGCCCCTTCATACGTTCAGAAACCATGAAAAAACCTCCTGAATCAAACTGGGCTTATTATAGCACAACGGTTTAAAGGAGTAAAGCGGGAATTGATCAAGGGAGTGCCCTAATGCG
>CATKXO010000012.1 GCA_949840775.1 uncultured bacterium | reverse complement strand
GGCCAGGAAACGGGCATGGAACTGATCCGCCACATCTACCCCAAACTGGGCATGGTGCCGGGCCTGCTGCTGGCCCCCGGCTGGAGCGGGGACGCGGTGGTGGCGGCGGCGCTCCAGGCGAAAACCGAGGCCATCAACGGCGTTTTCGTCTGCAACTGTCTGCTGGATATTCCCACGGACGGGGAGAACGGGGCC
This sequence comes from uncultured bacterium, assembly GCA_949840775.1. Taxonomy (GTDB): domain Bacteria; phylum Bacillota; class Clostridia; order Oscillospirales; family Oscillospiraceae; genus Lawsonibacter. The sequence continues at coordinate 64,043 of CATKXO010000012.1, read as the reverse complement.
GCCGTCTACACGGACGCCAAGGTGGCCAAGGAGAAAATGGGGGCAAGTTCCAACCACGCCATGGCCCTGTGGCCCATGGTGGCGGTGGGGGATAAGATTTACCACTATTCCGCAATGTTCGGCGCCCTGACCGCCTACACGGACGCCACCAATGCGGACGTGCCCTATGAAAGCCCGTCCAATAAGGACCTGCGGATCACCGCCACGGTGCTGGCGGACGGCACCGAGGTGGTCCTGGACCAGCAGCAGGCCAACGATATGTTGAACGCCAACGGGATCACCACCGCCATCAATGTGAACGGTTTCAAGTCCTGGGGGAACAAGACGGCGGCCTATCCCTCCACCACGGATCCCAAGGATATGTGGTTTGCCGTGCGGCGTTTCTTCGACTGGGACGGAAACAACTTTATCCGCACATATTTCCAGAAAGTGGACAAGCCGGGCAACAAGCGGCTGATCCGGTCCATCGTGGACAGCCAGAACATTGTGGGCAACGGCTATGTGGCCCGCGACTACTGCGCCGGCTACCGGCTGGAGTTCCTGGAGAGCGAGAACCCGGCCACCAACCTGATCAACGGCCACCTTTCCACCCACACGTTTATGGCCCCCTACCCCGGTTTCCAATTACCAGTGGAGCGACGGGACCACGGCGGCCAAGACGGTGGCCTGGTCCATCGGCAAGGCGGCGGGATCCTCCAGCCTGAACAAGTCCAGCCTGGCGTTGAGTACGGGCACCATGTCCGGCACCATTTCCGTGACCAGGGACGGGGACGGGGCCGTGTCCGCCTCCTCCAGCAACACCAACGTGGCCACGGTGAGCGTGTCCGGAACCATCGTGACTGTGACCGCCAAGGCCAAGGGAACCGCTACCATTACCGTCAAGGTGGCGGCGGGAACCAACCACACCGCCCCGGCGGACAAGACCTGCAGCGTGTCCGTGACCCTGCCAACCACCTCCCTGAGTGATAATACATGGGCCACCATAAAGGAAGTTTCCGACGCTGGACAGGGTGAAAATTACTGGAGCCTGGGCGACACCAAGCGGATCACCATCAACGGCAAGGTGGGGAATTTCACTTTTTCCAACCTGGCCATTGACGCCTTTATTATTGGCTTTAACCACAACAGCAGCCGGGAGGGCACCAACCGGATCCACTTCCAGATCGGAAAGATCGGCGGGAAAGACGTTTGCCTGTGTGATAACCAGTATGGCACCGGCCAGAGCAGCAACGGCTATTTCAACATGAACCCCAACAACAGCAACAGCGGCGGGTGGAATGGCAGCTATATGAGAAAGACCCTGCTGGGCAACAGCGGGACCCCCTCCAGCCCCCCGGCCAACTCCCTGCTGGCTGCCCTGCCGTCCGACCTGCGGGCCGTTATGAAACCCGTTACCAAGTACAGCGACAACACCGGCGGCGGGTCCGATAATGCCAGCTATGTAACGGCTACCACGGACTATCTTTTCAACCTGGCGGAGTTTGAATACCACGGGGCCAGGACATACGCCAACAGCGCGGAAAAGAATTTCCAACTGCAATATGCCTACTATAAGGCAGGCAATAGCAAGGTGAAGTATAAGCACGGGGAAACCGGGACTGCTGCCTATCACTGGACCCGTTCCGTCAATTCCGGCATCACGAACCGTTTCTGCCTTGTCAACACCTACGGCAGCGCCGACCACTACCTCGCGTACAATTCCTGGGGCGAGGCGCCCGGCTTTGCCGTCTAATCCGCCGCAGCGAATCCCGCCCCCATCCCGCCCATGAAAATGGGCGGAGAGGGGGGCATGGAGCAGAGGCCCAAAGGAGGAGAAAACCGTGTCCGTCCTGAAAAATAAGCGAACCACCAGCAAGGCGGAATTTGTGAATACGGCCAATGAGATTTACACGGAAACGATAAATTTTTTAAGCCGTCTTTCCGCGAGGTATTCCCGCCTGCTGGCGGAGCCAACCATAAAAATGGCGGCGGAATTGGTGAGTTACACCGAAAAGGCGCAGAGTTATTTTACATCTAACGACATACGCCTGGACCTGCGGGAAAGGGACCTTTTGCAAGCGCGGGGCGCTTTAATGGCCCTGGACGTGCAGCTGTGCCATTGTTACATGGTTATGATGAAGAACCCGCAGGGGTGCTTTACGGACGCCAAAGGAAACAAGGTCCCCAAAAAGGAGGCGGAGGAGCGCCTGGAAACCATGGCCCAAACCCTGGGGGAACTGATCGACACGGAGGACGACCTGATAAAAGGGACTATGCAAAGCGACGCGGAACTGCGGCGGAGGAGAAGAAAAAATAAATAGCTTGTCATGGGTGTATTTCTGAAAACGTGCCGTGTGGCAGGGCGGCCTTTGACGGGACTGCTGCCAATCACTGGACCCGTTCCGTCAATTCCGGCAACACGAACAATTTCTGCCTTGTCAACACCAACGGCAGCGCCAACAACAACAACGCGAACAATTCCTGGGGCGAGGCGCCCGGATTTTATACCATGGGTCAAATGCAGTAACCAATGAGGTGAACCGGACCCGTATAAAAGGAGAAATACTTCCCTGGCGAAAGCCTAAAACTGCCCCTGGCGGCCTTGCACGGACGCTGCTTGCATGGCGGGGGATTGTGCTTTACCCCGTTTCATGTGCCGGGTCAAAGTAGTTTAGACGCACACCTACAAGACAACTATCTGGGGAGCGAATAAAAATATATGACAAGCGAGGAGCGCCGGGAGGCGCGATACCAACGCCGGAAAGCGGCCCGGCAGGCCAGGAAACAGGCCAGAAATGACAGACTGGGCACACTGGCGGAGGTTTTCAGTTTTCGGGATATGTTCCGGTATGGGCTGAAATGCTGCAACGGTGTGAGGTGGAAACAGTCCACCCAAAACTTTGAGCGCCACCTGTTTTCGGGCACCGCCCGCCGGCGGCGGGAAGTTCTTTCCGGCCAATGGAAACCGGGCAAATATGTCCACTTTACCCTGCGGGAGCGTGGCAAAGTACGCCCCATTGACGCGCCGCACATCAATGACCGCCAGATCCACAAGACCCTTTGCAATAATGTCCTGATCCCGCTGTACGGTCCCAGCATGATCTATGCAAACGGGGCCAGCCAAAGGGGAAAGGGCCTGCATTTCCATTACAAGCTGCTGGAGGACCAGCTGCGGGAACAGTTCCGAAAGAACGGGCGGGAGGGCGCCGTGTTCTTGATGGATTTTCACCACTTTTTCCCGTCCGCGCCCCATGCCCTGATCTACCAGCGCCACCAGGACCTGATCCTGAATGAACAGATCCGGGCCATAGCGGACACCGTGGTGGCGTCTGTACCGGGCGGCGTGGGTATGCCCCTGGGCGTGGAACCGTCCCAGCAGGAAATGGTGGCCCTGCCCTCCAGCCTGGACAACTGGCTGAAATGTCAAAAGTCCATCCACGGCGCGGGGCATTACATGGACGACTATGCCACGGTGCTGGACAGCCCCGCCCAGGCGGAGGAGATCATGGAGGAAACGATCCGCCGGGCGGAGGCCATGGGCCTGCAGGTCAACCGGAACAAATGCCATATTGTGCCGCTGGACAAGCCTTTCCGATTTTGCAAATGCAAGTTTTACCTGACCGAAACCGGACGGGTGATCACCCACGGGGCCAGGGACGGAATGAAAGCGGCCCGGCGGAAAATCAGGCTTTATAAAAAGCGGGTGGACACCGGGGAAATGACCGTCCAGCAGGCGGAGGACCAGCTGCAGGGGCATATCGCCTATTATGAAAATTTCGACGACCACGGGCGGGTCATGCACCTGCGCCGGATCATTCATGCCACATTCAAAGGAGGAGAAAACCATGTATAAGATCACCAGGGACGGGGAAACCGTGGCCATGACCGAGGCCCCCAGCTATGTCCGCAGGGCTGAAAACGGGTGCTTTACCTTGTGCCAGGAGGCGGAGGCGGCGGGGATCGTCCACAATGGCCAGGTTTTCCACCTGCTGGGCCGCCCGGACATGGAGGGCGCGGTGGCCACTGTCATGCTGGAGGAAACCGACGCGGGCAGCGAGATCACCAGGGCGGCGGAAACCGGCGGGATCATGTTTGTAACGCTGGCGGAGGCCGGGAGCATTGACGCCACAACGGCGGCGGAACACGCGGACCTGTTCGCCCCCTGGGCGGTGCCGGTGGCCTATAAGGCCGGGAATATCCGCCGGTATACGGACGGCCAGCTGTACCAATGCCTGCAGGATCACACTTCACAAGCGGACTGGACCCCGGACGCCTCCCCCAGCCTGTGGAAACGGGTGGCGGACCCGGCGGAGGAGTGGCCGGAGTGGTCCGCGCCGGTGGGCGCACATGACGCCTACAACGCCGGGGACAAGGTGAGCCACGGCGGGAAACACTGGACCAGCGACCAGGACGGGAACGTGTGGGAGCCGGGCGTGTACGGCTGGACGGAAGTGGTGGCGGAGGTGTAGGCCATGGAGCGGGTGCAATACATAGCGGCCCGGCGGGCGCGGTTTAATGCCATCTGCGGCCCGGTAAATATCCCCTATGGCACCACCGTGGAGGCCGTGGACGGTTTCCTGGAGCGGGACGGCCTGCGCCTGTGCGCCGCCACCAGCGAAAGCGCCCATAAATATTTCGCCAGGGACGGCGACGGCCACGGGCTGGAGCGCGGCCAACTGACCGCCGCCATTATCGCCGCTGTGTCCAAGCGGGACAAGGGCCACGGGGAGCGGTGGGCAAAGCTGTGGGCGGATCCCATGGCCTGCCGGTACAGACGGGCGGATCACGCGGATTTTTGGGTGTGGTCCCATGACTTTTTCGAGGCCCCCGTGGAGGACCTGCGGCATATTGCCGCGCTGATCGGCGTGGGCGCAAAGGGGGCGCGGCGGCGGTGAACCAGGTGGAAGTGATCGCGGCCCTGTGCGCCATCATTGACCAGCAGAATGTGATCATACAGGACCAGGCCACACAGCTGGCCCAGTATGACGCCCTGACCCATGCGGGGGAGATCACCGCCCTGCGGCAAAAATACGCGGAGGCCACCGGCGGCCCCGTTGAAAAATTGGAGGTGTGAGGCATGAATGAGCAGGAAATGGCGGTCAAGCTGGCGGAGGTGGACGCCCGGAGTAAATCCAACACCCACCGCCTGGACGATATGGACGAAAAGGTGGACACCCTGAACCGGCTGGCCACCGCCGTGGAGGTCATGGCGACGGAGCAGCGGCACCAGACCGAAACCATGGGGGAGATCAAAAACGACGTGACCGCCCTGGGGACAAAGGTGGACGCCATCGAAAAGAAACCGGGCAAGCGGTGGGACGGCATGGTGGACAAGGTGCTGTATGGCCTGGTGGGGGCGATTGTCACCGCCCTGGGTGCCGGCCTAATCTACCTGCTGACGGTGGCGGCATGACCGGCACCGTGGTGGTGGCCGCGCTGGCCATGGCCGTGGGGACCATTTCCGGTTTTCTACTGTGCCGGATCGTGGGGCCGCGCCTGTATCGTCCCCGCCGCCTCCAGCCGGACGGCGGCGGGGGCAAGGGGAAAATGGGAACCATGGACAAGGTGCTGATCCTGGAGGCGGTGATTCTGGTGGCCTACACAGCGGCGGACATGGCCGTGTTTTGGCACACCGGCGCGGAGCCGTCCACCCTGACCGCCTGCGTGTTCGGCGTATGCGGGTTTGAAAACGGCGTCATGGGCTGGATCAAGACCAACAAGGACAAGGCGGCGGAGGCCGCCAAAACAAGCGGGAGCGGCCACCAGGCCGCGCCCATGGACCCGCCCACCGAGCGGGAGGAACCCCCGGACGTGGGCCTGTAAGGGAGGCAGCATACAAATGACAGAGAACCAACTGCGCCAGAAAGTGGCGGACACCATCAACGCATGGGTGGGGGCCACCAAGGGCAGCGCCAAGCACCTGGACATTTTGGAGGTATACAACAATTACCGCCCCCTGGCGCGGGGGTACAAGGTCCAGGTGAAAGACGCATACTGCGCCACCACGGTGAGCGCGGCCTATATCCGGGCCGGGATCGCCGCCTACACCGGGACAGAGTGCGGCGTGGAGAAATACACCATTGTGGCCAAAAAGCTGGGCATTTGGGTGGAGAACGACGCCCACACGCCCAAGATCGGGGACGCCTGCGTGTATGACTGGCAGGACAACGGCGTGGGCGATTGCACCGGAGCCGGGGACCATATCGGGATCGTGACCAAGGTTTCCGCCGGGTCCTTTGTGGTGACAGAGGGCAACATGAGCGGCGGCAAGGTGGGCAAGCGGACCATGGCCATAAATGGCCGGTATATTCGCGGGTTTATCTGCCCTGACTTTGCGGCGATTGCCAAGAAAATGGGCGGGACCACCACCAGCACCACGCCGGGCACCACGGGGGCCTCCAGCACGGCCAAGGGCACCGCCCACACCGTTGTGGCGGGTGATACCCTGGGCAAGATCGCGGCCCGATATGGCACCACTGTGGACGCCCTGGCGGCCATCAACGGGATCAAAAACAAGAACCTGATCCGGGTGGGGCAGGTGATCTATTTAACCGAGGCGGCGGCAGCTGTGGCCAAGCTGGCCCGGCTGGGCGTGATCAACTCCCCGGACTACTGGCAGCAGGCCGCCGCGTCCGGCAAGGTCAAGTATTTGGACCGCCTGCTGGTCAAGGCGGCGGAGAAGATCACCAAGGCCGGGCCGCGCTCCAGCACCGTGGCCAACGCCGTGGGCACCCTGGTGGCCGCTGGCGTGATCGACACGTCGGACTATTGGCTGGCCAATTACAGCACATTCCCCAGCCTGGACGCGCTGCTGTGCGCCCTGGGCGGGGCTGTGAAATAAAAATTTAGGGAGGACATAACCATGGAAACCATTCTGCAGTACATTCCCGCCGTTCTTTCGGCCATCCTGCTGGCGGTGCTGATCCTTATGGTGATCACCAACATCATTGTGGAGGTGGTCAAGAAACTGACCTGGGACAAGGTGCCCACCAACCTGCTGGCCTTTATCGTGGCCATGGCCGTGACCCTGCTGGCGTTCTTCGCCATGTGCCGGATCCTGGCCGTCCCCATTGTCTGGTACATGGTGGCCGCCGCCATTGGCTTGGGCTTTTTCGTGGCCTTTGCGGCCATGTTCGGGTGGGATAAATTCCGGCAAACGCTGGAGCAGATCACCCGCCTGGAGAACCGGAAAGAATAAAGCAAGGACCCCCGGCACCGCGCCGGGGGTCCTTTGTATCAGGCCAGGACATAGCGGCGGAGGTCCTGATCTTCCGGGCTTTCCTGGTCCAGCCATGCGTCGAACCCGTCCGGGTTTCGCCGCTCTATTTCGTCCATCAACCACCCGCGCACAGTGGGGACCTGCAGGCCGTTCATTGTGTCGGTGAGTTCCCACAAATCAAGCAGCTTTTCCAGGCTGGAGTTTTTCAGCGTTTCCCGCGCCATCAATTCCGGCGTTTTCACTTTTGCCCCCTCCTCCCTTTAAGATACCGGCGGACCGCCTGGATCCCGTATTTGACCGGAACGAACACGGCCACGAAAATGACCAGAGAAATTAAAAATTTCATTCTTGCGCCCTCCTATTGACAATGAATGTTGATTGCTTTATAGTGAGGGTGTGGGGTTTCGGGACCCCACACCCCCCTGGCCTTTTACCAGTTCAGCAATTTTTGAATTGCCAGAACCACCAGGCCGGAGATCACGCCCGCCAGAATGTTGTCCGCCAGACTTTCCATTCTTTTGGGCTGCGCCGTGGGCTTGCGCCTGCGGCGCTTTTTATTGGCCATCTTAACCACCCCCTTTTCTCTTGAACTGTCTACATTATACATCTAACGTTAGATGAAAACAAGTAGTAAAATAGACAAATCTAACGTTAGAATTTTATACAATCTGATGTTAGATATAAACCCCGGCCAGACAGCTGGCCGGGGTACGTTTATTCAATCCAGGTTTTCAAAATGTTGTAGCCGTGGGAGGCAAACCTGTCAATTCCGGCCTGGGCCTCCTCCATGCTTTCATACATGGAATAAATCAAAACGTCCCACACCCGCGCCCCGTCTGTGACTGTGGCCATGGCTTTATAATAACGCTTTTTCATATTGTACCAATCCTTTCCGCCGGGAAGTAGCCGCCCGGCCCGGCTGTATAATTTCAGCGGGCAAAGAACACGCCCAAACCGCTGCCGTTCTGACTGCGCCACCCCTGGGGGTGAATATCAGAAAGTTTGTGGAGGTCCTGGCGCCCGTCCTCCCACCGGATCACCGCCATGGTGGCAGCGGGGGTCCAGCGCGTGGCCTCTTTGTCCACAAAGCCGATAATGACACCGCCCACCTGGGGGAACATGGCCCCGCAGTCACAGAGGACGGGCTGGCCAACCATGACCATGGCGGGCTGGGGCGCGGCCTGGAGGACCTGGGGCATATAAGAGGCCAGCGGGTCCGGGGTGGCGGGGGCCTCCTCATACTCCCGGCTGGCCCGGAACACGGGGGCCATGCTGTACCGATCCGGGATGATATATTCCCCCTGATCGTCCGTGTGGATCTTCGCCCGGCGCTCTTTCCCGTTCCGCAGGAAAGTCACGGTTTTGGCCGTGCGTTTCGTGATTTCGATAACGAAAACACAATTATGATCACAGGCGCTGGTGTCAAAATATTTTTTGCCAATTTCAAAAGTAAACATATTCAAAACCTCCATAAAATGACGGGTGGTGTGTGGTGTGGTCCGTGTCGGTGCCCTTTCCGTATTGGTTCGGGAGGTTGACCGCTGCTGAACTCTACGCCCCGGCAGCCGGGCGGCTGTGTTTCCCTTGAACTGTCTACATTATACATCTAACGTTAGATAAAAACAAGTGGCAAAGTAAACAAATCTAACGTTAGATTTTTATTAAAATCTAACAGTAGATAAAAACGCGGGAATGTGCTAAAATGACGGTGAGGTGATAAAAATGGGTAGACCCAAAAAGGAAAACGGCATGAGCGCCACGGACTACAAGCGCGAATTTAACGAAAAAGCCTATGATCGGATAAACGGATATGTAAAGCAAGGGAAAAAAAGCCGGTACAAGGCGGCGGCGGACGCCATGGGGTGCAGCTTAAACAGATTTATGGAGCAGGCCATGGACAAGCTGGCGGCGGAGGTACTGGGGGAAGAAATGGCAGAGGAATAAACCGGAGGGGCCGGGACGCTTTCGGCCCTCCTCCATCAATCGGGATAACTAAATTTTTTAATGCTGGATATTCCAACGGGTTTTTGAAAATTCCCGTGGTAATATTAAGAAAAGTGTTGGTTATTTCGGCGGCTGGAGGAAACCATGAGGGCATACACATATCACGGAAAAAGAAATATTTGTGGTGATCGCATAAGGCTGGCCCGCCTGGCGAAACGCTTTTCACAGTCTGACCTATGCAGAGAATTACAACTGATCGGGATCCCCATGGAGCGGGACAGCATAAGCAGGATTGAGGGCGGCAGCAGGTATGTGGCGGATTATGAAGTTACCACAATAGCGGACATTCTGGACGTTTCCGTGTTGTGGCTGCTGGGGAGAGAGTGAAACCGGCGTGGTATTTCACCGCGCCGGTTTTGTCATGCCATGGGGAGGCTGCTATGAATTACGAAGGAACAAAGCACATAAAACTGGAGGATCGGCGGACCATTGAAAAAATGCTGAAAATAAAAACCCCGGTAGCCAAAATTGCGGAGGCCCTGGGGAAGTGCAGAAAGACGATTTATAATGAAATTGCGCGGGGCCTCTGTGTCCAGCAAACCAGCGAATACGAATTTGTGGAAAGATACTGCGCGGACGTGGCGGATCGGAAATACCAGGAAAATTTGAGAGCCAAGGGGCCGGACATTAAGCTGGGGAAAGATTTTGCTTTTGCGGAGTACATCGAGGACCAGATCATAAATAAAAAGCGGTCCCCAGGCGCGGCCCTGGCACAAATCAAAATCGACGGGAAAAAGTTTGATACAGAAATCTGCGAAACCACCCTTTACAACTGGATCTATCGGGGGGATATTTTCCTAAACCTGACCGAGCGGGATCTGCTGTATAAGGGGGAGCGCCGGAACGAGGGCAAAAAAGAGCGGGACACCGAGGGATGGGCAAGACCGCCAAAGGGGGAAACCATCGAACACCGCCCGGAGGAGATCAACAGCCGGGAAACCATAGGACACTGGGAAATGGACAGCGTTATGGGTTGCAAGGGCAGCAAGGCCGCCCTGGTGGTGCTGACCGAGCGGCTGACCCGTTACCCCGTCATTGTGTGGGTGCCTGATCACACCATGGAAAGCGTGGTCAGGGCGCTGGACCGCATGGAGCGCCGCATGGGGGCAAAATTCCGGGAGGTTTTCCGCTCCATCACCGTGGACAACGGCTGCGAGTTCCAGGACTGCGCGGGGATGGAGCGATCCAAGCGGGCCAGGAAACCGCGCACAAAGATTTTTTATTGTCACCCATATTCTGCTTATGAACGGGGATCCAATGAGAACATGAACCGGATCATAAGACGGTTTTTTCCAAAGGGGACAAACTTCGACGATATAAGCGCGGCGGAGGTGGCAGCGGTGGAGGAGTGGCTGGCCAACTATCCCCGCCGGATCCTGGGATGGAAAACGCCGCAAATGCTTTATGACGAATACATGACCGTGGCGGCCTGACCAGCTGAACACGGGAAAAGGACCAGGCCGGAACCGCCCAGGGACGCCGGCCAATTCTTTGCGCCATTTTTGCACCGCCAGCGCCGTGGAGGCATGAAAAACGGGGATCCAACCTGGAGCGGGACCCCCGTTTTTAAGGCTATTAAAAACTTTTTATAATTTTTTGTAATTTAGTCTTGACATTTTGCCAGTTTTTTAAGAAAGGCTCCGGAAAATTTCAGGGATATCCTTCTGATAGGGGGCAAATTCCTCTGCCTGAGGGTCGGCAAAGACCTTGGCAAACACCTCACCCTCCATCGTTTCGTGGTCCAGGAGGTAGCGGGCGGTGATCTCCAGCTCCCGGCGGCAGCGGGTGAGAATCTCCTCGCACTGGGCATAGGCGCCATCAATAAGGGTGCGGACCTCCTCGTCGATGAGGTTAGCCGTCTCCTCAGAGTAAGTCTTGGCCTGGGCCATGGACCGGCCAATAAATACCTCGTCATGGCCGCTCTCAAAGGTGACGCTCCCCAGCTTGCCGCTCATACCGTAGCGCATAACCATATTCCGGGCGATGGCGGAGGCCCGCTGGATATCGCTGCCCGCGCCGGTGGAGATATCTCCCAGTACCAGCTGTTCAGCCACCCGGCCCCCCAGGCAGCGGGCGATCTGCTCGGTGAGCTCCTTTTTGGACTGATAGGCCCTGTCCTCATCGGGCAGGGAGATGGTCATACCCCCCGCCTGGCCCCGGGGGATGATGGTGATCTGATGGACCGGGTCGGCGGTGGACAGCTCGTGGATGACCACGGCGTGGCCCGCCTCGTGGTAGGCGGTGAGCCTGCGGGTGTGGTCGGTGACCACCCGGCTGCGCTTCTCCGGGCCGGCGATGACCTTGAGCATGGCGTCGTGGAGGTCGGACATCAGGATAAACCGCCGGTCCGCCCTGGCGGCCAGCAGGGCCGCCTCGTTGAGCAGGTTCTCCAGGTCGGCCCCGGTGAAGCCGGAGGTGGCCCTGGCCACGTCCTTCAGAGAGACATCCTCGGCCAGGGGCTTTTCCCTGGCGTGGACCCGGAGAATCTCCTCCCGGCCCTTGATGTCGGGCAGGCCCACGTAGATCTGCCGGTCGAACCGGCCGGGCCGCAGGAGGGCTGGGTCCAGGATGTCCTGGCGGTTGGTGGCGGCCAGCACAATGACCCCCTCGTTGGAGGCGAAGCCGTCCATCTCCACCAGCAGCTGGTTCAGGGTCTGCTCCCGCTCGTCGTGGCCGCCCCCCAGGCCAGCCCCCCGCTGACGGCCCACAGCGTCAATCTCGTCGATGAACACGATGGCGGGGGCGTCCTTCTTAGCCTGGTCGAACAGGTCCCGGACCCGGCCGGCGCCCACGCCCACATACAGCTCCACAAAGTCAGAGCCCGAGATGGACAGGAAGTGCACCCCCGCCTCTCCGGCCACCGCCTTGGCGATGAGGGTCTTGCCGGTGCCCGGAGGTCCCACCAGCAGCACACCCTTGGGGATGCGGGCGCCCAGGGCGGTAAACTTCTGGGGGTCCCGGAGGAACTCCACAATCTCCTGGAGCTCCTCCTTCTCCTCGTCTGCCCCGGCCACATCGTTGAAGGTGACCTTTTTCCCCTGGTCGGACAGGGTGCGGGTGCGGGCGTGGCTGAACCGGGCGGCACTGGGGGAGCTGCCGCCTCCGCCGGCTCCGCCCCGCTGGCGCATCATCAGATACCAGAACAGGCACAGCACCGCCGCCGCCACCAGATAGGGGATCAGGTTGTACCACCAGGAGCTCTCCATCCCCGGAGGGTAGTCGTAGCCCTTCAGCACCCCGGACTCCAGCTGCTCATTGACCAGTTCCCGCATGTCGTGGTAGAAGATGGCGGGGTCGGCCAGCCGGTAGGTGACGCGGACGGGCGCTCCCCCGTTCCCCGTCTGGCCCCGGAGGGTCAGGGTAAGGGTGTTGTCCTCCAGGGAAAAATATTCCACCTGCTCCTGGAGGAAAAGCGTGCGTATCTGGCTGTAGGTGGGGGCGTCTTTGCGGTCCATCTGCTGGAGGCTGGTAAAGGTAAAAAGAGCCAGCAGCCCCAGCATCAGGTATAGGGTGAAGTCCCGGGGACCAAAGCGTCTCATAGGCATGATCCTTTCCTTACCCGCCGTAAACCTCCGGCTTCAGGATGCCGATGTAAGGCAGGTTGCGGTATTTTTCAGCGTAGTCCAGACCGTAGCCCACCACAAAGGCGTCTGGAATGGTAAAGCCGCAGTAATGCAGCTCCACCGGCTTGGTGCGGCGCTCCGGCTTGTCCAGCAGGGCGCATAGGCGCACAGAGGCGGGCTTGCGGTGCTCCAGGATGTTCAGCAGATAGCTCAGGGTGTTGCCGCTGTCCAGAATATCCTCCACCACAATCAGGTTGCGGCCGGTGATGTCCTCCGACAGGTCCTTAGTAATCTGCACCTGGCCGGTGGAGGAGGTGCCGCCGCCGTAGGAGGACACGGACATGAAGTCCAGGGTGCAGGGCAGATCAATGGCCCGGCACAGGTCGGCCATAAAGACAAAGGAGCCCCGGAGCACGCTGATGAGCATAATCTCCTTGCCGGCGTAGTCCGCTTCGATCTGCCGGGCGAGCTCATTTACCCGGTTTTTCAGCTGTTCCTCTGTAAATAATATCTCCTGAATATCTTTCTCTAGCATGGAAATTTTCTTCCTTTCATTCCAAAGAGTCGATTTTGATATGCCAGGCGGGCCGCCCCGGCAGGGCGGCAAAGGAGCGGTCGGGACCCAGTCCGGCCACGGCGGCCACCCGGCCCCCGCAGTGGAAAACGGGCAGGATATCCCGCTGGAACCGGGGCAGCTTTTCTTCGATCATCCATTTTTTTACGGTCTTGCCCAGCCGGCCGGCTGGGGTGAGCCGGTCGCCGGTGCGCCGGGGGCGCAGCGCCAGCGCGGGGACGGCCGCCTGGTCCAGCCAGAAGTCCCAGGGGCCCTGGGGCTGGTCCCGGTAGTCCTCCGGGGTGCAGGAGATATGCCAGGGGCCGCAGTCCAGCGCGCCGGGAAGGGGAAGCGCCCCCTCCTCCAGGGGGATGGGGCCCAAACGGGGGACCAGCAGCAGCTTTTCATAGGACCGGCGGGCGTTGGTGCCGTGGGGCAGATACAGCTGGGCGGAGGGGTCCTCTCCCCGGCACAGCTTCAGCAGGGCGTTGAGGTGGACGGCGGAACAGTTCTGATCGCCTCCCCACAGCCGGCCCAGCAGCAGCCGGAGGGCCCGGCTGGCAATGGGGTCAGGGGCGGCGGCGATGGAAGCAGCGTCAGCTGCCAGCCCGCCTCCTTCCGGGACGGCCCGGTCTGCCAGCTCTCTGGCCAGGCCGGTGAGGCAGGCCTCGTCCGCCCGGAGCAGGGCGGCGGTGTCCGCCATCCGGGCCAGAAAGCCGGGGGAGACATCCTCCAGCACCGGCAGTACCTGGTGGCGAATGCGGTTGCGGGTGTAACCGTCGTTCCGGTTGGAGCTGTCCTCCATGTGGGGCAGGGAGTGGTGGAAGAGGTAGTCCTCCACCTCCCGCCGGGTGACGGTGAGCAGGGGGCGGATGATCTCCTCCCGTTTGGGGAGAATCCCCCCCAGTCCCCGCAGTCCGGAGCCCCGGGCCAGGTGGAAGAGGATGGTCTCCACGTTGTCGCTGGCAGTGTGGGCGGTGGCAATCAGGTCAGCTTCCGCCTCCGCCGCCGCCTGCCGGAGAAAGGAGTAACGCATCTCCCGGGCGGTCTCCTCGATGCCGGTTCCCCGCAGCCGGGCCTGACCGGCCACATCCCCGCTCCCTGTGTACAGCGGCACAGCGGGGAGGACGCACCCGTCCTGCCGCCTGTGCTCCCCGCAGCACAGCTGGACAAACTGCTCCACAAACCGCTGGTCCCTGTCGGACTCCGCCCCCCGCAGCCGGTGGTTGTAGTGGGCGGCGGCAAGGGCAAAGCCCAGCCTGTCCCGCAGGCGGTACAAAGCGTGCAGCATGGCGATGGAGTCCGCCCCGCCGGACACGGCGCACAGCACTGTAGACCCGGCGGGGATCAGGTCCTGCTCACGGATGAAGGCTTCAACGGTTTTCAGCATGGGCAGGACCTCGTTTCTTTTTAATATTCCTCCCGCCGCCACTCCATGTCAGTGAAGGTGGTAAACTCAGGGGTCCACTGCAAGTCGATCTTGCCGGTCTCGCCGTGGCGGTTTTTGGCAATGATGCACTCGGCCAGGTTGGGATTCTCGGAGTCCCGGTTGTAGTACCCCTCCCGGTAGAGGAAGAGGACGATGTCCGCGTCCTGCTCGATGGCCCCCGACTCCCGCAGGTCGGACAGCATGGGCCGCTTGTCCTGCCGGGACTCGTTGGCCCGGGACAGCTGGCTCAGGCACAGTACAGGCACGTTCAGCTCCTTGGCCATCAGCTTCAGGGAGCGGGAGATGTCCGACACGATCTGCTGCCGGTTTTCATTGCCCCGGCTCTTGTTTCCGGAGGACTGCATCAGCTGGAGGTAGTCGATGATGATGAGTCCCAGGTTTTCCACCCGGCGGCACTTGGCCAGGATGTCGGCCACGGTGATGTTGGAGTCCTCGTCAATCAGGATGGTGGAGCGGCTGAGCGCCTCAGCGGCGGCGGCCACGTTTTCCCAGTCCTGGTCGGTGAGCTTGCCCGTGGTCAGCTTTTTGTTGTCCACAAAGCACTCGCTGGAAATCAGCCGCAGGGCCAGCTGCTCCTTGTTCATTTCCAGGGAGAAAAAGGCCACCTGCTTGCCCGACTTCTTGCCCGCGTTGAGCAGAATGTTCAGGGCCATGGAGGTCTTGCCCATACCGGGGCGGGCGGCCAGAAGGATCAGGTCGGAGTTGTTCAGACCGGAGAGGGCCCGGTCCAGGTCCCGCAGGCCGGTCTCCAGGCCGGTGATGGAGCGGTCGCTGGCGGCCAGCTCGGCCAGGCGGTCGTAGACGCTGACAATGACATCGGCGATGGGGGTAAGCCCCCGGGAGGTGCGGCCCTGGCGGATGGCGTAGATGCGCTGCTCCGCCGCGTCCAGAACGGTCTGGCCGGAGTCGGTCCCCCCCTGGACCATGGAAAGCAGCTCCCCCGCCGTCCCCGCAATTTGGCGGAGGAGGGCCTTGTCTTTGATAAACCCGATGTATTCATCCACGTTGTAGCCTGGGGGGGTGTTGTCCATCAGCTGGAGAAAATAGTCCCAGGCCTGACCGTCCTTGTCATAGCCGTTCTGCTTCAGGGCCTCCAGTACGGTGACCGGGTCGATGGTGCGGGAGTAGCTGAACATGGTGTGGATGGTCTCAAAAATTTCCCGGTTCTTCTGGATGTAGAAATCTTCGGGACGGAGCTTGTCGATGATATCGGCGACGCAGCGGGGGTCTCCCAGGATGGCGCCCAGCACAGCCTGCTCGGAAACCGGCGAGTAGGGCATCTGCCGGAGCGTCAGCTCCTCCAGTTCATTGGGCATATGGGGTCACCTCCTTGGGAAAGTGGGCCGGCGCTCAGCCCTCAATCACCAGCACATTTACTGTGCCGCTGATTTCATAGCCCAGCTTGGCCTTAATCTGATAGCTGCCACAGGATTTGATGGGCTCGTCCAGCACCAGCTTGGTCTTGGGAATGGTAACGCCATGCTGGGCGGACAGGGCGTCAGACACCTCTTTTCCGGTGACGGCGCCGAAGAGGCGGCCGCCCTCGCCGGCCTTGGCAGGGATCTTCACCATCAGGCCCTCCAGCTTCTTGGACAGGGCTTCAGCCTCCGCCTTCTCGGCCTCTTCCTGGGCCTTTTTGGCCTTCTCCTGCTGCTTCATGGTGTTCAGGTTCTCAGCGGTGGCGGTGACGGCCAGCTTCCGGGGCAGAAGGAAGTTCCGGGCGTAGCCGTCGGACACCTCCACCAGCTGGCCCTTCTTCCCCTGGCCCTTCACGTCCTGCTGCAAAATTACCTTCATTTCAATCGGTCCTTTCTGATATGGTATTCTTTTTGTGGGACCCGCCCCCCTAGGCGGGTCATAATTGGTAAAATGGACTGGTCCGCCGAGGGCGGCGGGCCCCACATATTCGCCTCCTACGCTTCCTCCAGATACTGGTCGATGGCCCTGGCCAAATCCCTGGCCACCTCGTCCACCGGCTTGCCGG
Organism: uncultured bacterium; assembly: GCA_949840775.1. Classification (GTDB taxonomy): domain Bacteria; phylum Bacillota; class Clostridia; order Oscillospirales; family Oscillospiraceae; genus Lawsonibacter. Next base: position 47,291 of record CATKXO010000012.1, on the reverse strand, counting down.
TGATTTGGCCTCCGGCGGCGGCGGCGTTGCCCCCGCCCCCCAGCTTCTCCAGGATGAGCTGCACGTTGGTATCCCCCATGGAGCGGCCGGAGATGTTCACCCGCTCCCCGTCGGGGGAGATGACGAAGGAGGCGTCGATGCCGATGATGTTCAACAGCTCGTCGGCGGCCTGGGCGGCGGTGACCCGGCCCACCGGGTGGTCGGCCACGGCCACGGCGATGCCGTCCCGGTAGAGCTTGGCGTTCTGGATGATGGCGTATTTCGCGATGGTGCCTGCCAGGTCGTTCTGGAAGAGCTTCTTCACCTCGGCGGTGTCCGCCCCGGAGCGGCGGAGGAAGGCGGCGGCCTCAAAGGTGCGCCCGCCGGTGCGCATGGTGAAGTTCTTGGTGTCCAATACGATACCGGCCAGCAGGGCTTCCGCCTCCGCCCGGAGGAGATGGGCGGGCTCCATCACATACTGGAGCAGCTCAGTGACCAGCTCAGAGGCGGAGGAGGCATAGGGCTCGTGGTAGTTCAGGGCCGCCCCCTCGATATAGGTGGCTGCCCGGCGGTGGTGGTCGATGACCGCCACCCGGTTGCAGCTCTGGAGCACCTCCAGGGCCTGGACCTGCTCGGGGCGGTTGGTGTCCACCACCACCACCAGAGAGCGGTTGTCGGCGATAATCAGGGCCTCCTGGGCGGAGAGGAAGCAGTCGTGATACTCGGGCAGCTGCTGGAGCCGGTCGATGAGCTCCTGAGAGGGGGTGGGGCCCGGCTCCCGGATGATGTGGGCGGGCACGCCGTTCTTCCGGCACAGGGCGCACACACCGGCGGCGGCCCCCACCGCGTCGTTGTCCGGGGCCTTGTGGCCCATGATGAACACCTGGGAGGAGTCGGACACCAGAGAGGACAGGGCGTTGGCCATCACCCGGCTCTTCACCTTGGTGCGCTTCTCCGTCTCCTTGGACCGGCCCCCGTAAAACTCGAAGGTAAGCCGGTTGCGGATCACCGCCTGGTCGCCCCCCCGGGACAGGGCCATGTCCACCGACAGGTTGGCGAAGTCCAGCAGCTCCCGGAAGCTGCTGCCGTCCATGCCCACGCCGATGGACAGGGAGGCGTTCATGCCGCTGGGGTTGACCACCTGGTGAATGGCGTCCAGAATATCGAACTTGCTGTCAATAAATTTGGGCAGATACCGCTCCTCAAAGACAAACAGATACCGTTCCCGCTGATAGCGGCGCAAAATGCCCCCCGTCTCGGCCACCCAGCTCTCAATGCGGCTGTCAATTTCAGCCATGATGGTGGAGCGGTCGTTTTCTGACAGGTTCTTCAGCAGGTCCTCATAGTTGTCCAGCAGCAGCACCGCCGCCACCGGCCGGCTGGCCTGGTACTGGTCCCGGGTCTGGGCCAGCTCGGTGACATCCACCCAGTAGGTGGTGGCCAGAAAGCCCCCGCCCCCCCGGCCTCCGGTGCGCACCAGGTGGCCGTAGACCAGAAAACGCCGCCCGGCGTATTCCACCTCGCCGGGGCACTGGTTCCTGCCCTCCATCAGCCAGTGGGTGTCGAAATCCGGGATGAGGGAGGACATCTTGGCGTCGTACAGGTGCTCCCGCTGGCCGGACAGGCGGAGAAAGCGGTCGTTGGTCCAGATGATGTCGTCGCTCTCCGGGCGGAAGAGCACCATGGGCAGGGGGGAATTGATCATGGTGTCCTTGGTGGCGGAATCCACATTGCCGGTGTAGCTGTCCAGGTACTTGCTGATCTCCTTCCGCCTGCGGCGGGCATTTTCGCGGCTGTAGATGGCCAGCAGGACCACCAGTCCCAGCTCCACCAGGGCCAGCTGCCAGCAGAAGGCGGCGGACAGCAGGGCAAAGAGAAGCAGACAGGCAAAATACAGTCCAAAACTGGGCTGGAGCAGCTTGTTTATTTTCCGGTTCAAACGAGGCGGCCCCCTCTCGGTCGATCTAAATAACAAAAGATAGCTTATTATATCAAATCTGTACGGGAAGTACAAGTATAAAATCCGTCCGGATAAAATGCGCGGTTGTGACACGCCCGCAATCATGATGCTCTTGAAAAACAGAGGGAAATAGGCTATACTACCCGTTGGAACAGGGCCGGATTTCTGGTCCCTGGCTTCCATCATATGGGGCGGTTCAGACCCTGAAACCATTTCTATGGAGGGAAGTTTTTATGCAATTTATGGGAAACAAAAAACTTGCCACGCGAATTGGAATCCTTACCACCATTATTACCCTGGTCGGCATGACGCTGCTCTGGCTGGTAGTATCCACCAATGCCGCCTCGGTGGTCAAAAATCACATCACCAACCAAATGACCGATGCTGTGGAGTCCAGGGCAGCCATCATTGATGAGTATGTGCTCTCCGCAGAGGAATATATGACCGCTTTCGCTCTGGGCAGCGAGGTACACGATCTGCTCCGGAACCCGGAGGACCCTGTGCTTCTGGCCCAAGCCCAGAAGTATACCGAGGACTTTGCCGCTGTCAAGGGGGTGTTTGAGGGGCTGTACATCGCGACACCGGACACCCATGTGCTGACTCATACCTCTCAGGGGGCCATCGGCATGACCACCCGGTCGGGGGATTCCCTGAAAACCTTTCAGGACACCATCCTGGCCCAGCAGCAGCTGACCAACCTGGGGATTATGAAGTCCCCCGGTACCGGCAGCATGATTTTATCCATGTACTACCCCATTTTCGAGGGACGGCGGTGTATCGGCTATGTGGGGGCGGGCGTCTACGCCAGCCACCTGACGGACTCGCTGCTGAACCTGGGCATCAAGGGCCTGCCTGACAGTGAGTACGCGTTTTTGAATGTGGACACGGGGGTCTACCTCTATCACGAGGACGAAGCGCTTTTGAACACGGAGACCACCGACACCGGATACCGGGAGATCATCGGGCGCATTCAGGCGGATGGCAGCACCCAGGCCAATACATATTCCTACCGGGATGGGGATGGAGTCAAACAGCTGGTGGTCTACAAATATCTGAAAGACCGGGGCTGGGTTTTCATGGTCCGGGACAACGCCACAGAGGTCTACGGCACCGTAACCAACGTGCGCATCCTGGTGGGCGTGCTGTGCGCCATCACAGCCGCCGCCGTCATTCTGCTCACCCTGCTGCTTCTGCGGCGGGAGGGCCGGGAGCTGATGGTGGTGGAGCGGGCCATCGGACGGCTGGGGGACCTGAACCTCTCCTCAGATCAGGAGCTGGAACCGTTTTATGGCCGTTCGGATGAGATTGGCATGATCGCCCAGACCACCCATCGGGTCTGCCTCTGCCTGCGAAAGACGATTGACGACGTGGGCCGGATTCTGGGCGAGATTGCCAACGGAAACCTGACCGTTGATGTCACCCAGAACGAGTCCTATTATATCGGAGACTTCAAGGCGCTGTCTGCCAGCCTGCAGTCCATCCATACCAATCTGGTGAATGTGATCCGGGATATCTCTCAGGTGGCTGGCGAGGTGGGTTCCAGCGCGGTCCGGGTATCTACAGACGCTCAGGCGCTGGCACAGGGGACGGCGGAACAGGCCGCCTCGGTGGATGGGCTTGTGACCAATGTGACGGCCATCACCACTCAAATTCAAACCAGTACTGTGCGCTGCGGCAGCGCCAGCCAGCTGGTAGGCCAGGCGACCGGCTATGCGGCCGAGGCAGACACAAAGATGGAGCAGCTGACCGCTGCCACAAGAAACATTGACCAGTCCTCCAATCAGATCAGCACGATTATTAAAACCATAGAGGACATTGCATTCCAGACCAATATCCTGGCCCTAAACGCCGCGGTAGAGGCTGCCCGGGCTGGAAATGCGGGAAAAGGCTTTTCTGTGGTTGCGGACGAGGTGCGCAATCTGGCCGCCAAATCGGCACAGGCCGCCCAGAACACCAACGAGCTTATCAGCAGGTCAATCCAGAGCGCCAAAACCGGAACGGAATCGACCGACCTGGCCGTCTCTGCCATGCAGGACATCAACAGCTGCATCCAGTCGATTAAAACGCTGATGGATGAGATCGCCGCAGCCAGCGTACAGCAGTCGGAGATGATTTCGCTGGTAGAGAGCGGAATCAAAGAAATCTCTGCAGTGGTTCAGGACAATTCCACCGCCGCAGAGAAGAGTGCGGCGGTCTCCAAGGAACTGTCTCAGCAGGCGCACACCCTAAACAGCCTGATCAGCCGCTTCCGCATCTGAACCGAAGAACATGGAGGGAGACATCTCCCTGTTTGTCCAGCCGGCGCTGGCCTGGGCGCACCAGATGATGGCGCTGCGAGAGCAGAAGACGCCTCTGGCAAAAATTTGACGGACATAATTTCCCCCCTGAGCACTGGTGCTCAGGGGGGAAATCTGTACCGGCGGTATTTGTATCAGCCGGCCTGATATCTTTGGATGGCGGAGGCAGTCTGTGCGTAGTCCGCTTCCACCGTTGGGAACAACCGGACTGCCAGATCGTAGTCTTTTGTCCGCAGAGCTTCTGTAATCTCGTGGCAGGACTGATACAGCTTGGTAAAGCTGAGATTTTGCGTGACGCCCTTCAGGGTATGAGCGGCGCGGAAGGCCTCCTCAAAATTTTTTTCATCCAAGGAATCCCGCAGCAGCTGAAAGGACTGGTCGGACAAAAATTTGCCCACAAAACGTTCCACTAACGCGTCACTGTACAGCCGTCCCAGTACCTCCTGATAGTCGCCCTCCAGGGCGGCGTAACATTCCTGAATCGTCATTGGATGTCCTCCTTTTTCTTGCATTCTTCCACTTTACCGATGGCACCGGTGTATTGGGGAGGGTCCTCCACGGACCACATGGCCCGGCTGGTAATATGTACCGGCTGGATCCGGCCGTTTATGCAGAGACTACAGTTGTACTCCACCAGCGGGTCCTCCGGAGTGGTGCCCTGGAGCAGCTGCGCCAGCTCTGCAAGCTGGTCCAGATTGGCGATGTCCTGGACATGTTTGTTGTGGTAGGGGTCTATGGTAGTCTCCTCCAGCCCCAGGCAGTGGGCGCCATAGGGGGATAGGGTGAGCATAGAGGGGGTCGAGGTATATTCAAACAGAATCTGCTGAGAGACGGCGGAGAAGAAGTGGTGAATGGTCCGCTCCTGCTCCAGCATCCGCATGGTCCGGTCGGTGGTGGACAGGTCCTCATACTGCATCATCTCAGCCGCCGTATTTTCCATCGCCCGCTGGTCGCCCCGGATAATGGTGTCCACCGCCATTTCCCGTTGGATAATGTCGCTGCTTTCCACCAGGCACTCCAGCAGCAGGGGCTGGAACGCGCCGCATTCGCCGTTGAGGATCATGGACAGGGCCTTTTCATGGGAGTGGGCCGGCTTATACACCCGCTCGCTGGTCAGGGCGTCATATACGTCGGCCAGCGAGACCACCTGGGCGGAGATAGGGATATCCTCTCCCGCCAGTCCGTCGGGGTAGCCCCTGCCGTTGTACCGCTCATGGTGCCAGCGGCAGATTTCGTAGGCGTATTTGACCAGCGGCTCATTCTGGAAGGGGACGCCCTTCATCATGTCCGCCCCCATCTGGGAGTGGCCCTTCATGATGGCAAATTCCTCATCGGTGAACCGGCCGGGCTTGTTCAAAATCTCGCTGGGGATGCAGATTTTGCCCACGTCATGGAGCGTAGAGGCGTTGCTGATCAGGTTGATGGTCTCACGGTCCAGCTTGTATTTGTCGGTTTTGCGCATCAGGTTTTTCAGCAGAATCTCCGTCATGGTCTGGATGTGGAGGACGTGCAGGCCGCTCTCCTCATTGCGGAACTCTACAATGTGGCTGAGGATGGAGATCATCAGGTTGTTGACCTTCTCCTTTTGGTATATCTGCTCATTCACCATGGCGGCCAGGCGGTGCTGCTTGACGTAGAGCATGATGGTGTTGTTGGCCCGGCGCCGGATGACCTCAACGTTAGAGGCGCGGCTGAGGTAATCGGTAACGCCTAGGTCGTAAGCCCGCTTTAAAAAGTTGGAGTCATCCTCCCCGGTGATTACAATCACCGGCACTCTGTCAATCCAACCGTATTTGTTCATGTCCTCCAGCACGCCGAATCCGTCTTTGTTGGGCATGTTGAGGTCCAGCAGCAGCAGAGATATCTCCTGCTCCCGCTGTTGGAGTATCTTTACGGCCTCCTCGCCGTCCTCCGCCTCAATAATATCATACATGTCCTCCAGTATGGCGCGGAGAAAATCGCGGTTATAAGGCACGTCGTCCGCGATTAGTATGGTACAACGCTGCTGCCTCTTCGAGGCCATAGAGCTCACTCCCATTTTGTTGTTTTTGGGTCACGGGCGCTGCCGCGCTCGGACATCAGCTTGGTCAGGGTTACGCAAAGCAGTTCGATGTTGATAGGCTTGGCCAGATGGGCGTTCATGCCCGCCTGAGCGGTACGGGTGATGTCCTCGGCAAAAGCATTGGCCGTCAGCGCGATAATCGGGACGGTCTTGGCATCGGGCCGGTCCAGGGCCCGGATGGCCTGGGTGGCTTCACAGCCGTCCATGTTGGGCATCTGCATATCCATCAGAATGGCGTCGAAAAAGTCAGGCGGGGAGGCTTGGAACGCCTCCAGCGCCTTGCGGCCGTCAGTGGCCGGGGTCACCTTGGCACCCCGCATTTGCAGCAGCTCGGTGGCAATCTCCATATTCAGGAAATTGTCCTCTGCCAGCAGAATGTTCTGCCCGTCCAGCTGAGCCAGCTCATGGGGCTCCGCCTCGGGGATGTGCTGGGACTGTTCCCCCACGTCGAAGGGCAGTGTGACTGAGAAGGTGGTGCCCTTGCCCAGTGTGCTGGTGACGGCAATCTGCCCCCCCATTCGGGTAACCAGGTTCTTTACAATGGGCATTCCCAGGCCGGTCCCCATAACCTCCTTGGCCCCAAAGCGGACCTCACGCTCATAGGGGTCGAAGAGCTTGGGCAGAAAGTCCTCTGACATGCCGGAACCGGTGTCCTCCACGACGAAAAGGTAGTTGTTCCGTTTACCCTCGTCCATCTGGCGCAGGGAGACGGAGACATGATCCCCCTCCCGGGTGAACTTCATGGCGTTGGACACCAGATTGTTAATAACCTGGCCCAGCCGGGCGGGGTCGCCCTTAATCAGGCTGTCCTTGATGTCGATGGACAGCTCAAAGATTTTGTCGCGGGCCTGGGCCTGGGCCTGGAAGGGAGAGGCCCAGGTCTCCATGGCGGTGCGCAGGTCAAAGGTCTTGATTTCCATGGACACATTGCCCTGCTCCAGCCGGGAAATCTCCAAAATGTCGTTGATGAGGGCCAGCAGCTGCTGGCTGGCGGCGCCAATCTTGTTCAGGTAGTCCTTGATCTTGTCCGGCTTGCAGTTGGGCTGGAGGGCCAGGCCGGTCATGCCGATGATGATGTTCAGGGGGGTGCGCATATCGTGGCTCATCACGGAGAAAAACTGCTGCTGGGACTTCTCGCTCTGCTCGGCGGCGGACAGGGCCCCCTTCAGCAGGCGGACCTGACGCTGCTGCTCCTCCTTCTCGTTCTCCACATCCCGGAAGCAGATGACCACCTCATTGGGGATTTTTTCCGGATCCGTGAGCATCCGCACGCTGATCCAGCGCTCCTCGTCCCCAAACTTCCGCAGAAACTCGCCGCCGAAATCCCGGGTGCCCTGCTCCACCAGCTGGCGGATGTTCTCCAGGGTGAAGTTTTGAATAAAGTCCTCTGAGGTCCACTCATCCAGGGCGGAGGCGATTACCTTCAGCAGCTCGTTATAGTCGCCGGTGTCGCCTGACATCCTCTCCCGAACATAGTCAGAGGGCTTTGTCATCTCAAAGGTGCCTGTCAGGATGTTTACGCGGTAAAAGGCATAGTAGATATCGCCCATAACCTGTACCGTCTCTGTGGTGCGCTTGGCCGTACGGCTCAGCTTCCGGTCCCGGAGCCACATGGCCATGGCGATGACCAGGAACAGCACCAGACCGATGCCGTAGTATACCAGGATATTCTGCACGCCCTGGAGCAGCGTCTCATAGGGGACAGTGAGGATGCACAGCCAGTCGTTTTCGGTGCGCTGGTAATACAGTCCCCGCTGAAGGCCCTGCATGCCGATGATGGAATTGTCTTTGCCGTCCAGCTCCCCCCGGTTTACCCGGTTGAATAGGTTCTCCACATAGACCTGAACGTCCGCCTCCTCTGCGGCGAAGGGGATATTGTAATACAGCAGGCTGCCCCGGCGGTCCAGCACATAGTAGGCGCCGCCCGCCGGCAGGTCCTGAACCGTGTGGTCGGCCCGGAAATGCTCCAGCGGCACGTCAAAGGCAATGGCGTTGTCGCTCCCGGCGGCGGAGACGGCAACGGTGACCACCATCTGGCCGTTATAGACATCGCTGGCATAGGCGTCGGTATAAATCACCTCGCCCTCCGCCTCCATAGCCTGCCGGTACCAGGACTGATTTTCGTAGCTGTAATCCCAGCCCCGGACCCCGTCAACGGAGATAACCTGTCCGTTCAGCACCGCGTAGATATCCAGGCTGTTGGCGTTGATTAAGGCGGTGCTTTTATCAAAAAAGTCCACCAGCCACGTCTCAAACTCCTCTGAGTCCGCGCCCTGCTTGTCCATGTCCTCCATATAGAACATGGCCATAGTCAGGATGCGGTCGTATTCGCTGAGCTGATTGTTTTCGTCATTGGAGTAGCTGGTGACCAGATTCTTGCCCATGGTTCTGGCGTTGTCCAGCAGCAGCTGCTGGCTGACCAGCATTCCAACCGCCGCCACCGCAACAAACAGGCCCAATATCCAGAGGATCCGCCAACTGCTCCACTTGCTGAGAGCGCCGCGGACCTTATTGTGTCTCATGTTGTTCACTCCTTCGTCTGCCAGGCCCTTTGCCGCCGGTAAACTGCCGCTGTCCGCAACGGGACAGATAATCACTCAGGCTATAGTATACCACATCAACCCCAGGTTGTCAAAGCGAACCGCAGTAATTTTCCGTTAAAATAAACCCATCTGCAAATACTTGTCAGGAAGGAAAAAAAGCATTATAATAGACAGGTCTGAACACCGGTCCCGCCCGATATTCCGGCGGCGGCCAACGATTTTTGCACGATTTGGAGAGGATCAATATGGAACGCATCACCATCGCCGCTATTTTTAACCGCCAGGAGCAGTTAGACGGACAGACCGTCACCGTGATGGGCTGGGCCCGGACCATCCGGGACATGAAGACCTTCGGCTTCATCGAGCTCAACGACGGCTCCTGCTTCAAAAACCTCCAGGTGGTCATGGACGCCAACGTCCTGGCCAACTTTAAGGAGATCGCCGGCCAGAACGTGGGGGCCGCCCTCATCGTCAAGGGGGAGGTGGTGCTCACGCCGGAGGCCAAGCAGCCCCTGGAGGTGAAGGCCTCCTCCATCGCGGTGGAGGGCCCCTCCACCCCCGACTACCCCCTGCAGAAGAAGCGCCACAGCGTGGAGTATCTGCGCTCCATCCAGCACCTGCGCCCCCGGACCAACCTGTTTTCCGCCGCCTTCCGGGTGCGCTCCGTGGCCGCCCACGCCATCCACTGCTTCTTCCAGGATCAGGGCTTCGTCTATGTCCACACCCCCATCATCACCGGCTCCGACTGCGAGGGGGCCGGGGAGATGTTCCAGGTGACCACCCTGGACCTGAACAACCTGCCCCGCACCGGGGACGGCCAGGTGGACTATACGAAGGATTTCTTCGGCAAACAGACCAGCCTCACCGTCTCCGGCCAGCTCAACGCTGAGAACTTCGCCATGGCCTTCGGCAACGTGTACACCTTCGGCCCCACCTTCCGGGCGGAGAACTCCAACACCCAGCGCCACGCCGCCGAGTTCTGGATGATCGAGCCCGAGATGGCCTTCGCCGACCTGGGCGACTATATGGACAACGCCGAGGCCATGATTAAGTACGTCATCAAGACCGTACTGGCCAAGTGCCCCGACGAGATCGCCTTCTTCAACTCCTTTGTGGACAAGGGCCTGAAGGAGCGGCTGGAGCACGTGGCCTCCTCCGACTTCGGCCGGGTGAGCTACACCGAGGCGGTGGAGATCCTCAAGAAGAACAACGACAAGTTCGACTTCAAGGTGGACTGGGGCTGTGACCTCCAGACCGAGCACGAGCGCTACCTCACCGAGCAGGTGTACAAGCGCCCGGTCTTCGTCACCGACTACCCCAAGGAGATCAAGGCCTTTTATATGCGCCTCAACGACGACGGCAAAACCGTGGCCGCCGCCGACTGCCTGGTGCCCGGCATCGGGGAGATCATCGGCGGAAGCCAGCGCGAGGAGCGGTATGAGGTGCTGGAGGCCCGCATCCGGGAGCTGGGCATGGACCCCCACGACTACTGGTGGTATCTGGACCTGCGGCGTTTCGGTTCCTGCCGCCACGCCGGCTACGGCCTGGGCTTTGAGCGGATGGTGATGTACCTCACCGGCATCAACAACATCCGTGACACCCTGCCCCACCCCCGCACCGTGGGCAACGCGGAGTTTTAAGGAGGAAACGGCATGGCACTGCCAGCAAAAAAAGAGCAATATACCTATGCGGACTATTTGTCGTGGGAAGGTCCGGAACGCTATGAATTGATCGACGGAGAAGCGATTATGCTGGCCTCTCCGTCTACCATCCATCAGTTGGTCAGCGGAGAACTGTATCGCCAGATCGCAAATTATCTGGAAGGGAAGAAATGCCGTGTGATCTCCGCGCCCTTTGATGTCCGCCTTTTTGAGCGGGAGGGCGACCGGCCGGAGGATGTGCAGACGGTGGTACAACCGGACATCTCCATTGTCTGCGACCGGGATCAGCTGGACGAGCGCGGCTGCAAGGGCGCGCCCGATCTGACGCTGGAGATACTCTCCCCCTCCAGCACCCGGCACGACCTGCTGGTCAAATTGAATCTGTATCAGCGGGCCGGGGTCCGGGAGTACTGGGTGGTCTCCCCGGAGCAAAAGACAGTCCAGGTCTTTTTGCTCAACGGCAGCAGTTTGCAGCTCCACGAGGTCTATGGACCAAAGGACGTGGCCAAGGTCAACGTTCTGGACGGCTGCTTCATCGAGCTGAGCAAGGTGTTTCCCGCATGAGGAAAAAGTCAGAGCTGGAGGCTATCCCCGGCGTGGGGCCCAACATGGCCCGGCACCTGGAGCGGATTGGCTGCGCCACCCTGGACAGCCTGAAGGGACAGGACCCGGAGGAGCTGTACCGCCGGGACTGCCTGTCTCAGGGCTGTCAGGTGGACCGGTGCGTGCTGTACGTCTACCGGCTGGCCGTCCACTATGCCGAACATGGAAGCTGTCCCCCGGACAGGCAGAATTGGTGGGACTGGAAGGGTTAGCAGAAGTGGCCCCGCGCAGTTGCGCCGGGGCCATTTTCTCATTTCACCAAATTTTCCAGCTGTTCCCCAGCCAGATACCGCCGCAGGTTCTCCTGAGCCATCTCCACGCATTTGCGGCGGGTGATTTCCAGCCGCATGCCCCCGGCCACATGGGGGGTGAGGAGCAGGTTGGGGACATCCCACAGGGGACTGTCCGGGGGAAGGGGTTCCGGGTCGGTGACATCCAGGGCGGCGCCCCACAGCTTGCCGGCCTGCATAGCCCTTACCAGCGCGTCCTGGTCCAGCACAGAGCCCCGGCCGGCACTGATGAGGACGGCGCCGTCCTTCATCAGAGCAATGCGGCTTTCATTCATCAGCCCAACCGTTTGAGGGGAGTGGGGCAGGGTGAGGGCCACCACGTCGGCCTGGGGGAGAAGCCGGTCCAGCTCATCCATGGTGCGGACCTCGTCGAAGCCGCCGATGGGGCCGGCAATCCTTCGCTTCAGGCCGATGGTTCTGGCCCCCAGGCCCTGGCACAGCCTGGCGAAATCGGCCCCCACATGGCCCGCGCCTATTACCAGAACGGTGCCCCCCAGGATGGTCTTCATGGGGCCCTCATCCTTCCAGACGTGGGCGCGCTGGCTGTCCAGATAGGTGGGCAGGCGGCGGCAGACGGCCATCAGGCCGGTGAGCATGTGCTCGGCCACGCTGCGGCTGTTGGAGCCGCTGGAGGAGGTAAAGATGACCCCCTGGGGGAGACAGCCGTTATACTCCTCGGTGCCCGCCCACATGGACTGGAACCACTTCAGGCTGACGGCCTCCTTCATGCTCTCCTCCCGGGGCCAGCCGAAGATAATGGTGGCAGCGGCCAGCTGTTCCGCCGTGACGGTGCTCCTGCGGGCGTAGACGTGGACGGCGTCGGGGGCGATGGCCTCAAATTTCTCCCGCTCCCCCTCGTGGAGGGGAAGGAGGTTTAAAATATACTCGGACATGGGCGGTGCTCCTTTCTTAATTTCGGGCGGATCTACAGCGGCGCGCCGGGTCGTCGCGCCCTACTGGCGTTCTGTGTAGGGCGTGACCACTGGGCACGCCGTTTTCCTACATTATACCGGGCCCTGGCTCTGGTGGCAAGTCCCATTCTTCGCCTTTACTCCCCGGTCAAGCTGTGGTAGAATAGGGGAAACCGCATTGGAAAGGAGGCCGGCCCCATGGCCGTCACCCGAGACACGCCCCTCACCGACTTCCCCGGCGTGGGAGAGGCCCGGGCCAAAAAGCTGGAGAAGCTGGGCCTGTCCAAGGCCGGCGACCTGCTGGCCTGGTACCCCCGGGACTATGAGGACCGGCGGAAGGTGTACAGCATCCAGGACGCCCCGGCGGAGGGGCGGGTGTGCGTCTCCGCCGTAGCCGCGGAGCACCCCCGGCTGTCCCGCATCCGCAAGGGGCTGGAGCTGGTCCAGGTGAAGGTGGTGGACCACACCGCCGCCCTCCACCTCACCTTTTTCAACCAGGGATATGTGGAGCGGGCCATCCGGGCGGGGGAGGAGTATATCTTTTATGGCGCGGTGGAGGTCCAGGGCCGCCGCCGCACCATGGTCAACCCCATCTTTGAGCGGGCGGGAAAGCAGAGCTTTACCGGCTGCATCATGCCCGTCTACCGGCTGACGGCGGGAATCTCCAACCACCTGCTGGCCTCCCTGGCCCGGCAGGCCCTGCCCTGTGCCGAAGGGATGCCTGAAACCCTGCCCCAGCACATCCGGCAGGCCCACCGGCTGGCAGCGGCGGAGTTTGCCGTGAAAAACATCCACTTTCCGGAGGACGAGGGGGCCCTGGACCTGGCCCGGCGGCGGCTGGCCTTTGAGGAGCTGTTTTACCTGGCAGTGGGCCTCAGCTTTTTGAAGGACCGCCGGGACAGGGCGGGAACAGGCGTCTCCATCCCGCCCCGGCCCAAGGAGGAATTTCTCTCCCTGCTACCCTTTGTCCCCACCGGCGCCCAGAGCCGTGTGATGGACGAGGTGGCCTCTGACATGGCCTCGGGCCGGCCCATGAACCGGCTGGTCCAGGGGGATGTGGGCTCGGGCAAGACCGCTGTGGCCGCCTGCGCCGGCTGGCTGTGCGCCAGGGGCGGGCATCAGGGGGCCCTGATGGCCCCTACCGAGGTGCTGGCCGAGCAGCACTACCGGTCCCTGTCTCAGCTGCTGGCCCCTGCGGGGGTGCGGGTGGGACTGCTTACCGGTTCCATGAAAGCGGCGGAAAAAAAGAAGACCCGGACGGCCCTGGCTGAGGGGGAGATCGACTTTGTGGTGGGCACCCACGCCCTCATCTCTGAGGGAGTGGCCTTCCGCAGCCTGGCCCTCATCGTGGCCGACGAGCAGCACCGCTTCGGGGTGGCGCAGCGGGCGGCTCTGGCCGCCAAGAGCGGCGAGGGGACCGTCCCCCACGTGCTGGTCATGTCCGCCACTCCCATCCCCCGCACCCTGGCCCTGATTATCTACGGGGACCTGGATGTCTCCGTTATTGACCAGCTCCCGCCGGGCCGCACCCCCATCTCCACCTATGTGGTCCGGGAGGACAAGCGCCAGCGGATGTATGGCTTTGTCCGCAAGCAGGTCCGGGAGGGGCGGCAGGCCTATATCATCTGCCCCGCGGTGGAGGAGAACCCGGACGCCGCCCTGCCTGGGGAGGAGAGTCCCGCCCTGAATTTGAAGGCCGTCAAGACCTATGCGGAAACGCTCCAAAAGGAGGTCTTTCCGGACCTGCGGGTGGGGATTCTCCACGGGAAGATGAAGCCCCGGGAGAAGGAGGCGGCCATGGCCGCCTTTGCCGGGGGAGAGACCCAGGTGCTGGTGGCCACCACCGTGGTGGAGGTGGGGGTGGACGTGCCCAACGCCTCCATCATCATCATCGAAAACGCCGACCGCTTCGGCCTGAGCCAGCTCCACCAGCTCCGGGGAAGGGTGGGGAGAGGAAAGCACCAGTCCCACTGCGTCCTCATCACCGGCACCCGCAGCCTGGAGGCCATGGAGCGGCTCCACACCCTGGCCTCTACCACCGACGGCTTCAAAATCTCTGAGGAGGATTTGAAGGCCAGGGGGCCCGGCGATTTCTTCGGAAACCGGCAGCATGGCCTGCCCCAGATGAAGCTGGCCGACCTGGCCGGGGACATGCGCCTGTTCAGCGAGGCCCAGGAGGCCGCCCGATCCCTGCTGGAGCAGGACCCCCAGCTGTCCGCCCCGGAAAACCGGCCCGTCTGGGAGCGGGTGCGCCGGCTCTTTGCCGACACGCCGGATATTTTTAATTAGGAGAGTTTTGACGATGCTGACATTTCGTGATATCCTGTTGGAGGACCACGATCTGGTTTTTCCCATGGTCCTGGATTTTTACCACAGCGATGCGGTGGACCACCCGGTGGACGCCGCTACTCTGGAGCGGTCCTTTCAGGATGCCGCCGACCCCGGCGAGCCCCTTCTCCGGGGCCTGCTGATTCAATGGGAGGGACAGCCTGCTGGGTATATGTACCTTACCCAGTGCTATGCCGCCGAGGTGGGAGGGCGGTGCGTCCTGCTGGACGAGGTGTATCTGAAACCGGAGTTCCGGGGCCGGGGCATCGGCGCCCGGATCATGGCCTGGCTGGAGCAGACCCACCCCCATGCCCGACGCTTCCGCCTGGAGGTCACCCGGGCCAACCAGGGAGCCGTCCGCCTCTACCGGGCGGCGGGCTATGAATTTCTGCACTATGATCAGATGGTGCTGGACAAGGTAAAGTAACCGCCAAAGGCGGAAAAAGGAGAAAAAATATGGATCACATGGAAAAGGCCCGGGAACTCCGGGCGCGCACCGACGTACATTTCAACTGCTGCCAGTCCGTTCTGGTGGCCTTGGCGGAGGACACCGGCCTGACGGAACAGCAGGCCTATGCCCTGGGAGAGGGGTTTGGCAGCGGAATGCAGTGCGGCTCCGTCTGCGGGGCCCTTACCGGGGGGATGATGGTGCTGGGGCTGAAAAACTGTCCCAAGGAGGAGATCGTCTCCTTCCTGCGCAGGTTCCGGGAGAACCACGGGGATATCAACTGCGCCGCCCTGCTGAAAAAATCCCATGACGCAGGCATCCCCCGGAAGGAGCACTGCGACGGACTGGTATTTGAGGTGGTACAGGCGCTGAGCGAATAAACCCAAACAGGGGCACCCCCGGCGGGATGTCCCTAAAGCCCTGCAAGACACACATAAGCCGCCCGACGGGATACCCCTGAAGCCCCGCACAAAACCACACAGGGGCGCCCCGCCGGGGCGCCCCTGTGTGGTGATCTGGAAGGATGGATGAAAAAGGAATGATGGAGTCAAAGGCTGAAAACCATTTGGATTTGCCGGCAAGAGCGGCAGCCGACGCTTCGTTAAATTTTTAACCCTTGCTCTGTCCATGACTTTACCACTCCGTCCGGGGAATTACCATCCCCAAATCCATTATATATGATATTGATATTCTGTTATGATTTTGAACATTTCCCAATCATCTGTAGAATCCCATAAAGAACCCGAAGAGAGGGGCTGCTCCTTTGGACGAACTGCATCAACTCCCCATCCCGCTGCTGGTCTGGTACCGGGAAAATGCCAGGGTGCTCCCCTGGCGCAGCGACCCCACCCCCTACCACGTGTGGGTATCTGAAATCATGCTCCAGCAGACGCGGGTGGCGGCAGTGCTGGAATACTACCGCCGCTTTCTGGAGGCGGCGCCGGACGTGCCGGCGCTGGCCGCTCTGCCCCAGGACCAGCTGATGAAGCTCTGGCAGGGACTGGGCTATTACAGCCGGGCCAGAAACCTTCAAAAAGCAGCAAAACAAATCACAGCCGGTCACCAGGGAGTATTTCCAAATACTTATGAGGGCATCCGCGCACTGGCCGGGGTGGGGGATTACACGGCCGGGGCCATTGCCTCCATCGCCTTCGGGCTGCCTGTCCCGGCGGTGGACGGGAATGTCCTTCGGGTGACTGCCCGGATCACTGGGGATGGCGGGGATATCTCCACCTCCGCCATGAAGAAGCGGGTGGCCCAAGCCCTGGCCGGGGTCATCCCCCTGGACGCCCCCGGGGACTTCAACCAGGCCATGATGGAGCTGGGGGCCACCGTCTGCCTGCCCAACGGCCTGCCGCTGTGCGAAAAATGTCCGGCGGCGGGCTTCTGCCGGGCCTATCAGGAGGGGCGCACCGGGGAGCTGCCTGTCAAGGCGGCGAAAAAGGCCCGGCGGGTAGAGGAGCGTACTGTCTACCTGCTCTTTTATGGGGATTGTGTGGCCCTCCGCCGCCGCCCGGACCGGGGGCTGCTGGCCGGGCTGTGGGAGTATCCCAACGGATTGGCGGACGGGACGGTCTGGCCGGCCCGGTGGGGGCTGTCTGCGCCGAGGCTGGAGAAGGCGGGAACGGGCAGGCACATCTTTACCCACATTGAGTGGCGCATGACCGCCCTGGCGGGGGAGCTGGACGGCCCAGAGCTTCCGGAGGGCTGGGTGTGGGCGGACCGGACGGCCCTGCGGGATGTCTACGCTGTGCCCAACGCGTTCCAGAGCTTTGCCCCGCAGGTTGCCGGCCGGCTGGGACACTTCTGAGAGGAGGCGCGGTATGATCTGCCGTCTGTGTCCCCGAAGCTGCGGGGCTGTGCGCACCGAAACCCAGGGGACGGGCTATTGCCGTATGCCCGCTGTCCCCGTTCTGGCCCGGGCCGCCCTCCACCACTGGGAGGAGCCCCCTATTTCCGGTACGCGGGGCTCCGGGACCATCTTTTTTTCCGGCTGCTCCCTGGGCTGTGTGTTCTGCCAGAACGAAAAGATCAGCCATCAGGACTTCGGCAAGGCAGTCACGGTGGAGCGCCTGCGGGATATCTGCCGGGAGCTCATCGCCCAGGGGGCCCACAACCTGAACTTTGTCAACCCCACCCACTATGTCCATGTCATCGCCGGGCTGCTGGAGGACTGGAGCCCGGCTGTGCCGGTGGTGTGGAACTCCGGGGGGTATGACCGGGCGGACACCCTGAGCGGGCTGGAGGGGAAGGTGGATGTCTACCTCCCCGACCTGAAGTATCTGGACGGGCAGATTGCCCGGCGGTACTCCGCCGCCCCGGACTACCCGGAGACCGCCACAGCCGCCATCCGGGAGATGGTCCGTCAGACCGGCCCCTGCCGGTTTGACGGGGAGGGTATGCTGGTGCGGGGGACGGTGATCCGCCACCTGATTCTTCCCGGCCAGGTAAACCAGGCCAAGTCGGTGATGGACTGGGTGGCGGCGGAGTTCGAGCCGGGGACGGTGCTGTTCTCCCTCATGAGCCAGTACACCCCCTGGGGGGACCTGTCCGCTGTCCCGGAGATTGACCGCCGCCTGCGGCCCGGCGAGATGAGGACGGCGCAGGAGTACATGGAAAACCTGGGACTGAAAGGGTTCACCCAGGAGCGGACCTCCGCTCGGGAGGAGTATACCCCACCCTTTGACTTGACGGGGGTTTGAAAAGAGCCTGACAGATTACCGTCAGGCTTCTTCGTTGACGTTTACTTTCCGCGTCTGTGGATACACAGTAACGATTCAAGTCAGGGTAAAGTGAAACCGCCACCCTGGCCGGTGACGGTTTCTTTGAGACGGAGCCGTTTTATTTGTGATAGCTGGACCCCTCATTGATTTTAAACGCCCGGTAGACCTGTTCCAGGAGCATGACCCTGGCCAGGTGGTGGGGGAAGGTCATGGGGGACATGGACAGCTGAATCTGGGCCTCCGCCTTGATGGAGGGGTGGAGGCCGTAGCTGCCGCCGATGAGAAAGACCAGGTGCTTGTCCCCACTGCCCTGGGCGGGAATCATATGGGCCATCTCCTCGCTGGAGCGCAGCCGTCCCTCCACGCACAGGGCCGCCACCCGGGCGCTGGGGGGAATTTTGGCCCGGATGGCCTCTCCCTCCCTGGCCAGGGCGGCGGTAATCTCCCCTAAAGTGGGCTTTTGGGACAGCTTGACCTCCGGGATTTCCACCACCGTCAGCTTGCAGTAGGGGGACAGCCGCTTGATATACTCGGCACAGGCGTCCTTATAGAACTTCTCTTTCAGTTTGCCCACACAGATCAGATAGACGCTCAGCATACCGATACTCCCTTGGGACTCCAGACGGGGCCCACGGCGTCTCTGGGGGCCACCCGCAGGGACACGTCCCGCTCCGGGTCGCAATCCATGGCGGCCAGCCGCCGGCTCACCGCCTCATAGGCCCGGCGGGGGGTGTTGTTGGTCTGGGACAGATGGGCCAGGACCACCGAACAGGTGCCGGTTTCCACCGCGAAGGCGGCCAGCTCCGCCCCCGCCTCGTTGGACAGGTGGCCGCAGTCCCCCAGGATGCGCTGCTTTAAGTAGTAGGGGTAGGGCCCGGAGCGGACCCAGTCCACGTCGTGGTTGGTCTCGCACACCAGCAGGTCGCAGCCCTCCACCGCCCGGCGGACCTCGTCTGTGACATACCCCAGGTCGGTGCACAGCACCACGCGGGCCCCCTCCCCGGCGATGGACCAGCCCACGCTGTCCGCCGCGTCGTGGGGGGTGGAGAAGGACTCCGCCCACAGGGAGCCAATCTGTATCCCGTCCCCCGCCCCGATGGGCTGGAACAAGCCCTTTACCTGGTCGCACCGGTTTTTTCGATACCACTCCCGGCAGGTGGGACCGGTGGCGTAGATGGGGACCCCCACCTTTTTGGTGAACACCCGCAGGCCGGAGACGTGGTCGCTGTGCTCGTGGGTGAGGAGGATGGCCGACAGCTGGTGGGGCTTCACCCCCAGCTCCGCCAGCCCGGCGGTGATGCGCTTGGCGGAGATGCCCGCGTCCAGCAGAATGTGGGTGTCCCCGCAGGACACCAGAGCGGCGTTGCCCAGCGAGCCGCTGGCAAGGGTGGTAAAGGTGAGCAAAAAATCGCCTCCCGGCTCTCTTTTGAGATATATAGAAGATGACCCGCCCAAGGGGGCGGGTCCCACATTTTGTATTGCAAGCAGGAAAAACTGTGGGCCCCGCCGCCTTCGGCGGGGCATTGCTCAGCATATTCAGGCCGGTTACCCCACCTGAGACTGGTCTTCCTCACCGGGGACGGTGACGGTGCGAATATCGGCCCCAACAGCGGCCAGCTTTTCCACGATGGTCTCGTAGCCCCGCTCAATGTGGTGGATGCCGTCAATCTCCGTGACCCCCTGGGCGGCCAGGCCGGCGATAACCATGGCGGCCCCGGCCCGCAGGTCACAGGCGTGGACGGGCGCTCCCGACAGGTGGTCCACCCCCTCGATGACGGCCACCTTGCCGTCCACTTGGATGCGGGCCCCCATGCGGCGGAACTCGTCCACATAGCGGTAGCGGTTGTCCCACACCCCCTCGGTGAGGACGCTGGTGCCCTGGGCCACGCACAGGGCGGCGGCGATCTGGGGCTGCATATCGGTGGGAAAGCCGGGGTAGGGCATGGTTTTCACGTTCACCCGGCCCATGGCCCCGGTGCGGCGGAGGCGGATGGCGTCGTCCAGCTCCTCCACCTCCACCCCCATCTCCACCAGCTTGGCGGTGATGCAGTCCAGATGCTTGGGGATGACGTTCTGGATGAGCACGTCCCCCCCGGCGGCGGCCACGGCGGCCATATAGGTGCCCGCCTCAATCTGGTCGGGGATGATGGAGTAGGAGCCGCCCTTCAGGCGGGATACCCCGCGAATTTTAATCACGTCTGTACCGGCGCCCCGGATGTCGGCCCCCATGGAGTTGAGGAAGTTGGCCAGGTCCACGATGTGGGGCTCCTTGGCGGCGTTCTCAATGACCGTTCTGCCCTGGGCCAGGGTGGCGGCCAGCATAATGTTCATGGTGGCCCCCACCGAGACGATATCCAGATAGACCTGTCCCCCGGACAGCCGGGCCCCATTGGGGACGTGGGCG
Organism: uncultured bacterium; assembly: GCA_949840775.1. Lineage (GTDB taxonomy): Bacteria > Bacillota > Clostridia > Oscillospirales > Oscillospiraceae > Lawsonibacter. Next base: position 27,082 of record CATKXO010000012.1, on the reverse strand, counting down.
TCGATAAGGCCGCTGCGCACCTCCACCTCGGCCCCCATGGCCACAAAGCCCTTGATGTGCTGGTCCACCGGCCGTCCGCCCAGGTCGCAGCCGCCGGGCAGGGGGACCTCCGCCCAGCCGAACCGGCTGAGCAGGGCACCCACCAGATAGTAGCTGGCGCGGATTTTCCGGGCCAGCTCATAGGGCACCTGCCGGTTGCGGATATGGGAGCAGTCCACCTCTACGGTGGTGCGGTTAATCATGCGCACGTCGGCGCCCAGTTCTCTTAAAATTTGAAGGATCAGCGTCACGTCGCTGATTTGAGGGACATTTTCAATGCGGCAGACGCCGTCTACCAGCAGGGCGGCGGGAATGATGGCAACAGCGGCATTTTTGGCGCCGCTGATGTGGATGGTTCCGTGGAGGGGATTTCCCCCGTGAATCAGATACTTGGTCAAAAACCTGCACCCTCTTTTCCATGTCTTGGAATCTATAAGAATATACGGCGGAAACGCCATATGTAAAATCGATCCAGCCTCTGCCAATGGCAGGGCGTACCAAACCGGATACATTATAGCACTATTATGTCCAGCTTGCAACAGAAATTGCGGAGGCATGAACAAATTGTAAAAAAAGACGGACAGCGGAGGGAAATTTATCCCTCCACTGTCCGATACTCAAAATTTTTCTGTTATTTAATGTAAATCATAGGATGTGTTTTCCGGTAGGGGCGGCCTGTGGCCGCCCGAAAAATAACCCGACCTAGCGGGCCGCCCAGGGGAGCGGCCCCTACTTCTTCCCCTGATACCGGGCCTGAACCCTGGGCAGCAGCTCGTCCAGCCGGACCTTCTCCTGCCGCTCCAGCAGGTCGCCGATGAGCTGGTTGGACACCAGAAAGCCCTTGGGGGTGAAGCGCCAGCGGCCCTGCGGGGTTTTGACCGCCCAGCCCTGGGCGGCAAACTCCCGCAGCCGCTCCTCAATGGGGGCGAAGTCCATGAAGTAGGTCCCCCGGTACTCCCACTCCTCAATGCCCGCAGCGGTGCGCAGGCGGAGCATCAGATACTCGCTGCTCCGCTCCTCCTGGGGGATCAGGTCCTGGGTATCCAGCAGCTTCCCCCCCTCCAGCACGCCCTTGATGTAGCCATCCAGGTCCCGGACCCAGGAGTACCGCCGGCCGCCGAAGTCGGAGTGGGCCCCGGGGCCAAAGCCGATGTAGGGCTGGGTGAGCCAGTAGCGCAGATTGTGCCGGGAGGCATAGCCCGGCCTGGCAAAATTGGAGATTTCGTACTGCTCGTAGCCCGCCTGGGCCAGGCGGCTTACCGTCCACAGGTAGAGCGTGGCCTGAGCGTCGTCGCTGAGCAGGCGCTCCTCTCCCGCGGCCACCCGGGCGGCCAGGGGGGTGCCCTCCTCCACCTTCAGGCCGTAGCAGGACAGGTGTTCCGGCTCCAGCGTCAGAACATGTTCCACTGTATTCTGCCAGCTGGAAACTGTCTGAACAGGCAGACCATAAATCAGGTCCAGAGACAGATTGGCAAAGCCGGCCCTTCGCGCGGCGGCCACGGCCCCGTCCCCCTGCTCCACGGTGTGGGGACGGTGGACGGCGGCCAGCTCCGCCGGGCAGGCCGACTGTATCCCCAGGGAAATCCGGTTGAAACCCGCCTTTCGCAGGGCCTTCAGCGGCTTGAAGTCCGCGCTGTCCGGGTTGGCCTCGAGGGTGACCTCCGCGTCCTTGTCTACAGCATAGTGCTTTTTGACGGCCGCCAGCAGCTCCCGCAGGCGCTTTTCACCATAGAAGGTGGGGGTGCCGCCGCCGAAATAGATGGTGTCCACTGAAAAGCCCTTGGCGGCGAAGGCGGTCTCCTTCAGGTGGGCCAGCAGGGCCTTTTGGTAGCCGGCCATCCGGTCCTCCCGGCCGGCCAGGGAGTAGAAGTCGCAGTAGTCGCACTTGCTGCGGCAGAAGGGAATATGGATATAGATGCCCAGCTTGCTGCCGGCGGGCTTTTGTTTTCCCAGCATGGCGGGGGCCTCCTTATTGATACAAAAAATCCAGCCGCTCCAGGGCCTCGCGCACCCGGCCGGCTGTCCCCCGGTCGGGACAGAGGACGGTGTGCAGATGGACGCCCTCGGTGAGCTGGGACAGGGGAGCGGCGGCCTGCTCCCTGCATCGGGCCACGAACTGGGCCACGTCGTACCGGCTGGACAGACGCAGCGGCCCGGTGAGCTGCCCGTAGATGGGGTGCTCCACGATGACATCCAGTACGGTGCATCCCTGGTCCACCATGGCGTTGAGCTCCTCGGCCATCTGATCTGCCCGGTGCCGGCAGGCAAAGACGCACTTGATTCCCGCAGGGGGGCGGGGCAGCAGATACCCCCGGGGGGTGGCGGTGATGTCCAGTCCCCCGGCCCGGAGGAGGGCCACGTCGCCCACGATGATCTGCCGGCTCACATTCAGCTCCCGGGCCAGCGACGCGGCGCTCAGCGGGCCGGCGCTCTCCTCCAGCCGTCTGGCGATGACCTGCCTGCGCTGTTGGGCGTCCATAGGCGCGTTCCCCCTCTCTGTCATGACAGCAGTATAGCACAGAGAGCGGCAAACAGCAAGGTTGACTTTCGGTAAAAAAGGGCCTAAAATAGACGGGTGTAGTCCGGAACGCAATTCCGGGCCAAAGTCAAAGACAGAGGAGTGCTGCAAAATGGAGAAATGGAAACGGGTATTGGCGGCGGGGCTGGCCGGCTGCCTGCTGGCCGGCCTGACCGCCTGCGGCGGCGGGGGGCTGACCGAAAAGGACGCGGAGACCTATGTGAAGGGCCACCTGGACGCCGCCTATCTGGGGGTGTACGACAAGGCCTACATCGACCTGGTGGAGGACATGACCGAGGACGATGCCAGAGAGCTGCATGAGAACAACGTGGCCGACGAAACCGAGTACTATCTGCTGGACTTTTTGGAGATCGACTACCCCACCGACGAGATCGTGGAGCGGGCAGAGGAAGTGATGGAGAAGATCTACGCCAAGTCCAAATACACAGTGGGCACCGGCAGCAAGACCAAGGACGGGGATTTTGTGGTGGAGGTGACCGTCTCTCCCCTGGACCTGTACAACCTTCTGACCGACGACGACTATTTCGACGCCCTGGACCAGGCCGGCTTTGACGAGGCGGAGACCGAGGAGGAGTATGAGGCGGTGGATGCCATCTACGGGCCGCTGATTCTGGACCTGCTGGAGGAACGGCTGGACAGCGTCACCTATGGCAAGGATCAGATTATCATGCTCCAGCTGAAAAAGGACAGCGAGGGCTACTATTCCCTGGTGGATACCGGGATGCAGAACGTGGACCAGGTGATCCTGGACTACGGCGGCTACTACACCGAATGATACATACCGCGTTCCCGCCCCTTTCCGGCGGGAACGCGCTGTTTTCTCTTGACTTTCTCCCTGTAAATTTATAGAATAGAGGGGCTTATAGAAGTAATATCCCATTTCAAGATAAAGGACTGAGACGATATGGCCAAGGAAAACAAAAAACAGGTGGAACAGATCACCAGCATGGAGGTGGACTTTGCCCAGTGGTACACCGACGTGTGCAAAAAGGCGGAGCTCATCGACTACTCCTCCATCAAGGGCATGTTCATCTACCGGCCCTACGGATACGCCATCTGGGAGAACATCCAGGCGGAGCTGGACAGGCGCTTTAAGGAGCTGGGCCACGAGAATGTGTATCTGCCCGTCCTTATCCCCGAGTCCCTTCTGCAAAAGGAGAAGGACCACGTGGAGGGCTTTGCCCCCGAGTGCGCCTGGGTGACCATGGGGGGCAGCGAGAAGCTGGAGGAGAAGTACTGCATCCGCCCCACCTCTGAGACCCTGTTCTGCGAGCACTACAAGAATGTGATCCACTCCCACCGGGACCTGCCCAAGCTGTACAACCAGTGGTGCTCCGTCCTGCGGTGGGAGAAGACCTCCCGCCCCTTCCTCCGCCACCGGGAGTTTCTGTGGCAGGAGGGCCACACCATGCACGCAACCGAGGAGGAGGCCCGCCAGGAGACCGAGCAGATGCTCAACGTCTACGCCGATTTTTTGGAGAACGTGCTGGCCATGCCGGTGGTGAAGGGCCGGAAGACCGACAAAGAGAAGTTCAACGGCGCCGAGGAGACCTACACCGTGGAGTGCATGATGCACGACCGGAAGGCCCTTCAGAGCGGCACCAGCCACTACTTCGGTGACGGCTTTGCCAAAGCCTTCGACATCACCTTCACCGGAAAGGATAACCAGCTCCACCACCCCCACCAGACCAGCTGGGGCCTGTCCACCCGCACCATCGGCGGCATCATCATGACCCACGGCGACAACAACGGCCTGGTGCTGCCCCCCCGCATCGCCCCCGTCCAGGCCATGGTCATCCCCGTGGCCCAGCACAAGGAGGGCGTGCTGGACGCCGCCTCCGCCCTGCTGGAGCGGCTGAAAAAGGCGGGCGTCCGGGCGAAGATGGACGCCTCCGACCAGTCCATGGGCTGGAAGGCCGCCGAGTATGAGATGAAGGGTGTGCCCCTCCGGGTGGAGATCGGCCCCAAGGATATGGAGAAGGACCAGTGCTGCATCTGCCGCCGGGACTCCGGGGAGAAGGTCTTTGTCCCCCTGGCTGAGCTGGAGGATACCGTCAGGCGGCTGCTGGACGAGGTCCATGTGGGCCTGTACAACCGGGCCAAAAAGAACCTGGAGGACCACACCAGGGTTTGCTTCACCCTGGAGGAGGTCAAGGAGTTTATGGAGACGGAGGGTGGCTTTGCCAAGACCATGTGGTGCGGCGGGCTGGACTGCGAGCTCCAGATGAAGGAAAAGGCCGGGGTCACCTCCCGATGCATGCCCCTGGAGCAGGAACATGTGGCCGACGTGTGCGTCTGCTGCGGCAAACCCGCCAAGCACTCCATTTTGTGGGGCGTGGCATACTGATAAAGCTGAAAAAACCGGCTCCCGTCTGGGAGCCGGTCTTTTGATGCCTGATTTACTCAGCGGCGGGAGCGGTGGTGGTGATGGAGATACCGGTCTCGTTGCTGTAGCCCACGGCGAAGCCCAGGACCTCGCCCAGGTCGCGGAGCTTGAAGTAGTTGTAGCCGCCGCCGTTCTCGTCATAGAGGGTGATGGCGGTCATGCTCACGTCCTCGCCGTCAACCTTGACGGTCTGGGTGCCGCCCTTGTAGGGCTGGTCGCCGGAGAAGGGGGTGGCGGTGTCGGCAGCGCCGGTGTAGGCGGTCTTGGTGGTGAGGATGATGGAGCCGTCGAAGCCCACCTCAAACTGGGCGTCGGTGCCGTTGATGGCCACGGCGATGTCCCGCAGCTTGACGTAGTTGGTCAGGTTGTTGTTCTCATCCTTCAGGGCGTAGGCGGCGAACTCCACGGCCTTGCCGTCGATGGTGATGTTCTGGGTGGAGGCAATGGCAGTGCCCTCGGCGGGGATGGCAGGAGCGGCGGGCTCAGTGGGCTCAGTGGGCTCGGTAGGCTCAGTGGACTCGGTGGGCTCGGTGGGGGTTTCGGGAGCGGCCAGGGGGTTGTAGGTAGCGCCCTCGGCGGCCACAACGGCCTCAACCTCGGCCTCCAGCTTGCCGGTCTTGGCCTCGGAGTTGTCCACGATGGTCAGGGTGTAGCCGGCCTGGACCTCAAAGACGGCCTTGCCAGCCTCGGCCTTCAGGGTGAAGCCGTTCAGGTCGATGGTGACGTTGTGGGAGGCCACGGTGACCTCCTGGCCGCCGAGCAGTCCATCATAGTCGCTGGTGCCCAGGATCACAGGGGTGCCGGTGAGCTGCACATCGCTGTCCAGGCGGACAGTGACAGCCTTGTCCTCTTTCTCGCTGATGATGGCGGCCAGCAGGCGGTCGTAGGTCTCCTCACCCACAACGATCTTCTGGCCGGTGCCCTCAGTGGCAGTGGCGGCGGAATCGGGGGCGGCGGTGTCGCCCTCCTCGGCCAGGGCGGCGGTGCAGGCCAGCCCGCACACCAGGGCGGCGGCCAGCAGGGTGCTGAGAAGCTTTCTGAGTTTCATGGTTTGTTTTCCTCCTTGTTTATTCCAATTGGGTCCGGATTTCGCTGGTTTCTATTGTACCGTATTGACCGACAAGATGCAAGAACTTTTTTAACCTGTTGTCATTTTTCCACAAAAAGAGCAGCCCGCCTCTGCGGCCCGCCAAAAGGCAGCTTATCTCCGGAAAAAATGCGCGTCAGGGCACTCCCCAGGATGGAAAGTTCTTGCTTTTTTGTTCAGGTTGTGATAAGCTGATGAGCCAGAGGAAGTGCGTTTTAATGAATATTTACGAATCTGCGGAAGATTATCTGGAGGCGATCCTGATTTTGCGGGAGCGCCAGGGCGCGGTGCGCTCCATTGACGTGGTCCGCCAGCTGGAGCTGACAAAGCCCAGCGTCAGCGTGGCCATGAAGCGGTTCCGGGAGAACGGCTACATTGAGATGGACGGGGACGGTTTTATTACCCTGCTCCCCCCGGGGGAGGAGATTGCCCAACGCATCTATGGCCGGCACAAGCTGCTGACCCGGTTCCTTGTCCTTTTGGGGGTCAGCGAGGAGACCGCTGCCGCCGACGCCTGCAAGATGGAACACGACCTGAGCGAGGAGACCTACACCCGGATTAAGGAGCACGCCGCAAAGCATGGGGTGGCCCTGGATAAATTGAATGACTGAACCGGAAAAGCCTCCCGCCGCCGCCTGAACTGCACCAGTATGCGCGGACAGCACAAAAAAGAGCCCCTGAGCAGGAAAAATAAGAGTTACGAGGAGTGGCGCAGCGAGAGCGGCGCCACTCCAGTTTTTAACTGAACGCGCTCATGGCGGCAGCTGGAGATGGTGATTACCCACGGGCGGTGTGTCAATGCAAGGAGGCGCTACAGCAGCGTTAAGTTGTTAAAGGAATCCCATATACGCTGGTTTGAAATACCAAATCATCAATCTTTTTGACAAATTGAGATTCCGCCGTCTGAAAGGAGTGTTCCCCCTCAAAAGAGTGGGTGGCAATGATATGCACAATCTTGTCTGGAAAACCGTATTCCGCAGCTAATATCGCACCCCCAAGGGGGTGGCGTATCAGCTTCGCTCTCGGGGAATAGCGCGGCGCTCCATTCTGATCCGGTATTACTTCCACGTACTTTCCTATATCATGGAGCAGCGCCCCGCAAATCACACTGTCATAATCAAACTTTGAATCGGTGGAAAACCCGGTGGTACTCAGCAAGGTGGAAGCAAATCAATTTTCTGCCGCTGATTTCTATAAAACTAGTTTTCTTTCGGCTCACCGTCCTCCATCCGCAGGATGGTCAAAAATTTCTCCGCCGGTTTGGAAAACACCTGATACTTTTTCCAGACGATGCTCATGTGGGCGTGGAGGGCTGGAGCCAGAGGCCGGAAGCACAGGGGGCTGTCCCCGGAGGTGTTGATAATCCGGTCCAGGACCAGCGCATAACCCATCCCGTCCTCCACCATCAGGGAGGCGTTGTAGGCCAGGCTGTAAGTAGCTGCGACATTCAGTCCCCGCAGGCTCTTCCCCAGCCAACCGTCCAGGGGACTGCCCTCCTGGAGATTTCGGGATACAATCAGCGGCTTGTCTGTAATATCCCTGGGGGAAATTGATGTTTTCTCCGCCAGAGGACTATCCCGGCGCATCAGAACCCCCCAGGTATCGTAGACAGGCAGGCGGTAGGTGTTATATTTGTTCTGATTGATGGGCTCAAAAAGCAGGCCGAAATCAATGAGGCCTTTGTCCAGCTGGTCGGTCACATCCCTTGCGTCTCCGCTGGAGATGTGAAAATGAAGCTGTGGGTACTGCGCCTGGAGCTTGCGGGCCGTCCGGGTGAGGAAGTGGACCCCCTCCGTCTCCCCTGCGCCCACATAGATGTCCCCAGCCAAATCGCTGTCCATAGCGGAAAGCTCGTTGGTAGTTTTCTCCACCAGGTCGATGATCTCCCCGGCCCGCTTGCGCAGGAGATTGCCCTCCTCCGTCAGCGTAATGCTCCGGTTGCCCCGGATGAACAGCTTCTTGCCCAGCTCCTCCTCCAGATCCATCAGCTGGCGGGAGATGGTGGGCTGGGACAGGTGCAGATATTCCGCCGCCCCGGAGATGCTCTCCTCCCGGGCTACGGCCAGAAAGTAACGTAAAACCCGCAGTTCCATAAAAATCCCCCTTGTTTTTGCTGCTCCCAGTATATCCGCTTTTTACTATGCTTACCGGAGCTTGCCGTACTGTTCCTCGTCCATCGGCTCCAGCCACTCGTTGGAACAGTCCTCGCCGGGGGCCTCGAACGCCACATGGGAGAACCAGCTGTCCTGAGCCGCGCCATGCCAGTGCTTCACGCCGGCGGAGATGAACACCACATCGCCGGGGAACAGCGCCCGGGCCTCCTGGCCCCACTCCTGATACCAGCCCCGGCCGTTGGTGCAGAGCAGGATCTGCCCGCCGCCCTTGGAGGCGTGATGGATGTGCCAGTTGTTGCGGCAGCCCGGCTCGAAAGTGACGTTAGCCAGGAAAATGGTCCGGCCAGGGTCAGTAAGGGGCTTCAGGTAGCTGTTGCCGATGAAATATTGGGCGTAGGCGGTATTGGGCTCGCCCAGGCCGAACAGCCCGCCGTCGGTGCCGCCGTCTTCCTTGTAGACCTCCACCGCCACTCGGAAGGCCGCCCAGGCGTTGGGCCAGCCGGCGTAAAAGGCCAGGTGGGTGAGAATCTCCGCCATCTCGTCCTTGGTGACCCCGTTCTTCTTGGCGTTGGCCACGTGGAACTGGAAGGAGCTGTCCACCAGCCCCTTGCTCACCAGGGCGGAGACGGTGAGGATCGAGCGCATTTTCAAGGAGAGCTTGCCTTCCCGGTTCCACACCTCGCCGAACAGTACATCGTCGTTTAACTCCGCAAACTTGGGGGCGAAGTCCCCCAGCTGATCCCGGCCCGCTGTCTGTTTTACCATAATTGATTCCCTCCATTTTAGATATGGGGCGGCCGCTGGCCGCCCCGGTTGTTTTTAGCCTAATCCCTAAAGGTAACTTTAGGTCAAGCCTTCTATGCATTTAAATCCAGCCCGTTCACCCAACTGGCTACTGTGTCACGGGAGGCGGAGCCGCTGAACCGCTGGCCCTCCAGCCACGCAGCGCCGGAGGTCAGAGACTGGAGATTCCGAGCGCTGGAGCCGATGGGGCTACTGCCCGAGGTGCAGAAGGGCACGATGGTCTTGCCGGTCAGGTCGTAGCGCTCCAGGAAGGTGCTGATGATTCTGGGGGCTTGGCCATGCCAGATGGGGTAACCCAAGAAAATCACGTCATACTGGGCCATATCCTCCACATCCCCAGAGATGGCAGGCCGGGCGGCGGGGTCGTTCTGCTCCTGATTGGCCCGGCTGGAGTTGTCGTTGTAGTTCAAGTCGGAGGAGGTGTAGGGGGTCTCGGGGACAATCTCATACAGGTCGGCACTCCGGATCGCGGCGATGTGGTTGGCGATATGCTCCGTGTTGTTGGTGGCGGAGAAGTAGGCCACCAGGGTACGGCCCTCCTGGCTGGGGGCGTCTGTCCCAACCTGGGAGAGATTCAGCAGCACAGCGGCCACCTGTGCCCGGGTGGCGGGGGCGGCGGAGCCGTCAAAGCCGGGGATGCCCTGGGTGAGGGTGCGGCCCAGGTAGTTATTCAGGATGATGTCCAACTGCTGCTGGGTGATGGGGTCGTTGGTGCCGTAGCGGCCGTCGCCGTAGCCCCGGACCAGACCCTCGCTGGCCGCCCAGCGTATCCCCTCGCTGTACCACTGTCCCTCCGGCACATCGTCAAACTGCATCAGATAGTTGACCGCCGGGCTGCCCGCCTGCCGCCATAGGACAGTAACCAGCATGGCCCGGGTCAGGGTGCTGTCTGGGGCAAAGCGTCCGCCGCCTACTCCGGCCATCAGACCGCTCTCCCGGCAGTAGGCCACCGCCTCCGCGTACCAGGCGCCGGCGTCCACGTCGGAAAAGCCGGTGTCCTCCACAGCAGAGAAAACCGGAACTGCAAGGGCGGCCGTCAGAGCCAGGGCCAGCAAAATGCCTCCAAGCCGTTTCAAATTTATCATGTTCTTCACTCCTTGTATGGGGTTGTGTTCTTTGACGCTCCTAATTTTACTGTGCCCAAGCCCTATTGTAAAATACTTTGTTGCTATCCATGTCCATGCTCAAAAAGCATAATACAGCATTTGCAAGGGTTTCCGGGTTGATATACTCCCCAGCTATGCCCGAGTATTCAAAACCAGGTATTTAAAATTTGGAGCGTCAGTTTGCCTGCGGGATTACTGCGGTAAAGGTAATGACTCCGTCCGCATAGCGATTTGAAATGCGGCCCTTGTGCCGGGAGACGATGGCCTTGGCGGTGGACAGCCCAATGCCATACCCGCCAGTGGAGCGGGCGCGGGAGGAATCCGCCCGGTAGAAGCGGTCAAAATACCTGGGAAGCTGCGCCGTGTCTACCCCGGCACAGGGGTTGGATACGGCAATATAGATATTTCGCCCCCGCTGGGATACAGACAGCCGGATTTCTCCCGCCGGGTCACAATATTTGACCGCATTGTCCAGCAGAATAGAGAACAGGCGAAAGAAATTGTCCTGGACGCCCTTTATGAAAATCCCATCCCCAATCTCCGCTGTCAGCGACTTTCCATCTGTTTCGGCCAGCGGCTGAAATGCGTCCGCATTGGCCTGGGCTACCTCGCTGATGGAAAAACGGGCCACTGCATCCTCCTTGATGGTCTCCTCGGTGCGGGCCAGTTCCACCAGATTTTTGATGAGTTTATCCAAACGGACAATCTGTGAGCGTGCGCTCTCCAGCCACTTGTCGTTTCCATAGGTATCTTCCAACAGCCCTATATCTGCCGACAAAATGGCCAGCGGCGTCTTCAATTCGTGGGAGGCATCGGTGATAAACCGCCTCTGCCGCTCCAGATTATCCGTAAAAGGCCGGATTGCCCGCTTGGATAAAAAGAGGAGCAGAACAAAAACAATCACGACGCAACTCAAAAATACGGAGACCGTAATGTGCAGCATATTTTCCGCCGATTGGAGCTGGAGAAAACAATCCAAAACGATTATGGTGTTTCCCCCATTTTCATCTGGAAATACGCCGAAGCGGTAATGGTCAACATATCCCTGTTTCGCTCCGGTATCTATAATCTGTCGGATGGTGTTTACCACAGTCCGGCGGTCCAACGCAGCAATATGATCTAAATTAACGAATTTGATCTCCTTTTGCGCGGTAAGCCCAACGATAAAATACCGTGTCTCAAAAGGAGTTTCCGGCGTAATCTGAAAGTCGAAGTTTGAGGGATCGGATGGTGGACCGGGTGGGAGGAAGCTCCCGCCATTTTGATGCAGGAGCGCAATGGCATGATCCACCCGATTGGTGGTGATGCAGTAATTCCCGACTCCAATGGCCGTACAGAGAACCACCATCGTTCCAACTAAAGACGCCATGGCGATTAAAATAAACTTTCTGCGGAGAGAACGGATCATATCGTTTCCTCCAGCAGATACCCCTGGCCCCGGCGGGCGGCAATGCGGACATTGGCCCCCACTGCCTCCAGCTTTCGCCGCAGGTAGGAGATATAGGCCCAGACCACATTGATTTCCGCCTCGCTGTTATAGCCCCAGATGTGCTCCATAAACTGCTCTGTGGAGATCAGCCGCCCCTCCTGCCGCATGAGCAGCTCCAGCATTTGGAACTCCCGGTTACCCAGGCGAACACAGGAAGAACCGCATTTCAGCTCAAAGGCGGAGCAGTCCAGGGTGACGTTTCCCACAGAGAGAACTTTGGGGGTGTACTCACCGCCCCTGCGGGTCAGCGCCCGGACCCTGGCAACAAATTCCCGGTTGTCAAAGGGCTTGGGCAGATAGTCGTCCGCCCCGCTGTCCAACCCGGCCACCCGGTCCTCCACCTGGCTTTTGGCCGTCAGCAGCAGCACCGGCGTGGCGACATTCCTGGCCCGCAGGGCCCGCAAAGCCTGGATGCCGTCCAGCTTGGGCATCATGATGTCCAGAACAATGCAATCGTAATTTTCCGCAAGCCCATAGTCCAGCGCATCCTGCCCGTCGCAGACCACATCCACGGAGTAATGCTCCCGCTTGAGCAGGGCCTCCAGTACCATGGTCATCTCCGGTTCGTCATCGGCAACTAAAATCCGCACAGTGTACCCTCCCCTTCTTCCCCTGAAAATCCCGCCATGCGCGGCGGGCCGGCGCTTCTGTCCTCTACTGTACAGATATACGCTGAAAAATCAAGAGCAAAATGATGAACAAGACGTTTAACTTTTAACTTGGTTTTAAGTTCGCCCTTTATAATAGCTCCATTCCATGTGGAAAGGACGATCTCAGCTATGAAGCTCCCCATATTGAAAGAAGCGGACCCGGCCCGGGAGAAAGCAGAATCCGGGACAAAAAGCGGCAATTTTCCAACAAAACTGCTCCGAAAGAAAGTGGTTCTCCCGGTTTTGGCCTGTGCTCTGGTGATCGCTTTCGCCCTGCGTTTTCTGGGGGGCGGACAGCCCTCCTCCGCGGCCAGCCTGACTTACACCACCACCTCAGTGGAGCGCCGGGATATCACCGCCCAGATTACCGGCAGCGGGTCTCTGGAGGCGGCCAACTCCTACTCGGTCACCTCTTTGGTGGAGGGGAACATCCTCACCGCCGGCTTTGAGGAGGGGGATCAGGTGGAGGAGGGGACGGTGCTGTATACCATCGATACCTCCGACCTGTCCAGCACCCTGGAGCAGGCGCAGATCTCCCTGAACCAGGCCCAGCGCAGCTATAACAGCCGGCTAAAGGACCTGGAAAAGCTGTCCGTCACCGCCCCTAAAGCGGGGCGGGTCCTGTCCCTGGAGGTGGAGGTGGGAGACGAGGTAACTGCCGGGCAGCTGGTCGCCACCCTGCGCAACTCAGATACCATGACCCTGGAGGTCCCCTTCCTCTCCGACGAGGCGGCGGGCTTCCATGTGGGCCAGAGTGCCAACCTCACCCTGGAGAGCACCTTTGAGACACTGGAGGGGACCGTCTCCAAAATCAATCAAGCGGACACTGTGCTGGAGGGCAACATGATCGTCCGCTATGTGACCGTTGCGGTCTCCAATCCAGGGGCGCTATCCACAAATCAGACCGGTTCCGCCACGGTTGACGGCTGTGCCAGCGCCGGGAGCGCCGCTTTCGAATACGCTGCAGAGCAGAATATCGTGGCAGAGGTGGCTGGAGAGGTGACTGCCGTCCAGGTGCAGGAGGGAAGCTGGGTGAACAAGGGAGGCGTCATCCTCACCCTGACCAGCGGCAGTGTGGACGACAGCCTCCAGAGCGCCGCCGACTCCTTACGCAATGCGGAATTGTCTCTGGAGAGCCGGTACGACCAGCTGGACAACTACACCATCACCTCCCCCATCCGGGGAACGGTGATTGACAAGAACTACAAGGCCGGCGAGACCAGCGAGGCGGGCAAGGTACTGTGCTCCATCTACGATTTGAGCTATCTCACCATGACCCTCAGCGTGGATGAGCTGGACATCTCCCACATAGAGGCGGGCCAGGAGGTGAGCGTCACCGCAGACGCGGTGGAGGGCAAAACCTACACCGGCGTGGTCACCAAGGTGAGCGTGGCGGGGACCTCTTCCGGGGGAACCGCCACCTATCCGGTCACTGTCCGCATCGACGAGACGGAGGGCCTGCTCCCTGGCATGAATGTGGACGCCGTCATCACCCTTCAGAGTGCCGGCAATGTGCTGGCCATCCCCTCGGCAGCCCTGAACCGGGGGAACACCGTCCTTGTCACTGCGGATTCTCCCAGCGCCGCCAACGGTACGCCCCAGGAAAACACCGGAGACGGGGAGACATATTACTCCGTCCCGGTGGAAATTGGGGCGAGCGACAGCAATTACATTGAGATCGTCTCCGGCCTCCAGGAGGGGGACACGGTGGCCTATATCCCCACCACCGGCTCCGCCGGCTTTGACATGATGATGCCGGGCGGCATGGACGTTGGAATGCCCGGCGGAGGCGGGATGCCGTCAGGCGGCCCCAGCGGCGGCATGGGCGGCAGGCCGGGAGGGTTCTGATATGGGGGCTCTGATTACCTTTCAGGACGTGTGCAAGTATTACCATATGGGGGACAGTACCGTTACAGCCGCAGATCATATCTCCTTTGAAATTGCGAAGGGCGAATTTACCGCCATCGTGGGCTCCTCTGGGTCGGGCAAGTCCACCTGCATGAACATCATCGGCTGTCTGGACGTGCCCTCGGAGGGGACCTACCTCCTGGACGGCCAGGACGTGGGCCGAATGAACAAAAACCAGCTGGCCGAGGTCCGAAACGAGCTGCTGGGCTTCATCTTCCAGCAGTATAACCTGCTGCCCAAGCTGAATCTGCTGGAAAATGTGGAGGTCCCCCTGATGTACGCCGGCGTCTCCCGGACGGAGCGCCGGGAGCGGGCCCACGCCGCCCTGGAGCAGGTGGGCCTGGGGGACAAGTGGCGGCACAGGCCCATGGAGCTGTCCGGGGGCCAGCAGCAGCGGGTGTCCATCGCCCGGGCCCTGGTGGGCAGGCCCTCGGTAATCCTGGCCGACGAGCCCACCGGCGCATTGGACTCCCGCACCGGCCGGGAGGTGCTGGGGATGCTCCAGGACCTCCACAGCCAGGGGCACACGGTGGTCCTCATCACCCACGACAACTCCATCGCCGTCCAGGCCCAGCGGATCATCCGCCTGGAGGACGGCCGGGTGGTGTACGACGGCCCCGCCGGCGCACCGGAGGCGGTAGTCACGCCCCGAGCCGCCGGTTTGAGAGGGGGCGGGGACACGTGAGAATTGCCGAATCCCTCTCCCTGGCCCTGAAAAATATCGTCTCCAGCAAGGTGCGCACTCTGCTGACCATGCTGGGCATCATCATCGGCGTGGCGGCGGTCATCGTCATCGTGGGCCTGGGCAGCGGTTTGGAGCACTACATCGCTGACAGCTTCTCCAGCATGGGCACCAATACCCTCACCGTCTCCGTCCAGTCCAGGGGGGCCACCCGGACCATGGAGGTGGAGGATATGTATGCCATCGTGGCGGAGCACCCCGGCGAGCTGGAGCTGTGCTCCCCCACCGTGTCCATGATGGGCGGGGTGAAGATCGGGACAGAGACCACCTCCACCTCGGTCTCCGGGGTAAGCGAGGACTACAACGCCATTTACAGCTATACCATTTCCCAGGGCCGGGGACTGCAATACAGCGACATCGCCACCCGCTCCAAGGTGTGCGTGGTGGGGGCCTATGTGAATCAGGCCTGGTTCGGCGGAAACGCCCTGGGCCAGACCCTGCGGGTGGGGGGCCAGGCCCTGACCGTTGTGGGCGTGCTGGACCAGCGGGAGGACTCCATGAGCGAGGGGGGCAGCGACGACTGCCTCTATCTCCCCTACTCCACCGCCGCCCGATTGGGGGGCAGCCGGGTATCCAGCTATGTGGTCACTATGACGGACGAGGACCGCATCGACCAGAGCAAGGCTGTGCTGGAGCAGGCGCTGACCCGGTTCTTCGGCAGCGACGACTACTTCACCATCATCACCATGTCGGAACTGGTGGACACCATGACCGGGATGATTAACATTCTGGTGGGGGTGCTGGCGGGCATCGCCGCCATCTCCCTGGTGGTGGGGGGCATCGGGATTATGAATATCATGCTGGTGTCCGTCACCGAGCGCACAAGAGAGATTGGTGTGCGCAAGTCGCTGGGGGCCAAGGAGCGGACCATCATGGAGCAGTTTGTCATTGAGGCGGCGGTCACCAGCGCCCTGGGTGGGCTCATCGGCATCGCCCTGGGCTACCTCCTGTCGGCGGCGGCCACTGCGGTGGTGGCCCAGTTGATGGGGGAGGCCCTCACTGTGGCCCCCACCCTGTTCGCCGTTGTGATGGCCTTCGGCATTTCGGCGGGGATCGGGGTACTCTTCGGCTACCTCCCCGCTAAAAAAGCGGCAAGGTTGAATCCCATTGACGCGCTGCATTACGACTAATAGAAGGAGTTTTGACGATGAAAAAACGTATTGTATCAGCGATTCTCACCTTCTGTCTCGCTTTTTCCCTGATGTGTACCGGGGCAGGAGCTACCGGTTCCAGCGCCAAACAGGAGGCGGTGCAGGCCCTGGGCATCATTACCGGCAGTGACAGCCTGACCAGCCCGGTCACGCGGGCTCAGTTCGCCCAGATGCTGACGGCCGCCTCCCCCTACAAGGACGCGGCGGAGGGCTACGGCAGCTCCCTGTTCAGGGACCTGAAGGGGGACCACTGGGCCAGCGGCTACGTCCGCATTGCCATCGAGCAGGGCTGGATGACCGGCTATGTGGACGGCTCCTTCCGTCCCGACCAGTCCGTCACCCTGGAGGAGGGCTGCGCCGCCCTGCTGAAGGTGCTGGGCTATGACTCCAGTGCCCTGAAAGGGGCCTACCCTGCCGCCCAGCTGTCTAAGGCAAATTCTCTTGGCCTGCTGGATGATGTGTCCGCAAAACAGGGGACCAAATTGACCCGGCAGGACTGCGTAAATCTGTTCTACAACCTGCTCACCGCCGAAACCGGCTCCGGAAGCGTGTACGGAACCACCTTGGGCTACTCCGTCACCAACGGCCAGGTGGACTACTCCGCTCTGGTGACTGCCGGCACCAAGGGGCCCTATGTGGCGGACAGCGCTTCTCTGTCCCTTCCCTTTACCCCCGGCACTGTTTACTATAACGGGGCGGTCTCCTCCCTGACCTCGGTTCAGAAGTACGATGTCTATTACTACAACGCCAATATGTCCGCGGTATGGGTCTACCACAACCGGGTAACGGGCACCCTCACCGGACTGTCCCCCAGCGCCGCCGCCCCCACTGCGGCCACCGTGGCCGGAGTGAGCTATCAGCTGGGGACCTCTGAGGCCGCCTGGCAGCTCTCCAGCCAGGGCAGTTTTCAAGAGGGGGACATGGTCACCCTTCTGCTGGGCATGAACGGCGAGGCGATCCAGGCCATCGGCGCCCAGGAAAACGAGGCCATCTACTACGGCTCCGTGGTGTCCAGCGCCAAGGCCGCCTCCACTGCGTCCACCACCAGCTCGTCCACCGCCACGGCCCAGGTGACCACCCAAGTCGCCTGTACCGACGGGGTGATACGCACCTTCTACCATGGCGGGACGGCCCTGTCCGCCGGGAAGCTGGTCACTGTCTCCACCACTCAGTCCGGGACAAATGTACGAAGCCTGTCCGCCAAGCGGCTGGAGGGGACGGTAAGCAAGGACGGAGACAGCCTTGGCAACTACAAATTTGCCGCCGGGGTGCAGATTTTGGACACGGATGACAACGGCGGCTATGCCAGAATTTACCCCTCCCGGCTGGCGGGGGTCAAGCTGTCTGGGGATAACGTTCGGTATTATACCCTGAACGCCGCCGGGGAGATTGACCGAATGGTGCTGCAAAACGTCACCGGTGATACCCAGCCCTACGTCTACGTCAGCGGAATTGAGGATCACTCCAGCGAAATGAATATCTCCGTCAACTACACCTATATCCAGGACGGCCAGGCCAAAACGATCAGCGGCGGGGCAAAATACGCCGTTAAAACCGGTGGGGTCATGCTGGTGTATGAGAAGGGCAGCCTGAACAGTATGCGCCAGCTGGTTTCAGTCAACCTGGACAGCCTGTCCTCCCTCAGCGCCATGGGAGGCGGCAGGGAGTATAAAATCGCCGAAAATGTGCAGGTCCTGCTTCGGGACAGGTCCGGCGGCCAGGGCTACTACCTGACTGACCTGTCTCAGATTAACAGCGGGGACTATGCGCTCACCGGCTGGTATGACAACCTGAACTATCCTGCCGGCAATCGTATCCGCATCATTGTGGCGGAACCAAGGTGACCAAGTTTGACATCAGCATTAAAATCAAATCGCACCGCCGTGGTTGACCTGCTTGAAGCGGTCCATGCCATTGTGCCGGATTAGGGAAAGCAAATAGGGCCAGTGCCGTACTTTATGCGGCGCTGGCCCTACTTAGGAGCAAATTGAACGGGCAAGGATATTTTGGGGAGCGTCCTAAATACCCCCGCTGATTTCACGTCTGCTCATAATCACCTTCCGCTTGACTTGAAGCAGGATCGTCAGATTTTTGACACGGGCTGTGACTGCCGAAAACATCAACCGCTTTTTTTGCGCTCTCCGCATCCACCCTGCCCTCGGTCATGATGTAGGTTACAACTGAGGCCAAAGACACCACAGCGCCGGCCACAGAGCTGATGGTACCCTCGTCCAGCCCGAAGACCATGGCCAGTCCGGTGACGATACCTGCCGCCGCTGCCCACAGCTTGCGGGAGCTCAGCTTGCGTTTCCAGTCAATTTTACCCATATTCCACAGTTCCTTTCTGTCATTCATGTTCTTCATCGTGCGCGGCCTGATTGAGGTGCTGCTCCATCCTGTCCATGGCTTCGGTGACCGGTCCGTTGCAGCCCTGTTCCTTCAACCCCTTCAGGCAGGCCAGCAGTCCATAGCAGATCAGGGTCTGCTCCCTGCGGATTGCTTTCAGCTCCTCCGCCTGATGCCGGCTCCGTTGAACAAACTTGAAACACCAGAGGATCACACCCCCAATTACGCCCAGTGCGGACAGAACTTCCGCCAGCAGCATCAGCGTATCCGCATTGATGGTCATTTCCATGTTCAGCTCTCCTCTCAAGCGCCCAAACAGGGGGTATTTTTCACCTGAAAGCCTTGACGGATCAAGGCTTTCAGGTTTTTGGCTAAAGCTCCATTACATCCATTGTCGCCCGTTCCACGCAAAGGGGTGTTTGGGCGTTCAACACCAGGGACAGCTCCGGCGCGCACCCTCCGCTCATGCGGGGATGCAGTACAGCAACGTGGTGCAGGGCTTGGGGGCCGTGAGCCAGGCGTTCCATGGAAAAACACAGGGGAGGCGCGTCGGTAAACGCGCCGCAGGGGGACTGCCTGAGGCAAATCGTTCCCGTCCCCTCGACCGGACGCATAACACAGACGTGCAATGTGTATTGGACCACATAGGTCTTTCCCGGATTCAGCTGGACTCGAGTGGGAGTGCGTCCGTCCCAGCAGATGCCATTCCCGGTGTGTCTGCGCAGCCTCCAGGGCAGGCGGCAGTCCGGATTCCACAGGATTCCCTCCCGCTGGCCTGTAAGCCGGAGCGCGCTTTTCTGATAGGGGAGCACCTGATAGGGCGGCGGAGCGGGTCGGGGATAGGTCCCCGGATATTGGGGAGGGTACGGGGAGATGCCGGGGTACTGCCAGCCCTGGGGGGGATAGGGAGGATGGCCGGGGTGGGGAATTGGGGTTGGCGTAGGCGTCGGAGTCGGCGTAGGTGTGGGGGTTGGTGTTGGAGTGGGGGTAGGAGTCGGACCGGGCGTTTCAATAAACTCCGAATCCGGGTCTTCCCCCAGCGAAGGAGAAGGTAAAAGCTCCAGTACGTGATCCAGCTTGTTTTTCAGCAGCATCTGGTTCTGGGTCACCACCTCCACAAGGGCGGTGACGCTTTTGTTGACTGCCAGCACATCCTGAGAGGTTGTGCCGGGCAGAGTTCCAAGGACGTATTGTAATTTCTCGCCCTCGGCGTTGAGGATATGGCTCAGGGCGAGCTCTTCCATAGCGATAGATGCGACAATCATGGTCAGAGCTTCATCCCGAGTCATGTCCGCCCCGCCGGATGGAAAGGAAGGCATAGACATATTCAAAAACTCCACAGCACGTCCTGGGGTCTGCCAGGACTGAAATGTGCGGAAGGATTCCCTTGCCGCCGTCCTACTCTATGACTGCGGAGGCGGTTTGGTTCCAACCGGAACCTGCCGGCGGGCAGGCGCATAGAGTATTTCGGGCGCAGCGTTGGAGAGCTCGTTCTCCCGCCGCTGTCCCAACGCGTTTCACAGCGCACTTCTTATATTTGAAAGGAGCTTCTTGAATGTCTCTGCCCAGTTTTCCCAATGTTGACCCGCCCATCCAGCGGGAAGATGCGGTAAACCAGATTCTTTCCTCCATCGCCATGGAGGAGCTCGGCCTGAGCCATATCCTCAACGCCGAGGGCGAGAAGATGCAGTATATTCTCGGAACCCTGCCCGGCCTCAGCGGCCCCGCCGCCACAGTGAAGGACGTGCTGACCGCCAACGAGAGCGTCCGCGGCCTGCTGGAGACCGCTGTGCAGAACCAGATTTTCCTGAAAGGGAAGATGCAGGGCGCGCTGGACGCCTCTCCCATGCAGGGGCCCACCGGCCCTACCGGCCCCACCGGCCCCCAGGGCCCTGCCGGTCCTGCCGGCGGTCCTGCCGGCCCCGCCGGAGCCCCCGGCGCCGCGGGCGCCACCGGCCCCACTGGCCCTGCCGGTCCCACCGGCCCCACCGGCCCCAATGTCACCGCCACCAACGCCTTTGCTGCCAACACCCAGGGCGACGCCATCCCGGTTATTGTGGCCGGCGTTTCGGTGCCTCTGCCCAACAACCAGGTTCTGTCCCCTGACATCACCGTCAACGGGAAAAACGACACGTTCACTGTGAACACGGCCGGGCGCTATCGGATTTCCTATAATATCAACACCACCCTGGCCCTGGGCGTCGGCTCCCGGCTGATGATCAGCGGCAAGACCAACAAGGCCTCCGATATTAAGCCTGCACCGCTGAACCCCCTGAGCCGCTTCGCCAACGATATCCTGGTGGACCTGAAGGCGGGGGACGAGGTTACCTTGCAGCTGTATGGCTTAGTGGGCGGGGCGACGCTGCTGCCCAGCTCCGTCGGTGCTTCCCTGTCCATGATACGCTTGAGCTAAGGAGGGGTATTTTATGTCAATGCCCACATTCCCCAAGAATGATCCCCCGCTGACCCGAGAGGGCAGCCTCAATGAGATCATCTCCTCCATCGCCGCCGAGGAGCTGAGCCTGAGCCACCTTCTCAACGTGGAGGGCGAGAAGCTGCAGTACGTCCTGGGCACCATGCCCGGTCTGGACGAGGCGGCCTCCCTGGACGAGGTGATGCAGGTCAACCAGAGCGTGAAGGACACCCTGGCCGGCATTGCGGAGCAGCAGATGGTGCTGACCTCCAAGCTGGGCGCGGTGCTGAAGACCCCCACCATCCCCGGCCCCGAGGGCCCCATGGGCCCCGAGGGTCCCGAAGGTCCGGAAGGCCCCGCCGAGGGCGAGGCCGGCCCCGACGGCCCCGACGGCCCCGAGGGGGCCCCGGGACCCAACCCCACAGCAGCAGCAGCCTACGCCGCCAATACCCGGGGCAGCAGCGTCGGCCTCGGCGACGATGATTTCATCGGCTTTCCGGATGTGTCGGTCCCCTGCCCGGAGATCGTCCTGGGCGACTCAAGCTCGATGCTCGGTGGAAAATCGGTGTTCTTCCTGAATGAGGTGGGCACCTATCAGATCTCCTACCGTGTGACCCTCAGCGCCCCCTCCGTCCAGCCGGTGGGGACCCGGCTGTTGATCTCCAGCGCCGACGACTATGAGGGCGTCATCGCCCCCACGGTGGGCGCCCGGCAGTTTGAATGCACGATCACGCTGGCCGTTCCGGAGCGCGCCACGATCGAGCTTCAGGCATACACCACGACCCCCAGCATCCCCGGCGTGGGCGGTCTCCCCGGCGTGGGCAATGTCCAGCTGGCCAGCGGCTCGGGCGCTTCCATGCTGGTCGTCCGGCTGGGCGATTAAGAAATCCGCAGTCCCTTTTTCCCGAACAGAATGGAACTCCCGCCGGTTTTACCGGCGGGAGTTCCTCAGCAAATCAATCCAATCAAAGGAGGCCGCGATATGGCCAGCGTCAGCTTGTGCATGATTGTAAAAAATGAGGAGGATGTGCTGGAGCGCTGTCTGAACAGCGCGGCGGAGCTGGTGGACGAGATCATCATCGTGGACACCGGCTCCACCGACCGGACAAAGGAGATCGCCGCCCGCTTTACCGATAAGGTCTTTGACTTCCCCTGGCGTGACGACTTTGCCGCCGCCCGGAACGAGTCCTTTTCCCACGCGTCCATGGACTACTGCATGTGGCTGGACGCCGACGACGTGATTCTGGAGGAGGACCAGAGGGCCTTTCTGGACCTGAAGGAGGACCTGGCCCCCACCGTCTCGGTGGTCATGGCCCCCTACCACACCGGGTTTGACGAAAACGGCCGGGTGACCTTCTCCTACTACCGGGAGCGGCTCATCAAAAACCGGGCCGGGATGCGCTGGACGGGGGCCGTCCACGAGGTGGTCACGCCGGTTGGGAAGGTTTTGTACGGGGATTTTGCCGTCACCCACCGCAAGACCCGCCCCTCCGACCCGGACCGGAACCTGCGCATCTATCAGGCACAGCTGGACGCGGGAAAGGAGCTGGAGCCCCGCCAGCAGTTCTACTACGGCCGGGAGCTCTACTACCACCGCCGCTGGGAGGAGGCGCTGGCCGTCTTTGAGCGGTTTTTGGAGGAGGGCCGGGGGTGGGTAGAGAACAACATCGACGCCTGCTGCCACTGCGCCTACTGCCATAAGGAGCTGGGCCACGACCAGGCGGCGCTGGAGGCACTGCTGCGCACCTTTGCCTACGACCGGCCCCGGGCGGAGGTCTGCTGCGACATCGGCCGCTGGTTTTTCCGGCGGGAGCAGTACCGTCAGGCCGCCTACTGGTACGCTTTGGCCCTGACCTGCGTCCGGGACGACCGCAGGGGCGGCTTCGTCTCCCCGGACTGCTACGGCTACCTCCCCTGTATCCAGCTGTGCGTCTGCTACAGCTGCCTGGGTGACCGGAAGAGGGCGGAGACCTTCAACGAGCTGGCCGCTGCCTACAAACCGGATTCCCCGGCGGTCCGCCATAACCGGGCAATCTTTCAGGCCCTGCCGGATCAGACGGCGTAATCTAATTGGAACGCCCTTGCCACCACTGTACGGGAACAACAGCGCTGCGCTTTCAGTACACCCAGTCGACAGAAGTCACGGTCTGAAACAAGATGACTATTACAACACAACTGTTTCGAAGGTGTCTCCTTTGGGACGCACATGGCACACAAAAGCCTTGTACCGCAATGGTACAAGGCTTTTTCTATTCCACGAGCACCCGCTGCTGCAAATTCGCTTTTTTCTCTTGTTCTGCTTTAGGAGGTCATATCAATCCTGCATCAAGGGGATATGCTTATACGTCCGGAAACTCTACCGGAGCAAGGGAACGATACCCATTTACAGCGTAAAGCGCACAGCAGGATAGGTCCGTATGGATCTGAAGAATTTCTGCCACAAACAAGGTATGGTCCCCCGTCTGCATGTCCTTGATCACCCGGCACTCAAAGGACACCCGGCTTTTTGAGACAAATCCAGGCTTCACCAGCATGGATTGTGTCATTTCAATCTGAAATTTTTTCACTTTATCCACGGTTCTCCCACTATATTTTCCGCACTGCAATGCCGCCTGTGCAAGGGACTGGTCCACAACGGACAGGGTAAACTCCCGATTTTGTTTTATGCAGTCGCGGGAGAAAGAGTGTTGGCTAAGGCTAACCGCGAGCATAGGGGGGCGATTCGACAGATAGGTCCACCATGATACAGCGGTCAGATTGTCACAGCCAGAAGCTGTGGTGCAGGCAATCAATCCAAAAGGAGCAGGAGAGGTCAAAACCTGGGCCTGAGCCTGGGCCTCTCGTGTGACTAATGTTTCACTCATGGCAGTGTCATGTATGATCCTGCATATACTGCACAACTGCCGCCAAGTTTTCGCGAACCCCTGCATTGGGAACAAATTTGTGGTCAAATAAGGCACTACCCATAGTAAATGCCCAAGGTCTGATTGTAAACATAGTATCAATTCGTTGATAGCTGGCAATGCTGCCTGCAATACATACTTTTGCCTTTACAGCCTTACAAAAGTCATAGGCCAGTTTTTCCCCGTCCGCCACATGGCGGTAGGCCAGGATATCAAAGGCAGTAATTCCCTTCTCGATCATGGCATTTGCATCGTCAATAATTTCCTGGTTAGTGCCTTCCAGAATGCTGGGGCTGCCAGAGACCCTGCCGACAAAGGGACTGTATGTAATGCCATGTCCTTTCAGAAAACGATGAACCGAATCATAGTACAGGGTGCCCATCAGAACATCAAATTTGCAGTCAACGGCAACCTTAGCAGCCTCCAGGCAGGATGCTTCGTCATAGGTAACAACTTCCAGATATGTCGTCTTACCAGCGGCTTTCATCCGGTTCACAAGAGCGGTCATTTCTTCCACCGGGAGGCCGACATTTTTAAACCCCCAGTGTTGGACAGGGAGATCTGCGCAGGCTTGAAAGACCTCCAGTGCATTGGGAACGGTAACGTCGTCATATGTAAGCATAACAATTAAATTGGGTTTGGGTTTTGTATCCAAGGAAAAAACCTTCTTTCATATTTTGCCGTAATTTGTATCCTATCTTAATATACAGAGGTGGCGGTCTGGTCTCCCTGCCCTGAGGCAAGGCAGGGAAACCGTTGTATGCGGATAGCATCTATGTTTCAGCGCAGCGCCTGAACCTTTTCATATAATCCGGGCGTTTTCCAATAATGTTCAGCCTCAAGCTGTTCAGCCAGCGGCTTCACGGCATCCATCCAAGCTTGGCGGTCCACTTCGTAGAAGGTTCCGCCCTCTTCCTCGATCTTTACCTTTTCCACTTCCCAATTTTCCAGATTCAAATCATAGTAGTAGGAGGCGGATTCCGCGACGCACTCTTCAAAGATTTGCTGAATTTCTGGCTCCAAACTCTGCCACCAGGATTCCGAAACGGTGCAGATTTCCAACGGGTAAGCATAATCAACCATAGAGATGCAGGGACCGCCCTCGTGAAGCTTCATGCCATAGATGGTCTCATAGGTCGTCTCGCCAACGTCTACAACACCAGTCAGAAGGGACATGGGAAAATCCGCATAGTTGATAATAACCGGCGAAGCACCCAGTGCGGTAAAGTTCTTTTCCCAGATTGGGATGTTGGGGATACGAATCTTTTTTCCAGCTAAATCCTCCGGAGTGAGAATTGGCGTTTTGGCCAGCAACGCTCGAGGAAGTTTCCAGAAATAGGAGTCCAGGTTTCGGAGCCCGAAGTTATCAATTAGGTCCTGGTTCATAGCCTCGCCCAATTCGGAGTTTAAAAACGCCTCTACATGCGCTTTGCTCTCAAAGGCAAAGGCCATGCCCAGGATATTGAAGTCTGCATTGTAATTTCCGAACTTTTCCACCGACGAAATCATGCACTCCTGAAGTCCTGACTGAATATTTTCCAGCTGCGTGACCTCATTGCCCAGCTGTTCCGCCAAATAAAGCTCCGCTTTGATCCGCCCGTTGGAGCGCTCCGAGAGCAGTTCGACCAGCTTTGTCGCTGCAATACTGGTAGGATGAGTAGGGGCGGTAATGGTTCCGATCTTCAGGGTATAGACCTTTCCCGAGGGGGCGGGCGTCCCGGTCTGCGGCGTGCTGCCGTCAGGATTGGAAGATGCCGCACTTTGCCCGCCCTGAGGTTTCTGCTGGCCGTTGCAGCCGGCGCATACGCAAAGCATGAGCGCCGCAGCCAAGAGCATGGATAACGTTTTTTTCATCTGTTAAACCCTCCTAAATAAATTTTCAGTTTGTTTAAAGGAAACCGAACACACGGGGGAGCCACAAAACACATTCCGGCACATAGGTAATCAGCAGCAACGTACCAACCAGAGGAATCATAAAGGGAAGGGCGTGCTTTAACGCTCCCTCAAACTTGACGTTCGCAATCCGGCAGGTGGTAAACAGGGAGGGCGCCATCGGGGGAGTAATCAGGCTCAGGGTCATGTTCAGCACCGACAAAACGCCCAAATGGACCAGATTCAGGTTCAGGCCAGTTGCCAGGGAAACCAGGAGAGGGGCCATCATAATCAAAATGGACATACTTCCCATAAAGCAACCCAGAATCAGCAAGATTACGTTTAGGACCAGCAGGGTCATAGCAACGCTATCCATGCTGAGCAGCAAGGTCGTTAGAAAGTCCACAACGCCGCCTGTAATCAGCATCCAATTAAACACCGCTCCTGTGGCAATCAGGAAGGTTGTCATGCAGGTGGTTGTCAATGTCTGCTTCAACGCTTCAACTAACAGCTTCACATTGACTTTCCGGTAATAAAAACCCAGAGCCAGACAGTAAATACCAGCTACCACACCGCACTCCGTAGTTGTAAAAACCCCGGTTAAAATGCCGATAATTAACAGAATCGGCGCACTGAGTGCCGGGAGAGCTTTCCATAAAGACTGCAGCCGCTCCTTTGCGCTGGCTTTTGGGGTCATGGGGGCTTTGACATGGAAGTATTTCACTGCGATATAGACCCAGATCATCATTGTAATTCCCATAATCACCCCTGGGATCAGCCCACCAATGAACAAAGCCACAGAGGAGGTCTGGGTCATAAATCCATAGACGACAAAGTTAATGCTGGGAGGAATAATGGGACCAATTGCGGAGGAAGCCGCTGTGACTGCTACCGAAAATTCCTCGTCGTATCCGGCGTCCCGCATCGCCTTCACTTCAATGTTACCTAAACCTCCCGCATCTGCCAGTGCGGAACCGGACATGCCGGCAAACACCATGCTGGCCAGAATATTTGCATGGCCCAGCCCACCGGGAATATGACCAATCATATCGCCGCAGAACTTGAATATGAGGGCAGTCAGTCCAATTTCGTTCATAAAGCATCCGACGAACAGAAATGCCGGAATTGCCAGAAGGGTATAATCCGAGAAGGAGGAAGCTGTGCGCTGTGCGTACATAATCAGACTTTGTCCGTTCCAAAGGCTGTAGATTAGCGTGGAGGCAACCATTGCGAAAGGCATAGGAACTTCCAGCAGGATCATCACCATAAAGATAAACAGGCAAAACAGGACTAATGGATCGACCATAACGTTAATTATCCCCCTTTCTCTCCCGGCTCTCATAATCTTCCCGATCCAGCAGGAAGCGCAGGAATCGGACAATCTCCAGCAGGACAATGGCAACCCCCATTATTGTAATGGGGAGCGCGCTGTAATAAGCCCTGGAAAAAGGCAGTCCTCCAATCGGCATCGTTTTGGACTGCAGGGCGAATAAAAGTATTCCGGCCCGGACATATACCACAGCACCTATGAAA
>CATKXO010000011.1 GCA_949840775.1 uncultured bacterium | reverse complement strand
ACCGGGAATCACGAAAACTACGATGCCCTGCGGAAGTACCCCCTGGAGGAGTGGCGGAGCGGGAGCATCCGGCGAATCCGCCCCTCGGTCATCCTGCTGGAACGTGGACAGATATTCAGCCTGGGCGGGAAACGGTTCTTCACCATGGGCGGGGCCAGCAGCCACGACATTCAAGACGGTATCCTGGAACCGGACGATCCTCTGTTCAAGAAAAAATGCAGGGAACTGGACGCCAGGGGTGCGATGTACCGGGTGAACCACCTGTCCTGGTGGAAGGAGGAACTGCCCAGCGAGGATGAGTACCAGACCGCCAGAGCCAACTTGGACAGAGCAGGCTGGGAGGTGGACTACATCATCACCCACTGCTGCTCCACTTCGGTGCAGGATGAACTCAGCGGCGGATTTTATCAGGCTGACACCCTGACAGATTTCCTTGACGAAGTTGCCCGGCGGTGTAAGTTCAAATACCACTTCTTCGGGCATTACCACATGGATAGGATCATCCAAAAGAAATATGTTCTGTTGTACGAGCAGATCATCCGACTGAAACTGTGAAAAGCGTCCGGCAGGGCGGGATTGGTTCCCGCCCTGCCGGACGTTTTTCCGTTGTAGCCACAATTCCCGCAGATTGGGCAGTATATCTTCAAACCCGTTGCGCTACAACAGTTGCGGGCCTGCATCTTTTTTCTCTACAGAAGGAACATCATGAACGAATTTTATGCCAGAGATTCCAGCCGGAAGATACAGGCCATTTTCAAGGCCCGTATGCAGGACGGCAAGCGGGTATCCCCCAGCGTCCCCTATGGCTATCGCCGTGACCCGGAGGACAAGCAGCACTTGATTGTGGACGAGGATGCCGCTGCCGTTGTGCGCCGTATCTTCCAGATGGTGATTGAGGGACACGGTGTCCAAGGCATAGCGGACGCTCTGACCGCTGACAAGGTTCTGATACCCTCCGCCTATCTTTGAAGTGTCGTTCCATTTCAGCACCACCAGCCAGGAAACCATGACAGACAAAATCAACCGCCTTATCCGCCGGGAACTTGACCCTGCCTAAAATTTTTTGAATTTCCGCACAACCTCCTTGACAAATTGAGCGAAATGGCTCCGTTGGTGAAAGCCACGTTGGACACATCCCCCACCCGCTCGTCTCCCAGGGGCCCGATGAGGAAGCCCCCCGGTTCGGCGATGACCCTGGCGGGGTCGTCCAGAGCGGTCATAAAGACATACACCACATACCGCAGTCCGGCGGCGGTGTTCCGCACCCCGTGGGCGATGTGGAGCCACCCCTTCTCTGTCTTGATGGGTACCGCCCCCGCTCCGTTTTTGCACTCGGTGATGGTGTGGTACTTCCTCTGGCTGGTGATGCGCTCGTGGTCGATGACAGCGTGGGTGATATCCTCGCACAGCCCAAAGCCGATGCCGCCGCCGGAGCCGGTATCGATAAACCCGTCCATGGGCCGGGTGTAGAAGGCGTACTTCCCCTCTACAAACTCAGGCAGCAGGCAGACATTCCGCTGCTGGGGACTCTCCTTTGTCACCAGATTGGGCAGCCGCTCCCAGGTTTTCAGGTCCTTCGTCCGCACGATCCCCGCCGCCGCCACAGCGGCGGATAGGTCTGGGTTGCTTGTGTCTTTGCTCTCAGAGCAGAACACCCCGTAGATCCACCCGTCCTCATGTTGAGTGAGCCGCATATCATAGACGTTGGTCTCCTCGGGGCAGGTGTCGGGCAGAGTGACCGGGTAGTCCCAGAACCGGAACCCCTCCACCGGACTTTCGCTCTCCGCCACGGCGAAGAAGCTCTTTCGGTCGCTCCCCTCCACCCGGGCCACCAGGTAGTATTTCCCGTTCAGCTTGATGGCCCCGGCGTTAAAGGCGGCGTTAATTCCCAGCCGCTCCATAAAGAAAGGGTTAGTCTCGGGGTTCAGGTCGTACCGCCAAATCAGCGGCGCGTGTTCCCGTGTGAGCACCGGATTATCCCACCGGGTGTAAATGCCGTTATAGAAATCCGCCGGGCGGTTTTTCTTGGTCACAAGGGCCTCATACCGGGCGTTCTCCCGGGCATAGGCTGTTTCAGACATAGACATCGGGGTCCCTCCTTATCAGTTCCAGGCACATCCGGCCATTGTGGTAGGGGCACTTCCAGGGCTCGACGACGGGCTTCTCCCGGTCGGGGGAGCCGTCGGGATTGAGCCGCCAGAACCACTCCCCGCCGGGCCTGGGGTCAACAATCTTCTTTTGAATATATCGCCACACCCAGGCGGCAGCCTCACGGAACTCCGCCCGCTCCGGATGCTTCTCCCAGGCGTTGACAAAGCCCAGAACGCTCTCCGCCTGTACCCACCAGACCCGGTGCTCGTCCACGACGCCCCGCTCACACTCGTTGACCACCGACCCGTCGGGCTGGAGGGCGGTGCGGAGGATGTGGCCGGCCAGCTCACTGTCAATGGCGGCGATCTTCTCCGTCAACTCCAGCTTGCCCAGCAGGGCAGTTCCCCAGTCGATCAGCCAACTGGACTCGATGTCGTGCCCGTAGCTGGTCAGGTCGATGAGGGAATTGTAGTCCCGGTCGAAAAAGACCTCCTGCCGGTGGAGCTCCGGGTTGTAAATTTTGGCAGCGTAAATGTCCAGAATCCGCTCCATTGCCCCAGCCACCTGGGGATCATTGGCCGCCTGATACAGCCCGGCGTACCCCTCAAAGACGTGGAGCAGAGTGTTCATGGTCCGCTCCGCCATTACTCCATTTTCTGACAGTTTCTCGTTGGAGACAGGGGCAAACTCCCGGCTGAACGCCTCCAGATAGCCGCCTTCGTCGGTGCATTTCTTCTCGATGAGAACAAACAGCTCCCGAGCCAACTCCAGGGCCTCCCTCTCGCCGGTGAGCCGGTAGTAGGCGGACAGGGCGTAAATGGCAAAGGCCTGATTATAGGTGTGCTTGCTGTCATCCAGGGGCTGGCCGTCCCAGGTCAGTGACCAAAAGACCCCGCCATATTCCCGATCCAGGCACTTCTCCCGCAGGAAGTCGTAGGCGTGGCGGGCGTAGGGGATCAGGCTGTCGTCCTGGAGGACCATCGCCGCCTGGGAGAAAAACCACAAAATCCGGCTGTTGAGGATGCAGCCCTTCTCCCCTTTTTTGTCCAGGTTCAGGTCGAAGTCCATGTAGCCGTAGTACCCGCCGTTCTCCTCGTCCCGGAGGGCCTTCCAGAAGGGGAGCAGACGGTCCGCAAGCATATTCCGGGCCGCCTGTGAAATGCGCTCCATGGGACACTCCTCCTTTTCCCGATTTTTGAATCTCCCCGCCGGAGGGCGGGGAGATTTTACTTATTTGCTGTTGGCCTTGATGTAATCCACCACAGTGTCTGCCGTGGTAAAGGCCAGCCCCACATAGCTGTCGGCGCAGCCGTAGTAGATGGCAATGCGGCCGGTGTCACTGTCCTGGAGGGTGGCGCAGGGAAAGCAGACGTTGGGCACAAAGCCCCGCTCCTCATACCACGCCTCCGGGGTGAGCAGGAAGTTCTGGCAGCGGTACAGTACCTTGCTGGGGTCGTCGATGTCCAGAATCGCCCCGCCGATGGAGTACACAAATCCATTGCAGGTGCCGGTGACCCCGTGGTAGAACAGCAGCCAACCCTCGCTGGTCTCGATAGGGGCGGCCCCGCCGCCCACCTTCACATTTTCCCACCAGTTGCCGCTCTTGCCCATCACATGCCGGTGCCGGCCCCAGAACTCCATATCCGGGCTCTGGCTGAGGAAGATGTCCCCGAAAGGGGTGTGTCCCGAGTCGGAGGGCCGGGACAGCATGACGTACATGCCGTTTACCTTCCGGGGGAACAGCACCGCGTTTCGGTTGAAGGGGATAAAGGGGTTTTCCAGCCGGGTGAAGGTCTTGAAGTCCTTGGTCTCGGCCAGACCGATGGAGGCCCCGTTGAAATCCTGGCACCACATGATATACCAGGTGTCCTCCACCTTCACCAGCCGGGGGTCGTAGGCGTAGACGGGCTGGGCGGGCTTGCCCTGTTTGTCCACAAACTGGATTTTTTGGGGTTCAAACTCCCACCGGATGCCGTCGGCGCTGCGGCCCAGGTAGATAAAGGGGATGCCGTTCACCTGCTCTCCCCGGAACACGCCGATGTAGCCGCCCTCGCAGGGGGCCACGGCGCTGTTGAAGATGCGGGCCACCCCGGGGAGAGGGTTGCGGCCAATCACCGGGTTCCCGCTGTACCGCCACAGGGGGGCGGCACAGCCGGCGGGCCGATCCTGCCAGGGCATGTCGGGCAGGGCGGGACAGAGTAATTTTATATTGCTCATAAGTCCTCCTCAGCCCTTGACCGCGCCGGCGGCCATGCCGCTGTAGATGTGGTCCTGGCACAGCAGGAAGATAATCAGTGCGGGGATGATGGTGATAATCACGCCGGCGCAGATGTAGTTGTACTGGCTGCCGTAGGGCCCCACGAAGGCGTACAGGGCGGTGGAGATGGTTTTCAGGTAGTCCTTGGTCAGATACAGGTTGGACATATAGTATTCGTTGTAAATGCTGACCCCCTTGAGCACGCAGCTGGTGACGATGGCGGGTTTTAGCAAAGGAAACAGAATTTTGAAGAACACCCCGAAGTAGGTGCAGCCGTCGATGATGCCGCTCTCGTCCAGGCTGACGGGCAGATTCTCGAAGAACTGGAGGAAGATGTAGATGGAGATAATGTCTGTGCCGCACAGCACAAT
This sequence comes from uncultured bacterium, assembly GCA_949840775.1. Classification (GTDB taxonomy): domain Bacteria; phylum Bacillota; class Clostridia; order Oscillospirales; family Oscillospiraceae; genus Lawsonibacter. The sequence goes on along the minus strand of CATKXO010000011.1, from coordinate 63,875 downwards.
GACATAGCCGTACAGGTGGTTGATGAGGCCCAGATTATACATGATCTGGTACACCGTCACTTGGGTGGCGATGCCGGGGATGAGGGAGGCGAACATGAACAGGTTGCGGATGGTGCCGTTGCCCGCAAACCGGAAGCGGTTCAGGACATAGGCCAGGGTGGCGCTGAAAAAGATGGACAAAATCAGCACGAACACCAGCACAACGGCGGTGTTTCGAAAGCCGGTGAACATGCTGGCTTTGCTCCAGGCCTCCTTGAAGTTGGTCAAATAGCCGAAGGAGGCGGGCAGGTCCAGGGGAGAGGTGACCTGATACTCCTCGTTGGTCTTGAAGGCGGTGAACACACAGACCAGGACGGGGAGGATGGCGATGATGGACGCGCCGATGAGGCAGACATATTTCAGAATCCCGAAGGCGATGGCGCCAGGGGTGCTGGCTTTCAACTTACTTCCCATATCACACACCTGCCTTTCCCGCCTTCTTGGCGGCATACCGTTCATTTTTCAGCCGGGGCCGGGGGTCGGAACCGTCGTCGCTGGTCTGATAGGCGTACTTGAAGAACAGCTTCTGGCCCACGGTGCACAGGATGATGATAACCAGCAGCACGATAGCCATGGCGCAGGCCAAGCCCACCTTCTGATTCTCGTGGGCGATCCGGTTCATAATGACGAAGTAGGTGCCGGTGCCCATGGTGCCGTTGGTGATGACGTAGGGGGGCTCGAAGGCGCACAGGGAGCCGGAGATCGCCAGGATCAGATTCAGGACGATGATGGTCTTGATGGAGGGCAGAATGATGTAGCGGAATTTTTGCCAGTTGTTGGCCCCGTCCAGGGCGCAGGCTTCATAGAGAGTGCTGTCCACGCTCATCATGGCCCCCATGAACATGACCATGTTCTGGCCGGTGTACCGCCACACGGAGGTGGCCACCAGGGCGATGTTGTTGATCCGGGTGTCCTGGAGCCACAGGGGGATGTTCTCCTCCGCCACCCCCAGAGCCATGAGGATGTTGTCCAGCACGTAGCCGTGGGCGTAGAAGAACTTGAAGATGAAGCCTACGGCGATGCCGCAGATCAGGTAGGGAAAGAACAGGCAGGCCTTGTACAGGTTGGAGCCCTTCACCTTGAACACCATCAGGGTGGCGAAGAACAAGGCCAGCACCAGCTGGACCACCGCGCCGCCCATGTAGTAGACGCTGACCAGCAGCGTCTTAAAGCAGTCGTCCCGCTTGAACACGTCAATGTAGTTTTTCAGCCCCACCCAGGTGCCCTCGCTGAGGTAATTCCGGTTGTAGAAGCTGAACTGGATCATTTTAAAGAAGGGCAGGTAGGTGAACAGAAAGAGCAGGGCCATGGGAATCACCATGAAGGTGATGATGACGAAGCCCTTCTGATGCTTGCTGAGGAAGGACTGCTCGCCCCGCAGGGCGACAGCGCCAGAGGAATTTCCCATATTGATGTACCTCCTCTTTTAAGAATTAAAACTTAATCTCCATCTCAAGCTCGGTCTGGGCGGCGGTCCACTTCTCATTCCACTCGTTCATGATCTCGTCCAGCGTCTTGTCCTTGAGCAGGGCGTGCTCCACGATATTGCAGTCGGGGTAGTCGTCATTGTTGATGCCCACCTCGCTCTGGAGGTTCACCTTGTCGAAGAAGTCCTCCTCGCCCTCGGGGGCGGCGGCGTTGGGAATGAGCTCGATGCCCTCAAAGTCGGTGAGGAAGTCGGGCTGGGGCACGCTCTTCAGGGCGGCGATGCAGCCCTCGTCCTTGTAGATGGGGGAGGCCTCCAGCAGCCACTTCAGATAGACCATGGAGGCGATCTGCTGGTTCTCGTCGTTTTTGTTGTTGATGGCGTAACTGTAGTTGCCGCCGGCGGAGGTGACGCGGTTGCCTTCGCTGTCAGTGACGGTGATGGGGAAGGGCATGTAGGCCACGTCCTCGGGGTTGTTGCCGGCCTCCTTAAACTGCTGCACCGCCCAGGAGCCCAGCACCATGCAGCCGATCTCGCCCCGGTTAATCATGCCCTTGGAGCCCTCCCAGTCGGAGCTCATGGGGTCGGCCTCCACCAGGCCCTCGGCCACGGCACTGTACAGGATGGAGTACACAGCGTAGGGGCCGGTGCCGTCGCCCTTGTTGGTGAAGGGGTTGGCGGTGTGGACCAGCTTGTAGTTGCGGAAGTCGGGGTCGCCGGTGGCGGCCACGGCGATGTAGGCGTCCCAGGCGCCCATGGGCCACTTGTCGGAGAAGTTGGTGTACAGGGGGATGGCGTCGGTCTTCTCCTTGATGTCCCGCAGGGCCTGCATGAACTCATCCGGGGTGGCGGGCAGAGGTTTCAGGGAGGCGTCGGCGTCCAGCTTGTCCTGGTCGGAGGTGTAGCCAGCGGCCTCAAATACCGCCTTGTTGTAGGCGATGCCGTCGGCGTTGCCGCCGTTGGCAATGCCATAGACGGTGCCGTTAAAGGATTTGTCAGGGATGAAATAGTAGATCTCATCCAGGGTGTCCACCTTGCCCAAGGGGGAGAAATAATTGCCCATATCGCTCTTGGCCACGGTGGAGGGGATGAAGCAGATATCGCCCCAGTCGCCGTTGGGCAGGCGGAGGTTCAGGGCCTCCTCATAGTCGCTGACCGCCTCGTACTCCACGGTGATGTTGGGGTAGAGCTTTTGAAACTCAGCGGCGTACTCGGCGTACTTGGTGTCCACAATGTCGGTGCGGTTAGTGAGCACTTTCACGGTGGCGGTGATGTCCTGATAGTCGGTGCCCAGATTGATCTCGTTGATGGCGGGCAGGTTGACCTCAGGAATTTCGGTCTTTTTACCTCCTCCGCCGCAGCCGGCCAGCAGGCCGGCGGTTATAGCCAGAGACAGGGCCAGGGCAATCGCTTTTTTCATAACAGTACCTCCTAATTTTTCAGCTAAATATTAACTCGTTAAGCTAATATTTAATCTAGTTCACAGTATATTCATTTTTTATTTTAAGTCAATACATAAAACTAAATTTAGTCGATATAAATAATTAAATAAGCTAAATTTTGTGAAAGACGACAGCTTACCAGGTTTATAAAAAACAAGCGGGGCTGAATCAACGATTCAGCCCCGCTTGAGCTTTATAGTGTACTTATTCCCGCCGCTCAATTTTGCTGCTTTCCCGTATGACAAGTTTGCCTGGAACAGTAAAGCGTATACCCAGATTCGCTTCATGCCGGATTTGTTCTGCCAGATGACTCACCGCCATCCTGGCCATTAACTCCACATTGACCTGATAAGTGGTCAGCGTTGGCTGAGACAGCGTGGCATAGCGGAAATCGTCATAGCCGCACACGGCTACATCCTCGGGAACCCGAAGCCCTCTGTCCTGCAAGGATTTTACAAGGTTATAGGCCACCTCGTCGCAGCTGCACAAAAACGCCCGGGGCAGCCGCTCAGGCAGTTGGATCGGGATAAACAGCCCATTGATATCCCGGTCATCCAAAAGCCAATCCTCCTGGGGGACAATCCCCGCCATACGCAGGGCCTGCTGATAGCCCAGATAGCGGCTCATAATGCTGGAGGTGGCCCATATGCTGCCTACAAAGCCGATCTCCTGGCAACCTTGGGACAGAAGGTGTTCCGTCAGGGCAATGCCACCCTCTAAATTATCGCTGACAACGCAGTCCAGCGGCCCGCAGGGGATGTAAAAGTCCAGCAGAATACAGGGCAGTCCGCTGGCCGTCACGGTGCGCAGATAATCCAAGTCCAGATTCCCCATAAAGATGAGACCATCCACCTTACGCCCCGTTACAAGGGTGGGCATTTGACCGGCTTTTTCCACCTCGTCCGAGACGATTTCCAGCATACAGGTCAGCCCCTCGCCGGTGCTGGACAGAACCAGGGAGCGGTAGAGGTTGCTGTAAAAGGTATTCTCGTTGAAAAAGCGGTCAGACACCAGCACACCAATGTTGCCGGTCCCCCCAGTGTTGCCGGATTCGGAGCCGGACCTCCCCGCGTAGCCCATCTGCCGGGCCAGGGCAACCACCTTGGCCCGCATCTCCTCGCTTACCCCCGGCTTTCCTGCCAAGGCCTTGGAGACGGAGACCACGCTGATATTTAATTGCTCCGCAATATCCGCCATTCGGACCGGTTTTCCCATGATACCAGCTCCTATTCTTCAAACAGTTCTTCTTTTAGCTTATTATAAGCCTTTTTTCCTCCCGCGTCAATAATGTGTGAAAGTTACAAGAAAGAAAATTAAGATTAAATTTTACTTGACTTTATTGATAAACATGGTATGCTGAGTATAAAGTCAGCAGCAAGGAGGAATTGCTATGAACACTAAGACGCTCTATACTCTTTGGACACAAAAAGCGGAGGAGGACCCTGATCTCATAACCGAGCTCCATGAAATGAAAGATGACCATGAGGCGGTGCTGGATCGTTTTTACCGGGATTTAGCTTTCGGCACCGGCGGACTCCGAGGGGTGATCGGAGCGGGGACCAACCGCATGAACATCTACACCGTCCGCCGGGCCACCCAGGGGCTGGCCGATTACTTAAACGCCACCGATCTGCCCAAGGCGGTGGCCATCGCCCGAGACAGCCGTCTCAAAGGGGAGCTGTTCGCCCGGGAAACGGCGAGGGTCCTTGCCGCCAACGGCATCACCGCCTGGCTCTATCCCCGGCTGGAGCCCACCCCCGCCCTGAGCTGGGCGGTTCGGTACTTGAACTGCGGGGCGGGCATCTGCGTCACCGCCAGCCACAATCCCGCCAAATATAATGGCTACAAGGTCTACGGGGCGGACGGCTGTCAAATCACCCCAGAGGCGGCAAGTAAGGTGCTGGCCGCCATGGAAAAAACCGACTGCTTCGACGGGGTAAAGCTGGTTGATTTTGACCGGGCCGTGGCCGAGGGAACCATCCGCTGGATCAGCGATGAATGTTTGGACGCCTTTGTGGACGCTGTGCTGGACCTGCGGCCGGGCAACGACGTGTCCAAGCTGAAGCTGGTCTACACCCCCCTCAACGGCTCCGGGCTGGAGTGCGTAAAGAAGCTGCTGGGAAAGATGGGGGTCAGGTCGCTGACCGTAGTCCCGGAACAAGAGAAGCCAGACGGGAACTTTCCCACCTGTCCCTACCCCAACCCGGAGATCCGGGAGGCCATGGAGGCCGGCCTGCGGCTGTGCGACCAGGTGAAGCCAGACCTGCTCATTGGCACCGACCCGGACTGTGACCGCATGGGGGCCGCCGTTCCAGACGGCAAGGGGGGCTACCGCCTGATCACCGGCAACGAGATGGGGGTTCTCCTCTTTGACTACCTGTGCCGCACCCGGCTGGACCGGGGGACCATGCCGAAAAATCCGGTGGCTGTCACCACCATCGTCTCCACCGACATGGCCACGCCTATTGCCCAGCACTACGGCGTGGAGCTGCGCCGCACCCTCACCGGCTTTAAGTACATCGGGGAGCAAATCGGTTTGCTGGAGGGGGATGGCCATAAGGAGCGGTATATCTTCGGCTTTGAGGAGAGCTACGGCTATCTGTCCGGGGCCCACGTCCGGGACAAGGACGGGGTAAACGCCGTCATGCTGGCCTGTGAGTGCGCCGCCTGGTACGCCGGCCAGGGCAGAAGTCTGCTGGACGCCATCCACGCCCTGTATGAGGAGTACGGCTATTATCAGAACGCCCTGCTCACCAAGACCTTCGAGGGCCAGGTGGGCATGGAGGCCATGAACCGGCTGATGGATGCCCTGCGGAACCAGTCCCCGGAGAAGATCGGGGACGCCGCTGTGACCAACATCGTCCAGTACGACGGCGGCGGGGTGCTGGAGTTCCACACGGAGAAGGGCGGCAAGGTCATTGTCCGGCCCTCGGGCACCGAACCGAAAATCAAGCTCTACCTGTCCGTCCGGGAGGACAGTGAAGCGAAGGCCCAGGCGGCGCTGGAGGAGCTGTCCGCCGCCGCCAGCAAATTGATGGAGGGCTGAATGACATTTCCTGAAAACTTCCTCTGGGGAGCGGCCTCCGCGTCCTATCAGATCGAGGGCGGGGTGGATGAAGGGGGCCGGGGCGTCAGCATCTGGGATACCTTCTCCCACACTCCAGGAAACATCAAAAATGGCGACACGGGAGACGCGGCGGCGGACAGCTTCCACCGCTGGCAGGGGGATGTCCAGATGGTCAAAGATATGGGCCTGGGGGCCTACCGCTTCTCCATAGCCTGGCCCCGGATTGACCCAAACGGGGACGGGAGCTGGAATCCGAAGGGTTTCGCCTACTACGACCGGCTGGTGGACGCTCTGCTGGAGGCAGGTGTTCAGCCCTGGGTGACCCTGTACCACTGGGACCTGCCGCAAGCCCTCCAGGACCGGGGTGGCTGGCAAAGTGAGGAGACTGTTCAGCGATATACCGCCTACGCGAAACAGGTCGCAGAACACTTTAAGGGCCGGGTGAGGCACTGGTTTACCTTCAATGAGCCCCAGTGCTTCATCGGCCTGGGGTATGGCTCCGGGGAACATGCCCCCGGACTCCAGCTGCCGGATGGTGATCTGGAAATCTGCTGGAAAAACTTCCGTTTGGCCCATGACCTGGCCTATGACGCGCTGCACCAGGTCGATCAGGATCATTTGGTGGGGCTGGCCTCCACAGGGACGGTGTACTATCCCGCCTCTGACCGAGAAGAAGACATCGACGCTGCCCGGCAGCTCACCTTTGCCCTGCCCCAGGGGGTACGGTCCTTCTCACATACACTGGCTTTGGAGGATACCCGCAAGCCGGACTTTATCGGCGTCAACCTCTACCACGGCGTCCCAGCTCAAATGGGAAAGCATGGACCGGAGGCGGTCCCATTCCCCACTGGCTTTCCCCGGACGGCCATGGGCTGGCCCGTCACTCCGGAAGCTCTGGAGTGGGGCGTGCGGTTCCTCTGCGAGCGGTATCAGCTGCCCCTCTATGTCAGTGAAAACGGCCTGTCCTGCACCGACCGGGTCTTTCTGGACGGCAGTGTTCACGATCCCCAGCGCATCGACTTTTTGACCCGCTATCTCCAAGCTTTGCGCCGCGGCATTCAGGTCGGGGCGGATGTGCGGGGCTATTTTCACTGGTCCCTTACCGACAACTTCGAGTGGGCGGAGGGATACGCCCAGCGTTTTGGACTGGTCTATGTGGACTACCCCACCGGAACACGCATCCCCAAAGACAGCGCCCGGTGGTATCGGGAGGTCATAGAGAGCAACGGAGCTCTATTACAATAAAATTGGAGGCGGAATCATGCCCATTTCTTACAATGAACAGCTGCGGGTGTTCCGGTTGGACACCCCCCGCACCACCTACCTGATGGGTCTGGTGGGCAGCGAGAATTTTTTAGGCCACATCTACTACGGCCCCACCGTCCCCGACGACAACATGGGCTATCTCCTCCGCCTGGAGGAGCGGCCCTTCACCCCGGACGCCAACGCCGGGGAGCGGGCCTCCTTTTACGACTGCTTCCCCTTCGAGTATCCCGCCTGGGGCGGGGGAAATTTCCGCCAGCCCTGCCTGCGTCTGCGGACGGCCCAGGGCGGCCCCAACTGCGAGCTGTTCTACGACGGCCACCGGATCATCTCTGGCAAGCCCGGTCTGGAGGGGCTCCCCGCCGCCTACGGGGACAACTGCGCCACCCTGGAGATCACCCTCCGGGACCCGGTTTTGGATGTGAAGATCCGTCTGCTGTATACCGTCTTTGAGGATGTGGACGCCATCTGCCGCTCCGCTCGGATCGAAAACGCCGGCGGGGAGGCCGTCGGCCTGGACGCAGCCCTGTCCGCCTGCCTGGAGCTGGACAATGAGGACTTCGACCTGATCACCCTCCACGGCAGCTGGGCCAGGGAGCAGAATATGGACCGCCGCCCCCTGGCCAGCGGCAAGCAGGGGGCCTTCTCCCTGCGGGGCATCTCCTCCCACCAGTTCCACCCCTTCCTGGCCCTGTGTGAGCATACCGCCACCCAGGAGCGGGGGGTGGTCTACGGGATGAATCTGGTCTACTCGGGCAATTTCCTGGCCCAGGCGGAGGTAGATCAGTTCAACAAAGTCCGGGCGGTACTGGGCATCCACCCCGACGGCTTCTCCTGGAAGCTGGAGCCGGGCCAGTCCTTCCAGACCCCGGAGACGGTGCTGGTGTGCTCCGACGCTGGGCTGGGGGGCATGAGCCGCGCCTACCACGACTTCTTCCGGGAACATCTGATTCGGGGACAGAAAAAACACAGGCCCTCCCTCCTCAACAGCTGGGAAGCCTGCTACTTCGACTTCGACCACGACAAGCTCCTCCAGCTGGGCCGGGAAGCGGCCCGATACGGCATTGAGCTGCTGGTGGTGGACGACGGCTGGTTTGGCAAACGGGACGACGAGACCACCAGCCTGGGGGACTGGCAGGTCAACGAGAAAAAGCTCCCCGGCGGCCTGAAACGGCTGGGGGAGGAATTGGCTGCTATGGGGGTGAAGCTGGGCATCTGGATGGAGCCGGAGATGATTTCCCCCGACTCCGACCTGTACCGGGCCCACCCGGACTACGCTATGACGATCCCTGGCCGCACGCCCACCCAGGCCCGGAGCCAGCTGGTGCTGGACCTGACCCGGAAGGAGGTGCGGGACTGCATTTATGACCAAATTTCGGCGGTTTTGCGTTCCGCACCCATCCGCTACCTGAAATGGGACATGAACCGGCCGCTGATTGACGTGTACTCCTCCGCGCTGCCCCCCGACCGGCAGGGGGAGGCGGCCCACCGGTACGTGCTGGGGCTGTATGAGCTCCAGGGGAGGCTGGTCGATGATTTCCCCGATCTGCTGCTGGAGAACTGCTGCTCTGGCGGCGGACGGTTCGATGCCGGGATGCTCTACTACAGCCCTCAAATCTGGACCTCCGACAACGCCGAGGCGGTGGACCGGCTGGTGATCCAGGAGGGGACCTCCCTGATCTATCCCCTGTCCGCTATGGGGGCCCATGTGGCTGCCTGTCCCAGCCACGTCAACGGGCGGATTACCCCCTTTGAGGTCCGGGGCCGGGTGTCTCTCCCCGGCTGCTTCGGGTATGAGCTGGACATCGACAAGCTGTCCCCCGAGGAACAGACTTTGATTCCCGAGCAGTTGGAAGAGTATCGCCAATACGGCCCGGTGTTCCGGGAGGGGGACTGCTACCGGCTGGCCTCCTACCGGGAGAACCACACCTATGACGCCATTATGGCGGTGTCCAAGGACAAAAAGACGGCTGTGGTCAGCTTTGTCCAGGTTCGCTCCCGGGCCTACCGCCGCTCCCTACGGCTAAAGCTGACCGGGCTGGAGGAGACCGCTCTCTACCGCCGGAAGGACACGGACGAGGTCCGCTCCGGCGCCGGCTGGATGTGGGGCGGACTGCTGATGGAGGCGGTGCAGTCTGACTATCTCACCGCGCTGACTGTTCTGGAACGGGTATGAGAACAGAAAGGTCAATATGATAAAAAGGCAAGATGACAACTGTATTTAGGTAGTGTTCACATAAGGGAAGAAAAATGATGAAGTAGGAATATGGAACTGAACAGAGCACAGTATGAGAAAATCCAAGATTGCTTTCGCTGCGCCACTCTGCCTAAATCCTTATTTTTCCTGCCTGTGGTCCCCTTTTTGTGCTGTCCGCACAATTTGGGGTGGTTCAGAAAAGCAAACGCTTCTCAGCGAGTATTGACTTCCTTATGGAAGTTGCCTGGAAGGACAGGCGCTGCTTTTGGTTATCCCAGCAGCTTTTCTACGGCGGCCAGCTTGGCGGTGGTACAGAAAACCTCCATGGCCACAGCCAGCTCCGCGGGGCTGGGGAAGGAGGGAGCCAGGCGGATGTAGCTGTCCTCGGGGTCGTTGTGGTAGGGGTGGGTGGCGCCTGCGTCGGTGAGCACCACCCCGGCCTCTTTGCACAGGGAGACGATTCGCTTGGCGCAGCCGGGCATGGCGATATAGGTGACAAAGTAGCCGCCCTTGGGCTTTACCCAGGAGCCGGCCCCGGTGCCGCCCAGTTCGTCCTCCAGGGCGGCGAGGACCTCATCAAACTTGGGACGCAGGAGGGCGGCGTGCTTGTCGAGCTGGCTCCGGATGCCGTCCAGGTCCTTGAAGAAAAGCACGTGGCGCAGCATGTTCATCTTGTCCCAGCTGATGGACTGGGCGTTCAGCTGCCTGGCGGTGAAGTCCACATTGGCCTTGGAGGCGCCGAAGAAGGCCACCCCCGCGCCGGGGAAGGTAATTTTGGAGGTGGAGCCGAAGATATAGACCAGATCGGGATTGTCCGCCTTTTTGCATTCCTCCAGAATGTTGAGCACAGGGGTGTCCTCATAGACGTAGTGGCCGGCGTAGGCGTTATCCCAGAAGATGCGGAAGTCCTTGGCCGCGGGCTTCAGGGCGGCCAGGCGGCGCACCGCCCCGTCGGAGTAGGAGCCGCCCAGGGGGTTGGTGAACTTGGGCACGCACCAGATGCCCTTGATGGTTTCGTCACCGGCCACCAGCTGCTCCACCAGGTCCATGTCGGGGCCCCACTCGGTGAGGGGGATGTTGATCATCTCAATACCCAGGGATTCGCAGATGGTGAAGTGCCGGTCGTAACCCGGGACGGGGCAGAGGAACTTTACTTTGTCGTATTTGCTCCAGGGCCGATCTCCCCCCAGCACGCCCAGCAGCATGGCCCGGGCCATGCAGTCGTACATGAAGGTGAGGGATGCGGAGCCCACCACAATGGTCTCTTCGGGGGCGACGCCCATGTAGTCGCCGAAGAGCTTGCGGGCCTCCGGGATGCCCAGCAGCTCGCCGTAGTTGCGGCAGTCTATTCCGCTTTCGGTGACGCAGTTGGTTTGGGTGCCGAGCACGTCCAGCAGGGGGGCGGACAGCGCAAGCTGGTCAGCCCCCGGCTTGCCCCGGGCCATGTTCAGCTTCAGGCCCTTGGCTTGCAGCCGGGAGTAGCTTTGGGAAAGAGTCTCCCGCTGGGCCTGCAATTCCTCTCTTGTCATTTCCTGATATGATTTCATAGGCGTTCTCCTTTTGATTCAACAAAATTCAACTGAAAAGCTGGGCGTGGAAAATTTCCTTGGGCCATACTTCCGGTAGGACATTATAATCGCCCGCGCCGGGGAAAGCAAGAGATTTTGAAGGATTTTTTTGCGAAATATGCAAAAAGCGAGGGCCGCACAGGAATACGGCCCTCGCTTTTGTATGGGTTGCCGGGATCAATTCAAGCCATTCAGCTTTTTATAGAGGTCCTCCACGGTGGCGCTGTCTACCAGGGCGTCGGTGTCTTCCTCGGTCTCGGCCACCTCGACGATCCGGTTGAGGATGTCCAGGTGCTCTTCGCCCTGGGAGGCGATGCCGATGACCAGGCGGACGGTCTCCTCGTCCCACTGGATGCCGTCGGGGTAGGTCATAACCACCAGGCCGGTCTTCTTAATGAACTCCCGGGACTCGTTGGTGCCGTGGGGAATGGCCACATGGCTGCCGATGGCCACGGGGAAGCCGGCATTGCGTTCGATCATGCCCTGGACGTAGCCCTCGGTGCAGTAGCCGCTCTCCACCATCAGCCTGCCGCAGGCGCGGATGGCCTCCTCGGGGGTGACGGACTTGCAGTTCAGCACGATATTCTTCTTTTCCAGCAGGATCGCGCCGGGGGCGGCGGGGGCCTCAGCCGCCTTGGGGGCGGCGGCGGGAGCGGCCTTGCCGCTGCGGGCGGCCACCAGCTCATCCACCAGCATGGCGTATTCGGGGGCGCCCATGAAGTTCTGGATGGGGACCACCCGGGCGCTGGGATTGCTGGCCACCGCCCGGTGGGCCAGCTCGTGGTGGGTGACGACGATCTGGCAGTCGGAGGGAATCTCAGACACGGGGTGGTGGATGACCTCGATGTCGGTGATGCCGGCGTCCTTCAGCTTGTTGCGCAGCATGGTAGCGCCCATGGCGGAGGAGCCCATGCCCGCGTCGCAGGCGAAGACGATCTTCTTCACAGACTTGATGTCCACATTGGCGCCGGTGGGGGCGCCAGCGGAGACGGCCTGGCCCTTGCTGGCGGCCTTGGAGGCGGCCACCTGGGCCTGGGCCTCTTCAAGGCTGGCGTCCTTGCCGAAGAACTTCAGCAGGAACACGGAGATGGCGAAGCTCACCGCCGCGGCTACGGCGATGCCAACGATGTTGGCGAAGTAGCCGCCCTTGGGGGTCATGAGCATCTCGGCGATGATGGAGCCGGGGGAGGCCGCCGCCACCAGGCCGCCGCCCAGGAGGGACAGGGTGAAGATGCCGGCGATGTTGCCCACCATGGGGCCCAGGATGACGATGGGATTCATGAGGACGTAGGGGAAGTAGATCTCGTGGATGCCGCCCACGAACTGGATGACGGCGGCGGCGCCGGCGGAGGAGCGGGTCTCACCCTTGCCGGCCACGCAGTAGGCCAGCAGCAGGCCAAGGCCGGGGCCGGGGTTGGACTCGATCATGAACAGGATGGACTTGCCGGCCTCCAGGGCCTGGGCGGTGCCGATGGGGGTGAAGACGCCGTGGTTGATGGCGTTGTTCAGGAAGAGCACCTTGGCGGGCTCCACCAGGACGGCGGTGAGGGGCAGGAGGCTGTGGTCCACCAGGAAGCCCACGCCCGCGCCCAGCACGTCGGTGATCTTTACGCAGGCGGGGCCGATGACAAAGATGGACAGCACAGCCAGAATGCCGCCGATGATGCCCACGGAGAAGTTGTTGACCACCATCTCAAAGCCGGCGGGGATGTGGCCCTCCATCTTCTCGTCAAACTTCTTGATGCACCAGCCGCCCAGAGGGCCGCAGATCATGGCGCCGATGAACATGGTGCTGCTGGTGGAGGCGATGGCGCCCAGGGTGGCCAGGGCGCCGGTGACGGCACCCTTCTGGCCGCCCACCGCCTTGCCGCCGGTGTAGCCGATGAGGATGGGCAGCAGGTAGGACAGCATGGGTCCCACCATGGTATTGATGGTGGCGGCGGGGCCCCACTTGCCCAGCCAGCCGTCGGGGATAAACAGGGCGGCGATGAGGCCCCAGGCGATGAAGGCCCCGATGTTGGGCATGACCATTCCGCTGAGGAAGCGCCCGAATTTCTGTACATGTTCTTTCACAGGTGTATCTCCTTTCAATATGTTGCTTGTTTGGGCCGGATGCTACAGGTCGCCCAGCCCGGATTCCACCAGTCTGGCGGCGGCATCCAGCGCCTCGGCCTCCTGTTCACCCTCGCAGCGGATTTCAATTTCGCTGCCCATCTTAATGCAGGAGGCCATCAGGTTCATGATGCTCTTGGCGTTGATGGTTTTCTCGCCAAAGAGAATGGTGACAGTGCAGTCATACCTGGACATCTCAGTGACGAACAGCTGGGCGGGATGCATGTGCATGCCCTGGGGATTGATGACCTTTACGCGTTTGGATACCATGTATCATACCTCCTTTCCCCAATGGTTTCGGCCTTGTGCCTGTATTATACCGCGATAACATCGGTGCTGTCCAGATATTTGCGGTCAGGCAGGCGGTCGGTGATGATCTGGGCTCCGTCCAGGGGGAGAATGGTGGCGGCGGTGACCCGCCCGAATTTGCTGGAGTCGGCCAGCACATACACCGCCTGGGCCCGGGACGCCGCCACAAGCTTCAGCGCGGCTGCCTCCGGGTCGGGGGTGGTAAAGCCCTGGCTGACACTGACGCCGCTGGTGCCCAGAAAGACCTTGGTAAAGTTGTACCGCCGCAGGGCGTCCAGCGCCTCCGCGCCCACGATGTCCACGGTGCCCGGCTTCAACGTTCCGCCCAGCACATAGACGCGGCGCTCATGGGCGGACAGCATACCGGCCAGGTCGATGCTGCTGGTGACGAACAGAGCCTTGGAGTCCCGCAGGTACTCGGCCGTGTGGAGGACGGTGGTGCCTGTGTCCAAAAAGACCACGTCGTCGTCCCCCACCAAACTGGCGGCGTAGCGGGCGATGCGCTCCTTCTCCCGGGTGTAGCGCTGCTTGGTGGCCAGGTCCGGCTCACGGGCCAGAAACTCTTCCTCTTCCAGGGTGGTGGCGCCGCCGTGAATCTTAACCAGCTTGCCCTGGCGGGCCAGGGCGTTCAGGTCCCGGCGGATGGTGGCCTCGGAGGCGCCGGTGGTCTGGCACAGGTCCGTTACGCTGACGGTCTGGTGCTGGGAGAGCTGCTGTAAAATGGCTCTGGCGCGCTGCTCAGCCAGCATGAGTTTGACCTCCCTTCTGATTGAAAATGAAGAAGTGATTGATTTTGACTAAATATATCCTAGCATAGGGGTACTGGAAAGTCAACCAAATTATGGCGGACTTTGTGCACAAAAAGAAAAAGCATTTTTTGTTCATACTGCCGAAAAGGCACAATGTAAACGAAAAAAGGGCAAAAATAGAACGTTTTGTACGGGGCCAGCAGGGGATTGTCCAAGTGGGGTGGGCGGAGCGGCCACAGGGCCGGCGGAGCAAAAACCGGGCGGGGCGGTGGCGGCTTTGCGGGAGAAAAGGAGCAAACAATCAAAAACGTGCAAAATCACATTTTTCCCAGGGGAAGAAGAAGGATATTTCAGCGCTTTTCCGCCTTGCTATCTGACAAAGTATGGTGTTATACTTTGAAGTAAGGAGACACCGGACCACACTACTCTATAACAAAGGAAGGGACTTACTATGAAACAGGCAATCATGATCGGCGCGGGCAACATCGGCCGGGGCTTCATCGGCGCCCTGCTGGAGAAGAGCGGCTACCATGTCACCTTTGCCGACGTGGCGGAGAACCTGATCTCCGCCATCAACGAACGGAAGAGCTACACCGTCCACATCCAGGACAAGGAGTGCGCCCAGTGGACCGTCACCAACATCAGCGGCATCTCTTCCGCCGGGCCGGAGCTGGTGGATGCCATCGCCGGCGACTGCGAGTTGATTACCACCGCTGTGGGGCTGCGCATCCTGCCCATCGTGGCCAAGCCTATCGCCGCCGGCATCAAGGCCCGGAAGGCGGCCGGCAGCACCCAAATTCTCAATGTGGTGGCCTGCGAGAACGCCATCCGGGGTACCAGCCAGCTGCGGGACGCCGTCTATTCCAACCTGGAGGGCGCCGATCTGGACTACGCCAAGGAGTATGTGGGCTTTGCCGACTGCGCCGTGGACCGCATCGTGCCCAAGGCCAGCTTTGAGAACCCCCTGGACGTGGCGGTGGAGCAGTACACCGAGTGGGACGTGGAGAAGGGCGGCTGGAAAGGCGAGCGGCCCGAAATCCAGGGCCTGGGCTGGGTGGACAACCTGGACGCCTATCTGGAGCGCAAGCTGTTCACCCTGAACAGCGGCCACGCCATCTGCGCCTATCTGGGCACCCTGAAGGGCTGCAAGACCATTGTGGAGAGCATCGCTGACCCCGCCATCGGCCACCTGGTCCATCAGGCCATGTGGGAGAGCGGCGAGGGGCTTATCAAGAAGTTTGGCTTTGACCCCGACGCCCACCACGCCTATATCGAGCGAATCTTCGCCCGGTTCCAGAACCCCTTCCTGGCCGACGAGACCGCCCGGGTGGCCCGTGAGCCCATCCGCAAGCTGGCCCCCACCGACCGGCTCATCAAACCCCTGACCACTGCCTGGTCCTACGGCCTGCCGGTGGACCACCTGATCTTCGGCGCGGCCGCCGCCCTCCACTTCGACCTGCCTGAGGACGAGCAGAGCGTGGAGCTGATGGCCAAGATCAAGGCCGACGGCGCGGTCGCCGCCCTGGAGACCTACACCGGCCTGAAGCCCGAGGACGCCCTCTTTGGCCGCATCCTGGACGTGTACCGCGCCCTGGGTATGTCTAAGAAGTAAATCTTTGGTGCACCCAACGCCTTCTCCGCCCCGGGGGAGGCGTTTTTTGCGCTTTTTTCAAAATTTCCCTTGACATTCCAGCAGCAGGAAGGTGTACAGTGGCGGGGTCAGGAGGGCGCGCTCCCTCCCCTTCCTCTGAGTGCGCCAAAAAATTTAATGAAACTTTTATCTTTTCTTTGGAAAAATGTAAGGTTTGCCAAGTACAATGTCCCATGCGGAAATCGCCGGGAGACCGGTGGAGTATAGAGGGGCCCGTCCCCAAGGAAAACTGGAACAAGGAGAAACTGCTATGGAAACTACCTCTGTTGTCATGCCCGAGGCGCCCCAGACGCCCAAGGAGGGGAAGCGGAAGCTGCCCCGTCCCCACCTGCCCAAAACGAAGAAGGGAAAGAAGCGGCTGAAGTGGGGGATCATCGCCGCCGCAGTGCTGCTGGGGGCGTACTGGATGTTTTTCAGGTCCTCCGGGGGCGGTGGGCCCGCCGTGGGCCAGTATACCCCGGATACCGTCCAGAGGCGGGACCTGACTTCCGCCGTGTCCGGAACGGGCACCGTCACCCCCATCGACTCCTACTACTTAAAGCCCCTGGTCACCGGCGAGGTGCTGGAGGCCCCCTTTGAGGTGGGCGACCGGGTGGAGAAGGGGCAGCTGCTCTACCGCCTGGACGCCAGGGACGCGGAGATGACCATCGCCCAGGCGGAGCTGTCCGTCCGCCAGGCCCAGAAGAACTACGACGACCTGGCCGCCAATCTCACCGTCACCGCCGGCGGGGCGGGGGTGGTCCAGCAGGTGCTGGTCCAGAGGGGGGACCTGGTGTCCCCCGGCACTCCCGTGGCCGAGGTGGCGGATACCTCCAGCCTCACCGTGACCCTGCCCTTCCACTCCGCGGAGGCTCAGGGCATCCGCCCCGGTCAGAGCGCCCAGGTGACTGTGGGCGGAACCATGGAAGAGCTCCCCGGTACGGTGGAGTCGGTATCCTCTGCCGAGCTGGTGGGGGCGGGGGGCGCCCTGGTGCGGAACGTAAAAATCCGGGTGCGCAACCCCGGCGCCCTCACCGCTGCCAACTCCGCCACCGCGTCGGTGGGGGACGCCTCCTGCGCCGGGAGCGCCAATTTTGAGGAGGCCCTGCGGCAGACCGTGGTGGCCCAGGCCAGCGGCGAGGTGACCGAGGTCCACGTCACCGCCGGCAGCGGGGTATCCGCCGGCTCCGCCCTGGTGAGCCTGGGGGGCACCGCCGCCCAGAGCTCCCTGGAGGACGCGGCCATCGCCCTGGAGAACGCCCGGCTCTCCCTCCAGCGGGCCCAGGACGTTCTGGAGAACTACACCATCACCGCTCCCATCTCCGGAACCGTCATCGAGAAGAACATCAAGGCCGGGGACAACGTGAACAACATCGAGTCGGGCTCCCTGGCCGTCATCTACGACCTGAGCTACCTGAAGCTGGAGATGAACATCAGCGAGCTGGACCTGAGCAAGGTTCGAGAGGGCCAGGAGGTGGACATCACCGCCGACGCCATCCCCGGCGAGGTCTTCCAGGGGAAGGTGGACCGGGTGTCCATCAACGGCACCACCACCAACGGCTTTACCACCTACCCCGCCACCATCCTCCTGGAGGACTACGGCGGGCTGAATCCCGGCATGAACGTGTCCGCCGACATTGTGGTGGAGCGGATGAAGGATGTCCCGTCCATCCCGGCGGCGGCGGTCCAGCGGGGCGACACGGTGCTGGTCCCCCTGGATGGCTGCCTGTCCCCCGACGGGTCCTCGGTGGTTGACCCCACGAAGACGGAGGAGCGCACCGTCACCCTGGGCGGCGGCGACGGGGACTATGTAGAGATCACCTCCGGCCTGAATGAGGGGGACATTGTCCTGGTGCCCGCCCAGGCTCAGGGCGGCATGGGCGGCGCAGGTATGATGGCCGCTGCGCCTGCCGCGTAGGGCGGGACGACCCGGCCCGCCGCGGACGAACGTCCGTGTAGGGGCGCGCTGTGCGCGCCCGCGGGCGGCCACAGGCCGCCCCTACAAGCCTGGAGCAAACCAGCAAGGGAGGCAATCAAATTTGGAACACCTCATTGAACTGAAAAACGTCTATAAGATATACCAGATGGGGGAGGAGACCGTCCACGCCCTGGACGGGGTGGACCTGACCATCGACCGGGGGGAGTTCGTGGCCATTGTGGGCTCCTCCGGTTCGGGCAAGTCCACCGCCATGAACATCATCGGCTGTCTGGACGTGCCCACCTCGGGCACCTACCACCTGGGGGGCGTGGACGTGTCCACCATGGACGACGACCAGCAGGCGGAGATTCGCAACAAAATGCTGGGCTTTATCTTCCAGCAGTACAACCTGATTCCCAAGCTGACGGTGCTGGAGAACGTGGAGCTCCCCCTCCTCTACGCCGGGGTGCCCGGAGAGGAGCGCCGGGAGCGGGCCCTGCGCTCCCTGGAGCGGGTGGGCCTGCGGGAGAAGGCGAAGAACCTGCCCTCCCAGCTCTCCGGAGGCCAGCAGCAGCGGGCGTCCATCGCCAGGGCCCTGGCCGGCACTCCCTCAGTGATTCTGGCCGACGAGCCCACCGGGGCTCTGGACTCCCGCACCGGCCGGGACGTGCTGAAATTCCTCAAGCAGCTCAATCGGGAGGGGGACACGGTGGTCCTCATCACCCACGACAACTCCATCGCCGTGAAGGCGGACCGGATCGTCCGCCTCCAGGACGGCAAGATCATCTACGACGGGGACGCCCACGACCCCCGGGCGGTGGTCCAGCCCCACGACGGGGAGGAGGAAGAGGAGGTGGGCGCATGAACTTTACCCAGTCCTTCCGCCTGGCCATCAAGTCCCTCACCACCAGCAAAATGCGGGCCCTGCTCACCATGCTGGGCATCATCATCGGCGTGGGGGCGGTGATTGTCATCCTCTCCCTGGGCAACGGCCTGACCGGCATGGTCCAGCAGCAGATTGACAAGATGGGCATCAACATGATCCAGATGCAGCTCTTCGGCGGCATGGACAACGACCTGCCCGACCCGGAGGATATGTATGACCTGGTGGAAGCAAATTCGGACATTCTCACCGGCGTATCCCCCTATGTGGGCGTGACAGCGGCGGTGCGCAACGGGAATGACATCTTTAAAGCGACCCACCTCTACGGTGTCAGCGAGATCATGTACAACGCGGCCACCAACTACACCATGGACGGCGAACAGCTCGCTCAGGGCCGCTTCATTAACTACTTGGACGTGGAGCGCCGGGAGCCGGTGTGCGTCATCGGCGCCTATCTGGAGCAGGAGGCCTTTGACGGCGACGCCTTGGGGAAGAAGCTCTCCATCAACGGCCGGCTCTTTACGGTGGTGGGGGTACTCAAGCGCAATGCAGAGCTGGAGATGCTGGAGGGGAGCCAGGACGATCAGGTCTATCTCCCCTACTCCACCGCCCTGGAGGTCATCGGGAGCCGGTGGGTCAACATATACATCTTCACCAGCTCCTCCGGAGATACCGCCCAGGCCGCCAAGAATATCCTGGTCGGCTGGCTCAACGACTTTTTCCGTACCGACGACGGTGAGTACTCCTATTACTACGTCACCACCATGGCGGAACAGGCCAACATGATTAACGGTATGATGGGGGTGGCTATGGGTGTCCTGGTGGCCATTGCGGCAATCTCTCTGCTGGTGGGCGGCATCGGCATTATGAACATCATGCTGGTGTCCGTCACCGAGCGCACCCGGGAGATCGGTGTGCGCAAGTCCCTGGGGGCCAAGCGGCGGGACATCCGCAGCCAGTTCGTCATCGAGGCGGGCACCACCTCCGCCATCGGCGGCCTGCTGGGCATCGGCTTCGGCTGTCTGCTGGCCAAGGGCCTGGAGATGCTATTGGGCGGGATGCTGATTGCCAGTATGGGGGTCAGCGGCATCACCTTCAACGCCACCCCCACCATGGGGGCCATCCTCCTCAGCTTCGGGGTGTCGGTGGGCATCGGGATTTTGTTCGGCTACCTGCCCGCCAATAAAGCGGCCAAGCTCAACCCCATCGACGCGCTGCGGTATGATTGATACCTCGTCCCGCCCGTAGGCGAAAAGCCTCCCTTCGTAAAGGGAGGTGGCATTTGCGAAGCAAATGACGGAGGGTTTCCCCAGGAGTCTTTTGCTTTCTGTAAGGGAAACCCCCACCCGGCTTTGCCGGTAGCCCCCTTTGCGAAGGGGGCCTTGCCCCGCGGGGGACGAAAGAGATTGTTTGAAAGGAATGGGTAATATGAAAACAAAACGCCTTATCTCCGCCCTCCTGGCGGTCTGTCTGACCCTGGCGCTGGCCCTGCCCGTCTCGGCGGCGGGAAACGCCGCCTCTCTGGACGACGCTGTCCAGGCGGTGACCGCTCTGGGGATCCTGAGCGGGGACGGCAGCGGGAATCTGAATCTGTCCGCCAAGGTGACGAGAGCAGAGTTTGTTACCATGGTGGTGAAGGCCGCCCCCGGCGGCGACGGGGTGGGTCAGGCGGCCACCTCCCCCTACCCGGACGTGCCCCGCAGCCACTGGGCCAGCGGCTACGTGGAGGCGGCGGTGGGCCGGGGGCTGGTCACCGCCTTCAGCGACGGCACCTTCCGCCCCGACCAGGAGATCAAACTGGCGGAGGCGGTCTCTATGGTGCTGGCCCTGCTGGGCTATGAGGCCGGCGACTTCTCCGGGGCCTTTCCCACCGGACAGCTGGCCATGTACCACCGGCTGAAGCTGAGCGCCGGCGTCACTGCGGCCGGGGCTTCTTCCCCCCTCACCCGGCAGGACGCGGTGTATCTCTTCTACAACCTCCTCTCCGCGAAAACAAAGGAGGGGGTCCCCTACATCCAGCAGCTGGGCCACAGCCTGGACGCCTCGGGCAAGCCCGACGTGGTCTCCCTGGTCAACGGACAGATGGAGGGGCCCGTCGTGGCCCAGGGCTACGGCTGGCAGTCCGCCCTGGGCTTTACCCCCGCCAAGGTCTACCGCAACGGCAGCCCCGCCGCCCTGACCGGCGTTCAGGACTACGACGTGGTGTACTGGAACCAGTCTATGAGTACCCTCTGGGCCTACGGGAAGAAGGCCACCGGCCCCATCCAGGCCCTGGAGCCCTCGGGGGCCAATCCCACCTCGGTAACGGTGGCGGGGCGGACCTACGCCATCGAGAGCTCCGCGGCGGCCCTCGCCCTGTCTGACCTGGGGCAGTACCACCTGGGGGACACCGTCACCCTTCTGCTGGGGCGGAGCGGCGGCGTGGCCGCGGTGGAGGATGTATCCGTCAGCGCCGGTGAGCGGGTGGGGGTTGTGACGGCCGTGGAGAGCGCCTCCTACCCCGACGGCAGCGGCGGCAGCTACACCGCCCAGGCCGTCACCCTCCTGGCCACCGACGGCCAGACCTATCAGTACCAGACCCGGGGCGGCTACCGGAAGGGCAGCGTGGTCCGGGCGGTGGTGGCCGGGCAGGGGGGCGAGGTCACCCTCCGGGGGCTGGCCAACGCCTCCCTCACCGGGACGGTGAACAAGGAGGGTACCAAGCTGGGCCAGTACGCCTTTGCCCAGGGCGCGGAGATTCTGGACGTGAGCGATGACCGGGGGGCGGCCATTTACCCCGCCCGCCTGGCCGGGCTGAAGCTGGACAGCGGCAAGGTGAAATACTACGCCCTCAACCCCCAGGGGGAGATCGAGACACTGATTCTCAACGATGTCACCGGCGACGCATACCAGTACGGCATCATCACCCGCTTTGAGGAGGAGGGTACGGGGATGAGCCGGTTCTGCACCTACCAGTACGACGTGGGCGGCGTGAGCTACACCATCTCCGGAAGCACCAAATTCCTGGCCTCCGGCGGGGCGGTGCGCATCCTGGGCGAGCCCGCCAACCCGGAAAAGCTGTATGCCCTCACCGCCGTCAAGGGAGGGCAGGTGGCCGGCAGTCAGTTTATCGCCGGCAATCAGAAGTACGCCCTGTCTGACGGCGTGGTGGTCTACGAGTACCGGGACGGCCGGTATTACCTGTCCAGCCTGGCCCGGGCGGAGCGCGGCGGAGACATTACCGGCTGGTACGACAAGGCCGGGTCTGAGGGCGGACGCGTCCGTATCCTGGTGGTCAAATAAAAGTGGAACTCCCCCGGCCTGAGCCGGGGGAGTTTTGTCAGCTGCTGCTCCGCTCTAAAAGTTCCCACTCCAGCGCCCGGGACTGGCCGGCCGCGCCGTGGAGAATCTGAATCAGCTCCTCGGCCGCCGTCCGCCCCATCTTCTCCCGGTGGCGCAGGGAGGTGATGGGAATGGGACTGATCTGGCTGTAGTAGCTATTGTCAAAGCTGACCACCGCCACGTCCTCGGGGACCTTTTTCCCCATGGCCAGCAGCTCCTGGATGAGGAGGAAGGCGATCTCGTCGTTGTAGCAGACCACCGCTGTGGCTGGGTCCAGCCGCTCGGCCAGAAAGCGGCGGAGCAGGTCGAAGCGGCGCTTTTCAATCATCTCCAGCCGGTCCTCGGTGTCGTACCACCGGAAGCAGCGGTCGGAAATGGGCAGGCCGGCGTCCCGGATGGCGGAGATGCAGCCGTAGTAGCGCTGGGGGCCCTGGACATCGTCGCTTTTAAAGATGCCGGCCAGATGCTTGTGGCCCCGGTCGATGAGGTGGCGGGCCAGCAGATAGCCGCCGCCGTAGTTGTCGTCGCAGATGCAGGGGATGCCGGCCATCGCGCCGTAGGCCCCGTGGAGGAAGAGGAGGGGGACGCCTGTCTCCCGCAGGCGGCGGTACAGGTCGGCGTTGGGGCTGGGCAGGGCGGTTTTGGAGCCCTCCACCAGGATGCCGCCCACCGGCTGCTCCAGCAGCTGGAGCAGGATGTCCCGTTCGGCGCCCACCCGGTTTTCCGTGGCGTACACCAGGGTGGAGTAGCCGTTCTGAGCAAAAATGCTCTGCGCGTCGTGGAGGACAGTGGGGAAGATGTAGTCGTCTAAAAAGGAGGTGACCACCGCGATCTGCCGGGAGGCGGGCTCCTGGGTCCGGCCGGTGGCGTAGGAGCCGCTCCCCTGGCGGCTCTGAATCAGCCCCTCCCCGGCCAGCAGCTGGAGGGCGTGGCGCACCGTCTGGCGGCTCATGTGGTAGCGGCGGGTAAGCTCCGCCTCGGTGGGCAGCTTGTATCCGCTGCGGCCCCCGTTCTTTGCCAGGTCCTCCCGCAGCAGGTCCGCCAAAAATTTGTATTTCATTGCCATGCTGTTCTCCCGCCTTTCGGTGTCTGCTCCAAAGCTTGACTACCATTATAACAGGTAATGTGTAAAAACAGACCAATAAAGTGGTTGGATATCCTATTGGATTTCACACTTTCCACATACCGATGGATAAAATTTGTCTGGTTTTTAGAAAAGAAAAAAGACGTTTGACTGGAAATTTCTAAACCTCCCTCGAAAAAAAACAAAGTTTGCCCGGGGATATAGGCAAGTTTACAACCGGGGAAAATTTTCCGGGGCGCGGAAGAATGGTGAGAAAATCAACATTTTTGGCCGCTTTATCGTAAAATAATGAACCTGTCAACTGTGGAACGGGAAATGATCTGTCAAAGTTGTACCTATTTATTTGAAACAGATAAAATTTGTATTATTTAATGGTACGAATCTGGCCGAACAGACAAAAAATGTATTGACTTTCCCGGTTAAATGGGGTTTAATGCGAGTGTAGCTCCAAGGGAGGACCTCCGAAGCGGCAGCAGAGGGGGCGCTCTGATTGGAAAACAGCTGATGAATAGAAAGTGAGGAAGTAAAATGAAGAAGATTTTTGCCCTGGCCCTGGCCGCGGCCATGTCCCTGTCTCTGGCTGCCTGCGGCGGCAACAACAACACCCCTGCTGCCAGCAGCACCCCCGCCGCCGGGAGCACTCCCGCTGCCAGCACCCCCGCCGCCCCCTCCGCCGGTGAGCTGATTACCGTCGGCGTGATCAACAACGACCCCAACGAGTCCGGCTACCGCACCGCCAACGACGCGGCCATGCGCGCCACCTTCACCGAGGAGAACGGCTATAAGACCACCTTCTACAACAACAACGACGCCGCCCAGCAGATCGCCACCGCGCAGCAGATGGTGCAGGACGAGGTGGACTTCCTCCTCCTCTCCCCCGCTTCCACCACCGGCTGGGACACTGTGCTGAAGGACGCCCAGGCTGCCGGCACCCAGGTCATCCTCTTTGACCGTATGCTGGAGGCCGACGAGAGCATGTATGTGGCCGCCGTCGTGTCCGACATGCCCGCCGAGGGCAAGACCGCCGTTGACTGGCTGGCTGCCCAGGGCCTGGACGAGTACAACATCATCCACATCCAGGGCCACATGGGCTCCGACGCCCAGCTGGGCCGCACCGGCGCTCTGGACGAGAAGGTTGCCGCCGAGGCCAACTGGAATTACGTGACCCAGCAGACCGCCGACTGGGACGAGGCCACCGCCCGCACCATCACCCAGTCCGTCATCGACTCCGGCAAGCCCTTCAACGTGATCTATGCTGAGAACAACGGCATGGCCCGGGGCGCCGCGGCTGCTCTGGACGCCGCCGGCATCACCCACGGCAAGGACGGCGACGTGATCGTCATGGGCTTCGACAGCGACAAGTGGGCCTTTGAGGAGGTCCTGGCCGGCCGCTGGAACTACATGGGCCTGTGCAACCCCCTGCAGGCTGAGACCGTTGACAGCATCATCAAGGACCTGGCCGCCGGCAAGGAGCCCGCTCAGAAGATCATCTACACCCCCGAGCAGGGCTTTGACTGCAACACCCTCACCCAGGCCGACGTGGACACCTACGGTACTTAACAGACCTCTGATTCAAAAGTTTCGCTCCGCCTCCGGCGGGGAGAAACCCGAAACAATACCACGTGACCCGACACGCGGCGCGGCATGTCAGCCGCGCCGCGTGCTTTAAAATCTGAGAGAATGGAGGCGTATCCCTATGCAGGAAGGCGCAGTATTGGAAATGCGCGGCATCTGCAAGTATTTCCCCGGTGTGCGCGCCCTTCAGGACGTGGATTTTACCCTGCGGGAGGGGGAAATCCACGCGCTGATGGGAGAGAACGGCGCGGGCAAGTCCACCCTGATTAAGGTGCTGACCGGCGTGTACCCCAAGGACGGGGGCGAGGTCCGCATCAGGGGCGTTGAGGGCGCGGCGGTCATCCGCTCCCCCCAGGACGCCCAGAATGCGGGCATCAGCACCGTGTATCAGGAGATTACCCTGTGCCCCAACCTGAGCGTGGCGGAAAATATGTACATCGGCCGCACCAAGGGGGCCGTGACCAACTGGAGGCAGATGAACCAGGGCGCGGGCAGGATTCTCAGCAGCCTGGGCATCCCCGCCAGCCCCACCCAGCAGCTAGGCACCTGCTCCATTGCGGTGCAGCAGATGGTGGCCATCGCCCGGGCGGTGGACATGGAGTGCAAGGTGCTCATCCTGGACGAGCCCACCTCCTCCCTGGACGAGCAGGAGGTGGTCAAGCTCTTTGGCCTGATGCGGGACCTGAAGGCCAAGGGGGTTGGTATCATCTTCGTCACCCACTTCCTGGAGCAGGTCTATGAGGTCTGCGACCGGATTACCGTCCTCCGGGACGGCCAGCTGGTGGGGGAGTACGTCATTGAGGACCTGCCCCGGGTCCAGCTGGTCAGCAAGATGCTGGGCAAGGAGCTGGACGACATGGCCGACATCAAGGGCGAGTCCGGCGGCGCGGCCATCAGCCAGGACGGGGCTCCGGTACTGGAGGCCACGGAGCTGTGCAGCAATGCGGGCATCAAGCCCTTCGACTTCTCCATCCGCAAGGGGGAGGTCAACGGCTTTACCGGGCTGCTGGGTTCCGGGCGCAGCGAGTGCGTCCGGGCCATTTTCGGCGCCGACCACGTCACCGGCGGCGCCGTGAAGATGGACGGCAGGGAGGTCAGGATCAAAAAGCCCCTGGACGCCATGAAGCAGGGCATCGGTTATCTGCCGGAGGACCGGAAGGGCGACGGCATTGTGGGCGACCTGTCTGTGCGGGAAAATATCATCCTGGCCTATCAGGTGATGAAGGGCTTTTTCCGGCCCATCTCCAGGGCCCAGGCCGAGGCCTTTGCCGACAACTACATTGAGCTGCTGGAGATCAAAACCGCCTCGGCGGACACCCCCATCAAGTCCCTGTCCGGCGGCAACCAGCAGAAGTGCATCCTGGCCCGGTGGCTGCTCACCGACCCCAAGTACCTGATTCTGGACGAGCCCACCCGGGGCATCGACATCGGCACCAAAATCGAAATCCAAAAGCTGGTCCTGAAGCTGGCGGAGAAGGGCAAGAGCATCACCTTCATCTCCTCGGAGATTGACGAGATGCTGCGCACCTGCTCCCGGCTCATCGTCATGCGGGACCGGAAGGCGGTGGGCGAGCTCACCGGCGAGGACCTGACCCAGTCCAAGATTATGGCGACTATCGCAGGAGGTGATGAGCAATGACGACCCCCGTGAAAAATCCTGAGACCCAGGTGAAGCGGCCCGACGAGAGCCTCTTCAAGCGGCTTACCCGGCAGCAGCTGTTCATCCCCGTGGCGGCGCTGATTCTGCTGGTGCTGTTTAACCTGATTGCTGACCCGTCCTTCTTCGCCATCTCAGTGAAGGAGAACAGCCTGGGCAACCCGGTACTCAGCGGCAACATCATTTCGGTGCTGGACAACGCATCTGAGCTGGTGATTCTGGCCATCGGCATGACGCTGGTGACTGCCTCCTCCGGCGGACAGGATATCTCGGTGGGCGCCACCATGGCTATCGCCGGCAGCGTGATCCTCCGGATGGTGTGCGGCAATGAGGTGTCTGCCAACACCATGCACATGCCCCTGATTCTGGCCGTCCTCATCGGGATTCTGGTGAGCATGGTCTTCGGCGCTTTCAACGGCACGCTGGTGGCCTACTTCAAAATCCAGCCCATGGTGGCCACCCTGATTATGTTTACCGCAGGCCGCTCCATCGCCGCCTGGATCAACAACAATCAGCTGCCCATTATGAACGACATCACCTTTAAGTATGCGGGGACCTTCCTCCCCGGCATCCCCATTCCCACCCCCGTTTTTATCACCGCCCTTGTGATTCTGATTTTCTGGCTGGTGCTGAAGTTCACCACCCTGGGGCTGTATACCCAGTCGGTGGGCATCAACGCCAACTCCTCCCGGCTCAACGGCCTGGACCCCAAGCTGATTAAGCTGCTCACCTATGTGATTCTGGGGGTGTGCGTGGCCATTGCCGGCTTTATCCGGGTCAGCCGCAGCGGGTCCATCAATTACTCCCGCATCGCGGAGAACATTGAGATGGACGCCATCCTGGCGGTGGCCCTGGGGGGCAACGCCCTGTCCGGCGGCAAGTTCAACATCTACGGCTCCATCCTGGGGGCCTATGTGATCCAGTTCCTGACCACTACCCTCTATAAGTACGACGTGCCCTCCACGGCTCTGCCCGCCTACAAGGCGGTGGTGGTCATTCTGCTGGTGGTGCTCAGCGCCCCGGTGGTGCGGGAGAAGCTGGCCAGCATGAAGAAAGCGCCCGCCAAAGCTGCAAAGGAGGTGTCCTGACATGCCGAAAGGGATTGCACTTGACAAACAGGGGCGGCTTAAGGACCGCGTCGCCATGACGGATACCAATCTGCTGCTTACCATTACGGTTGTGGTCTTTTTCATCCTGTACCTGTCCGCCGTATTCTTCCTGGGCGGCAGCTTCGCCAAGCCCCAGAACTTCCTCAACATTCTGAATAACAACGCCTCCCTCATCGTTCTGTCCTGTGGCATGAGCATCGTCATGATTACCGGCGGCATCGACATCAGCGTGGGCGCCGTCACCAGTCTGGTGTGCATGGTCTGCGCGGTAAATCTGGAACAGCAGGGCGGCAATATGCTCACGGTCATCCTCATCGGCCTGGGCATCGGCCTGGCCTTCGGCGTGGTCCAGGGCTTTCTGGTGGCCCACCTGGGCATCCAGCCCTTTATCATCTCCCTGGCGGGCATGTTCTTCGCCAAGGGCATGACCACCATCGTCAGCAAGGAGCCCATCCGGGTGACCAACGAGGGTTTCCTGGCGGTGAAGGACACCCGTGTCATTGTCCCCGGTCTGGGTTCCCCCAATAAGCTGGGCGTGTACATCCCCGCCTACGTGGAGGTGGGCGTGGTCATCGCCCTGCTGGTGGTGGTGCTGCTGTTCTGCATGCTGCGCTGGACTAAGCTGGGCCGCGCCTTTTACGCCGTGGGCGGCAACAACCAGAGCGCAAACATGCTGGGCATCAACGTGCGCCGCACCAAGTTCCTGGCCCATGTGCTGTGCTCCCTGCTGGCCGGCCTGGGCGGCATCCTCTACTTCCTCCACGTGGGCAGCGGCGACGTGGCCAACGGCGCGGGGGACGAGATGAACGCCATCGCCTCCTCCATCATCGGCGGCACCCTGCTCACCGGCGGCGTGGGCAATGTGGTGGGCACCTTCTTCGGCGTGCTTTCCCTAAACACCATCAAGCGCATCGTCTCCTCTCTGGGCTTTGACGAGGCCTGGTGGTCCAACATCACCGTGGCCGGTATGCTCTGCCTGTTCCTGGTGATCCAGAGCATTGTGCTGCTGCGCAAGAACACCAGCAAGCAGTAAGGAGGGTGCAACATGAAAACCTGTTTAGGCATTGAGCTGGGTTCCACCCGGATTAAGGCCGTCACCATCGACGGCGACTTCAAGCCAATTTCCTCCGGAGACTACACCTGGGCCTCCCGCTACGAGAACGGCGTTTGGACCTACCCCCTGGAGGAGGTGTGGACCGGCTTAAAGGCCGCCCTGTCCCAGGTGGAGAACCGGGAAGACATCGCCGCCGCCGGGGTGTCCGCCATGATGCATGGCTACCTGGCCTTTGACAAGGACTGGAACCTGCTTACCCCCTTCCGCACCTGGCAGAACACCATCACGGGAGAAGCCGCGGCGGAGCTGACGGCGCTGTTCGGCTTCAATATCCCCCAGCGTTGGTCCATCGCCCACCTGTATCAGGCGGTGCTCAACGGGGAATACCATGTCCCCAAAATTGCCCATCTCACCACCCTGGCCGGGTATATCCACTACAAGCTCACCGGCGTGAACGCCGTGGGCGTGGGCGAGGCCAGCGGCATGTTCCCCATCGACAGCGCGGCCATGGACTACGACGCCGGGATGACAGTCAGGTTCAATGCCCTGTCCAAGGTAAAAGACCTGCCCTGGAAGCTGGAGGACCTGCTGCCCAAGGTGCTGGCCGCAGGCGAGCCCGCCGGGGCCCTCACCGAATCGGGCTCCGCCCTGCTGGACGGCCTGCTCCCCGCCGGGATTCCCTTCGCCCCCGCCGAGGGGGACGCGGGCACCGGCATGACCGCCACCAACGCCGTGGCCCCCCGGACGGGCAACGTGTCCGCCGGCACTTCCATCTTCTCCATGGTGGTGCTGGAAAAGCCCCTGAAGAAGGTTTACGAGGAGATCGACCTGGTGACCACCCCCACCGGGGCGCCGGTGGCCATGGTCCACTGCAACAACTGCACCAACGACACCAACGCCTGGGTGAATGTCCTGAAGGAGACCGCCCAGCTCTTTGGGGCTGCCCCCGACGCCGGGGAGCTGTACACCAGGCTCTATGAGAAGAGCCTGGAGGGGGACCCGGACTGCGGCGGCGTGCTGGTGTGCAACTACCTGGCCGGGGAGGGAGTCACCCACATGGACGCCGGCCGTCCCCTGGTGGTCCGTACCCCGGAGACAAGGTTTACCCTGGCCAACTTCTTCCGTTCCCAGCTCTACGCCACCATGGCTACCCTGAAAATCGGCATGGACATCCTGGCCGCCGAGCAGGTGGCCATCGACTCCCTCACCGGCCACGGCGGGCTGTTCAAGACCCCGGTGGTGGGCCAGAGCTACATGGCCGCTGCCTGCAACGCCCCCGTCACCTGCATGGAGACCGCCGGGGAGGGCGGGCCCTACGGCATGGCCCTGCTGGCCTCCTTCCTGCTGAACCGGGGGGAGGGGGAGCGCCTGGAGGACTTCTTGTCTCAGAAGGTGTTCGCCGGGGCGTCCGGCTCCACCATCCGGCCCGATCCCGCCGCCGTGGAGGGCTTCAACGCCTATATCCAGCGGTACAAGGCGCTGCTGGACGTGGAAAAGACGGCGGTAGATACGCTGTAAATCTCTTTCCGGGCATGTAGGGGCGGCCTGTGGCCGCCCGCGATACCCGCCCCATGACGAACGGGCGGCCACAGGCCGCCCCTACAGAAATTGCAAGGAGGTAGATCCTATGAATTATTCGTTCTGGTTTGTGGTGGGCAGTCAGTTCCTGTACGGCCCCGAGGTGCTGGAGACGGTGGCCGCCCGGGCTCAGGAGATGGCAGACGAGCTGAGCAAGGCCCTGCCCTTCCCCCTGGTCTATAAGGTGACTGCCAAGACCAACAAGGAGATCGCTGACGTGGTCAAGGAGGCCAACTATGACAGCTCCTGCGCCGGCATCCTCACCTGGTGCCACACCTTCTCCCCCTCCAAGATGTGGATTGACGGGCTGCGGGACCTGCAAAAGCCCTGGTGCCACTTTGTCACCCAGTACAACCGGGCCATCCCCAACGAGGAGATCGACATGGACTTCATGAACCTGAACCAGGCCGCCCACGGTGACCGGGAACACGGGTTTATCGGGGCCCGGCTGCGCAAGCCCCGAAAGGTCATCGCCGGACACTGGCAGGACCAGTCCGTCCGGGACCGCATCGGCAGCTGGATGAAAGCCGCCGTGGGCGTGGCCGTGTCCAAGAGCATGAAGGTCATGCGCTTTGGCGACAATATGCGTGAGGTGGCCGTCACCGAGGGGGACAAGGTGGAGGTCCAGACCAAGCTGGGCTGGCAGGTGAACACCTGGGCCGTGGGCGACCTGGTGAAGGTGATGAACGCCGTCACCGAGGAGGAGATCGACGCCCTGATGGACACCTACAGGGCCAGTTACGACATCGCCACCGACAAGATCGACCACATCCGCTATCAGGCCCGGGAGGAGATCGCCATCAAGAAGATGATGGACGCTGAGGGGTGCAAAGCCTTCTCTAACACCTTCCAGGACCTGTATGGCATGGAGCAGCTCCCCGGCCTGGCCAGCCAGCACCTGATGGCCCAGGGCTACGGCTACGGCGGCGAGGGCGACTGGAAGGTGGCCGCCATGACCGCCATCCTCAAGGCCATGGGCGAGAACGGCAACGGCTGCTCCCTGTTCATGGAGGACTACACCTATAACCTGGAGGAGGGCAGGGAGTACTCCCTGGGGGCCCACATGCTGGAGGTCTGCCCCTGCTGTGCCGCCGCCAAGCCCCGGATTGAGACCCACCACTTAGGCATCGGCATGAACGAGAAGGACCCCGCCCGGCTGGTCTTCGAGGGCAAGGAGGGGGACGCCATTGTGGTCAGCCTCATCGATATGGGGGGCCGCCTGCGCCTGATCTGCCAGGACATCCACTGCGTCAAGCCCATCCTGCCCATGCCCAACCTGCCCGTGGCCCGGGTGATGTGGCAGGCCGAGCCCTCCCTCACCACCGGGGTGGAGTGCTGGATTACCGCCGGGGGTGCCCACCACACCGTCCTCAGCTACGACGTTACCACCGAACAGATGAAGGACTGGGCCAACATGCTGGATATCGAGTTTGTCCACATCACCAGGGACACCACCGTGGAGTCCCTGGAGCACGACCTGTTCCTGTCCGACCTGGCCTGGAAGCTGAAATAACATCCACCGCGGGGAAACCCTGTAGGGGCCGCCCCCCTGGGCGGCCCGCCATTTCATGAGAGAAGGGCCGCCGAGGGCGGCGGCCCCTACACGTAAAAAAGGGGGAAACAACATGTTAGAAGCACTCAAGCAAGAGGTATTAGAGGCCAACCTCCTTCTGCCCAAATACAATCTGGTTACCTTCACCTGGGGCAACGTGTCGGCCGTGGACCGGGACAAGGGCCTGATGGTCATCAAGCCCTCCGGGGTGGAGTACGACGGCATGACGGCGGAGGACATGGTGGTGGTAGAGCTGGAGACCGGCAAGGTGGCGGAGGGCAAGTGGAAGCCCTCCAGCGACACCAAGACCCACCTGGAGCTGTACAAGGCCTTTCCGGGGGTGGGCGGCATTGTCCACACCCACAGCCCCCACGCGGTGGCCTGGGCCCAGGCGGGGGAGGACATCCCCTGCTTCGGCACCACCCACGCCGACTACTTCTACGGCTCCATCCCCTGCGCCCGGCACCTGACTCTGAGTGAGCTGGAGGAGGACTATGAGAAGAACACCGGCAAGATTATTGTGGAGACCTTCCGGGAGCGGTGCATCGAGCCCACCGCCGTCCCCGGGGTGATCTGCGCCAGCCACGGCCCCTTCACCTGGGGGAAGGACGCCGCCCAGGCGGTGTACCACGCGGTGGTGCTGGAGGAGGTGGCCAAGATGGCCATTCTCACCCGGCAGGTCAGGGCCGCAGCGGGCCCCGCCCCCCAGCGCTACCAGGATAAGCACTATTTCCGCAAACACGGTCCCGGCGCCTACTATGGCCAGGGCTGAAAGAGAGGAAGACAGCGGACGCCGCAGGCGTCCGCTGTCCTGATTTAATCAAGGAAAAGTTCCACCGCTCCCTGCACCTGCCCGGCCTCAGTCAGGAGGGCGCTGTAAAAGTCCGCGTAGTCCGCAATCTGGGGAACAAAGAAGGGAATCAGCCAAAATTCCCGCTCCGTTCTCCCCTTGACTGCCGTGGTTTTCCTGTATGAGGGAGCCCCGCCGGAACACCCGCTCTTTACCGGGAAAATGACCCCGCCCCGGGGACAGTCCAGTGCCAGCATATAGGCAAGCACCTGATAGACATCTTCCTGGATGTCTTTGCGGTCTTCCCCGGAGGAGGACGGAGTTAAAAACCTGCTCCAGACCGGGCGGTACTTGGCATCCAGGACCCGGCCCCCGTCCTTCCACCAGAAATCCGGCCTGATGTTCAGCATCCCATCCAGGATTCCAATGTCCCCGCCGTTATTCCCCTGCTTCAAGGGCTGGGGGGAAAGACCCGAGAAGACCGCCCTGGCCAGATAGTCCTCCCACAGGGCGCTGATGTCCAGGAAGATTCCTGTCACAAGGGGCGCGCCGGCTTCTGAATAGGAGCAGCAGCTGCTCCGCCTCAGCACCGCCCGGGCAACCGTCCGCAGGGTCTCATAGTCCCGGTAGAGCGGATTGGTAATCTTCTGCTTTGTCCCGTTCAGCAGGCCGCGGAAATCGCGGGCGCCCCAGCCCCAGGCGGCGGCCTGCTGCTCCAGCGCCTGACGGGCCATACGGAAGCCCGGCATCCGCCGCTTCAGCTGCCGCATCAGCTCCGGGTGCCGCCGCTCCGCCTGGAGGCAGGCCTGGAAAAACAGCTGGCCGTACAGGTTGTTTTCGCTGTACTCCCGGACCCGGCAGGCCATATTGCCGTCTTCCAGCCCCATGCTCCTGCGGATCTTGCGGGGCAGGTCGAGCTGTCCCTGGAGGCGGCAGTCATACCGGGAGAAGGTGCGGTAAAACCGGAGCCGCCCCTTTTTCCAGGCCCGCTCCAGTTGGGCCGCCAGCCGGAGCACCAGGACCTGGTCAAAGATATCCGCCTCTCCCCTGGATCTGGACTCGTTCAGCAGCCACAGGGGCGTCTCATCCCAGCACTGCTCCAGCATGACCCAGGAAAAGAAGGACAAAAATTCCCCCTCAGTCCCGCCGCCGGCCACCTTTTCCGGTCCGAAGCGGTCACCGATGACCACCGTCTCCAGGCCGCCGTCCCCGGCCCGGTACTCAAATACGCCGATCAGATTCCCGGTCCGCCAGTTCCCGCTGCCGTCCCTGCAAAATATCTGGGGGCGGTTCGGGGGGCGGTTCGCTGCCCTTCCCCGCAGGTCAATCAGACTGCACTGGCCCCGATCAGCCAGCCTCTGTATGGCCTGGCAGCGCGCTTCATAATCCGCCGGGACCGGGCTGTTGTCTTTCAGCATAATGCTCATTGGGGTGCTCCCTGAGCTTGGTCCACCGGGGGGTCGAAGGCTGTGCGGCAGCCCTGAATAAAGTTGCTGATATCCTCTTCGGATTCCCCCCGCAGATACTCCCGCAGCAGGGGCTCGATGCGGAATTTCCAGGCGCTGGCCTTGATCTGCGCCAGGTCCCCGGCGGGGTCCTCGGACAGATTGGCAAACTGCCCCTGGGAGACAAAATACTGCCGGTCCAGCCCGCAGGGTGTGCCAAGCTCTAAAATCCTCCTGTTCAGCTCCAGCACATTCCGGGTCAGCTCCTGTGTGTTTTCTCCAAAACCCATCTGCTGAAAGGCGGCGCTGAGCAGGCTTTCGTCCACCACGACCTCTTTGAAATCAAAGCGCCGGCGCAGGGCGAAGTCCATGCTCTCCACAGAGCGGTCGATGTCGTTCATGGTGGCGATCAAATACACGTTTTCTGGAATGTAAAAGCCCCTGTAAAAGACATCCTCCGCTTCCGTCAGGTAATCCCCTTTTTCCGGATCATAGGTGGGCAGATTCTGGTACTGTGTCAGCACGCAGTTCATTGGCCCCCGCTTGTCGGCCTCCAGGCAGTACATCAGCTCGCCGAACACCTTGGACAGGTCGGCCCGGTTGATCTCATCAATCAGGAAGTAATACTGCCGCTGGGGGTCGCCCTCCCCCGCCACCCGGCGGCAGAATTTCTTAAAGTGGCCGTCCAGCTTGACATAGTGCATATTGCCGTCTTTTTGGACGGGCCGCAGGCCCTCCACAAAGTCGGTATAGTCATAGGAGGGGTGGAACTGGACCTGGGTGTAGGGAACCCTGTCCCCGGGCAGTCGGATGCCCAGGTACTGGGCCAGCAGCTTGGCCATATAGGTCTTGCCGGTGCCCGGCGCGCCGTTGAGGATAATCTGCTTTACGTTATACTTCAGGCGGTCCAGCACCTCCTGGGCGGCGGGGATGGCGCTGATTCTCCAACCGGCCCAAAGCCGGTTTAGCTCCCCCTTATCCAGCTCCGACTCCAAAGCCTCTTTTGCTTGGGCCAAATTCCGCTGCTCGTTTCCGGCAAGGAAATTGCCGTTCCGCTCCATCAAAAAATCCAGCAGCTCCCCCAGCGTTAGGTTCCTGCTGCAAGATGGAACAAGCTCCCTGACCTGCGCGTAGCACTGCTCCGCGTCCCGGTTGTTTGCCTCCCGGATCGGCTCAGCATTGGTCCAGGTAGAGGGCACAATATATGAGAGGTAATACTTGCAGCCTCCGCGGTCTCTATGCCACTGTGTAATCCCGAAAACTCGTTCAAAATCACCGCCCTGGAGCAAATCGTCCAGGCTGGACGCACCTTCCGTGAGAACTGCCGCACACACAGTCAGCAGATACATCATCAGTGCGGCTGAACCCGGATTTACTCTCTCAGCCCGGCGTATGGAGGGCGACAGGGCGCCCCACAGGTCCTGCCAGCTCTGCTCGGTGCTGCACTCCAGCAGCATAGGCCCCAAATCCTCAATCGGGATTTCTCTCCATAAAGTGTCAGCCATCAAAAATCCTCCTTAAAAATTGACAGTTCCCCTCTGCGGAATTTTTCTTATTCCCAATTCGCTTTTATGTTCCTTAAGTCAAAAACACCCTTGTGGTTCCCGCCTTCGCAGAGGGCGGGAACCGGAAAAAGAATGGGGATTTCTATTTTATCATCCAATCCCAAATTTGACAACCGGAGCTGCGAAAAAACACCGGCGGAGCAGCTCTTCGGCCTGGCCGCCGGGACTGCGCTGCTCCATATGCAGCATTTGGGTGCAAAAATGCCCTGACAAATCTCTTTGTCAGGGCATTTGCTGTATTCAGTCGATATATTCCACGCCGATCTGCTCCAGCACCTGGTCCACGAAGGGGCGGGGGAAGCCCTTTCCGGACAGGATGCCTTCGATCTGGCCCTGTTCCTTCTTCTGGACGGCGGCGGCCTCTTTGGCCAGCTGCTCCGCGTCCTCGGGCTTGATGACCAGCACGCTGTCGCCGTCACCCACCAGGATGTCGCCGGGGTTGATGACCTGGCCGCCCACGCTGACGGGGAAGTTGATCTCGCCGGGGCCGTTCTTATAGGGGCCGTTGGGCACCACGCCCCGGGCGTAGATGGGGAAGTCGGTGAACTGGGCCAGCTCGTCCCGGTCCCGGACACAGCCGTCGATGATGAAGCCGGCCAGGCCGCGGCTCTTGGCGTAGGTGGCCATGATCTCGCCGCACAGGGCCCGGCTGGTGCTGCCGCCGGCGGCGATGACCAGCACGTCGCCGGGCTGGGCCATGTCCAGGGCCTTGTGGAACATCAGGTTATCCCCGGCGGGGCACTTTACGGTGAAGGCCACCCCCAGCATGGGGGAGTGGTTCATGGGCTCCAGCTTGGCGTCCACAGCGGCCAGGCGGCCCATGCAGTCGTCGATGTTGGCCACGGGGATGCCCCGGAAAGCCTCTACCAGCGCCCGGTCGGGGCGGACAAAATTGCGTCTGATTCTGCATCCAACTGCCATAATAAAAAACCTTCTTTCCAACTCATTGTTTATCGTGTATAATATAGAAAAAATCAATATAAGGAGGCGAATACTTTATGGATTTGACTGACGTTGAAATGTTCCTCACCATTGTCAACACCAAGAGCATCTCCAAGACCGCTGAGACCCTGTTCCTCTCCCAGCCCACCATCAGCCACCGGCTGAAAATGCTGGAGAAGGAGCTGGACTTCGCCCTCATCACCCGGAGCAAGGGGTTTAAACAGATTGAGCTCACCCCGGAGGGGGTGGAGTTCATCCCCATTGCCGAGCGGATGCTCTCCCTGTGGAAGGAGACCCGGCTGTTGAAGCGCAGTCGGGACCGGGTGCTGCTGTCGGTGGGCTGCACAGACAGCGTCAACGTGGCGCTGCTGGCCCCCTTCTACCGGGAGCTGATGGGTCCGGACTCCATCGTGGACCTGGATGTGCGCACCCACCAGTCGCCGGAGCTGTACGGCATCCTGGACAACCACGACATCGACGTGGCCTTTGTCTTCTACCACCTGTACTACAAAAACATCATCTGCGAGCGGGTGTTTCAGGAGAAATTTTACCTGATCCAGTCCGCCGAGCCGGCGGTGGCTAAGCCCCTGGTCCACACCGAGGAGCTGGACCCCGCCCGGGAGATTTTTTTAAAGTGGGACGACCCCTATCAGCTCTGGCATAACCAGTGGCTGACCAACTACGCCCGGCCCTGCGTCGCGCTGGACACCATCACCCTGGCCCGCCGCCTGTGGCAGGAGGGGCGGAGCTGGATGATTGCCCCGGAGTCGGTGGTCTGCGACATGGCCCAGGTCCGGCCCGTCTATGTCAGTGAGCTGAAAAACCCGCCGCCCGACCGGTGCTGCTATAAGATCACCCACCGCTTTCCCCTGGTCACCAGCGAGACTGCGCTGGAGTTCTTTGAGGAGCAGCTGGCCCTCTATCTGGAGAATCTGAAATTCGATATCCCCGTGGGGGAGGTATTCAGCCTTTGAGCTGGGCCACGGCCGCTTTCAGCCGCTCCATGGCCTCCACGATGCGCTCATAGCTGCACGCGTAGGACAGGCGGATGTAACCCTCGCCCTGGGGCCCGAAGGCGGAGCCGGGGACGGCGGCAATCTTGGCGGTCTCCAGCAGGTAGTCGGCCATTTCCGCGGAGGTTTTGCCCAGGGCCTTGATATTGACAAAGATGTAGAAGGCTCCGCCGGGGGTCTTGCAGCTCAGACCGTCGATGGCGTTGATGGCGGACACGGCGTAGTCCCGGCGGCGCTGGTACTCCTTCACCATCTCCTGCACATCGGGCTCGGCCTTCTCCAGGGCGGTGATGCCGGCCTCCTGAACGAAAGAGGGGGCGCAGGTGTTGATGTACTGGTGGACCCGGACCATGGCTTTGATGAACTCCACCGGGGCGGCCACGTAGCCCAGACGCCAGCCGGTCATGGAGTAGCACTTGGAGAAGCCGTTCAAAGTGATGGTCCGCTCCTTCATGCCGGGGAGGGAGGCAATGCTGATGTGCCTGGCTTCGCCATAGACCAGCTTCTCATAGATCTCGTCGGAGACGACAATCAGGTTGTGCTTCTTGGCGATTTCGGCCAGCTTCTCCAGGGTCTCCATGGACTGGACCACGCCGGTGGGGTTGCCGGGGGTGTTGATAACCAGCATCTTGGTCTTAGGAGTGATGAGGCTCTCGATCTGGTCCAGGTCGATCTGGTAGTCGTTCTCCTCCTTCAGCGCGTAGCTGACGGGCACCGCGCCGAAGAAGTGGGGCACGTGGATGTAGTTGAGCCACACCGGGTCGGGGACCAGAATCTCGTCGCCAGGCTCGGTAAAGGCGGCTACGGCGGCATAGGTGCCCTCGCCCACGCCGATGGTCACAAGAATCTCCTCGGCCTTATAGTCGATGTTGTTGTCCCGCTTCAGCTTGTCGGCAATGGCCTGGCGCAGCTCGGGGGTACCGTAGTTGGAGGTATAGAACACGTTGCCGTTGGCCAGGGCTGTGTTGGCGGCCTGCTTGATGACCTCGGGGGTATCGAAGTCGGGGCGGCCGATCTCCATGTGGATGACATCCTCGCCTTTCTTCTGCATCTGGGTGGCTTTCTCCATCATCACGCGGATTTCGGAGAAGGGAAGGGCTTCCATACGGCTGGCAGGATTAAACATGATTCATTCTCCTTTCGGTTGGTATTGTCACTATAACACAGACTTTAATATTTGTAAAATTGATATTATTTATTTTGAATATCCAGAAATTTTATATTAGATGTCGATCAGCACCACGGCCACGTCGTTGACGTTTGTCCCGGTGGGGCCGGTGACGATCAGACCGTCCGCCTTGGCCAGGGCGTGATAGGCGTCGTTGTCCTCCAGCACCTGGTGGATGGACAGGCCCTGTTCCCGGAGGCGGGCGGCTGTCTGTCCGTCCACCACGCCGCCGGCGGCGTCGGTTGGGCCGTCGGTGCCGTCGGAGCCCAGGGAGAAGACCAGCACGCCGTCCAGCCCGTCGATGCCCTGGGCGGCAGACAGGGCCAGCTCCTGGTTGCGGCCCCCCTTGCCGGTGCCGGTGAGCTTGACCACCGTCTCGCCCCCCGCCAGAAAGGCCAGCTTTTTCCCCTGCCCCCGGTGGGTCCGGGCCACGGAGGCCAGGAAGGAGCCCGCCTCCCGGGCCTGACAGCACAGCTGGTCCGTCAGCATGACCGGCTCGTAGCCCAGCTCCTGGGCGGACCGGGCGGCAGCTGCGCACAGCTCCCGGACGCTGCCGGTGATTTGGGTCTCCACGTTGTCCAGCTCCTTGGGTGTCTCCTGAGCCAGCAGCTCTCTGGCCTGGGGCGTGAGGCGCAGGCGGTATTTTTCCGCGATGGCCAGGGCCTGCTCACAGGTGGACCGGTCGGCACAGGCGGGACCGGAGGCGATCATGTCCAGAGGGTCCCCCAAAATGTCGCTGAGGACAACGGCGAACACCCGGGCGGGGGCGCACAGCCGGGCGAACCGTCCCCCCTTCACGGCGGACAGCCGCTTGCGGATGACGTTCATCTCCACGATGTCCGCCCCGCTGGACAGCAGCTGACTGGTGATATCCTGGAGCTCCTCGCCGGGGATGAGGGGCTTTTCAAACAGGGCGCTCCCCCCGCCGGACAGCAGGAAAATCACCGTGTCCCCCTCCGTCAGCCCGGACACCAGGTCCAGCACCGCCTGGGTGCCCCGGAAGGAGTTCCCGTCGGGGACGGGGTGGCCCGCCTCATAGCAGGTACAGCCGGGGATGGGCCCCAGGACGTGGCCGTATTTTGTGACCACCACGCCGGTGTCCATCCGCTCCCCCAGACACTCCTGAGCGGCCCTGGCCATCTGCCAGGCCGCTTTGCCCGCTGCGGCCAGCACCACCCGGCCGGGGAAATCCCGGCCCCGGAGGGCCCGCTTCACGGCGGCGTCGGGCTGGACCGCCTGGATGGAGGCGGCGATGATGGTCTGAGCATCGGAACGCAAACTCATGGCTGCTCTCCCCTTCTTTTATTTCCGGTTGACCACGTTGATGGGCTTGCCCTCCAGATAGGCTTTCACGTTTGCCACAGCGCAGTCCATGATCCGCTGGCGGCTCTCCTTGGGGGCCCAGGAGATGTGGGGGGTGATGATGCAGTTCTTGGCCTTCAGCAGGGGGTTGTCCGCCCGGATGGGCTCGGTGTAAACCACATCCAGGCCGGCGGCCCCCATTTTGCCGCTGTTCAGGGCGTCGGCCACGTCCTGTTCGTCAATCAGTTGGCCCCGGGCGTTGTTGATGAGGATAACCCCGTCCTTCATTTTGGCGATGGAGTCCTTGTTGATAAAGCCGGTGTTCTCTGGGGTCAGGTTGCAGTGGAGGGTGATGACATCGGACCGGGCCAGCAGAGTGTCCAGGTCCACGTACTGGGCGATTTCACGGCCGCTGTCGTTGGGATAGACATCGTAGGCCAGCACCTCCATGCCCAGGGCTTTGGCCACCCGGCCCTCGGCCTGGCCGATGCGGCCAAAGCCCACAATGCCGATGGTCTTGCCCTCCAGCTCAATGAGGGGGTAGTCCCAGTAGCACCAGTCGATGCAGTTGGCCCAGTTGCCGGCGTGGACGGAGGCGTCGTGGTGGCCGATGTGGTGGCACACCTCCAGCAGCAGGGCGATGGAGAACTGGCTGACAGAGGCGGTGCCGTAGGTGGGGACGTTGGTGACGGGGATACCCTTTTCGGCGGCGTAGGTGTAATCCACCACGTTGTAGCCGGTGGCCAGTAGGGAGATGAACTTCATGCCGGGGCAGGCGTCAATCACCTTTTTGGTGATGGGGGTCTTGTTGGTAAAAACCACCTCCGCGTCCCCGATGCGGGCGATGGCCTCCTCCTCGTCGGTGAGGCTGGTGCGGTCGTAGACCGTCAGCTCCCCCAGCCTGCCCAGTTCGTCCCAGCTCAGGTCGCCGGGGTTTTCTGTGTACCCATCCAATACTACGATTTTCATAACAATAAACCTCCCATGCAGTTTGTGATTCAATTTTGGTATTTTGAGTATAGCACACCAAAAAAGAGCGGGCAAATAGATATTTTTGAGGCATGATATTCAAATTTCCGATATTTGACAAAATGACGAATTTCCAGCATTAGATATAGAATACGTAAATATTTTCCCATAAAATTATTCATTTTACCAAATTCACTCCCTATGGTATACTGTGACCTGTAAAGCGAAGGACACAGCAAAATACCACATAATAAAAAAAGGAGTGACCAAAACATGGGAGAAAAAGCACGCAAAAACTTTGTAAAACGCATGATTACCGGTCTGGTTCTGGGCGTGATCTGCGGCGTTGCCGCAAGCCTGGCCAAGACCTCCATGTCACCGGATACCTGGAATGTCATTAACATGATCCTGTTCCAGGATATCACCGTCAGCGCCGGGCGTAGCGCCCTGGGCCTGTTCTACATCGTCCAAACTCTGTTTACCAACGCCCTGAAGCTGGCCATCGTCCCGATGGTGTTCTTCTCCATCATCATGTCGGTTTGCAGCATGAACGACATGCGCAAGCTGGGCCGCATCGCCGGCAAGACCATCATCACCTTTGTCCTGTTCTACCTGGTGGCCTGCGTCTTCGCCGCCATCTGCTCTGAGATTGTCATCGGCATGGGGGTCTACCGGCCCTTCCAGGTGGACCAGGCTGCCGCCAACGTCACCGAGATTGAGACCAG
Organism: uncultured bacterium; assembly: GCA_949840775.1. Lineage (GTDB taxonomy): Bacteria > Bacillota > Clostridia > Oscillospirales > Oscillospiraceae > Lawsonibacter. Next base: position 22,423 of record CATKXO010000011.1, on the reverse strand, counting down.
CAACATTCTGGTCACCATCGTCAACGCAGTGCCCGACAACCTGATCGCCCCCATGACCTCCAACAACCGGATGCTGGCCGTTATCTCCTGCGCGGTGATTATTGGCGTGTGCATCGCCTCTATGGGCAGCAAGATCACCGTGTTCAAGACCTTCTGTGACGAGGCCGGCCAGATTACCCAGAAGTTCCTGGACTTCCTCATCATCACCTGCTCCCCCGTCTCCGTGTTCTGCATGGTCACCCGCACCTTCGCCATCTATGGCATCGACCAGGTGAGCAATATCCTCTCCTACATCCTGGTCACCCTCATCGTCCTGATTATCTACCTGCTGGTGGCCTATCCCGCCGCCATCGCCGCCGTTACCCACTGCAACCCCTACATCTTCATGAAGAAGATGATTAAGGTGGCCATCATCGCCTTCGGCGCCGCCGCCTCCGCCCCCGCCCTGCCCCTGAACAAGGAGACCTGCGTGAAGGAGCTGGGGTGCAGCGAGGAGATCACCAACTTCGTCCTCCCCGTGGGCATGACCATCAACATGAACGGCACCGCCATCATGCACATCATCGGCGCCGCCTTCATCGCCACCTGCGCCGGCCTGGAGGTCACCCCCATGCACTACGCCACCATGACCCTGCTGGCCATCTGCGCCTCCATGGGCACCCCCTCCATCCCCGCCGCCGGTACGGTTATGCTGTACGCGGTGCTCACCGGCGCCGGCTTCGGCACTGAGCTGTGCACCCTGATCTACTCCCTGATTCTGGCCATGAACAAACCCTGCGAGATGGTGCTGACCACCCTGAATGTGGTGGGCGATGCCGCCACCACCGTGATTGTGTCCAAGACCGAGAATGAGTTTGACGAGAAGGTCTACAACAGCTGATTTCATCGCTCCCCAATACCGTTCCCGTCCCTTCGGGGGCGGGAACATCAAAATTTGTTCGGATGGAGGAAAAAGCTGTGTCTGACTACACCCTGCGCTATGTGGGCGACCAGGCCCTTCTGGTGGAGTTTGAAAACGAGATCAGCATGGCGGTCAACCAGAAGGTCCGCGCCCTGAAATACGACCTGGAGCGGCAGACTGTTCCCGGCATGGAGGAGCTGGTCCCCACCTACCGGGCCCTGCTGGTCCACTACGACCCCCTGACGGCGGATCTGGACCGGCTGAAGGAGGCCGTCAAAGCCTCCGCCGCACAGATGGACCTGTCTCAGCTGCCAAAGGCGGTGGTCACTGAGATTCCCGTCCTCTACGAGGGGGAGTACGCCCTGGACCTGGAGGAGATTGCCAAAATCGAGAATACCACCCCGGAGGAGATCATCCGCATCCACAGCGGCAGCGACTACTATGTGTACATGCTGGGCTTCGCTCCGGGCCACCCCTACACCGCCCGGTTTGAGAACCCCTTCTCCTTCAAGCGGCGAGAGACGCCCCGGGTGCGCATCCCCGGAGGCAGCATTGTGGTCCAGCTGGCCCTCAGCGACATCATCCCCTTCGACCAGCCCTGCGGCTGGAACATCATCGGCACCACCCCCATCCTGGCCTGCGACTACCGCAAGGAAAATCCCTTCCTGTTAAAGGCCGGCCAGTGGATTCGCCACGTCCCCATCGGCAAGGCGGAGTTTCTGGAGATCAGGCGCCAGGTGGAGCTGGGGGAGTACCAGTGCAAAACCTATGAAAGGGGGACTTGATCGTGGGCTTTGTCACAGAAAATCCCGGCGTCCTTACCACCATCCAGGACGAGGGCCGGTACGGCTATGAGCAGTTCGGCATGTCCCCGGCGGGGCCGATGGACCTGAGAGCCTTCCGCACCGCCAATATCCTGGTGGGCAACCCTTCGGGCGAGAGCGCCCTGGAGGCCACTGTGCTGGGGCCCTCCCTGCGCTTTGGCCGGGACAACGTCATCGCCCTCACCGGGGCGGATATGGGCCCCACCCTCAACGGCCAGCCCTGCCCCATGTATCAGGCGGTGGCGGTCCGGACGGGGGATTTGTTGAAGCTGGGAGCCGCCAAAACCGGCTGCCGGGCCTATATTGCCTTCGCCGGGGGGCTGGATGTCCCCCAGGTGATGGGCAGCCGGGCCACCGCCCTGCAAAACAAGGTGGGCGGCTGGCAGGGCCGCAAGCTGGCCAAGGGGGACCAGATCGGCTTCCGGGCTCCCAACCCCGGACTGGCCCTGCCCCGGACCGCCCCCGTCCCCGCCCCGGCGGGGAGGGAGGCCACCATCCGGGTCATCCTGGGGCCCCAGGACGACGCCTTCACGGAGGAAGGCGTAAACACCTTCCTGAACCAGCCCTATACCGTGAGCAAGGACTTCGACCGCATGGGCTGCCGCCTGGAGGGACCGGTGATCCGCCACAAGACCGACGGCAACATCATCTCCGATGGCATGGTCACCGGGGCCATCCAGGTGCCCACCTCGGGCCAGCCCATTATCATGCTGGCCGAGCGGCAGACCGTGGGGGGCTACACCAAAATCGCCACCGTCATCTCCGCCGACCTGCCCCTGGTGGGCCAGCGGAAGACGGGGGACGTGATCCGTTTTCAGGTCGTGACCGTGGAGGAGGCCCACCGGCTCTGGCGGGAGGAAAACCGGGAGCTGGAGGAGCTGAAAGCCCGGCTGGACCGGCCCCAGCCGGCGGGAACCACCTACAGGGTGACCGTCAACGGCAGGACCTATCAGGTCCAGGTCGTGAAGCATTCGTAAAACAGACGGGGCGCGGCGCTGCCGCGCCCCCTTCGGAATGAAATAAGGAGTGGAATTATGTATCAGATCGACTTGAACAGCGATATGGGCGAGAGCTTCGGCGCCTATAAGATCGGCAACGACGAGGGCATCCTCCCCTATGTCACCTCCGCCAACATCGCCTGCGGCTACCACGCCGGCGACCCCATGGTCATGGACCGGGTGGTGAAAATCGCCAAGGAGCGGGGCGTAGCAGTGGGCGCCCACCCCGGCTATCCCGACCTGATGGGCTTCGGCCGGCGGAAGATGGTCCTCAGCCCGGACGAGGTCAAGAACTACATGAAGTATCAGATCGGCGCCCTGTGGGCCTTTGCCCACAGCAGCGGCCTGAAGCTCCAGCACGTGGCCCCCCACGGCGCCCTGGGCAACCTGTGTCAGTACGACCGGGAGGTCTCCCGGGCCATCTGCGAGGCGGTGTATGAGATCGACCCCTCCATCATGATTTTCTACTGTGCCGGGGCCGTTCTGGGGGAGGAGGCGGAGAAGATGGGCCTGAAAACGGCGGCGGAAATCTTTGCCGACCGGGCCGTCCAGGACGACCTGAACCTGGTGCCCCGGAAGCAGCCCGGCTCCATGATTACCGACGAGGACTTCGCGGTGGAGCGCTGCATCCGCATGGTGAAGGAGGGCATGGTCACCACCATCACCGGCAAGGACGTGCCCATCCGGGGCGATACCCTGTGCGTTCACGGGGACGGGCCCAAGGCCCTGGCCTTTGTGGAGCGAATCCGTAAGGCGTTCCTGGACGAGGGAATCGCCATCAAAAATTTTCAGTGAAGTTTCTCAGTGCCGCCTCTGATTGACAGCCTGCGGCGGTGTTCCAGGACCTGCTGCATAAAAACAAAGTCCCAATCCTTTTTAGAATCCCGTCCCCCAGGGGGCCGGAATGTACAAAAAGGATTGGGACAAATTTTATAAGGAAAAGCGCTCTAAAAACTTTGTGTAATAGTCAAATTCTTCAACGATGGCGTCGATCATGCGCAGGGCGAACAGAGGCAGCTCCATGTCCCGGCGGTAGGCGAGCGAAATCGTCCGCTTTGGCAGGTCGCGGATCAAAAAGCTGTGACAGTAGTTGGGGGGCAGGCCGCGCAAGCTGATTTGCTCATAGAGGCTCAGCGGATTTACAACAGCGACGCCGCTCCCGTGACACCCCAGCTGATAGAGCAGGCTGTGAGACGCCGTTTCCAGCGCAATCTGGGGAATGGCGTTATTTTTACGGAACAGCTGGTCAATGGGGCTTCGCAGGCGATTGGTGGAGGAGGGGAGGATCATGGGCAAATCCTTTAATTCCATCAGCGCTACGCCTGACTGGGCGAAGCGTTTCAGCATGGCCTGCCATTGTCCGGGGAAATAATCCCGCAGAAAGGACTCGGTGATGATACAGCGCAGCTGTTCCTGGGCCAGCGGGATGATGGTTAACCCCGACAGCGACGGAATATCGACCCCGACCATCATATCGAGCTGCCCGGAAAGCAGGTCCTCCAGCAGCTGATTGGACAGCTTTTCGTGCAGGCGGATGGAGATATTTCCAAATTCCGCATGGTAACGGCTCCAGATGCCGGGGAAAAAAGCGCTGCTGCGCTGATGGGAAAATCCGATGTGCAGGACGCCGGCGGACTGTCCCGTCAGGTCTGCAAAACGGGAGGTCATGGCCTGCTCGGTTTCCAGGAGCTGACGGGCGTAGAAGGCCATGGCCTCACCCTCCAGCGTCAGCTTGAGATGGGGGCGGCGGTGAAAGAGCTCCACGTGGTAATGCTCCTCCAGCCGCTTGATTTGGCCGGACAGGCTCTGCTGGGTGATGTACAGCCGCTTCGCCGCGCGGGTGAAGTTCATCTCCTCCACGACGGTCAAAAAGGCGGTGTAGGCGCTGATATCCATAAAATACCTCCTGACACAATTGGCTTTACAGCAATGATACCACATGGGCGGCCGGAATAACAGCTTTTAAGCTGTTATTTTTTTTAGAAAATAACTGTTTGCACCTGTGGTGAGTTTCTGCTATCCTAAAAAATACAAATCCCAATTCTTTGGCGGTTTGAAATGAGGAACACAGAGGCGAATTGGGAGAAAGCACAATTTGGAAACAGGAGGCCAGGAAATGGTAAAACTGATGGACTGCACCCTGCGCGACGGCGCAAACGTGGTGGGGAAGGGGTTTTCCGCTGAGATCACTGACATGGTGCTGGACGGGCTGACTGCCTGCCATGTGCCTGTCATCGAATTTGGCAACGCCGGCGGAATCGGCGCCTATGAGGTGGCCGGCTTTACCAACGCCGAGACCGACCAGACTTATCTGGATATCGCTCAAAAATATTTGGACCGGGGTTCCCAGCTGGGCATGTTCCTCAACGCCAAGCGGTATCGGGAGAAGAACGTGGCCCTGGCCAGGGAGAGCGGCCTGTCCTTCCTGCGGGTGGGGGCGGATGCGGGAGACGGGGATGTCTCCATCCCGGCCATCCGGGATATCAAGAAAGCGGGGCTGAACGCGTTCTATTCCGTGATGAAGGCCTATCTGCTTACCCCCGAGCAGCTGGCCGAGGAGGCCAAGAAGCTGGAGGACGCAGGGCTGGATGAGATTACGATTATGGACTCCGCCGGCACCATGCTCCCCGGCCAGGCGGCGGAGTACACCAAAAAGCTGACCCAGGCGGTGTCGATCCCCGTGGCTTTCCACTGCCACAACAACTTGGGGCTGTCCGCCGCCAACGCGGTGGCCGCCTATGAGAACGGGGCCGCCATTCTGGACTGCGGCCTGATGGGGATGGCCCGCAGCGCGGGCAACCTGGCCACTGAGATGTGCGTGGCCATCATGCAGCGGTACGGCCAGATGAAGGACATCGACCTGTACGGGATGCTGGACTTCATCGACAAGCGCCTCCAGCCCGCCATGGACGCCCACCAGTACCACAACCCCGTCCCCCCCCTGGACCTGGTGCTGGGCATCTCCGGGTGCCACTCCAGCTTTCTGAAAAAGTTCCGGGCCGCCGCCCAGGAGCATCAGGTGAACCTCTACCGGCTGATTGTGGAGGTCTCCGCCGTGGACCGGAAGGCCCCGTCGGACGAGCTGATTGCCAGGACCGCCGCCGCCTTGAAGTGAGGGAGGAAAAGCAGATGGTAAACGTTGTGTTAGCGGGCCAGTACCCCGCCGGGACCTATGAGAAGCTCCGGGCTATGCTGCCGGCGGAGCAGTTCGGGCTGAAAGCGGTGGACACGCAGGCGGCCTATGACGCCATGACCGATGCGGAGGTGATGATCCTGCGTATTTTCAAGGCGCCCAAGGAGGTAATCCTGCGCAACCCCAATCTGAAGATGATTCTGCGGTGGGGAGCGGGTTACGACTCCGTGGACATCCAGGCCGCCGGCGAGCGGGGCGTGCTGGTGACCAATACCCCCGGCGCCAACGCCGGGGCGGTGTCTGAGCTGGCGGTGATGCTGATGCTGGCGGTGGGGCGCAAGCTTCTGTGCCACACCCAGAGCCTGGCCCGGGGGGAGTGGAGCAAAAACACCTACATGGACAGCTCCTTCTGCCTGAATCATAAGCTGGTGGGCATTATAGGGGGCGGCAACATCGGCCGGCAGGTGGCCCAAAAGGTACAGGCTTTTGGGGCGCAGGTGCAGTATTTCGACCCGTTCCGGATGACGGAGGAGATGGAGCGGCAGTACCGCATGGTCTATGCCCCGCTGGAGCGGCTGCTGAAGACCTCTGATATTGTGTCGCTCCATGTGCCGCTGGTAGACCAGACCAGACACATGATCGGACAGGAGCAGCTCCAAGGTATGAAGGATGGGGCGATTTTAATTAACACGGCCCGGGGGGGGCTGGTGGACGACACCGCGCTTCTGCGGGCGGTTCAGTCCGGGAAGCTGGCCGGTGCGGGGCTGGACGGAGTGGAGCGGGAACCCCTTCCCGCCGGTGATCCGCTGCTGGCCGACCCCAACATCATTGTTACCCCCCATATCGGCGGCGGCACTGCGGATATCGGAGACGCAATCATGCCCATGCTGGCGGAGGACATCCAGGCATTTGCCGCTGGAAAAGAGCCGTCTCATGTTGTGAACCGGGCGTTCCTTCCGGCTGTGTAAACGCTTTCCAACAAAAATTATTTGTGGGAAAGTTAAGAAAACCCAGTTTGCCTTTGATGGAGAGCTATATTAAAATAGTGATCAGGCAAATAATAAACTTTGATTTGGGATGGAAGGAGAGATACCGGTGGAGAAAAATTATTTAGAGCAGCTGTTCCCCGCCTTTTTGGAGATTGGGGATCAGGAGCTGCGGGAGCGGTCGGAGCGGGCGATGGCCATGGCCATGGAGCAGGGCGGCTGGAATGAGGCCAACCTCTCCAACGCGCCGGTGACCTTGAGCTGGAAGGGGTGCGACGTGGGGTGGATTGAGCACGTGGCCGACGTTACCCGGATGTGCATTCTGGAGTTTGACCAGATGAAGAAGTACTACCTTCGCCACGGCGTCCCCTTTGACCGGGACGTGGTGGTGGCGGGCGCCCTGCTCCACGACATCGGAAAGCTGACGGAATTTGTTCCGGGCGGGAGCGGCGGAGCGGTTCACAGCGAAAACTTTCAGCTGATGCGGCACCCGCTTTCCGGTGCGATCATTGCCAGTCAGGCCGGCCTTCCGGACAGCATTGTCCATCTGATTGCCACCCACTCCTTTGAGGGGGAGCGGTCCTATCAGACCCTGGAATCTGACTTTGTGCGCACAGTGGACATATTTGTGTTTAACTGCTCGGTGAAAGGGCTGGAAAAGTATTGAGCAACAGCAAGATCTGTTCCAATATCAAACAAATAAAAGATGAAAAGGAGAAATTATCATGAAAAAACTCAGCGCTCTGATTCTTGCGGCCGCCATGTGTGTGGGCCTGCTGGCCGGCTGCGGCAGCTCTGATAAGCCCAGCGGCTCCACCCCCTCCGGGAACAAAAGCGCCAACGCCTCCGGCAGCTGGCCCAGCGGAACCGTCACCCTGCTGTGCGGCTTCGGCGCCGGCGGCTCCTCCGACCTGGAGGTCCGCTCTCTGGCTACCTACCTGGAAAAGACCACCGGCGGCACCTTTGTGATTCAGAACGTCACCGGCGCCAACGGCTGGATGGCCTGGGACCAGCTGCTCCACGCCGACAAGGACGGACAGACCATCGCCATGGTCAACACCCCCGCCCTGTTCTACGACTATCTGGACCCCTCCCAGGGCCACAAGGAGACCATGGACGACTTTGACTTCATCTGCAACGAAGTGATCGACTACGGTGTTCTGGTCTGTGCCAAGGGCAAATATGCGGACATTAACGCCTTCATGGATGCGGCCAAGTCCTCCGGCGGCGTGACCGTGGCCGACGTGGGCGCCAACGGCAACAAGCACATCGCCGTGATCGAGACCGGCATCGCCAACCCCGACGCCACCCTCACCTCCGTCCATCAGAACGGCTGGTCCGACAACTACGCGGCCCTGCTGGGCGGCACAGTGGACGCCGTCTCCGCCACCTATGGCGACATCGCCTCCGTCCTGGCCGACGGCGAGCTGGACGTGCTGTGCGTGTTCAACAACGAGCGGATTGACGTACTGCCCGACGTGCCCACCCTGGAGGAGGCCGGCTACGGCGCCGTCTACTCCGCCCCCTCCCGCGGCTATTTCCTCCCCAAGGGTGTGGACGAGGCCACCAAGGAGGCCATTGTCAAGGCGTTCAACGACGCGATCAACAACGCCGACCACATCGCCGAGCTGGAGGCCCTGGGCCTGATGGTCAACTATATGGAGGGCGACGAGTACCTCTCCTTCCTGAAGGGCCAGGAGTCTGATGTCGTCGCGCTGAAGCCTGCATTAGGCTGGGAATAAACAGACAATATACAGCGCCGCCGTATCAAGCAAATGCCATGCGGCGGCGCTGCCAATGAAGAAAGGCGGGTCTCCCTTATGAAGAAAAAAAGCTGGAGCCAGGATATTATTATCGCCATCCTCCTTTTGGCCCTGAGCGCCTTCCTAATTTTCCACGCCATTACGGTGCAGAGCGCTGAGGCCAGGCAGTTTCCCATTCTGATCCTCCTGATTTTTGCCGCGCTGGCGGTAGCCATGCTGGTCAACGGGATCCGGGACTCCCGGGCGGCAGAGGACGGTACTCCCCGCTTCCAAAACATGAAGTGGGAAGAGGTCAAGTATCCCCTTTTGGTCTTTGTGTTCATCGTCATTTATGTGGTTGCGGTGGACCTGGTTGGCTTTATCATCCCGTCCCTGCTGTTTACCGCCGGCCTGATGTGGTTCAACTACGCGCGGAACAAGCTGGCGCTGATTCTGGTCCCCTGCGGGCTGGTGGGGTTCCTGTACGTGCTGTTTACCTTCATTCTGAAGACAAAGATGCCATAAGCGGGAGGTGTGAGAAATCATGTGGACAACTGTATTTGCGAACTTCTTTTCCCTGGAGTCCCTGATCGCGCTGGTGGTCGGCGTTGTGGGCGGCATGGTCATCGGCGCGCTCCCCGGCCTGAACGCCACCATGGCAATTTCCCTGCTGATCCCCATTACCTATACCATGTCTCCCTACGCGGCGTTTATCATGATGATGGCGGTCTATACCTCCGCCTTCTACGGCGGCTCCCTGACGGCCATCCTGATTCACACGCCCGGTACCCCCTCCTCTGCGGCTACTGCCGCTGACGGCTATGCCCTGACCCAGAAGGGCCGGGGGCTGGAGGCCATGGGCATGTCCACCGTGGCCTCTATGATCGGCGGCGCCCTGTCCGGCGTGGCGCTGCTCACCCTGGCCCCCCTGCTGGGTAAGGTTACCCTGCTGTTCAGCGCCCCGGAGTACTTTTTGATCGTCATTCTGGGCCTGTCCATCATCGGCGGCCTGGGCGGCGGCTCCGCCGTCAAGGGGTATCTGATGGGCGTGTTCGGGCTGATCCTGGGCACCATCGGTACGGATACCATCACCGGGCAGCTGCGCTTTACCTTTGGCAATATGGGCCTGTACTCCGGAATTTCCACCGTACCGGCGCTGATCGGCCTGTTCTCCATCTCTCAGGCCATGGTGCTGTGCGAGCAGCATCTGGCCTTCCGGCGGGGTGAGCACCGCGTGGTGGACGAGTCCGCCCTTCACGGCAAGTTCCTGCCCACTGCCAAGGAGATGCTGTTCCATCTGCCCAACTTCATCCGCTCCGCCATCATCGGCATCGTGGTGGGGATTCTGCCCGGCGCCGGCGGCGATATCGGCGCGTGGTTTGCCTACGGCCAGGCCAAAAAGGCATCCAAGCATCCGGAGGAGTTTGGAGATGGGGCGATTGAGGCCATCTGTGCCTCGGAGACGGCCAACAATGCCGTTACCGGCGGGTCTATCATTCCGCTGATTACCCTGGGCATCCCGGGCTCCACCGTGGCGGCCGTTTTGCTGGGCGCCCTGATTATGCATGGCCTGACCCCAGGCCAGTCCATGTTTGGCAAAAATGTGACGACGACCTACACGATTATCATCGGGTTTATCGCCGCGAACATTCTGATGGGCCTGATCGGTATGCTCATCTGCCGCCAGGTGATTAAAATCACCAAGGTCTCCGACGCGATTCTGGTTCCGGTCATTGTGGTCCTGTCCACCATCGGCTCCTACTCCATCAACAACCGGATTTCCGATGTCTACATGATGCTGGCCTTCGGCCTGATCGGCTATCTCTGCAAAAAGGCCGGCCTGCCCACCGCCCCCATTATTTTGGGGCTGCTGCTGGAGTCCACCGGCGAGCAGGGCTTCAAGAACGCCATTCTGATGGCGAAGGACACGCCGGTGCTGCTCTACTACCTCCAGCGCCCGGCCAGCCTGGTACTGATTCTCCTCATTGTGGCCACCGTGATTGTTCCCGCCATTCAGAGCGCTGTGAAGGCGGTAAGGAACCGCAAGGCGTAACAGAGGGAATTATGATGACACGCCATGCTCCATATGAAACTGTTCCACGCTGCTGAAATATTGAAACAGCTGGTCCAGAAAGAATTTGGAGTAATGGGACAGATAGCGGTCCTTCATACGGATCAGGGACAGCCTCTGCGTCAGGGGCTGTCCTTTATAATACAGCGGGAAGATATTGATGTCTTCGGGGATTTCTTTCTGCTGGCTGACCAGGCTGGCCTGGGAGAGAAAGCAGGCGGCCAGCCGCTGAAAGCAGACTGTGGTGCCGATTTGCGTGTATGTGCTGGTGATGTAGGCCCGGGGGACGATGTTGGCTGCCTCAAAGCACTGGTTGATCTGCCTGCCCATGCGGTTGTCGAAGATGCAGAAGGGGAGCTTGGCAAAGTCCTTTACTGCCGCGCCGCGGACCGCCTGCCGTTTCAGGTCCTGCGCCTTCTCGCCGTAACAGCTTTGCAGCAGGGAGTCGGCCACACAGAGATAGACCTGGTCGTCCATCAGATGGTGGCTGACCAGCTTGGGGTGATCCGACCCGTTGAGGGTGACGGCAAAATCCAGAGAGTTGTCCAGCACCAGGGGCTCCAGCTGCTTGGTGACGGCGTCGGTGATGCGGATATCGACGTTGGGGTACCGGGCGGAGAATTGGGGCAGGATGGCCGGCAGGCACATGTTCAGCCGCAGGTTGCTGGCTCCAAAGCGGAGCACCCCCCGCTCCTGACGGGCGATGTCGGACAGGATGTCCATCAGGTTCACCTGCTCCTTGTTGACCACATCGGCAAAACCCAGCACAAATTCCCCGGCGGTGGTCAGGGACAGGGCGGGCTTGCGGTGGAGCAGTTTGGTGCCGTAGTGGTCCTCCAGCCGCTGAATGTGGTTGCTCAGGGTCTGTTGGGAGATAAACAGACGGTTGGCGGTGCGGGTCATATGCAGGTCCTTGGCCAGCTCGGAAAAATAGTACAGGCTGATGAGGTCCATATTTTTACCCCCACAAAAATTCTTTGTTAAAAGATCAAATATTCGCCGTTTTACTTTTGGGCAATTTTATATTACTATGAAATTATAAAAAGCGCAAGCCCGAAGGCTGCGCCCATGGCAGGAGGAATTTTCAATGTCTGTAGGAAAAAGAATCTATCTGAAACGTGAGATGCCCGATCCTGAGATCATGGCTCAGTTCAAGACCATTCCCGCCTCCAACACCGCCGACGTGATGAACCGTAGCTGCGCCATGAATCCCCGCATCCGTCTGGTGAGCCGGCCCAAGGATCAGATGATGGTGGGCCCGGCCTTCACCGTGAAGGGCCGGGCCGGGGACAACCTGACCCTCCACGCTGCCCTGAACCTGTGCGGCGAGGGGGACGTGCTGGTGGTCTCCAACGAGGAGGACACCACCCGGGCCCTGATGGGCGAGGTGATGATGGCCTACCTGCGGTACACCAAGAAGATTGCCGGCATCATCCTGGATGGCCCCATTCGGGACATTGACGAGATCGGCCAGTGGGATTTCCCGGTGTACTGCACCGGCACCACCCCCGGCGGCCCCTACAAGGAGGGACCGGGGGAGATCAACGTCCCCATCTCCTGCGGCGGAATCAGTGTCAACCCCGGCGACATCATTCTGGCAGATCCGGACGGCATCATCGTCATCCCCCGGCAGGACGCCGCCACCATCCTGGAGGACGCAAAGAAGTTCCAGGCCGCCGACGAGAAGAAGCTGGAGGCCGCCAAAAACGGCACCGCCAATCGGGCCTGGGTGGAGAAGGCCCTGGAGGAAAAGGGCTACGAGATCATCGACGACGTGTACCGTCCCTGAGTGCCGCCCCCTAAAACGGAAGAAAGGAACGTATCTGCTATGAGCTATAAAGTGCTTCTGCCCCAGCCCATTCTGCCCGAAGGCTATGCCTATCTCCGGGACCACGGCTATGAGGTTGTGGACGGCCGGGGCTTTACCGAGGAAGATATCCTGGCCGATATTCCGGACTGCGACGCCATGATCGTCCGTACCGCCAAAATTACCGGAAAAATTCTGGACGCAGCCCCCAAGCTGAAGATCATCGCCCGCCACGGCGCGGGGTACGACGGGGTGGACCTGGAGGGAGCCCGGCGGAACAGGGTGCTGGTGACCACTGCCGGCGGGGCCAACGCCATCTCGGTGGCGGAGCTGGCCATCTTCTACATGCTCTACTGCTCCCGCCGCTTCAAGGCCGTGATGGCCCACTGCAGGGAGGACTACCGCTATGCCAAGATGGGAATCCAGAAGACCGAACTGGAGGGCAAGACCTTGGGGCTCATCGGCACCGGCAATATCGGCAAGCTGGTGGCGAAAAAAGCGGCCTATGGCTTTGACATGAAGGTGCTGGCTTACGACCCCTTCGCCCGGGAGGTCCCCGAGTACATCCGGCTGGTGGAGGACCGGGATATCATCTTCAAGGAGAGCGACTATGTCTCCCTCCATGTCCCCGCCACCAGGGAGACTACCCATTCGGTCAGCGACCGGGAGTTTGACATGATGAAGGAGACCGCCTTTCTCATCAACACTGCCCGGGGGGCTATCGTGGATGAGCCCGCCCTGATTCGGGCCCTGGAGGAAAAGAAGATCGCCGGGGCCGGGCTTGATACCGTGGAGCGGGAGCCCTTCGACCTGAATAACCCGCTGCTGAACATGGAAAATGTGCTGGTGGCCCCCCATATCGGCGGGGCCACCAAAGAGGCATCCACCCGCTCCTCCATAGCCTGTGCCCAGGCCATCGACGACTATTTCTCTGGGCGTACCCCTAAATTTATCGTCCCTGAGCTGCGGGACCTGGTTCAGTAATTGAAGAAAAGAGAGCCGACGTTTCAACAAACGCCGGCTCTCTTTGTTTATGCGGGGAGTCAGCCGGGAAAGACCTTGGCAACGAATTTGTAGTAGGGGTCATTTTCCTCATAGGGCTCGTCAGGCAGGCTGACCACCAGGTAGGCGGAGTCCAAGCTGGTTTCCTCAGAAGTACCGCGGTACATCGGGTCGGTTACAGATAAGTAGTACGAATTGCCGCGGTAGAGAAAGCTTGCATGGCGGCGTTGTATGTCGGTAATGGAAAAGTTGTCTACATGGACCAGCACCAGAGAACCATCTGTTTCGGACATTTGCTTCTCACTGAGGGCCCTGTTGGTGTTTACAAAGATATAGTCCGGGTCCTCGGCGGGGTGCAGGTTCAGCACCTGCTCCAGGTTCCAGGTCCCCGTCTTTATGATGCGCTGCTTTATGTCGACCAGCAGGTTTTCCGGCTGGTAAGGCGTGGGCCGCGCCTCCTCGATCTCCACCTGGACCTGGTCCAGCACATTGAAGCTGCTTGCCGTCCTGCTCGTCAGGGCACCGTGACTCTTCACATCAGAAGAGACCAGACGGACCCACTCACCGGTCTTTGCGTCAATTCCCGCGACGCAGAGACCTCCCCGCTTGTAAGACCTTGTCAGGATTACGATATCTCTTTTCATGTTTTGTTTCCTTCCTTTCTCTTTTTGGGTGTTCTCCAGTTTGCCGTTGTGTTTGTCGGGGTGAACATGATATTGCAATTCCCGCCCCCTGGCAGGGGCGGGAACAGAAAAAGAGTGGGAATGGTTGTTGACAACCTGCATTCACAGATGCTGTACGGAGATGCCGGGTCCCGCTTTCTGGATCAGCTCTGCCAGGAGCCGGCGGTGGCAGCGCTCCGGTGTGGGCTCGCTGCACAGCAGGCAGACCCGCTCATATTCAGAAAAGCGCTCCAGAAATTTCTTGGCCGCTTGGTGGCGCTCCATCAGGGGGAGGTACTGGCTCACATAGCCGTCCCAGTCGATGTGCTTCTTTTTGTAGGCGTCCAGGATTTCCTTTGTGGGGGCGTATTCCTTGCAGTGGACGTACTTGCAGCGGCAGAGCTCGCGCAGGAAATAGCCCAGGTCCTCTCCCTTGGTAAAGCCCGCCAGCTGGGACTTGTTGTTCAGGCGGATATCCACCAGAAGCTGGACCTGATGGTCCTTCAGCAGGGTAAAAAAGCGTTCCGCCGTTTTTTGCGTAAAGCCGATGGTGTAGATTGTCATGTTTCATCCTCCTGGATTCGATAGCCGATCTCTGCGTTCCGGAGGCGGTAGGCCTCTGCCAGCAGAGCGGCCTCGTCCTGAGCGGCTGCGAACATGGAGCACTGATTCCGGTCGGGGAAGTAGCGGTCCAGTAGGCGCAGCTCCAGCTCTTTGTGGGTCAGGGTCCGCCCCTTGGGGCACAGGTGGACCACCGGGTACCCCTGGCCGGAAAAGGCCCGGGCCACCAGGATCGCCCGGTGGCAGTCGATTGGGTCGGTCTCGGCGCACATCAGGGCAAAGCGGAAGCCCTGGTCCATGCCGTTTTTCAGCTTCTGCACGCCGTTCAGAAAGGGCTCGGACCGGGCGAACGCCTCAAAGTCCAGGCAGTGCTGGGCGTTATAATACTGCCGGTCCGTCTGCCGGGCGCCAAACTCTCTGGCGTAGCTGCGGTAGTGGATGTGCCGGGCCCCCAGGGCCTGGGCCAGCCCGTCCCGGTTGTAGGCCTGATGAAAGCTGGAAAAGGGGGAGCTCCGGACATCTACCAGAGCGGATATGCCGCAGTCCTGCAAAACGTCCAGAAAATCTTCGATGGCAAAGCCTGCATAGCCAATGGTGTAGACCGTTTCCAACATAGTCATCCTCTTTTCAATATGCCCAATCCTTGAACTATGGTATCATGGCAGGAAAAGTGTGTCAAGAATTTCGCGTGTGAACAGATTTGCCGCTGTTAGGGTTTGTTTGAGCTTGCCGCGCCCCCCAAAGCTCACCTGCCGCTTCCGTTTGCGGCGTTTGTTTCCGTTGGCACGCGTAAGGCGCTGCTTCTCCGGGGAACAGATCCTTTTGGGGGGCTATTTGGTTTTCGAGGTGCCTGACAAGTGTTAGTATAACAGGCCCTCGCATTTTTGATTGTAAAATTTACAAATGAAATATTGGGCAGGCACTCCCGGCCTCCTGCTTCCGTCCAGGCGTGCTTTGTTTGCCCGGTTTTTCCTGTTTCCGCCTTGGCTGGGGGCGGGAAACCGGGAATATCTTATGTCTGGAATTATTTTTACGGGCTGCGGGGAGTGTCCAGAGACCGGCTCCACAACTGGTCAAAGGTCGCTTTCGCACCTGGGCTCGGCTCCCGGCTCTCCAGAATGTTAAAGGCCCAGCGGAAGGGCTCCGGGATGGGGGCGGTCACATCCTGATTGAATGTCCGGACTGCTTCCCGGGGGCTGCCCCCTCCGGGCTCTCTGTCGTCCCCGTCGATGCAGTACCATTCAAAATCCTCCAGGACATCCTGATAGCTTTTTCTTTCGTTTTCGAGAAATTTTGACCGCAGGCGGAACGCCCCGCCCACATCCCAGGGGAACTGCCGCAGGTGCTCCCCGTCCAGGCGCAGGTAGTCGAAGCAGAAGAAAGCCGGCGAGTTTTCGTAGGCCTCTCGTGCCTTTTTCGCCTGTATATAGGCATCCTTTGCGTTGCGATAGGCCTTCTCTGCGATGGTGGCCGCCTTTTTGTCTGTGGCGTCCTCAAGCTTCTTCCGCGCCCGCTCACAGATTTTTTTCCGGACCGCTTCTTCCTCCATATATCCCCTCCTGTAGACCTCTTTCCCGGCGAGGAAAAAGACACAGCCGCTGCGGGGGTCCACTGCCAGGGGGAGATAGAAGCAGTCCTCCTCTTCCTGCTCCAGGGCTGCTAGAAGGGCTTCCAGCTCCTGCTGGCCCGCATCCAGCACGCAGAACCCGTATTCGTCCAGATGCCAGCTGCTGCCAGCCCTTCCGGCGTCCTGGTCCTGCCTGAGAAAATGGCCGCCCCGCCCGCTGCGGCAGTATGCCTCGAACATCCGCAAGGTAAAGTCCTGCTTTTGCAGCTTTCTCGCGGAGGGCTTTGTCTTCGCCTTTTTGTCCCTGGTCAGGGGATATCCGCTGTTCTGGAGCCAGTTTTTGATTTTGATGTGGAGTGCCATCTGCGCAAGCTGTGCGGTCAGCTGGGGCAGGTAGTCCTCCCCCCCTTCCTCCAGATTGTGCAGCCGCCCGGCAACCGCCGCCCGGTTTGTTCTGATTCGCTCTGCCAGCTCCCGCAGGTCATCGGTAATCTGTGCCATGCGGAAAACGACCTTCTTGTTAGCCTGCTCCCGCTCACCCGGGACCCGCATTCCCTCTCTCCAGTCCAGCCCCCTTTTCAGAAGGGTGTCCAGCCACAGGCGGACATCCCATATGCCGGTGTCCTTGTAGTAGATGTCGTGGGCTGCCAGATATTCCACCAGCCACAGGTAATAGTCCGTGTCTGAAATCAGTCCCGCCTGATAGCCGGCGTCGTTCAGCCACAGCTCCGTCCAAAAGTCCCGGCGCCCCTTCCGGTCTTCTCCGGGGACCTCTCTCAGCAGCAGGTCCCTGCGTCTGCTGATCTCCTTTTTCAGCAGCGCTCTGATTTGGGCGCCGTTCTCCGGCGGTACGGCGTTCGAAAGGTGGGGGAAATACTTCTCGATCAGCTCCATGACGCTTTCTGTCCAGAAATACCGGTACAGGAAGGAGTTCACCTCCTCCTTTTGATACTCCCGACGAAGGTTCTGGTAGAAGTTATTTCGGAGTCTGCCTACAGAGCCTCCCATTTCAGTCCCCTCCCGTAGCGCCGCGCCTGTTGCAGGGCGCTGTCATAGACGCGGCTGTATACGTTCAGCGCCTTGTCTGTATCCGTCAGGGGCGCAATCTCTTTCGCGGCCAGATACAGGTCCACGATTTCCTCCAGGTTCGTATAGAAGTCCCGCAGGACCTCCGGCCTGGCGTTTTGAAAGAGCTCCGCGAAGCGCTCGCAGGCCGAACGATATTCCTCTGAGCATTGGAATCTCATGGCCAGGACCGACTGTCTGTAAGCCCTTCCGTCTTCTTCTGAGCGCGTTTCCCACCCGGCCACCTGAAACTCATAGTAGGCCTCCGCACTGGGGAAGGGATACCAGTCATCATCTTCCAGCGGGTCGTAACCGTCCTCAACGGGCTCGTCTTCCTCGTCCGGCAGCACCAGCGCCTCCTCCTCTTCGTCCGGGGCTTTCTCCGCTGTATCGGGGGCCTCCCTCGGCCCCTCTGCCTTGCCGGACCAGAGTGAATGCTTCAGGTAGAGCCGCTTCATATTGCCATCGTTGGTCAGCCGGCAGTCGTGCTCTTGACAGGCCCGCCTCCAGTCAGGGGTCAGGGACCAGTCGTTCCCCGGGCAGAAACCGCTGTTGCGGACATCGGGATCATTGAGGGCATAGTAGAGGTGGAAGCCAAAGTATGCGTCATAGCCCCAGTACAGCTCGTTGCAGCAGGTTCCGTCTGGTTTGGCCATGACGCACCAGTCCCGGGAGAGCTGCCTAGCCTGTTCCAGCAGGAAGGCGAAGTCTGTCCGCTCCTTCACGTCCGCGCCGTTGCGGGCGTCGCTGTACGCCCCCCGTTCCAGGCTGCACCGCATGACCAGGTAGAGGTAGAGGCCGTACAGCTCCCGCCGCTCCTGGAGCCAGGAATCCGCCACATTCACTCCGGTGGCCGGATCAGTGTCGGTGCCCTCCCGGACCTTTTCCGTCCAGAGGGACATCAAATCCTCCACAAAAGCGCGGAGCTTTTCCTGGCTGAACTCCCCGTTTCTGTCCGTAATCAGCCGCTGAAAAGACCAGTCGCGCCCCTTCATGTGGCTTAAAAGCTCGTCTGTTACCTCCCGGAGCGCGCGCAGGCTTTTTTGATAGCGCTCCAGTTTTTCTTGGGATAATTCCATGTGTTGCTCACCGTTCCTCTCATAAAATGGGAGATTGCGTGCCGGGGCCTCCGCCTCCGTACAGCTATCCTACCGCAATCATAGCACGCCGTCAACAAATGAACTGTAAAATTTACAAGGGAAATGCGGAGCCACAAAATTGTCAAACAGAAGGTATCCAGCCCGCGGCGATGCCAATAAAAAACGGTATGCTCCCTCTGCTGATCGACGGTGACAAGGCACCGTCCGTCACAGAGGGAGCATATCAAATTGTTTTATTCCAGATTCAGCCGGTTCTCCAGAATCCAGCACACCACGGCCAGGAAGGCCAGGGCGGGGACCAGCATGATGGCGCTGGCGGTGAGCATGGCGCCGTAGGCGTTGACAGTAGCCATATTCATCAGGGACTGAACAAAGCGGACGGAGAACACCCGGTCGTATATGTTGGCAATCAGAATATACAGCCCAATAAAGACGGCCACACTGATTAACCTCCGTTGCCGGGAGAACAGGTGGCCCACGGCCATCGCCAGGTACATGGCCGCGATGAGCAGCACGAGGAAGGAGAGGATCACCAGGCAGAACTCCGCCAGCAGGACCAGCACGCCGGGATGCTTCATCACGCCCCGGAAAACGTCCGTGAAAATCTCTGACCAGAGGGAGAGCTGAAGCAGTTCAAGCCAGTTCACAGGGGCCATAATGAAGGGGGACACAAAGGCCACCACCCCGCAGCCTACCCAAGTGACGGTCCCGCAGATGAGCTTGGACAGCACCAGCTGCCAGGGCCGGACGGGGAGAGTGAACATCAAGTATCCCTCATTTCCTAGCAGCCCTTTGGAGAACCGGTTGACCACAAAGATAATGGCAATGACGAACATAGCCACAATGACGCTGATAAAGACGAACATCAGCATACCAGAGTCGGTGCGGACGCGGTTGCCCGCGTCCCGGAACAGGGTGAACCGGTTGACCAGGGCCAGCACCAGCGCCGCCCCCCAGATCAGGGAGAATTGCTTCCACATGGCCCTAAAGTCGTATTTCAACAGCTTGAGCAGCATCAGAATCCCTCCTTTTCCCCGTCGAACATGGGCGCGGCCTGGAAAACCTCCCGGAAGAGGGCGTCCACGCTCTTGCCCTCCTTCTCCCGGATGGTGTCCACCGTCTCGTGGAGCATGATTTTTCCCTCCTTCAGGAAAATGGCCTCGTCCAGCACCTTCTCGATATCGGAGATCAGGTGGGTGGAGATGAGGACGGTGCCCTCCTCGTTGTAGTTGGTCAAAATGGTGCGCAGGATGAAATCCCTGGCCGCCGGGTCCACCCCGGCGATGGGCTCATCCAGCAGATAGAGCTTGGCGCTCCGGGCCATGACCAGCACCAGCTGTACCTTCTCCTTGGTGCCCTTTGACATGGATTTCAGCCGGTCCCGGGGCTCCACCCCCAGGGAGCGGCACATGGCCAGGGCCTTCTGGTAGTCGAAGCCGCTGTAAAAATCCCGGAACAGGTCAAACAGGTCCACTGCCTTCATCCAGTCGGCAAAGTACATCCGGTCGGGCAGGTAGCTCACCACCGACTTGGTATAGGGCCCCACGGCGGAGCCGTCCACCGAAAGCGATCCGGTGGTGGGGCGGAGCAGGCCGCACAGCAGCTTGATCAGGGTGGTCTTGCCGCTGCCGTTGGGACCCAGCAGCCCCACGATCCGCCCCGGGCCCACCTCCAGGTCCACTCCCCGCAGGGCGGGGCGCAGGCCGTAGGACTTGTACAGCTGCCGGCACTCAATTAACAATTCGCTCACAGAAATTCCTCCTTTATCAGCTCTGCCGCCCGCTCCCGGCTGTAGCCCAGGGCGGCCATGGCCTCAAAATAGTCCCGGACCACTGCCTCCGCCTCCCGCAGGCGGGCGGCCTCCAGGACCTGGGTGTCCTGGGTGACCAGCCGGCCGGCGGTGCGGCCGGCCCTGGCCAGACCCTCCTGCTCCAGCTGGGCCAGGGCGCGCTGCATGGTGTTGGGGTTGACCCCCGCCTCCGCTGCCAGCTCCCGCACCGGGGGCAGGCGGCTCCCCGGCGGGTAGACCCCGGCGATAATCCGCCGGGCCAGCTGCTGACTGAGCTGAGGCCAGATGGGCCGTCCGTCGTCCAGCTTCCAATCCATAGCAGGCCCTCCTTGTGTTATTGTATTATGCGCTTAATACAATAACACAGACGGCCTCCCTTGTCAACCCCCACATTATGCAGCGGGAGTGTCCTTTTCGCAGCTTTGAATGTAGGGACCGCCGCCCTGGGCGGCCCCTACTCCGGACAAAATGCGCGTTAGGGCACTCCCCGGACAAAAAAATACTTGACTTTTTGAAAAAATCCGGTATAATAATTAAGCCTGTCTCTGTGGGAGGCAGGATATCCTTGCTCCCGGAAAACTGCCGGGGGCCATATGTCCATAAGGAGGTGCAAAACATGGCAAAAATCAACGCGAATTACGAGGCGCTGTATATCCTGAAGCCCGACCTGAACGAAGAGCAGATCAAGGCTCTGGTGGAGCGTTTCAAGGGCGTGGTCGAAGCCAACGGCACAGTGTCCGAGATTGACGAGTGGGGCAAGCGCCGGCTGGCCTATCCCATCGACGACCTGATGGAGGGCTATTATGTGCTGATGACCTTTACCGCCGCCGCCGCCGTTCCTGCTGAGCTGGATCGTATTTTCCGGATCACTGACGGCGTAATGCGCTCTATGATCGTCTGCAAAGACGAGTAAGGAGGGCGGAGTATGCTCAATCACATTGTTATCATGGGCCGGCTGGCCCGCGATCCCGAGCTCCGGCGCACCCAGTCGGGGATTCCCGTGGCCTCCTTCCGGCTGGCGGTGGACCGGGACTTTAAGGACAAGACCACCGGCGAGCGGGCCACCGACTGGATCGACGTGGTGGCTTGGCGTCAGACCGGCGAATTTGTCAGCCGCTACTTCACCAAGGGCCGCATGGCCGTGGTGGAGGGCCGCCTTCAGATGCGGGATTGGACCGACAAGGACGGCAACAAGCGCACCAGCGCTGAGGTGGTTGCCGACAACGTCTATTTCGGCGACTCCAAGCGGGACAGCGACGGCGGCGGGAGCTACTCGCCCGGCTACCGTCAGGGCGGCTTCGGCCAGGAGGGGAGCTACTCCCAGCAGCCCGCCCCCCGCTCCGACTCCTACGGCGGAGGCGACGCCCTCAGCGGCTACGGCGCCCCCCCTGCGGACGGCGACAACTTTTCTGAGCTCACTACAGACGAGGGCGATCTGCCCTTTTAACGCTGACCATTTAAGGTCGTAAAAAGGAGGTTAATTCCATGGCTATGGAACGCGATAACAAGCCCATGCGGGGCCGCAAGCGCCGTAAGGTCTGCGCCTTCTGCGCCGACAAGGTGGAGCAGATCGACTACAAGGACGCCGCCAAGCTGCGCCGGTTCACGTCCGAGCGGGCCAAGATTCTGCCCCGCCGCACCACCGGCACCTGCGCCATGCATCAGCGCCAGCTGACTGAGGCCATCAAGCGCGCCCGTCAGGTCGCCCTGCTGCCCTACGTCACCGACTGATTTGAAGACGGTACCCCCACCCTTTTGGGCGGGGGTACTTTTTGTGTCTGGAGAACATAAAAAACTGCTTGCGTATTTTTCCGATATGCGCTACAATGGAAGCACAAGGCAAATTGAGGCAGGACGTAAGGTGGTGACGCACCCTACGTCCCTATGCAGGAGAATAGGGCTCCCACACAATAGCTTTTGCTACGCCAGCCCTCATTATAACGAAAATTCCGCCGTTTATCAAGGGCGGTTTTTAGGGGTTTGTGTTGTCAATCGCGGTGTAGGGTTTTGTAATCCTGCGCCGCTTTCGTTTGCCTTGGCGGAAATGCCCATCGGGGGGCCGGGGAATCCACCTCCCAGGGCAGAAACCGCCGGGGAATCTCCTAAAATTTAAGAAAAGAGAGGTACAAACGAAATGAAAAAGACACTATCCCTGTTTTTAGCGCTTGCCCTGTCCCTGGCTTTGGTTGTCCCAGCAGTTGCGGCAAATACAGTA
>CATKXO010000010.1 GCA_949840775.1 uncultured bacterium | reverse complement strand
CAGAGCTCCGGTAGACCCCGTAAGTCCGCCTGTTCGTTCCAAAAATTCTGCGTTTTTACCAAAAAATCAGAGGTTTTTCAACGTTTTCGCCCGGCCACGCCCGTGTCACGATACTTACGCGGCTCCGAACGCTGCAAAAAGCGGAGGAAATCCGGGAAAATACGGATGTTATGTGTCAAAAAGTTGCGGCGGTAGACGGATGGTAGACCACCCGAAAAGAAAACCTCCCCGGACCACCTGCGGTGCAGGTAATCCGGGGAGGTTTCGGTAGACATTTGGTAGACAAACGCTTCAAAAGTGCAAGATCATGACAGAGCGATTTATTTTTCCAGCCGAGAAATTTCCGCATTAAATAGCGTCAAATTTTGCTTTTTTGCTGTTCCAATGGACATCCCGGATATATTGTTCCAGCTCAGCCGCTTTTTTCTCGCGGAACAAACGAATCATTTCAAAATGCTGACTGTTGGTGTCTTTCAAAACCCGCATTTCATTGTCGGGGTCTTCAAACAAATAATATTTCCGAATAAAATTGTTCTTAAGCCGTTTCAGCAGCCGCTCAAACTCCTGGTTGGGACAACATTTCAGATAGATGTCGTGAAACTCCACCTGGAGCTCGTAGTATTTATCGCCCAGTCCCGCATTGATGGCGGCGTCCATCGCCTGGGCCAGGAATTGCATCTTGGCCAGATGCTCTTCCGTGATCACATCCACGCATAAACAAGCTGCCCGTCCATCCAGTGTACCGATAATCTCATATAGCTGCCTTACCGTCGCGATATCCAAGTTTTTTACCCGAAAGCCCTTGCGGGGAAGATTGTCCAGATATCCGTCTGAGGCCAGCTGCATCAGGGCCTCCCGAACCGGAGTACGGCTAATGTGCAGCTGCTCACTGACCTGAATCTCATTGACTTTATCCCCCGGCCTCAGCTCTCCGGCGTTGATCCGCTCTGAAATGTAGTTGTATACATGATCCTTCAGGGACAGGTATCCTTCCAAAGCAATCCCTCCTACGCAGAAGCAATTCTGTCCATTTCTACAGCCTGTTTCCTAAATATATCAAAATATCACAAATTTGTCCACCTCTGCCGGGACAATTTTACAAACTTTTATCAGTGCGAACCCTCGTATTTCGCTAATGTGCCTTATTGTATGGAAATTTTGAAAAAGCACGCCCAATTCTTTTTCATGTTCCCGCCCCCTGCGGGGACGGGAATCACAAGGGCATTTTCGGTTGTGGGAGCACAAAAGCGAATTGGGAGAAAAAGAATAAAAATAGGGCTTGCAATTTCCACTGTTCTATGCGATAATGAGTGCACTGTATATTGTATACAGTATACAGTGTATTTGTCAACGACAGACAAAACAAGGAGGTAGTTCTATGCAGTACGGCTGTCAATCCATGGTGGGCAAAGTAGAAGCAATCCTGATAAAGCGGCCTGAACAGGCCTTTATCAGCCAGGAAAATCTGAATCAGACCTGGGAGGCCTTCCGTTATTTTGGCTGTCCGGATTACCGGAAGGTGCTGGAGGAGTACAACGTGTTCGAACAGATCATCAAGGACAACGTTGCGCATGTGTACTACCTCCCCCAGGATGACCGGACCGGCCTGGATTCCATCTACACCCACGACCCCCTGAAAATCACCAGGAAGGGCGCCATCTACTTCCCGATGGGCAAGGAACTGCGCAGCCGGGAGTATATGGCCACACAGGCTTACCTGGAGAGCATCGGCATTCCCACGCTGGGCTATATCACCCCGCCCGGAAAGATGGAGGGCGGCGACGTACTCTGGATTGACGAGCGCACCGTGGCCATCGGCCGGGGCTACCGCACCAACGACGAGGGTATCCGCCAGTTTAAGGAGCTGACGAAGGGCCTGATTGACGAGTATATCATCGTCCCCATGCCCCACGGCGACGGCGTGGACTGCTGCCTCCACCTCATGAGCATCATCAGCTTTGTAGACACAGACAAGGCTGTGGTCTATTCCAAGTACATGCCGGTCTTCTTCCGGGAGTACCTGCTGGAGCGGGGGATTCAGCTGATCGAGTGCAGCGACAAAGAGTATGACTATCTGGGCTCCAATCTGCTGGCCCTGGCTCCGGGTAAATGCGTGCTGATTGACGGCTGTCCGGAGATTAAGAAGAAGGTAGAGGATGCCGGGGTCACAGTATACACCTATGAGGGAAAAGAGCTGTCCTACCGGGGCACCGGAGGTCCCACCTGCCTGACCTGCCCTCTGCACCGGGTGTAAGCCATGGCGGACCACAAATTGCTCCTGGACGGAATCGCCCAGGAGATCCAGGATATTTTATACGGCTATGTCAAGGCAGAGAGCATTACATACTCTCCTGCGGAAAAGGCTGCGGAGCAGTATTTTCTGCGTTACTTCCGTGACCAGCCCTACTGGCAGGCCAACCCGGACTATGTCGGGGCCTATCCGATCCCTGACGACCCCTTTGGCCGGGCGGCCGCTTTCGCCATGGTGCGGGGGACAGGCGAGGACACCATCGTCTTTGTTCACCACAACGACGTGGTCACGGTGGAGGATTTCAAGCTGCTGAAGCCGCTGGCCTTCTCACCGGATGAGCTGAAGCAGGAGCTGCTCCGCCTGCGGGACACCTTCCCCCCGGCGGTGCAGGCCGACCTAGACGACGATACCTATCTGTTTGGCCGGGGCGTGTGCGACATGAAGGGGGGCGGCTCCATCCAGATGGCTGTGCTCAGCCGGTACGCCCAGCTGGTCCGGCAGGACCCCGCCGCGCTCCCGGGCACCCTCATCGTCCTAGCAGTCCCCGACGAAGAAAACCTGTCTGCCGGGATGCGGGCGGCGGTTCTTCTGCTGGCAGAGTTTCAAAAGAAATACGGCCTGCGCTACCAGCTGATGATCAACTCGGAGCCCCACCAGCGCAAGGACCCGGAAAAAGGAGTTTTTTCCCTGGGGTCTGTGGGCAAGCTGATGCCGTTTGTCTATATCAGGGGGTCCCTGGCCCACGTGGGCAAGGTCTTCGAGGGCTTCAACCCCCTGACCCTGATGAGTGAAATCGTCCGCCGTACGGAGCTCAACCTGAACCTGTCCGACGTGGTAGGGACCGAAGCGGCCCCGCCGCCTACCTGGCTGTATCTGCGGGACCGGAAGATCAAGTATGATGTATCCATGCCGCTGGCCGTTACCGGCTGTTTCAGCATCCTGACCCTGAACCAGACACCGGCCAGCATCCTGCACAAGGTCCGGGCCATCTGCGAGGAGAGCTTTGACACCATTATCCAGCAGATGAACGCCAGTTACACCCGTTTTTTAAAGACCACCGGCCAGCCGCTCAAGCCCCTGCCCTGGAAGACCAACGTAGTGGATTTCGCGGCCCTGTACCAGGAGGCCAAGGAGACCTACGGCCAGGTATTTCTACAGGAATACGAGGCGGAGCTGAAACGGCTCCAGCAGGAGCTGAATCAGAGCCGGATCACCCTGCTGGAATGCAACTTCTCTCTGGTCGATTTTGTCTACAACTACATCGACGATCTGTCCCCCCGCATTGTGTTCGGCCTGATCCCGCCCTACTACCCCAATGTGGCCAATCTGTTCCTGAACGATCTGCCGGCGTCCGTCCGCAGCCTGAGCCAGACGCTGAACCAGTTTACGCAGGCAGAATTTGGACAGGAGTATACCTCTGAGTACTTTTACACCGGCATATCCGATCTGAGCTATACCAGCATCTCCAACGGCCAGGAGATTATCCGTTCCCTGGAGCGGTCCATGCCCTTGTTTGGGCAGATATATGATATCCCGGTCTCGGCCATCGAGCAAATCTCCATGCCCTGCATCAACATTGGGCCCTGGGGCAAGGACTTCCATAAGCTGACGGAGCGGGTGCTGAAGCAGGACCTGTACGAGCGAACCCCCCGGATTATCCAGCACGCCATTCACCTTGTTTTTGATCGGAACGGAGAGGAGAGATAGTATGAACTTAGAAGAATTTATGTCCGTATTGATTTGGGACTATATGTGGGGGCTTCCCATGGTGGTCCTGATCTTGGCCACCGGCTTCTACATCACGGTACGAACCGGCTTTTTCCAGTTCCTTGGCTTTAAAACCGCCATGAAACACGCATACAACAGTATTTTCAAAAAAGGAACGGCGGACCACAACGACACCGGCGTACTCTCTCCCCTGGAGGCAATGAGCACCGCCCTTGGCACTACCATCGGCGTGGGCAACATTGGCGGCGTGGCCTCCGCCATTGCGGTCGGCGGTCCGGGTGCGGTCTTTTGGATGTGGGTGGCCGGCATGTTCGGCATGATCATCAAAATGTCGGAGATTACCCTTGCCGTCCACTACCGCTCCAAGGACAAAAATAATGAGGCCTACGGCGGCCCCAACTACTATATGAAAAAGGGAATCGGCGCAGAACTGAACCTGAAAGCGGTGTTCAAGGTCCTGAGCGCGCTGTTCGCCTTCGGATTCCTGCTGGGTTACTTCATCAACATCCAAACCTACACAGTGGCCGAGGCGGTGGGCAATACCTTTGACATCAGTATGGTGACCGTGGGGGTTGTATATACGGTGGCGCTGTATGTCCTGATCAGCGGCGGCCTGAGATCCGTGGGCCGCTTCGCCTCCAAGCTGGTCCCCTTCATGTGCATCTTCTACCTGGGCTCCGGACTGTTTATCATTGCCCGGAACATCACCGCCCTCCCTGGCGTGATCGGCCTCATTTTCCAGAGTGCCTTCACCGGCACTGCGGCCCTGGGCGGCTTTATGGGCGCGTCCATCTCCCTGGCGATCAAAACCGGCATGGCCCGCTCCGTGTTCAGCAACGAGGCCGGCTGGGGCTCTGCCCCTATGATCCACGCCACGGCCAAGGTTGACCACCCCGTCAAACAGGGCCTTATGGGCATTTTCGAGGTATTTGTAGACACCTTCGTCATCTGCACCATTACCTGTCTGGTAATCCTGTGTACCGGCCAGTGGAGCAGCGGCCTGGACGGCGCCACCCTGACGCTGGCCGCCTTTGAAACCGGCATCGGCTCCTTCGGGCGGATCGCACTGGCTCTGGGCGTGTTCCTGTTTGGCCTGACCACTTCCAGCGGCGTCTATGCCCAGATGGAGGTTGTCGTGCGCTATTTGGTGGGCGAATCAAAGCTGAAAAATGCGGTTTTGGCGTTCTACAAATGGACCTATCCCATCCCCAGCCTGGCTATGGTCTACATTGCGGTCTATATGGGCTACCCTGGAACGACCGTATGGCTGTTCTCTGACTTTGGCACCGCACTGCCCATTTTTGCCAATATCATCGCACTCTTCATCCTGACGCCCAAGTTCACCTCCCTGCTCCGCGACTATAAGGCGAGGTATCTGGGCCAGGGCAAGGTGGACGCCGGCTTCCACGTCTTCTACGAAAAAGAAGAGGATGAGGCTGTCCGCGGCATGAAATAACGGCCCTTAGGGGGTACGCCCAAAACCACGAAAACTCACTGCCAACCTTTCTCTTCATGACAGCAGCGCCCCCTCCGACTGCGGAAAACCCGCGGCGGAGGGGGCGCTGCTGCTCTATGCTCTTTGTATGGACAGCACCGGATCAGAAGCGCAGGGAGAGGCAGCTCAAGCCCCCGTCGATCTTCCGAAACTCGGAGGTGTCCACTTCGATCACGGGATACCCGGCGCGCTCGATAGCGGCTTTGGCTCCGGGGTAGCCTGCCGGGACCAGAACCGTCCCATTGACCCAGATACAATTAGCGGCGTAGCCCTCATCCGGAGCGATTTCGATCCTGTTGAAGCGGGCGAACTCCTCCTTTTCGCAGAACTCCCCGGCCACCAACAGATTGTTGTTTTCCAGATAGGCCAGCCCCGTCTTCAAATGCAGGACCTTCTCCAGCGGGACAACGCTTCCGGTGTGGCCATGCCTCTCCAGCGCGGCAATAAACTGCCGGCAGCCCTCCTGGTTGGTCCGGGCGGACAGGCCGATATAGAAGTGGTTTCCCACCATCATCACATCCCCGCCCTCCATCGTACCAGGCGCGGTAATGTACTCAATGCAGTCCTCCGGGTAAAACCTTTTGATGGTTTCCACCATATAAGAGGACTCCCTCTGCCTGGTAGGCGCGCCGGGATTGGAGATGATGGCGCAGTTGCGGGTCAGCACCGCTGTGTCTTCCACAAAGCAGGAATCCGGAAATTCGTCCATGGCGTCCAGGACGGTCACATCCACGCCGCAGCGCTTGAGCGCCTCAATATAGGTGTCGTGCTGGCAAAGGGCCTTTTGATAATCCGGCTTGCCCAGCTCCGGGGCGGAAGTGATCCCCTCGCACACCGAGGGGCAGGGGCGCCTGACAATGACATGCTGAAACATCGGAACAACTCCTTTTTTGATATAGATATACTATATCCTATTTTCCATAGAAACGCAAAGCCTTTTGGAAAAGTGGGGGTGACCCTTGCTGTGATGGGCCTGATAGGCATGGATCAGATACTGATGTATGGTGCTTTGGCCCCGGTTATCCTTGGACTGCCCCTTCTTTTTGCGAAAAAACACCCCTGGCTGACCCTCTGCTGGGTCCTGATGGTGTTGAGCTTTATCATGTTTAACCCGTATACCATTCAAACAGCGTGGTGGATACCAGATGGTCTGATTTATCTGCGCCGCTACTTGCGGCACCCAGAATATCTCGCCTACCTCTTCGCAGCCATTGCCGGCATCATCCGGGGCCTGCTGCTTCTGGCCCTGATCGTCTTTACCGGGTGGGTTTGGGGGAAGGCGTGGAAGGAAAGATGGAAGAAGTGGAGAAAGGACGGCTGAAAAGCCGTCCTTTTTTAGTTTACAACCTCCTCCCACTATGGTAGAATAGGGGGACTTTACAAAAGGAGCGTTTATTTCTGTGGCCTACAACTTTTTCCCCATGATCTCCCGTATGCGGTACATCAACCGCTGGGGCCTGATGCGCAACACCCGCCTGGAGAACATCCAGGAGCACTCCCACCAGGTGGCGGTGCTGGCCCACGCCCTGGCCGTCATCGAGAACCGGTATTTCGGCGGGCGGATTGACCCCGGCGCGGTGGCGGTGGCCGCCCTGTACCACGACGCCAGCGAGATTCTCACCGGCGACATGCCCACCCCCATCAAGTACGACAACCCGGACATCCAAAGCGCCTACAAGGACGTGGAGGCGGTGGCGGAGCGCAAGCTGCTGTCCATGCTCCCCCCCGACCTGCGGCCCGACTTTGAGGAGGCCGTCACCATCCCCGATCCGGAAATTCACGCCATCGTCAAGGCGGCGGACAAGCTGTCCGCCTACCTCAAGTGCGTGGAGGAGCTGAAGGCGGGAAACACCGAGTTCAGAAAGGCCAGGGAACAGACCTACGCCGCCCTGTGTCAGAACCAAATCCCCGCCTTGAAGTATTTTATGGACCACTTCCTGGACGGGTTTGAATTAACGCTGGACGAGCTGAACTGAAGGACGGGCGGCCACAGGCCGCCCCTACAACACAATATCGCCGTAGGGGCGGCCTGTGGCCGCCCGCCGGTTATGGAAAGGAATTACAGCTATGAAAGCCATTGTTACCGTCATCGGCAAGGACCGGGTGGGCATCACCGCCTCTGTGTGCTCCCTGCTGGCCCGGCACAACATCAACATCCTGGATATCACCCAGACCGTTTTGCAGGAGTTTTTCACCATGGTCATGCTGGTGGACACCACCGCCTGTGAGAAGTCCATTGGAGAGATGGCCGACATCCTGGAACAGGCCGGCGGGGAACAGGAGCTGTCCATCCGCATCCAGCGGGAGGACATCTTTAACGCCATGCACCGGATTTGATATGCCTGTGGGCCCCGCCCCCCTGGGCGGGGCATCCTTGAATATTCCGCCTGACATGGCCCGCCCAGGGGGGCGGGCCCCACAAGCTCTCAATGTAAGAGGAGAAATCAATATGTTGAACCAACACGAAATCATGCAGACCATTCAGATGATCGACCAGCAACACCTGGATGTGCGCACCATCACCATGGGCATCTCCCTGCTGTCCTGCGCACACAGCGACGTGAAAACTGCCTGCGGCAAGGTCTATGATAAAATCACAAGGTACGCCGAAAAGCTGGTGGCCACCGGCCAGGCCATTGAGAAGGAGTTCGGCATCCCCATCGTCAACAAGCGCATCTCCGTCACCCCCATCGCCCTGGTGGCCGCCGCCGCGGAGACGGACAGCTACGTCCCCTTCGCCCAGGCCCTGGACCGGGCCGCCAAGACCACCGGCGTCAACTTTATCGGCGGCTTCTCCGCCCTGGTCCAGAAGGGCATGACCGACGCGGACCGCATTCTGATCTCCTCCATTCCCGAGGCCCTGGCCACAACGGATATTGTCTGCTCCTCCGTCAACGTGGGCTCCACCAAGGCGGGCATCGACATGGACGCGGTGGCCCTCATGGGCCGCACCATCAAGGACTTGGCCGGAAAGACCGCCGACAGGGGGGGCTTCGGCTGCGCCAAGCTGGTGGTGTTCTGCAACGCCGTGGAGGACAACCCCTTTATGGCCGGGGCCTTCCACGGGGTGGGGGAGGGGGACTGTGTCATCAACGTGGGCGTCTCCGGTCCCGGCGTGGTGTACCACGCCCTCCAGGACGTGAAGGGCCAGCCCTTCGACGTGGTGGCCGAGACGGTGAAGAAGACCGCCTTCCGCATCACCCGCATGGGCCAGCTGGTGGCCCAGGAGGCCAGCGCCCGGCTGGGGGTGCCCTTTGGCATCGTGGACCTGTCTCTGGCCCCCACCCCCGCCGTGGGGGACAGCGTGGCCCGGATTCTGGAGGAGATGGGCCTGGAGGTGTGCGGCACCCACGGCACCACCGCCGCCCTGGCCCTGCTCAACGACGCGGTGAAAAAGGGGGGCGTCATGGCCTCCTCCTCGGTGGGCGGGCTGTCCGGGGCCTTCATCCCGGTGAGTGAGGACGAGGGCATGATCGCCGCCGCCCGGTCCGGGGCCCTCACCCTGGACAAGCTGGAGGCCATGACCTGCGTGTGCTCCGTGGGGCTGGACATGATCGCCGTCCCCGGCGACACCCCCGCCGAGACCATCTCCGCCATCATTGCCGACGAGGCGGCCATCGGCATGGTCAACTCCAAGACCACCGCCGTCCGCATTATCCCCGCCCCCGGATGCAGCGTGGGGGACACAGTGGAGTTTGGCGGGCTGCTGGGCTCCGCCCCCGTCCAGCCCGTCCACCCCTTCTCCGCCAGGGACTTCGTGGCCCGTGGGGGCCGCATTCCCGCTCCCATGCAGAGCCTGAAAAACTGAGCGCGTCCCGAAAAGCAAACGGCACCCCAACTGTTGGACAGCCTGGTATCCTGTCTGACAGTTGGGGTGCTTGATTGCGTTATCCAAACAGCATATTACAGCTTACGCAAAGGGATTCTCCGTGGGATAGGGCAGGGTCTTGGGCTGATTGTAGGCGATATCCGCCACGCCCAGGAACTTGAAGACCTCAAACAGGGCCTTTCCGTAGTGGCCGAAGGCCACCGCCCCGTGGTGGGGGTAGCGCTTCTGAATCAGCACATGGCGGTAGAACCGGCCCATCTCCGGGATGGCGAACACGCCGATGCCGCCGAAGGAGCGGGTCTTGACGGGCAGCACCTCGCCCTGGGCGATGTAGGCCCGGAGAACACCCTCACTGTCACACTGGAGGCGGTAGAAGGTGATGTCGCTGGGGGCGATGTCCCCCTCCAGAGTGCCCCGGGTGAAGTCGGGCTCGGAGTCCTTGGGCTCCAGCAGGCGATGCTGGATCAGCTGATACTTCACCGCCCGGTCGGAGCACAGCTTGCAGGCGGGGGTGTTGCCGCAGTGGAAGCCCATGAAGGTGTCGGTGAGCTGGTAGTCGAACTTGCCCTTGATGTCCTCCTCATAAAGGCTGGCGGGGACGGAGTTGTTGATGTCCAGCAGGGTGACGGTGTCGCCGGAGACGCACATGCCGATGTACTCGCTGAGAGCACCGTAGATGTCCACCTCGCAGGAGACGGGGATGCCCCGGCTCACCAGGCGGGAGTTGACATAGCAGGGCTCAAAGCCGAAAGCCTCGGGGAAAGCGGGCCAGCACTTGTCGGCGAAGGCCACATACTGCCGGGCGCCCTTGTGGGCCTCCGCCCAGTCCAGCAAGGTGAGCTCCAGCTGGGCCATCCGCTCGCTCATCTCGGGGTAGTAGCAGCCCTCACCCATCTCCTTGGCCATGTCCTCACAGACGGCGGGGATGCGGGGGTCGTTGGCGTGGGCCTTATAGGCCACCAGCAGGTCCAGCTCGGAGTTCTCCTCAATCTCCACGCCGATCTCGTAGAGCCCCTTAATGGGCGCGTTACAGGCGAAGAAGTCCTGGGGACGGGGTCCAAAGGTGATAATCTTCAGCTGGGACAGGCCGATGAGGGCGCAGGCGATGGGCTTGAACTCGCCGATCATCTTTGCGATATCCTCCGCGGTGCCCACGGGGTACTCGGGGATAAAAGCCTTCAGGTGGCGCATCCCCAGGTTATAGGAGCAGTTGAGCATGCCGCAGTAGGCGTCGCCCCGGCCGTTGATGAGGTCGCCGTCTCCCTCGGCGGCGGCCACGTACATGCAGGGGCCGTCGAAGTTCTTGGCGATGAGGGTCTCGGGGGTCTCAGGGCCGAAGTTGCCCAGGAAAACCACCAGGGCGTTGCACCCGGCCGCTTTGACCTCCTCGACGGCCTTGAGCATATCCTTCTCGTTCTCCACGGTGGTCTTGCACTCGTAAACGCCCAGGCCGTTCTTGGCGCAGGC
Organism: uncultured bacterium; assembly: GCA_949840775.1. GTDB lineage: Bacteria > Bacillota > Clostridia > Oscillospirales > Oscillospiraceae > Lawsonibacter. The sequence goes on along the minus strand of CATKXO010000010.1, from coordinate 64,073 downwards.
GGCCACGATGGCGGAGCGGCGGCGCTCCGACAGGTCGATGATAAAGCAGTCCCGGGAGACGGCAATGATGCCCAGTTTTACTTCAGGGATGTTGGTCAGCATAATAATTCCTCCTCATACTTTTTACGGTTTTTCGCCCCAGAGGGGCGGGAAATCAGATGTCGCCCGCGATGTCGATATTCTCACCCCGGAGGCCGGCGTGGGCCCCCTGGGCAGCCTCGGAGCTCTCCGGATGGGCCAGCAGCCACTTGTTCCGGGCGGTGAGCCACTTGTCCTCCTCGTTCAGCGGCTTGGCGCCGGGGACCGCAGTGTTGGTGCCCCGGGGCAGGACAATGGCCACCCGGAAGCCCTCTCCCCCGTCCACGTGGCAGGGGGCGTAGTGCAGGGTGGTGGCGTAGACCTCCACCACCTCGCCGGCGGACGCCCGGAAAGCCTTCACCTTGGCGGTGTCCAGAACGCCGTCCACAATCTCGTCCTGCTTGGCCAGCAGCAAAATGAAGTCGCTGGCACCGATATTGATCTCGCTGTCCCGGTGGTACTCCAGGCAGTTGAGCCTGGTGTTCCGGCCCCAGCACATCCCCAGCTGGACGGGCATCCCGCCGTAAGCGTTGTTCTGGAGCTGGCCGTAGAGGCATGTGGCCTCCAGAACGGGGATGCTTGGCTCGTAGGCCACCCCCGCCTCGGGCAGGGGGATGGTCTCCATGGCCTTCAGCAGGCAGGCGGGGTCGTAGCCCTCCAGCACCTTCCCGTAAGGGACAAACTCGGGGTCGTGGATGGAATAGATTTTCATGGCATATCACCTCTTATTTTGTTCAGGCAGAAATCACAGAGCCTGCCGCTGACGGGAAGAAAGACCTGAGCGCAGGGGCCCACCAGCCCGGCACATACGATGGTCCCCAGCCCCACCACCCCTCCCAGCAGAAAGCCGGCAAGGGCAAAGCACAGGTCCACAACCACCCGGACAGGGCCGAAGGGCTTTCCCGTCTTGTCGCTGAGGACTACCGCCACCAGGTCGTTGGGGCCGGTGCCCGCCTCAGAGCGGATGACCACCGTCATGCCAAAGGCCAGGATGACGCACCCGGCTACCAGGGCCGGCAGCCGCCATGGGAGGGCCAGGGTTTCCGGGAACAGGGGGGCCAGGGGGACGGTCCACAGGTCTATGATGGGCCCGCCCAGGGCCATGCACAGCACCGTCCCGATGCGGACATAGTTCCGGGCTGCGGCCAGCAGCACCGCCACAATCAAAAGGCTGACCAGCAGATGGACCCGGCCGTGGGTCATCCACCCCGGCCAGGGCAGGGCGCGGTACAGGCCCTGGACCAGCACATTGAAGGGGTCGGAGCCCAGGTCGGACTCCAGGAACAGGGTGACCCCCAGGTGGGCCACCGTCAGCCCGGCCAGCAGCAGGAGAACCCGGACAGCCAGCTCGGTCCAGTTGGGCCTTTTCACGGCTGTCCCCCGTTCATGGCAGCGAAAACATCTTTCAGCGCGGGGTAAATGGCCTTGAACTGCCGGTACCGCGCCTCATACCGGGCGGCCAGATCCGGGTCGGGAGTGACCGTCTCAGCGGTGCGCACCAGCCTGGCGCAGGCGCCGGCCACGGAGGGATACAGCCCGCAGGCCACCATAGCCAGCATGGCCCCGCCCATCCCAGGGCCCTGCTCCGATTCGGGGACATCCAGCTGAATGTTCAGCACATTGGCCATAATGGTCTTCCACAGGGGGCTCTTGGCCCCGCCGCCGCAGATTTTGCTGCGCCGGATGTCGATTCCCAGAGTCCTGGCCACCTCAAAGCTGTCCCGGATGGCGAAGGCCACCCCCTCCAGCACCGCCTGGGTCAGGTCGGACCGGGTGGTATCCATGGTCATGCCCGCAAAGGTGCCCCTGGCGTTGGTGTCGTTGATGGGGGAGCGCTCCCCCATGAGGTAGGGCAGGAAATAGACGTGGTTATTCCCCAATTTGCCGGGCGTAATGTCCTTCTGCTCCCCTGCATAGTCAGAGGTTTTGAAAATATCCTCCATCAGCCACTTGTTGCAGCTGGCGGCGGACAGCATACAGCCCATCAGGTGGTAGTGCCCGTCGGCGTGGGCAAAGGCGTGGAGGGCGTTGTTGGGGTCCACCCCGAACTTTTCGCTGGAGATGAAGATGGTGCCGGAGGTGCCCAAAGAGATGTTGCAGGCCCCCTCCCCCACGGTGCCGGTGCCCACGGCGGCGGCGGCGTTGTCCCCCGCCCCGGCGCAGACAACGACATTTTCAGGTAGGCCCAGCTCCCTGGCAATTTCGGGCTTCAGCGTCCCGACTTTCTCATAGCTCTCAAAAAGCCTGGGCATCTGCTCCTCTGAAATGCCGCACAGCTCCAGCATCTCTTTCGACCAGCACTTGCGGGCCACATCCAGGAGGAGCATCCCACTGGCGTCGGAATAGTCGGTGCAGTGGACGCCGGTGAGAATATAGTTGATATAGTCCTTGGGGAGCATGATTTTGTCGATTTTGGCAAACAGGTCAGGCTCGTTTTCCCGCATCCACAGGAGCTTGGGGGCGGTAAAGCCGGCAAAGGCGATGTTGGCGGTGAGCTTGGACAGCTTCTCCCTGCCCACCACATTGTTGAGCCAGTCCACCTGCCTAGCGGTGCGGCCGTCGTTCCACAGGATGGCGGGGCGGATCACCTTGCCCTCCCTGTCCAGCACCACCAGGCCATGCATCTGGCCGCCGGCGCCGATGCCCGCCACCTGACTGGCGTCAAAACCGGCCAGCAGCTCCGGGATGCCCTCCAGAACGGCCTGTTTCCAGTCCTCCGGATTCTGCTGGCTCCAGCCGGGCTGGGGGAACTCCAGGGGGTACTCTTTGGAGACGATGTTTTTGATCTCGCCCTCCCCGTCCGTCAGCAGCAGCTTGACGGCGGAGGTGCCCAGGTCGATTCCGATATACAGCATGGCGTTCTCCTTACTTGGCCCCGGACTTGCGGCTGGTGACCACATCGAAGATGACGGCCAGCAGCAGCACGCCGCCCTTGATGACGTACTGGTAGGCGTCGCCCAGCCCCATGATGGACATGCCCATGTTAATCACGCCCAGCAGCAGGGCGCCGATGACCACGCCGCCCACGGTGCCGCTGCCGCCGTAGGCGGAGGCGCCGCCGATGAAGCAGGAGCCGATGGCGTCCATCTCGAAGGAGGTGCCGGTGGAGCCGTTGACCGAACCCACCCGGGCGGCGCACAGCAGGCCGCACAGGCCGGCCAGCAGGCCCATGTTGGCGTAGGCGATGAAGTAGATTTTGTCGGTGTTGATGCCGGAGAGCTTGGTGGCCTTCTCGTTGCCGCCCACGGCGTAGAAGTACCGGCCGAAGGCGGTCTTGGCGGTGATGAAGTTATAGATCAGGCAGATGGCCAGCACCCACACCAGCATGACGGAGATGCCCCGGTACTGGCTGAGCATCCAGCAGTACCAGAGGACCAGGGCGGCGATGAGGCCGGCCTTCACAAAGTCGCCCAGGGCGCTGTTCTGGCGATAGCCCTTTTTGGCCCGCTCCCGGCGGTTCTTCAAGGTGTTGAAAATGACCCAGACCGCAGCCGCCACGCCCACGATGATGGGGGAGAGCTTGATTTTACCGTCGTCCAGGCCGGGGATTTTGATGTAAGCGGTGAAAATGTTCAGGAAGGTGGGGTCCTGGATGGCGACGGTCTTGCTGTTCAGGACGATACGGGCAATGCCGCGGAAGATGAACATACCGCCCAGGGTGGTGATGAAGGGCGGAATGCGGACATAGCCGATCCAGTAGCCCTGCCAAATGCCCACCAGCAGGCCCACCACCAGGCACAGCAGGATAACGGGGATGGCGGACAGATGCATGTTGGTCACCATCACAGCGGCGATGCCGCCCACCAGGCAGACCACCGAGCCCACAGACAGGTCGATGTTGCCGCCGGTGAGGATACACAGCAGCATGCCGCAGGCCATGACCAGCACATAGCCGTTTTGCAGCATCAGATTGGTCATATTCTGGGGGGACAGCAGTCTCCCCTTGGTCAATACGGAAAACAGGATAAAGACCACCACCAGGGCGATTACCATGGCGTATTTGGTCAAAAATTTTACCAGATTGAATTTTTGTTTCTTCTCAGTCATTGTCGTTCCCTCCCTATTACGCCTTGGCTGTGTCGCGGATGATGTAGCCCATAATGCTCTCCTGAGTGGCCTCCTTGGCGTCCACCTCGGCCAGCAGGCGGCCCTCGTTCATCACATAGATGCGGTCGCACATGCCCAGCAGCTCGGGCAGCTCGGAGGAGATCATCATCACCGACTTGCCCTGGGCCACCATCTGGTTGATGAGGCAGTAGATTTCATATTTGGCGCCCACGTCGATGCCCCGGGTGGGCTCATCCATGATGAGGATATCCGGCTCGGTGAACATCCACTTGCCCAGCAGGGCCTTCTGCTGGTTGCCGCCGGACAGGTTGCCCACGTTCTGTTCGATGGTGGGGGTCTTGGTGCCCATATCCTTGGTCATCTGCTCGGCGGCCTGGGTCTCCTGATCCTGGTCGATGATGCTGCCCCGGCACACCTTGTCCAGCCGGGCCAGGGTGGTGTTGAAGCGGATGGACTCGCCCAGGATCAGGCCATTGGTCTTCCGGTCCTCGGTGACGTAGGCCAGCCTGTGGCGGATGGCGTCCTGGGGAGATTTCAGGTCCACCTTCTGGCCCCCGATGTACAGCTCACCGGAGATGCCGGTGCCGTAGCTGCGGCCGAAGATGGACATGGCCAGCTCGGTACGGCCCGCGCCCTGGAGGCCGGAGAAGCCCACCACCTCACCCTTGCGGATGTGGAAGGAGATATTGTCATCCACCACCCGCTCGGGGTACAGGGGGTGGTGCACCGTCCATTGCTTCACCTCCAGGTTGATGTCGGGCTGGACGTTGTGCTCCCTGGCAGGGTAGCGGTCCTCCATAGACCGGCCCACCATGCCCTTGATGATCCGGTCCTCACTGAACTCATCCACACCCTTCACCAGGGTCTCGATGCAGGTGCCGTCCCGGAGGATGGTGGCCTTGTCGGCGCAGTAGATGATCTCGTTGAGCTTGTGGGTGATGATGATGGAGGTGAGCCCCTCTTTCTTGAACTCCATCAGCAGGTCCAGCAGCATTTTGGCGTCCTCGTCGTTGAGGGAGGAGGTGGGCTCGTCCAAAATGAGCAGCTTTACCTTTTTGGAAAATGCCTTGGCGATTTCCACCAGCTGCTGCTTGCCGGTTCCGATATCCTTAACAAGGGTCTGGGCCGACTCGTTCAGCCCCACCTGGCGCATATGGCGCTCGGCCTCGCTGAAGGTCTTGTCCCAGTCGATGTACCCCATGGAATTTTTGATTTCATTGCCCAGGAACATGTTCTCCCCGATGGACAGCAGGGGGATGAGGGCCAGCTCCTGGTGGATGATGACAATGCCCAGGGCCTCGCTGTCCTTCTGGGTTTTGAACTGGCACAGCTTGCCCTCGTAGTAGATTTCGCCGGTGTAGCTGCCGATGGGATAGGTGCCGGACAGCACATTCATCAGCGTGGATTTGCCCGCCCCGTTCTCTCCGATCAGGGCGTGAATTTCCCCGGCCTCCACCCTCAGATTTACGTTGTCCAGGGCCTTGACGCCGGGAAATTCCTTGGTGATGGACTTCATTTCCAAAATAACATCAGCCAAGCGTGTTCCTCCTCTCTATCGCCTGCTAAAAATAAGGCGGGCGGGGCGTCTGCCCCGCCCACCGGTACTTTATTTGCTGGGGGGTTTGGGATTAGCCGTTGGTGGCCTCCAGATAGCCGTCAGCGCCCACTACATAGTAGCCGGGAGTGACCAGCTTCTCTTCCATGTTGTCGGCGGTGACAACGTCGGGCACCAGCAGGAAGGAGGGGCACTTGTGGCCGGGGGTGGTCTCATAGGACTCGGTGTCGTAGGCGCAGTCGAAGTCCCAGCCGGAGGCGGAAATCAGGCTGGCGTCGGCGGTCTTGCCCTCCAGGATGGCCTTGGCCAGGTCCAGGGTGACAACGGCCTCGTTGGCCACGGCCTTGTACACGGTCATGGACTGCTTGCCGTCCTTGATGTTGCGCAGGTTGGCCACGTCGCCATCCTGGCCGGTGATGACCACGGCGTTGCCGCCGGCGTAGTCCTGGGTAACGGCCTGGGTCACGCCCATGGAGGTGGAGTCGTTGGAGCACAGCCAGGCGTCAAGCTTGGTACCGTCGGCGTAGAAGGAGGCCAGCACGTTCTGGGCGCGGTCCAGAGCCACGTCGGTCTGCCACTGGTCGGTGGCCACGGCGTCGAAAGCAGTCTGGCCGGAGGGGACCACTACCTTGCCGCTGTCGATGTAGGGCTTCATCACGTCCATAGCGCCGTTGAAGAAGAAGGGGGCATTGTTGTCGGCGGGGTCGCCGGCGGTGAACTCCATGTTGAAGGGGCCGGCGGCGTTGTCCAGGTCCAGAGCGTCACGGACATACTCGCCCTGGAGCTTGCCCACCGTGTAGTTGTCGAAGGAGACGTAATAAGTACTGTTGTCGTTCATAATCAGACGGTCATAGGCGATAACGGGCACGCCCGCGGCGCCGGCGTCGTTCATAACGGTGTTCAGGCCGTTGCCGTCGATGGCGGCGATGACCAACAGGTCCACGCCCTGAGACAGCATGTTCTGAATGTCGTTGACCTGCTGCTCGTTCTTGTTGTCGGAGTAGGTGACGATGGTGTTGTAGCCGGCGGCCTTGAACTGCTCGTCAAGGTAGGCGCCGTCGCGGTTCCACCGCTCCAGGGACTGGGTGGGCATTGCGATGCCTACGGTCTTGGTGTCGCCGCCGGCAGCGGGCTGGCTGGCAGCGGGCTGGCTGGTGGCAGGCTTGCTGCTGGCAGCAGGAGCGGAGCTGTTCCCGCCGCCGCAGGCGGCCAGGGAGAGGGACATGCAGGCCGCGAGGATCAGGGCAAGTGTCTTTTTCATATTCATTTCCTCCTAAATTGATTCGTTGTTTTCCCAGTCCGGGAAATGTACAGAAGCGGCTGCCTCTGTAGCCTTAATTCTATAAAGTTATTTTACCTATGTCAATACTTTTTTGGGATCATGTCACAATTTTGTTGTAATTATACGAAACTGTCAGGGAAAAATTGGGCATATCAACAAAACGTGTTTTAAGATAAATAAAGGTTCTTAATTGAATTGACTGTTTTCCGGTTCGTGGTACAATAAGAGGGAACGTTCACAAAAGAGAGGGATTCGTATGGATATGGACTCCGGCCTGACCGACCGCCGGCGGCAGACCCGCAGCAATGTCTACCGCTACATCTACGACGCCAAGGGCTTCTGCTCCCGGCAGAGCCTGGCCCGGGAGCTGGGGCTCAGCCTGCCCACCGTGTATCAAAATCTGTCTGAGCTCATGGCCGCCGGGCTGGTGCGGGACTCCGGGGAACAGCAGTCCACCGGCGGGCGGAAGGCCAGCGGGCTTTCTATTGTGTCCGGCGCCAGGGTGGCGGTGGGCATTTCGGTGACGGAGCACCGCCTGCGCCTGGCAGCAGCCGACCTGCTGCTCAATGAGCTGGCCTATCAGGAGGTGGACAACACCCCGATTGCCAGCTTTGCCGACATGGGCGAGCTGCTGGCCCAGTCGCTGGAACAGTTCTTAGACCGCTTTTCCATCGACAGGGCAAAGCTCCTTGGGGTGGGCATCGCCCTGCCCGCCGTTATGTCCCCGGACAGCCGGTATATTACCGCCGCCCCCACCCTGCGGCTGAAGGACACCTCCCTGGAGGGCCTCACCGAGTCCATCCCCTACCCCACCTATGTGGAGAACGACGCCACCAGCGGTGGGCATGCGGAGCTGTTTGTCCGGGGGAGCAGCCGGAACATGGCCTATCTGTCTCTGGAAAACGGCATTGGCGGGGCCATCCTCTTTGCCGGGGCTCCCTACGTGGGGGACAACCGCCGCAGCGGTGAGTTCGGCCACATGTGCGTGGAGCCGGGCGGACTGCGCTGCACCTGCGGCCGGCAGGGCTGTCTGGAGGCCTACTGCTCTCCCCGGCGCATCCGGGCGGCCTTCGGGGTGCCGCTGGAGGAATTTTTCCCCATGCTGGAGCAGGGCGGCACGCAGTATGCGGAGTATGAGGCGCTGTGGGATAACATGCTGCGCCACCTGGCCATCGGCATCTGCAATATCCGGATGACGCTGGACTGCGACGTGGTGCTGGGCGGCTTTTTAAGCGAGTTTTTGGCGCCCTACCTGCCCCGCTTAAAGGAGTATGTGGCCGGGATCAACCCATTCGAGTCCGACACCGGCTACCTGCATCTGAGCACCCTGCGCCGCCACACCGTCCCCCTGGGGGTCGCCCTCCACTTTATCGTGGACTTCCTGGAACGCATTTGAGTTTGCCTGTATCCCGGGGCGGAGGTGCTAAATCATCCCAACTTTTGCACCGCCGCCCCCTCCCGGGGCGGTTTTTTCTTGCCCGTCCCGGCAGATTGCGGTATAATGAAGAAGATAACATCCGCCACAGAAGAGGGAGGTCCCCCATGCTGCGAGTTTTTTTAGTGGAAGACGAGAGCACCATCCGTGAGACCCTGCGTGACACCGTCCCCTGGGCCCAGTGCGGCTACGAGTTCGCCGGGGAGGCCGGGGACGGGGAGATGGCCCTGCCCCTGATCCGCCAGGCCAAGCCGGACGTGCTGATTACCGACATCCGTATGCCCTTTATGGACGGCCTGGACCTGAGCCGCCTGGTGCTGCGGGAGTTCCCCAATGTAAAAATCATCATCATCTCCGGCTACGACGACTTTGAGTACGCCCGCCAGGCCATCGACATCGGGGTAGAGCGGTTTCTGCTCAAGCCCATCACCAAAAACAGCCTGATGGGAGTGCTGGCTGAGCTGAAGGAGAAGATTGAGGGGGAACAGCACAACTATCTGGCCCAGTTCCACCAGGAGGCCCAGGAGTATGAGCAGTACGCCCGCCGCCGCTTCTTCGAGCGGGTGGTGGGCGGACAGCTCACCGTCCAGCAGATCTATGAGGAGGCCGCCAAGCTGGACCTGGACCTGCGGGCCCAGTGCTATACCATCGCCCTGTTCTCCATCCTGCCCAAGGGGACCGGCGTGTCAGAGACCTACTCCGAACCCGCCGCCCGGGTGCGGGACGCCCTGCTGGAGCACTTTATGAAATACCCCGAATACCTCCTGCTGCGCTGGAACCTGAACTCCTATGTAGTGCTCATCAAGGCCGACAAGGACAAGATGGACGGCTGCGTCCGGCGGTGCGCCGACACGGTGCGGGACCAGTATGAGTCCTGCGCCCCCGGCCAGAGCTGGTCCCTGGCCATCGGCACCCCCACCCAGCGGCTCAGCGCCCTGCCCGTCTGCTTTGAGGAGGTATCCCGCCTGTGGGCCTGCCGGTACATCCTGCCCCGGCAGCACATTTTAACCCCGGAGACCGTAGGCTTTTTCACCCAGCAGGACGGCGGCGGCAATCTGGCCGGACTGGACCTGGCCAAGGTCAACCCCTCCATCTGGCAGGGGGTGCTCCAGACTGCGGCGGCGGAGGAGATTCCCAGCTTTGTGGACGAGTACCTCCACAGCGTGGCCCAGGCCCTGGGCTCCCAGCCCTTCTGCCAGTTTTTGATGCTCAGCGTCCGCTTTACCGCCACCGAGTTCGCGGTGGGACTGGGCAGCACCCAGGAGGAGTTTCTCTCCCTGCTGGACTGCCTGGAGCTCACCGGCCAGAACGTGACCAAGGGGGACCTGAGGCACTATCTGACTCAAGTGCTCTTTCAGGCGGCCACGCTGCGGGACAAGGCGTCCAGCAGCCAGTACGGCTCCCTGCTGGGCCAGGCGGTGGAGTTTATCGACAGCCACTTTACCGACGAATCCCTCTCCCTCAACCTGGTCGCCCGGGAAATCAATATCAGCGCCAACTACCTGTCCGCCGTCTTCAGCCAGGAGATGGGGGTCACCTTTACCGAGTACGTCACCGGCAAGCGGATGGATAAGGCCCGGGAGCTGCTGCGCTCCACCGACAAGCGCTCCGGAGAGATCGCCTTTGCCGTGGGCTACCGGGACCCCCACTACTTCTCCTTCCTCTTCAAAAAGACTCAGGGCTGCACCCCCAGAGACTACCGGGCGGGAGGGGGCCGCAGGCCATGAGGCTCCCCCTCCGCCGTCCCTCCTCCATCCAGCACCGGTTCCAGGGGCTGATCCTCACCTTTCTGCTGCTGGCCGCCCTCATCCTGGCCGCCGCCATATCCCTGCTGATGCAGTACAACAGCCGGTATAAAGACCTGCTGTACAACGTGACCACCGCCTCGGAGTTCAACCAGGACTTTAAGGCCAGCATCGACCTGAAGATGTACTACTACGTCATCGAGAGCCAGTACTCCGAGGGCCTGCCCCTGGACGAAGTCCGGGCCGCCCAGCAGCTGGCCCGGGAGCTGCTGGCCTCCACCACCGAAAAGGACAGCCGTTTGGCCATCTCCAGCGTGCTCAGCCTGTGCCAAAACCTGGAGGAGAAAATCTGCCAGCTCCAGGACACCGGCAGCTACGACGCCCGGCAGAGCCAGCTGGAGAACAACATCTATGTCCTCACCTCCCTCATCCAGGAGTATATGTATAACTATCTTTACTATGAGGCGGTGCGCCTCAACGCCCTCCAGAGCCAAACCGAGCGGCAGCTGGTGGCCGATTTTATCCTCATCGCCGCCCTGGCCGGCCTGCTGGTGCTGTTCTTCACCTGGCGGGCTATCCGGCTGGGCCGGTCCATCTCCCGGCCCATTGCCCAGCTGTGCGCCCGGGTGGAGGGGATCAACAGCGGCAGCCTGGAGGAGCGGGAGCCCATCCAGGCGGAGGAGTATGAGATTCGCACCCTCAACCGGGGCTTTGAACAGATGGCCGGCCGGCTGAACCGTCAGATCCAGGAGACCGCCCAAAATCAGGAGCGGCTGCGCCGGGCGGAGCTGGCCCTGATTCAGTCCCAGATCAACCCCCACTTTCTCTACAACACCATGGACACCATCATCTGGCTCATCGAGGCGGAGAAGACCGAGGAGGCGGTGGAGATGGTATCCAGCCTGTCCTCCTTCTTCCGCCACTCCCTCAGCCGGGGCCGGGATATCATCACCCTCCGGGAGGAGGAACAGCACGTGCGCAGCTATCTCCAGATTCAGCAGGCCCGGTATAAGGATATCATGCGCTACACCGTCAACATCGCCCCGGAGCTGGAGGAGGTCCCCCTCCCCAAGCTCACCCTCCAGCCCCTGGTGGAAAACGCCCTGTACCACGGCATCAAACTGAAGCGGGGAATGGGCCATATCTACGTTGTCGGCCGGAGCGAGGGGGAGGACGTTCTCCTCCAGGTCACCGACGACGGGGTGGGGATGTCCCCGGAGCGGCTGGAGGAGCTGTGCTCCGCCCTGGACCGGGGGGAACGGGTGGGCTTTGGCCTGTCTACCGTCCACGAGCGGGTGCGCCTGTTCTTCGGAGAACCCTACGGCCTGTCCATCTCCAGCCAGCAGGGCGTGGGCACCACCATCAGCGTACGCTTTCCGCGGCGCTCCGGAAAGGAGGAGGGCTCCCTATGAAAAAACTGCTTATCCTGCTGCTGTGCCTCTCTCTGCCGGTCTCCTGCTCCCCCCGGCAGCCGCCGCCCGAGGAGGACCCGCCCCACTTTACCGTGATTGGCGTCAGTCAGGTGGGATCAGAGTCCGGTTTCCGGGTGGCCAACACCGAATCCATGCGCTCGGTATTTACCGAAGAGGCGGGCTACCGCCTCCTCTTCGACGACGCCCGGCAGAAGCAGGAGAACCAGATTGCCGCCATCCGCAAGTTTATCCAGCAGCGGGCGGACTATATCCTCCTCATGCCCCTGTGCGTGTCCGGCTGGGACTCGGTGCTCCAGGAGGCCAGGGAGGCGGGTATCCCCGTAATCCTGGTGGACCGGACCATCGAGACAGCGGACGAGAGCCTCTACGCTGCCCACGTGGGCGCCGACTTCCAGTGGGAGGGGGAACAGGCCGCCGCCTGGCTGGAGAACGCCTTTCAGGGCGCAAAGGGGCCGGTCAACATCCTCCACATCCAGGGCACCTTGGGCTCCAGCGCCCAGCTGGGGCGGTCCGCCGCCCTGGAGCAGGCGGTGGAGGCCCATGAAAACTGGAACCTCCTGGCCCAGCTGGACGGCGACTTCACCCAGGCCAAATCCTACGAGGAGACCGCCCAGTGGCTGGACAGTCAGGCGGGCCCTCCCGTCCTCCACGCCGTCTACTGCGAAAACGACAGCGCTGCCTTCGGGGCCATCCAGGCCCTGGAGGAGCGGGGTTATTCCTGCGGAGCCGAGGGGGTGCGGATTGTCTCCTTCGACGCCACCCGCCAGGGACTGACCTACTGCCTGGAGGGCAGGATTTCCCTGGAGGTGGAGTGCGACCCCATGATGGGCCCCCTGGTGGAGGAGGTCATCCGGACGCTGCAATCGGGCAGCACACCGGATAAGCACTACTACACGCAGGAGCAGCTCTTTACTCCCGAGGATTTGTCCCGGGCGCTCATCGACCGGCGTCCCTACTGAAACCGCCCGGTTTTTGTGATTCCCCTCAGCGAAAGCCCACATGAAACAGACTGCAAAAACCGCCGCGGGACAGACAATAAGCTGTCCCGCGGCGGTTTTTCTGTTTGCAGAAGGGATTACTTTTTCTGCACGTACTTCAAGCAGTCCAGCATAACAGCCACAAGGATGATGATGCCGGAGAATACAAACTGGAGGTTGGTGTCGATGCCCAGAGTGGTCAGGGAGTAGGTCAGGGCGGTGAAGATAAACACGCCCGTCACCACACCGGAGATTTTTCCGATGCCGCCGGTGAAGGAGACGCCGCCCACCACGCAGGCCGCGATGGCGTCCATCTCCCAGCCCTGGCCGTAACCTGCGGAACCGGAACCGAACATCCGGATACACTCCAGCCAGGAGCCGAAGCCGTACAAAACGCCGGCCATGATGAATGCGCCCACCGTCACCTTAAACACGGAGATACCGGACACTGCGGCCGCCTCAGGGTTTCCGCCCACGGCGTACAGGTTCTTGCCGAAGGTGGTCTTGTTCCAGATGAACCAAACAATGACCACCGCCGCCAGCGCCCAGAGGATGATGGTGGGGAAGCCGTTGACCTTGGGGATAATCATCTTGGAGATGGAATCATCAATGCCGCCAAAGGACACGCCCTTGGTGGAGTAGGTGACCAGGCCGAAGATAATCAGCATCGTGGACATGGTGGAGATAAAGGGGTGCATCTTAAACTTGGCGGTGAAGAAGCCGGCGATGGTGGTAAAGATGGTGCACAGCACAATGCAGACCACCAGGGCCAGGACCACCCGCACGATTACCGGCAGGTTGGAGAAGTCAAAGATGTGCCCAAACACGGCTCCGGTGTTGATGCCCTTATGCATGACGATGGTGGCGGCGGTCATGCCCATGCCCACCATACGGCCGATGGACAGGTCGGTGCCGGCCAGCAGAATCAGGCCGGCCACGCCCAGGGCCAGGAACATTCTGGGAGAGGCCTGCTGAAGAATGTTCAGGATGTTGTTCACCGTCAGCAGCTGGACGTTGGGGCCCTTGACTGCGGGGGTGATGAAGCACAGCGCGATAAAGATGACGGCGATGGCCAGATACAGGCCGTTGCGCAGCAGGAAGTCCCGCTTATTAAAGGTGTATTTATAGTTCTCCCACCGCTGCTGCATGGTCTCACCGGCGGTAAATCTGGACATGCGCAGCATGTCGATCAGATGGTACTGGTGGTCGAAGGCGGCGTGCTGCCGGTCCTTCACATCCTGAAGGTCCTTGGCCAGCTGCATCTTCGCGTCGAACAGCCGGTTTTTATGGACATACTTCTCGTCCTTGATCTCCTGCGCGTCGGTGAGCTTGGCCACCGTCTCCTGGTGGGCCTTGTTGAGCTGCTCCACCGCCGCCTGATACTTGGTCTGAGCCTGAGCCTTCTCCTGGACGCAGCTGGCCTTGACCGCCTGGTAGTAGTCCTGGTCGAAGTGGGCCTTGAGGTAGCCCACGGCGTCGTCAATCAGCTTGGCGATCTGGTCCTTGTTCTTGGCCTCCACCGCCTTGGCCTGCTCCAGCTCCTTTTGCAGCTGTGCCCGCCTGGTCTCCTTCTCCTGGGCTGTGTAGATGCGGTCCCGCTTCAGGCTGTCCAGACCGCTTTGAATTTCAATGACCCGATCGGTGCCGTCCTTGCGCAGGGCGTTGATCTGTTCCTGGATGCCGCCGACGTAGTCGTCGATGGGTTTGCGGAGCTGTTTCTCCTGCTCCGCAGTCAGAATTTTTTCTGCCATACGATGTTCCCCCCTCACAGATATTTCGCGCTGAGCCGCAAAAGCTCTTCCTGATCGGTCTCCGCAGTATTGACAATGCCCGAGAGATAGCCGTTGGACATCACGCCGATCCGGTTGGTAATACCGAGAATCTCCGGCATCTCAGAGGAGACGACAATAATCGTCTTGCCCTGCTTTGCCATTTTGATAATCAGTTCATAAATTTCGTATTTGGCGCCCACGTCGATACCTCGGGTGGGCTCATCCATCATAAAAATCTGGGGCTCCCGTTCCAGCCATTTGCCGAAAATGACCTTCTGCTGGTTGCCGCCGGACAGGCTGGTAATCATGTCGTCCGGGCCCATGCACTTGGTGCGCATGGTCTTGATCTCTTTGCTGGTGGCCTTCACCATCTTGGGGGTGGACAGAGCCGGGCCGGACTTGTACTGCCCCAGATTGGCGATGGTGGTGTTGAAGGTCAGGTCACACTTGAGGAACAGGCCGTTGGCCTTGCGCTCCTCGGTAATCATGGCAAAGCCGTGTTCGATGGCCTCTTTGGCGCTGTTGAAGTTCATCAGCCGGTTTTTAAAATAGACCCGGCCCGACGCCCGGGTGCGCACGCCGAAGATGGTCTCCAGCAGCTCGGTACGCCCGGCGCCCACCAGGCCGTACAGGCCGAAGATTTCCCCCTCCCGCACCTCAAAGGAGATGTCCTGAAGGTGGGGGGCAAACTTGGTGGACAGGTGCTGGATGGACAAAATGGGGTCCCCGGGGGTGTTGTCCACAGGGGGGAACCGGCTCTCCAGCGAGCGGCCCACCATGGCGGTAATCAGCTCGTTCATGTTGGTGTCCTGGCTGCTCTTGGTCATAACCAGGTTGCCGTCCCGCAGCACCGAAATCTCGTCGCAGATTTCAAAAATCTCGTCCATCTTGTGGGAGATATAGATCAGCGAGATGCCCTGTGCCTTCAGCATCCGCATCATCTCAAAGAGCTTGTCCACCTCCTGGACCGTCAGGGAGGAGGTGGGCTCGTCCAGAACGATCACCTGCGAATTATAGGAGATTGCCTTGGCAATCTCACACATCTGCCGCTGGGACACGGACATATTCCGCATGGGCTGGTTCAGGTTCACCGTCATCCCCAGCTTGCGGAACAGCTCAGCGGCCTTCTTCTTCATGTTGCCCTCGTCCACGATCCCCGCGGAGTTGGTGGGGTAGCGGCCCAGGAACAGGTTATCGACCACGCTCCGCTCCAGGCACTGGTTCAGCTCCTGGTGGACCATGGCAATCCCGTTTTCCAGGGCGTCCTTCGGACCGGAAAAGCTGATCTCTTTTCCGTTTAAATAAATTTTTCCCTCGTCCTTTTGATACGTGCCAAATAGGCACTTCATCATGGTGGACTTACCGGCCCCGTTTTCGCCCATAAGCCCCATGACGGTTCCGCGTTTCAGATCCAGATTGATATGGTCAAGCACCCGGTTTCGGCCGAAGGACTTGCTCATACCGCGGATCGACAGGACGACATCGCCTTTTACATCAGCCATTCTCGTCTCTCCTGTTATGCAGATTAGCAGTTTCGGCAAAAGCGCCGATCCTGCCGGATTTTCCCTCAAAATGCGCATCGGGGAGAGGACCCTCCACCGGGCGGAATGTTATTTCCTCCCAATGGAGAATTTCCTCTCCCCAATAGCAAGTCATTTACTTGTCAGCGAAGAGGCAGTTTCCTGTCCTTGCCAAAAAGGATTACTGGTTCAGCAGGGCGGTGTAGGAGGCGGAGTTGTCGGTCTTCACCATATTGATGGCAAAGGCGTCATACTGGCTGGGGTTGGACAGACGGTTGGTGATGTTGCCCTCGGTCTGGCCGTCGCCGCCGATATACTCCACGTTCAGGTTCAGAATGTCGTCGTAGTTCTGCAGCAGGGGCTGATAGGTGGCGCTGAGGAAGTTGTCAGCGGCGTTGTAGATGTTCAGCCACACGTTCTTGGTGGGATGGCCGTCCTGGCTGAGCTGGTTGGCAACAGGGGCGTAGGGCTTGGTGGCGTCCGTAAAGTCGGTGTAGTTGCCGGCGGTGACGGCCACGTTCAGGGCGTAGTAGGAGCGCTCGGCGTCCACATACTTGAACACGTCATCGCTGAGCACGTTGCCGGCCTCGTCGGGGGTGCCGATGCCGGTGTCGATGTCCACGCCGTCCAGGGCGTTGCGCAGCACGCGCAGGGTCAGGTAGGCCTGCACGTCGGCGTGCTGGCTGATGGTTCCGCCGTAGCCGTCGGCGATGGCGGCAACCGCGTCGGAGTTGGCGTCATAGCCGAAGGTGGGGACCTTGTTCTCCTTGGACCAGGCGTTGAACATAGCCATGCCCATGCCGTCGTTGTTGGAGGCCACGATGTCGATCTGGTCGCCGAAGGTGGAGACCCAGGTGCCGATGGTGTTGCCGGCGGTGGCGGCGTCCCAGGTGGCGCCGGCGGAGTTCTTCATCTCCTGAGAGGCCAGCTCACGGACGGTGTACTCCTTGCCGCCGATGGTCAGCTTGCCGTCCTTGACGGCGGAGGCGGAGCCGTCGGCGTTGATGCCCACGGCGTCGCTCTTGATGGCGCCGCCCTCTTCCACAGCGGTATCCAGAGCCTTGCGGACGCCCCGGGTACGGGCGATGGAATCGTTGTGGCCGATGTCACCGATGGCCAGCACATAGCCGATCACGCCGTCGCCGTTGCGGTCGATGGTGTCGATGTTGGCGGTGATATAGTCCAGAATCATCTGGCCCTGGAGCTCAGCGCCCTGGTTGGCGTCGAAGCCCACATAGTAGGTGTCCTTGTTGAAGCTCAGGGCGGTCATGTCCAGCTCGCCGGTGGAGCTGTTGGAGGGCTGGCGGTTGAACCAGACCAAGGGCTTGTCCTTGTTGGCCACCGGGCCGGCGGCGGGCGTGGAGGACGCAGGGGTGCTGGCCGCAGGGGTGGAGCCGGCGGGCTGCTGGGGCTTGTCGCCGCCGCCGCAGGCGGTCAGCCCAAGTACCATTGTGAGTGCAAGCGCCAGTGCAAGAGCTTTTTTCATAACGATTCTCCTTTTTCTTAATTGATTAAAACAAAACGTTCTCTCTGGGGCTGATGAGAATTATGCCCTTTTATAAGAACATTTTATTTTATCTATGATAAAGATTATAGGAAATGGAGTGAAAAAACAAGGGAAAAAATCACCGCAGAACGTAGAAATTTTTATTCAAACTATAAAATGCGCCAAAAATCACGTTTTAATATTGGCTATTTCGCCCAACTCTGGTACTGGTCAAAGGCAAAGAGCGCCTTTTGGCCGTCTATGGTAAAGAGATTTTCCCGGTCCACGATCTGGGTGGAGGTATCAACAACAGGCTCCAGGCCGCTGCCCTGGCCGGCCAGGAGCTTATAGGCACTCTCCACCCCCAGATAGCCCATGGCATAGGGGTTCTGGACAATCAGGGCGTCCACGCAGCCGTCCTGAAGGCCGTCTATGGTGACTACGTTGGAGTCGAAGCCCGCCAAAAAAATCTTGTCGGAGCGGTCCAGCGTCCGAACCGCCTGGGCCGCGCCCACGCTGGTGGGTTCGTTGAAGGCCATCAGAACGTTGATCTCCGGATGGGCCAGCAGCAGTCCCACGGTATCGGTCTGGGCCCGAGGGGCGTCTACCAGTGTGGACACCTCCGCCGCAATCCGGGCGCGCCCGCTTTCCGCCAATGCCTCCGCCGCCCCCCGGACCCGCTCCTGGCCGTTGGCGGTGCCCTCGCTGTAGTTGACAATCCCCACATACAGCGGACCCTCCACCCGCTCCAGCGCAGCCTGGGCCGCCATACGCCCGGCGGCGTAGTTGTCCGTTCCGATATAGGTGCTCACCTGACCGGACCCCACGCCGCTGTCGATGGATACGATGCGCACTCCCGCCTGGGCGGCGGCGTCGATGGCGGGAGCGTTGCGCTGGTAGTCGATGGCGGAGAACACAATGACCTCCGCACCATCCTCCACCGCCTGGGCGATCATCTTGTTCTGGGTCTCATAGTCCTCCTCCGTCTCCGGGCCGGAGATGGTCAGCTCCAGGTTGTACTCCGTGGCCGCCGCCCTGGCCCCAGCAAAAACAGAGAGGAAAAACTCGCTGTCGGTGGATTTGGTAATCAGCGCCACAGAGCGCCGGGCGGAGGGGGCAGCGTCCGCCCCGCAGCTGCACAGGAGAAGCAGCAGCGCGGCCCACACGGCCAAATACCTATCTCGCCTCATGCTCCCCCGCCTCCTTGATCTTTGGCATACGGATTTCCACCTGGGTCCCCACATCCAGCTCACTGGTGATACGCAGGCCGTACTGTTTTCCGAAGTAAATCCGCAGCCGGTCGTTTACATTCTTGATCCCGATGCCGGTGCGGTCCTGGGCGTCCTCATCCAGGATGGCCCGGGCCTGTTCCGGGCTCATCCCCACGCCGTTGTCCCGGACGCAGAAGAGAATGTCCTCCCCCTCCCGGCACACCCGCACGTCGATGCGGCCCTCCTCCACCATCAGGTCCAGCCCATGCATAATGGCGTTTTCGATGATGGGCTGGAGGGTGATCTTATTGCAGTAGTAGTCCAGGCAGCCGGGGTCCACGTCAAAGGAATACGTGAACTGATTTTTATAGCGGTACTTCTGTATCTCCAGGTAATTCTCCGCATGTTCAATCTCCTTGGCAATGGGGATAAGCTCATGCCCCTTACTGATGCTGATGCGGAACAGCCGGGCCAGGGCGTGAATCATCTTCACCGCGTCGGCATTTCTGCCCTGCTCACACATCCAGGCGATGGAGTCCAGGGTGTTGTATAAAAAATGGGGGTTGATCTGTGCCTGAAGCGCCTTCAGCTCGGTCTTGCGCAGGTTAACCTCCTCCTGCCGCACTGTGGACATGAGCTGCTGGATGCGCAGCACCATATGCCCAAAGGAACCGGAGAGCTCCTGCACCTCCCGGGTGCCCTCCACCGGGCGGTAGGCGAAGTGGTCGGCGTCGGCCTCAAAGCTCTCCATGGCGGAGGACAGGTCACGCAGGGGGCGGCCCAGCAGCTGGGAGAGGAGCCAGCTGGTGAGCAGGGCGGCCGCCAGCACCAGCACCGCCAGCCAGAGGGACAGCCGGATCATCTCCCGCACGCTGCGGTTTACCAGCTCGTCCACATAGCTGACGCCCACCACCCGCCACCCGCTGTCCGCCACGCCGGTCAGGGAGTAGATTACGGTGTCGTCGGCATAGGAGCCGTCCTCCAGGGCGGCCAGCGCCCCGGTGTCCTCCGATTTCAGCCCGGAGTACAGCAGCTGCTGCTGGGGGTGATAGACAATATTTCCCGCCCCGTCCATCAAAAAGCAGTAGCCCCGCTGCCCGATGCTGACGTTGTTGATATAGCCTGAGATGTTGGAGAAGCTCAGGTCCAGAGACACCCAGGCCGCCGCATTGTCCCCGCCGGGCACCGGGGTCAGGGACTCGGTCATGGTGACCACCCAGGGATACCAGCTCTCGAAGATCGTGACCACATGGGGGGCGGTCATATAGGGGGAAGGGGCCAAGCGGGCCCGCTCCAGATCGAAAGAGAGGTTTTGAAAGATATCCTCCTTGGGCTCCCGGCCGGGGGACCAGCAGTCCAGCAGCTCCCCCGCAGCCGAGTAGCTGGTAACCGCCACCACGTCGGGGCGGCACTTTAAAAAGGTAGACAGCAGCTCGTCCCTGCTGTCCGGGCTCTCTGACATGGACTGCTCCACCAGCTCCATGGCCTGCTCCATATCCCGCAGGTAATTGCCCACCGTATTGGAGACCTGAGACACCGCCTGGGCGCTGCCGGTGCGGGCGTTGTCCACCATGGCGCTGCGGTAGCGGTTCAGGAACAGGACGATGCAGCAGCACAAGATGATGCTCACCACCCCCACCACCATGGCGACCAGAATGGTGGTGGTGCGCAGGCCCTTTCGGGATATCAAGGCTCCTCACCCGCCCTTTCCGCATCCAGCCTGCGGCGCATGGCGTTGGGGGACTCGCCGCAGTATTTTTTAAAGCAGTAGCTGAAATAGTGCTGGTCGGTGTAGCCGCACCGGCCGGCAATCTCCCGGACCTTCAGCGTGGAGCCGGACAGCAGTTCCCGGGCAACCTCCATCCGCTTGCGGATCAGGGTGTTGATAAAGGTCTCTCCGGCATATTTTTTGATGCAGGCGCTCAGGTGGTTGGGGCTCACGTCCAGCATCTCGCTCAGGGATACCAGGGAGAGGCCGGCGTCCATATAGCGCTGGTCCAGGGTCTCCAGCGCCCGCTTGCACAGCGGCTCTCCCCCCTTGACCGCAGGCTCCAGGTCGCTGATAAACTGGGCGCCCGCCTGGGCCCTGTCGCCCTGGCGGAGGGCCTCCACCGCCTCGCAGTAGGCGTCATGCAGGGCGGCCACGCCGCCGGCCGGCCGGCTCACGCCGATGCGGCAGCGCCTGCCCAGTACCCGTTCGGCCATCTGGGGGATTTCATCCGCCAAAATATACAGGTATTCCTCAAAGTCCGACGGCTTGCCCCACAGCACCGTGACCACCTTGCCGGGGGCAAAGAAGCTGGCGCTCCGCAGGTATTTGCCGGCCAGCCGGTCCACCGAAGCGGCGAAGGAGGGAGGGGTGCCGGTGCTGCCCTCCCCATTCAGCAGGACGGATACCATCACAGTGCAGCAGAGCTTTTCCGTCCCGCTCCCGAAAAGGCCGCACCGGCGGGCATAGCCCTCCGCCTGGGCAAGGCTGTCCGGGTCCGCCTGGCTGTCCAGAACCAGGGCGGCCAGCAGCGCCGCGGCCGGGAGGTCCTGTCCATCGCCCTGGGCCGGGGCCTGGCGAAACAGGGCAAACTGCGCGTCAATTTTCCGGCGGATATTTTGCAGCTCCTCCCCAAGCCCTTTTACTGTCAGGGGCTTGAGCATATAGCTGATGATATTATACTGGATGGCCTGCTGGGCGTATTCAAAGTCGTCGTAGCCGCTGAGGAACGCGATGTGGGTGGCGGGCCGCACCTCCCGCACCTGCCGGGCCAGCTCAATCCCGGAGATAAAGGGCATCCGGATGTCCGTGAGCAGCAGGTCCGGCTGCCGCTCCTCCACCATCTGGAGGGCATCCAAACCGTTGCTGGCGCTGCCCACCAGCAGGAAGCCGAGCTCCTGCCAGGGGATCATGCCGCACACCGCCTCCCGAAGCTCGTCCTCGTCGTCGGCGACTACCACAGTATACAGGGTGTTCTGGGCCATTGTTTCACCTGTCCTTTCGCAACGAAAGATCGTCTGCCTATGGCACTGATCCAATATTCTGCCGGTTCTGCTTGCGGTACTCTGTCGGGCTGATTCCCTCCACCCGGCGGAAGCACTGGGAGAAGTAGCTCAGTGAGGAGAAGCCCAGAATCTCGGCGATGAGGGAGAGGGAGTGGTCAGTCTTCCGCAGGAGGAACCGGCTCTCCTCCACCCGCCGGGAGATGAGGTAATTGATGGGGGAGGTTCCAAACTCCCTGCGGAAGGAGTGGGAGAGGTAATATTTGTTCAAGTGGGCCAGCTGAGCCAGGTGGTCCAGGGTCAGGTCCTCCTTAAAGTGGTTGTCGATGTAGCGGCGGATCAGCTCACACTCCTTGCTGGCCCTGGGGCCGGAGGCCTCACCGGAAAAAGACAGGTTCTGCTGCCGCTCCAGCCGGATGAGCACCACCTCCAGCAGATGCCGGCAGACCTCCTCGTGGCCCGGGAGGGTCTTGGCGGATTCCTGGAGCATCAGGTCCACGCAGCTGTTCAGCTCCGTCCAGCCGTCGGAGATGTGGAGCATGGCATAGCCCTCTTCGGAGGAGGCGGCCTCCAGCCCGTCAATGCCCAGGACGATATATTGCAGCGGGCTTTTCATGGAGCTGATCTCCGTGTGGGGCACGTTGGCGTTGACAATGAGCAGGTCCTGTACCGAGATGGGAAACTCCTCATACAGGGTTCGGAAGTGCCCGTGACCATCCAGAACAAAAAACAGCTCCGCGCAGCCGTGGGTATGAAGCTTGGAGTTCCAGTCCGTAGAGAACTGATCCTTGGTGATGTAGCTCAGCCGGGGCGCGGCGCGCCCCGGCGTCTCCGGTGTACCGGAGACGCTGAACTGGTATCGGATCAAAAGCCCCCCTCCTCCCTTTGTAATTTTATAAAGGAAAATTTTCCATCTGTATTATACCTTGCCCCGCCCAATTATGCAATACTTCCAATCAACCCGATATATATTTTGATCGTCCGGTCATGGTGCCCAATCCGCGGGACGGAGAACAGAAAAATTGTCCAGTATCTCTGAAAAAACGTCCGTTATTTTAGACAATCCGGTCAAAAAGAAAAAGCACGATATATAAATAACAGAGCAAAAAACGGGTAGTTTTTCCTGGAAAACTATAATACAATAGGACCATGAATCGGCCGGTGAACGGCCAAAGGCAAATTCCCAACACTTAATATGGAGGTATAGAACATGAAAATGAAGAAGACTCTCAGCCTGCTGCTGGCTTCCGCCCTGTCCCTGTCCCTGCTGGCCGGGTGCGGCGGCGGCGGCGACAAGCCCGCTGCCAGCCAGCCCAGTCAGCCCAGCGGCTCCACCAGCCAGCCCGCTGCCAGCGGCTCCGGCAAGCAGTACGACGGCGTAACCCTGAACATGTGGTCCATGTGGTCCTCCGGCGAGCCCCAGGCCAACGTGATTGAGGAGGCCGCCGCCGCTTTTGAGGCCCAGACCGGCGCCAAGGTCAACATCGAGTTCAAGGGCCGCGACGTGAACAAGGTGCTCTCCGCTTCTCTGGAGGCCAAGGAGAAAATCGACATCATCGAGGATGACTACCAGCGCATCGCCACCACCTACCCCAACATCCTGGACCTGACCGATATGGCCAAGGCCGTCAATTACGATAGCTGGAGCTACGCCTGCCTGAACAACCAGGTCATCGAGTGGGTGGGCCATCTCAACTCCATCGTGGAGCAGCCCCAGGTGGGCGGCTTCTTCTATGACAAGGACGCCTTCTCCAAGGCCGGCGTCACCGCCGAGCCCAAGACCTGGTCCGAGTTCCTGACCGTGTGCCAGCAGCTGAAGGACGCGGGCATCGCCCCCATCGCCCAGGACTCCGCCTACTGCAACTTCGCTTTCTATCACCAGCTGGTCCGCTATCTGGGCGAGGCCAAGATCGAGGAGCTGGACATGAACGGCGGCTGGAGCGGCACCAAGGCTGAGCAGGCCGCCCAGGACATCATCGACCTGATCGGCAAGGGATACTTTGTGGACGGCGCTCCTGACGAGTTCCCCGCCAGTGAGAACAAGATCGGCTTTGGCCAGGCCGCTATGATCGTCTGCGCCAACTATGTCACCGCCGAGGTGAACATGCAGACCGGAACCGAGGTCAACTGGGGCCTGTTCAACTACCCCGCCGTGGACGGCGGTGTGGAGAATACCGCTGCTTACGCCGGCGCCAACTCCCTGGCCGTCACCAGCTATAGCGAGAACGCCCAGGCCGCCTTCGACTTCATCATCTTCCTGACCACCGGCGAGTTTGACCAGAAGATGGCCGACACCGCCGCCCAGATCCCCGCTGACAGCCGCAACAAGGCTCCCGCTGCCCTGAACGGCACCGTGGAGACCCTGCTGGCCGCCGATAAGCCCATGACCTGGTGCGCCGGCCTCAACGCCAACACCGACCTCAAGGACACCATCAAGTCCATGTGCACCGAGCTGTTTGAGGGCAAGTACGCCACTGGCGCCGACTTCTGCAAGGCTCTGGACGCCCTGTATTGATTCAAATAACCGCTTAACATTGTCCGTGTTAGCAGGCGGCGCCCCTGCGGCGCCGCCTGCTTTTTGTACCCTAAAACCGGAAAGGAGAGAGCAAAATCATGAGAAAAAACAAAGCGATGATCTTCTGGTTCTGTATGCCCGCTCTGCTGTCCCTGGTGCTCATGTTTGTCTATCCGGTGTGCCGCACCGTATTGATGAGCTTCTTCCGGGTAGAGAGCGTCACCGCCACCATGGCGGACTGGAGCTTCTTCGGCTTCGGCAACTACAGCAAAATATTCGGCAGCACCAGCTTTATGATCTCCATGAAAAACATGCTGCTGATCTGGATTGTGGGCGGCGTGTTTACCCTGGCGCTGGCCATGCTGATGGCGGTCACCGTCACCAGCGGCATCCGGGGCAAGAAGTTCTTCCGGGCCGCCATCTACATGCCCAATATTATCAGCGCTGTGGCCCTGGCCACCATGTGGATTCAGTACATCTTCAACTATGATTACGGCATGCTCAACACCATTGTCCAGTTTTTGGGCGGAGACAAAATCAAGTGGCTGGGCACCGATCTGAAATTCTGGGCCATGACCGGCTCCTTCATCTTCGGCAGCGTGGGCTACTACATGCTCATCTACATCAGCGGCATCGAGGGTATCCCCCAGGACCTGTACGAGGCCGCCACCATCGACGGCGCGGGCAAGGTCCACCAGTTCACCCACATCACCCTCCCCCTGCTCAAGGGCGTGCTGAAAACCTCCGTCACCTTCTGGAGCATCAACACCACCACCTTCTTCCTGTGGACCAAGATGTTCTCCCCCATCGACACCGAGTCGTCCACCATTGTGCCGGTGATTTACCTCTACGACATGGTATTCGGCGGAAAGGGCATCACCCAGCGGGACGCCGGGGCGGGCGCGGCCGTGGGCGTGGTGCTGACGCTGATTATCATCGCGGTCTATCTGGTCACCGAACGGCTCTTCAAGGGCAACGATCTGGAATATTAAGAGAGGAGGGTGCAGTATGAACAAGATCAATTGGAAAAAAGAGGCCCGGCTCCTGCCCGGCTATCTCATCGTGGGCATCTGGGTGCTGTTCACCGCGGTAATGCTGTTCTGGATTCTGGGCGCCAGCCTGTCCACCTCCCGGGAAATTTTCTCCGGCCAGATTTTTAAATTTGAGAGCGGCTTCCACTTTGAGAACTACGCCACCGCCTGGAAGGCCCAGAACGTATCCGTCTTCTTCGCCAACTCCCTGCTCTACTCCGTCATCTCCTGCGTGGGCGTGCTGGCCATCTCCGCCCCCGCCGCCTACGTCCTCTCCCGCTGGGAGTTCACCGGCGGCAAGGCCCTGCGCATCGGCCTGGTCATCGCCATGAGCGTGCCCGTCATCATGGTCATCATGCCCATCTACTCCCTGTCCGTCCAATGGGGCATCAAGGGCCGGGTGCTGCTGGTCATCCTGTACATCATGCTCCGGGTACCCTACACCACCATCTACCTGCTGGACTT
This sequence comes from uncultured bacterium, assembly GCA_949840775.1. GTDB lineage: Bacteria > Bacillota > Clostridia > Oscillospirales > Oscillospiraceae > Lawsonibacter. The sequence continues at coordinate 38,509 of CATKXO010000010.1, read as the reverse complement.
CTTCTCCACCCTGTCCCGCACCTATGAGGAGGCGGCCTATCTGGATGGGTGCAGCGGTCCCAAGACCTTCCTGAAAATCATGCTCCCCCTGGTCCAGCCCGCCATCATCACCGTAACCATCTTCAACTTCATGTCCGTGTGGAATGAGTTCTTCATGGCCCTGATTTTCACCTCCAGTGAGTCTATGGCCCCCGTGGGCGTGGGACTGCTGAATATCATCAACTCCATGAAGTACACCGGCCAGTACGGCGGCATGTTCGCGGCGGTGATTATCGTGTTCCTGCCCACCTTCCTGCTGTACATCTTCATGTCAGAGAAGATCATCGCCGGCGTGACCGGCGGCGGCGTCAAGGGCTGAGCCCTCCCGCTCCTTTCACCTGTTCCCGCCGCCCCCGGAAGCGGGCGGCGGGAGAACCAAAACTTGAATCAGATTTTATCTGAGGAGGATTTAATATCATATGAACGACGCGCGCAAGACGGGCCGGGTGACCATCCCCACCGATGTGGATGTGGTTCCCGAGACCCTGGAGCTGCTGGAGCGCTGGGGGGCGGACGCCATCCGGGACTGTGACGGCACCGACTACCCCGAGGAGCTGAAAAGCGTAGACGCCAAGGTCTACTCCACCTATTACACCACCCGGAAGGACAACGCCTGGGCCAAGGCCAACCCCGATGAGGTCCAGCAGTGCTACATCATGACGGGCTTTCACACCGCCGCCGGCGGCCCGCTGTCCATCCCCCTGATGCAGGGGGTGAGCGGCGAGCTGATGGAGGTGAACACCCGGGACGACCCCAAGCGCTGGTGGGAGGTGATGGACCGCACCACGGGAACTCCCCTCTCCCCGGAGGCATGGCAGTACGAGGACGGCTGCGTCATCATCGACGCCCCGGAGCCCTTCCATGACTACACCGTCAGCTTTCTTGCCTACCTGATTTGGGACCCGGTACACATGTACAACGCCGTCACCAACGGCTGGACCAACTTCGAGCACCAGATCACCTTTGATGTCCGCCAGCCCAAGACCCGGAAGTTCACCATGGAGCGGCTGCGGAAGTTCATCGCGGACCACCCCTATGTAAACGTCATCCGGTACACCACCTTCTTCCACCAGTTTACCCTGATTTTCGACGAGCTGAAACGGGAGAAATATGTGGACTGGTACGGCTACTCCGCCTCCGTCTCTCCCTACATCCTGGAGCAGTTTGAGCGGGAGGCCGGGTACAAATTCCGCCCCGAATTTATCATCGACCAGGGGTATTACAACAACCAGTACCGGGTACCTTCCAAGGAGTTCAAGGACTTTATGGCCTTCCAGCGCCGGGAGGTGGCCGCCCTCGCCAAGGAGATGGTGGACATCACCCACGAGCTGGGCAAGGAGGCCATGATGTTCCTGGGGGACCACTTTATCGGCACCGAGCCCTATATGGACGAGTTCAAGACCATCGGCCTGGACGCGGTGGTGGGCAGCGTGGGCAACGGCTCCACCCTGCGGCTCATCTCCGATATCCCCGGGGTACGTTACACCGAGGGCCGCTTCCTGCCCTACTTCTTCCCCGACACCTTCCACCAGGGGGGCGACCCCGTCCGGGAGGCCAAGGAGAACTGGGTCACCGCCCGCCGGGCCATTTTGCGCAAGCCCATCGACCGCATCGGCTACGGCGGCTACCTGAAGCTGGCCTGCCAGTTCCCGGAGTTCATTGACTACGTGGAGAGCGTATGCGACGAGTTCCGGGAGCTCTATGACAACATCAAGGGCACCACCCCCTACTGCGTCAAGACGGTGGCCGTCCTCAACGCCTGGGGCAAGGCCCGGTCCTGGGGCTGCCACATGGTCCACCACGCCCTGTATCAGAAGCAGAATTACTCCTACGCCGGGGTCATCGAAGCCCTGTCCGGCGCCCCTTACGACGTGCGGTTTATCAGCTTTGACGACGTGAAGGCCGACCCCTCCATCCTGGACGGCGTGGACGTGCTCATCAACGTGGGAGACGGCGACACCGCCCACACCGGCGGGGCCGTCTGGGAGGACCCGGCCGTCTCCGCCGCAGTAAAGAAGTTTGTCTACAGCGGCGGCGGCTTCATCGGCGTGGGCGAGCCCTCCGGGCACCAGTACCAGGGCCGGTATCTCCAGCTCTCCAGTATACTGGGCGTAGAAAAGGAAACCGGTTTTACTCTGGGTTATGACAAGTACAACTGGGAGGAACACCGGTCCCACTTTATCCTGGCCGACTGCCGGGAGGAGGTGGACTTTGGCGAGGGCAAGAAGAGCATCTACGCCCTGGAGGGGGCCCAGGTACTGGTCCAGCGGGACAGGGAGGTCCAGCTGGCGGCCAACAGCTTCGGCGCGGGTCGGGCGGTGTACATCTCCGGCCTGCCCTACTCCTTTGTCAACAGCCGCCTGCTCCACCGGGCCGTCCTCTGGTCGGCCCACAGCGAGGACCAGCTCAACCTGTGGCTGTCCTCCAACTGCAACGTGGATGTCCACGCCTATGTGAAAAACGGCAAGTTCTGCGTGGTCAACAACACCTATCAGCCCCAGTCCACCACCGTCTACCGGGGGGACGGCTCCTCCTTCCCCCTGGACCTGGCGGCCAACGAAATCCGCTGGTACGAGATCTGAGAAAAAGGAGCAACCATCATGCAGCAGCAATTTCCCCTCTCCCGCGTTATTTCCCGGGAATTTCTCCAGCGGGAGCTGGACTTCTGCCGGGAGAAGGTCGGGGCCATGCTCCCTCGCTTTCAGGACTGCTTTCCCGCCGCCAACACCGAGGGGCTGGTCTACCCGGCGGAGCATGAAAATTTCGAGTGGACCACCTCCTTCTTCGCCGGGATGCTCTGGCTGCTCTACGAGCATACCGGCGACGAGAGCTATCTGCCCGTCCTGGAAAAGCACCTGGACAGCTTCTATCACCGGGTGGAGGACCCCGGTTATCTGGACACCCATGACCTGGGCTTTCTCTACTCCCTGTCCTGCTACCCTGCGGTGCTGCTCCGGAAGGACCACAGGGCGGAGGAGTGCTTCTTGAAAGCCGCCCAGGCCCTGCGCCGCCGGTACTTCCCCCAAGCGGGCATCATCCAGGCCTGGGGCGACCTGGACGACCCCAAAAACCGGGGCCGCATGATCATCGACTGCCTGCTCAACCTGCCCCTGCTGTATCAGGCCGCCCGGCTCACCGGGGACCGCAGCTATCAGGAGATGGCTTACAGCCACGCCAAGCAGGCCCAGAAGTACCTGGTCCGCCCGGACCGCACCACCTACCACACCTTCTACATGGACGTGGACACCGGCGCGCCCCGCTTCGGCCGCACCGCCCAGGGCTACAGCGACGACTCCTGCTGGACCCGGGGCCAGGCCTGGGGGGTGTACGGCTTTGCCCTCAGCTGCCGCCACACCGGGGACCGCAGCTTCTTGGACACCTCCTGCCGGCTGCTGGACTACTACCTGGAGCGCCTGCCCCAGGACGGGGTGTGCTACTGGGACCTGTTTTTTACCCAGGGGGACGAGCCCCGGGACAGCTCCGCCGCCGCCATTATCTGCTGCGGCATTCTGGAGCTGCTCCAGCACCTGCCCCTGACCCACCCCCGGCGGGAGGTCTATGAGTCCGCCCTGGCCCGGACGGTGCTGGCCCTGTCGGAGCATTACACCACCCGGAACCTGCCCCAGGCCGAGGGCCTGCTCCTCCACGGGGTATACTCCAAGCCGGACAACCGGGGGGTGGACGAGTGCACCATCTGGGGGGACTACTACTATATGGAGGCTCTCTTCCGCCTGCTCCACGGCAGCTGCGGCTACTGGTACTGACATGGAACGCTTTGACTTGTCTCAAAATCCCCTCCGCACCCGGAACGATGTGGAGCGGGCCCTCCTCCAGATTCTGGAGCCGGTGAGGGGACGCTTTACTGCGGGGTATACCGGCCTCCACCTGGGGGACTTCGCCGCCCACTACGGGGAGAGCTCCGCCCATATGGAGGCTTTCTCCCGGATGCTGTGGGGGCTGGCCCCCCTGTGGAGCCAGGGGGGCGGGGCGGACTGGCTGCCCCTGTTCCGCCAGGGGCTGGTCAACGGCGCCGACCCCAACCACCCGGCCTGCTGGGGGCCGGTGGGGGACTGCGACCAGAAAATCGTGGAGATGGCCTCCATAGCCTTGACACTGATGCTCTGCCATGAGAAAATGGAATTTACACCCAAGGAGGCCCAAAACCTCCACCGCTGGCTGTCCGGTGCGGAGGGGCGGGCCCTGCCCCAGAACAACTGGCTCTTTTTCCGGGTGCTGGTCCAGGCCGCTTTCCGGCGCCTGGGCTGGCCCTGGAACCGGGACCAGCTGGAGGAGGACCTGTCCAAGCTGGACAGCTGGTATCTGGGCGGCGGCTGGTACTGCGACGGCCAGCCCTCCCAGGTGGACTACTATGTCCCCTTCGGGATGCATTACTACGGCCTGATTTACGCCCGGTTCATGGCAGAGGAGGACCCGGTCCGGGCCCGGCGCTTCCGGGAGCGGGCGGCCCGGTTCGCCCGGGATTACCTCTACTGGTTTGAGGACGGGGGCCGGGCGGTGCCCTTCGGGCGGAGCCTGACCTATCGTTTTGGCCAGTGCGCCTTTTTCTCCGCCCTGGCCTTCGCCGGGGTGGAGGGGCTGCCCTGGGGGGTTATGAAGTCCCGGGTACTGGGCAATCTGCGGGACTGGTTCGCCCAGCCCATTTTTTCCTCCGACGGCCTGCTCACCGTAGGCTACGGCTACCCCAACCTGTGCATGAGCGAAAACTACAACGCCCCCGGCTCCCCCTACTGGGCCCTGAAAGCCTTCCTGTGTCTGGCCCTGCCGGAGGAGCACCCCTTCTGGCGCTCAGAGGAGCAGATTCCCGTCCTGGAGCCCCTGCGGCCCCTGCCCCAGGCCCGGATGCTCATTGCCCGGTCCGGGGAACAGGTGCAGCTGTTCCCGGCGGGGCAGTGCTGCGTCTGCCAGCTGGGACAGGTGGGGCCCAAGTACGAAAAGCTGGTGTACTCCAGCCGGTTCGGCTTCTCCGTCCCCCGGGGGGACAGCCTGGAGGAGGGGGCCTTCGACTGCTGCCTGGCCGTCAGCGAGGCGGGGGAGGACCGCTGGCACACCCAGCGGGGCTTTGCCGACTTTGAAATCGGGGCAGACCACACCTGGCGGCGCTACTCCCCTCTGCGGGGGGTGGAGGTGGAGGTCACCGTGACCCCCTCCTTCCCCAGCCACCGGCGGGAGTACCGCATCACCAACGACCGCCCCATCGACGCGGTGGACGGCGGCTTCGCCGTCCCGGCGGAGGCGGGCGGACAGCGGTATCACGGGGATATGGTGGCATGGGAGGCCCATGGCGTGGCTGCCCGGTTCCCCTGGGGGATAAGCGCCATCCGCTGCGAGGAGGGCGGAGGGGAGCCCCTGCTTGTCGCCCCCTGGCCTAACACCAACCTGCTCTCCCCCCTCACCCGCATCCCGTCCATCCGCTGGCGCCTGGAGCCGGGGGAGCACCGGCTGGTGACCTGGGTGACGGGGGATATTCCAAAGCGTTGAATTTGCAAGGAGGAATACAGTATGGATACGTCCAAGGGCGGTGAACTGCGCATCTTTATCACCGGTCCGGACGGCCGGGTCAAGGCCCAGGCCGCCGGCCCGGACCGGGCCACTCTGGTGTACGACGCCCCCTATGAGGAGGGGGACGTGATCCGCATGGACGGCGGGCCCGGCTTTGTGGTGGCACTGCTGGAGGACAGCATGGGGGAGACCTATGGCTGGCTCTCCGGGGAGTTCCGCCTGGCCGTCCCCTTCGGGGAGAAAAAGATCAGCTACTCCCCCAAATCCTTCACCGGGGACCGGCATCTGCTGTGGGTCCGCCGGGCGGAGGAGGAGGAAATTGCCGCCCGCCGCAATCTGGCCCGGAACGTGCTGGACAGCCACGACAACGGGGGGCTTTTCCCCCATGCCAGCGCCAACGTGGAGACCCGGGGGGAATCGGTCTTTGCCGCCCGGAACGCCATCGACGGCTGCTTCGCCAACCACTGCCACGGCCGCTGGCCCTTCCAGAGCTGGGGTATCAACCGGGACCCCAACGCCGCCCTCCGCCTGGACTTCGGCCGGCCCGTCCGGCTGGACCGGCTGGTCTTCACCCTCCGGGCGGACTTTCCCCACGACAGCTGGTGGACGGGCTGCACCGTCCGCTTCTCCGACGGCTCACAGCTGGAGCCCGCCTTCGTCAAAACGGGGGAGCGTCAGGTCATGGACATGGAGCCCCGCACAGCAGACTGGCTGGTGGTGGAGCGGCTCATCAAGGACCCGGAGGACCCCTCCCCCTTCCCGGCCCTTACCCAGCTGGAAGCGTGGGGCACAGAAATTTTGTAATCAACTGCCGGGCCGCCGAAAGCGGCGGCTCTATTATTTTTACCGTCAGGAGGTTTTGTTATGGATATCCGCTATTCCGCCCATCCCAACGACGTAAAGCGCTACACCACCCAGGAGCTGCGGGACGAGTTTTTGGTCGAGAACCTGTACCGGCCCGACCAGGTGGTGGCCGTGTACAGCCACGTGGACCGGATGGTTACCCTGGGCTGTATGCCCGTAAAGGAGTCTGTCTCCATCGACAAGGGCATCGACGTGTGGGCCAACTTCGGCACCCACTATTTCCTGGAGCGCCGGGAGGTGGGCATGTTCAACATCGGCGGCGCCGGGACGGTCACCGTGGACGGCACCGTCTACGAGCTGGGGTACAAAGACTGCCTCTATATCACCATGGGGGCCAGGGAGGTGCTCTTTGCCAGCGCGGACCCGGAAAAGCCCGCCAAGTTCTACATGGTATCCGCCCCCGCCCACCGCAGCTATGAGACCCGGCTGCTCAAACTGGCCGACGCCGCCAAGAAGCCCCTGGGCGACGCCGCCACCTCCAACAAGCGGGTCATCAACCAGTTCATCCACCCCGACGTGCTGAAAACCTGCCAGCTGTCCATGGGCATGACGGTGCTGGAGAGCGGCAGCGTGTGGAACACCATGCCCGCCCACACCCACGAGCGGCGGATGGAGGTCTATATGTACTTCGAGGTCCCGGAGGACCAAGTAGTCTTCCACATGATGGGCCAGGGCCAGGAGACCCGGCACATCGTCATGAAAAACGAGCAGGCCGTGATTTCCCCCTCCTGGTCCATTCACGCCGGGGCGGGCACCGCCAGCTACACCTTTATCTGGGCCATGGGCGGGGAAAATCAGGCTTTTGACGACATGGACGTTATCCCCACCACCGAACTGAAATAAAACGCCCGAAAGGAGTGTATCAAATGGATATGCAGAAGCTGTTCTCCCTGGAGGGCAAGACCGCCCTGGTCACCGGCGGGGCCTACGGCATCGGCTTTGCCATCGCCGAGGCCCTGGCCGGGGCAGGGGCGAAAATTGCCTTCAACTGCCGTTCCCAGTCCAACCTGGACAAGGCCCTGGCCGACTACGCCGCCAAGGGGATTGACGCCCACGGCTACATCGCCGATGTCACCGACGAGACTCAGGTGACCGAGCTGGTGGGCAAAATCGAGGTCGAGCTGGGGGGCGTGGACATTCTGGTAAACAACGCCGGCATCATCAAGCGCATCCCCATGACGGAGATGAGCGCGGAGGACTTCCGCCAAGTGGTGGACATCGACCTCATCGGTCCCTTCATCTGCGCCAAGGCGGTCATCCCCGGTATGGTGAAAAAGGGCCACGGCAAGATCATCAACATTTGCTCCATGATGAGCGAGCTGGGCCGGGAGACCGTCTCCGCCTACGCCGCCGCCAAGGGCGGGCTGAAGATGCTCACAAGGAACATCTGCTCCGAGTACGGCGGGGCCAACATCCAGTGCAACGGCATCGGCCCCGGCTACATCGCCACCCCCCAGACCGCCCCCCTCCGGGAGCGCCAGCCCGACGGCAGCCGCCACCCCTTCGACCAGTTCATCGTCTCCAAGACCCCGGCGGGCCGCTGGGGGGACCCGGAGGACCTGATGGGCCCGGCGGTCTTCCTGGCCTCCGACGCCTCCAACTTCGTCAACGGCCACATCCTCTATGTGGACGGCGGCATCCTGGCCTACATCGGCAAGCAGCCGTAGTGGAGCGTACACCGAGAGCCCCACCCCATGGACCTGCGATCATTTACACGCGATAAAACCCTCTCTGCTGCTTCCGCCCCCAGTGGGCGGGAGCAGTATTTTTTCCAAATCCTTCGGGAGTTTGTTGGAGGAAAACGGCACCTTTTTCTTCTGCGGCATTTTAACAAAAGTTTCACACTTCTTGGCTTGACAGCCTGAAGCGCCTTTTGTATAATACATGACAGCCTGTCACATTGCGACAATCTGTCACAAGAGGAGGGAGACTGTGCCCACCGCAACATTTTTTCGATTGCCGGAGGAAAAGCGAAAGCGGCTGATTGACGCCAGCTGGGCCGAACTGACCCGGGTACGCTTCGCCGATGCGTCCATCAACCGGATTATCGCCGCCGCCCACATTCCCCGGGGCAGCTTTTACCAGTATTTCGAGGACAAGGAGGACCTGATCCGCTACTTACTGGAGGATATGCGGGAGTACTTCATCTCCCTGCTGCGGAACATTCTCATGGAAGCGAAGGGCGACCTGTTTGCCCTCCCCCTGCTGGCCTACGGCCGCTTTATCGGCCAGCAGGGACATACCGACCCCATGCTCTGCCAGTTTATCAAGATCGTACGGCTGAACGAGGGGATGGACATGCAGAGCTTTATGGGCGGGCCCATGCAGTTTCTGCCCGACCCGCTGTGGGAGGCGGTGGACCCGGCCAGGCTGCGGGAACCCAGCCGGGAGTACGCCGACCAGGTCTTTCACATGACCTGTGCGGTGCTGGCCTTCGCCATTGTGGAGACCTTGCAGAATCCGGCCTGCGTTCCCCAGGTTCGGGAGAGGATCAAACTGAGAACAGACCTGCTCCGCCACGGCGGGGCGGCAGACGGATATAAGGAGGAACCCCTATGAAACAACGAACCACGGCCCTGCTGCTGACGGCGGCGCTGGCCCTGTCCCTGCTGGGCGCCACCGCCCTGGCGGCGGAGGGGGACCCGTCCGCGCCGGCGGCCGCTGCGGCCCAGACGGAACCGGCGGCGGCAGATGAGAGCGGCCCTCCCGCTCCCGCCGGGGAATCGGAGGCCCAGCCCGCAGAGCCCGCCGGGGAAGAGGCGGAGGGGGAGGCTGCCCCGGAGACCTCTGATGATCCTCCTGCGGAGGAGTACATACCCGACCCGGTGGGTTCCCTCTCCTTCGGCAACCTGAACCGCCGGATGCACGAGGGCAACCTCCAGGTGCTGGCCCTCCAGGAGAGCATCGACATGATCGAGGAGCTGGATTACGACAAGCTGAAGGAACAGCTGCGGGAGCAGCTCAACGAGATTGCCAAGACCCAGTGGAGCCTGGTGCTGATGTCCAAGTATATGGACGGCTACGAGTACCACAGCGCCTATGACCAGCTTGACAGCGCCTACGACGCCGTCCGCAAGCAGTTCGACGCCATCAAGGAGGGCGACATGCAGGAGGACAACGCCGTCACCGTCCGCCAGCTGAAAAGCCTTCAGAACCAGATCATCATGGCCGGAGAGGCCACCTACATCGCCCTGGCCGCCATGGAGCTCCAGGAGGACGGGCTGGAGCGGCAGCTGGCCGCCCTGGACCGGCAGCTCACCGAGCTGGACCTGCGCTATGAGCTGGGACATATCTCCTCCATGACGGTGAAGCAGGCCAGGTCGGGCCGGGCCGCCCTGGACAGCGGCCTGTCCACCCTGCGGATGAACCTGAATACCTATAAGGGCCAGCTGGAACTGCTCATCGGGGCAGATATCACCGGAAGAATCTCCCTGGCCTCCCTCCCCGCCGTCAGTCGGGAGGAGGTGGACAGCATGGACCTGGAGCAGGACCTGGAGACCGCAAAGGAGAACAGCTGGGACCTGTATGACGCCACCGAGACCTACAAGGACGCCCGGAAGGAGTACAACAATCACGGGGGGGACTATGGCCAGACCTACATGGCCAACGACCGGTCCTACCAGCAGGCCCGGCACACCTACTACTCCGCCAAGTATACCTACGACAACACCGTCCAGAGCTTTGAGCTGGGCCTGCGCAATCTCTACCTGAAGGTGAAGGACTACCAGCAGATTCTGGACGCCTCCAAAACCGCCTTGGCGGTGGAGCAGGACAACTACGCCGCAGCTCAGCTGAAGCAGAGCCAGGGCAGCTTGTCACAAAACAAGCTGCTGGAGGCGGAGGACAAACTGAAAGAGGCCAGAGAGAAGGTGGCCGGGGCGGAAAACGACCTGTTCTCCGCCTGGAACACCTACCGCTGGGCCGTGGACTACGGCATCATGAATTAAATTAAAGGAGACCGATCCATGAAGCTGAAACAAATCTTTTCCCTGGCCCTGGCCGCCGCCCTGACGCTGGGCCTGACCGCCTGCCAGTCCGGCGGCGGGGAGAGCACCTCCCAGGACAGCGCCCCGGCCGGGGTGGCCGTCCAGGTCCGGGAGGTCACAGTCGATACCATCTCCACCGAGAACAAGGTGTCCGGCCGGGTGGTCACCGACGGGCAGGAGTCCGTCTTCGTGATGACCAACGCCCAGTGCCTGGCCGTCTACGTGGAGGTGGGGGACACCGTCACCGCCGGGCAGACTCTGTGCGCCCTGGACCTGGCCAGCACCCTGTCCTCCTACAACGCCGCCAACATCAGTTACACCTCCGCCGCCCAGAGCTACCGGGACCAGGCGGCCATCTTCGACAAGCAGATCGAGCTGGCGGAGAAAAACGTCAGCGACCTGAAAGCCCTGTTTGAGATTGGGGCCGCCTCTCAGCTGGAGATTGACCAGGCGGAGCTGTCCCTTCAAACCGCCCAGGCCCAGCGCACCTCCACCCTGGCCCAGCTGGAGGCCGGGATGCAGAGCTACAAGTCCAACGTGGAGCAGCTGGGGTCCGTACTGGAGAACGTGGACGCCAAGGGCAACGTCATTGCCCCCATCGACGGCACCATCATCTCCCTGAACGCCGCAGAGGGGGGATTTGTCTCCGCCTCCGCCCCGGTGGCTGTTATCGACGGGGTGGACCGGATGGAGGTGGCCGTCTCCGTGTCCGAGGCCCTGGTGCCCAAGCTGGCCCGGGGGGACGAGGCGGACGTGTCCATCAGCTCCCTGGGCGTTGACGTGGTGGGCACCATCAAGAGCATCGACCTGGCCGCCAACATGCAGACCAAGCTGTACAGCGTCACCGTCTCCATCAACGAGGATGTGCCCGGCCTGCTGTCCGGCATGTTCGCCGATGTCTCCTTCCGCACTAACACCTCCGCCGACACCATCGTCATCCCCACCGAGGCCATTCTCACCAGCAACGGGCAGCAGTATGTCTTTGTGGCGGACAACATCGCAGAGACCAACGGCACCGCCCGCTATGTGGCCATCGCCACCGGACTGACAGGCAACGGCGTCACCGAGGTGACCTCCGGCCTGAAGGCCGGGGACATGCTGGTAACGGTGGGCCAGGCCTACCTGTCTGACGGCGATGCGGTGCGCATTGTATCCGGGGAGGACTGAGGCCGGTGAATAATATCGCAAAATTCTGCATCAAGCACAAGGTCACCACCCTTATGGCGGTGATTATGATCTCCATTTTCGGCGTGGTCTTCACCACCCGGCTGCAGCTGGCCCTCCTGCCCGACATGGAGGCCCCCGCCGCCCTGGTCATGTGCTACTACAACGGGGCCAGCCCCAGCGACATGGAGGAGCTGGTCACCCGCCCCCTGGAGTCGGCCATTATGTCGGTGTCCGGGGTGGACGGGGTGCAGTCCACCTCCTCCGACGGGGTGAGCCAGCTCCAGATCACCTATGTGGAGGGCACCAACCTGGACATCGCCGCAACCAAGCTGCGGGAGCAGTTCGACCGGCTGTCCCTCCCCGACGGGGCCATGGAGCCCATCATCGTCAACATCAACATCGGCGACCTGATGCCCTCCGCCCTCATCGCCCTCCAGGGGGAGGACCTGGCTTCCGTCCAGGCCCTGGCGGAGGACACCGTCTCCCCCGCCCTGGAGCGCATCGACGGGGTGGCCCAGGTGACCGTCTCCGGCGGCATCACCCAGCAGATTGCCGTGGAGGTGGACCCCACCCGGGCGGCGGGCTTTGGCCTGTCCAACTCCTATATTGCCCAGATGCTGGCGGCGGACAATCTGCTCTATCCCGGGGGTGACATGCACAACGGCACCCAGACCCTCACCGTCACCACCGACGCCAAGTTCCAGACGGTGGAGGACGTGGCCAACCTGATCCTCCCCCTCCAGACCGGGGGAACGGTCCGCCTGTCTGAGGTGGCCAGCGTATCTCTGGAGACGGACGACCCGGAGGCCATCGCCAAGACCGGCGGCGCCGCCTGCGTGGTGCTCCAGGTGTCCAAGCAGTCCGGGGCCAACGAGGTGGCCACCGCCGACGCGGTGGTGGAGGAGATGGAAAAGCTCCACGCCAAAAACGGCGCCATCGCCTACACCGTATTGTATACCGCCTCCGACTACATCAACATGGCAGTAAACGCCGCAGTGCAGAACATCATCATGGGCGTGATTCTGGCCGCCGTGGTGGTTTTCCTCTTCCTGCGGCGCTGGGGCGCCACCGCCACCATCGCCGTATCCATGCCCGTGTGTATCCTTACGGTGTTCGTGCTGATGAACGTGTTCCACCTCACCCTGAACATGATGTCCCTGGGGGGCATCGCCATGGGCGTGGGCATGATCGTGGACAACTCCATCGTCGTGCTGGAGAATATTTACCGCTACTCCGCCGAGGGGCACAGCCGGATGGAGTCCTGCGTGGAGGGGACAAAAGAGGTCTTCACCTCCCTCACCGCCTCCACCCTCACCACCGTGGCCGTCTTTCTGCCCCTGGGCCTCACCGGGGGCATGGCCGGGATGCTCTTTGACGACTTCTGCCTGACCATCTCCTTCCTGATTCTGGGTTCCCTGGTCATCGCCATCACCCTGGTCCCCCTGCTGTGCTGGTTTCTGCTGGACGAGAAGAAGGTCCACCAGCACGCCCTGAAAAAGGCGGAGAAGAAAGCCAAGCGGCACGCCGAAGGCAAGGCGGGCCTGGGCCAGCGGCTGAACGAAATTTACACCCGCCTGCTGGGCTATTTCGTCCGCCACCTGTGGGTGGGGATGCTGGCCTCGGTGGGGCTGGTGGCCGTCTTCATCATCGCCTGTATGAACACGAAAATGGTGCTGATGCCCTCCATGGACCAGGGCATGGTGTCCATTGATGTCAGTACCCCCATCGGCTCGGAGGTGAAGGACACCGCCGCTATCGCTGACCGGATTGTGGATCTGGCTATGGAGAATATTCCGGAGCTGGAGTCGGTCTACCATATCACCCAGCCCGAGTCCTCCAATGTCAACCTGGTCCTGACCGACAAGGAGAAGCGTGACCGGAGCTGCGACGACATCGCCCAGGTCATGCGGGAACTGGTGCAGGACATTGCCGGGTGTGAGATCACCATCACCGCCTCCGACATGACCGCCATGCTGGGCAGCGGCGCGGATATCAGCGTGGACATCACCGGAACCGACTACGACACCCTGGTGATGATTGCCCACGACCTGGCCGGCCAGATTTCCCGGCTGCCCGATGCGGTGGACGTGTCCACCTCCGAGGCCAAGGAGGTGGAGCAGGTCACCGTCACCATGAACCGGGAGGCCGCCTCCCAATACGGCCTCACCGCCGCCTCTGTGGGCGCGGCGGTCCGCTCGGAGCTGTCCGGCTCCACCGCCACCACCGTCACCATCAACAACAAGGAGCTGGACGTGGTGGTCCGGGGAGACGGCAAGGCCGCCGCCAGCCTGGACGCCCTGAAATCCATGGCCATCCCCTCCGCCTTCGGCGGAACGGTGCCCCTGTCCGCCGTGGCTGACGTGAACATTGAGCTGGCCCCCCAGAGCATCATTCGGGTGAACCAGTCCCGGCAGATTTCCGTCACCGGTGACACCATCAGCGGCGACACCACCGCCATTACCCGGGAAATCAGCAAAATCCTGGACGGCTACACCCTCCCCGACGGCTACGCCGTGGCCATCTCGGGGGCCTATGAGGACATGATGGACAGCTTTGGCGACCTGCTGCTGGCCCTGGTGGTGGCCTTGGGGCTGGTGTACTTCGTGCTGGCCTCCCAGTTTGAGTCCTTCGTCATGCCGGTCATCGTTATGATGATTCTCCCCGTGGCCTTTACCGGAGCGCTGTTCGCCCTGCCCCTCACCGGCCGGGACCTGTCCATGATCTCCCTGGTGGCCCTTATCATGCTGGCCGGCACTGTGGTCAACTCCTCCATCATCCTTGTGGACTACATCCGCCACCGGCGGGAACAGGGGGAGAGCCGTGTGGACGCCATCCTCCACGCCTGCCCCCTGCGCGTCCGCCCAGTGCTGATGACTACCCTCACCACCATCCTGGCCCTGGTGCCCATGGCCTTGGGGCTGGCCGAGGGCGCGGCGGAGATGATGAGCGACATGAGCATCACCATGATCTCCGGCATGGTCATCTCCACCGTCATTACCCTGCTGTTTACCCCGGTTTACTACTCGGTCATCGACGATTTGAGCCACATCTTCTCCCGGAAAAAGAAAAAGGGCGAGCCCCCTGCTCAGCCGCCGGCTGAGGAAGCCGTCCCTGCCACAGCCGAATAAGCGCAAGAAGGCCCCGCCAGCCGGCGGGGCCTTTCCCTATATATTTTTATTTCGCTTTTGGATAGGGTTCCCGCATATCGGTCAGACCCAAAAGATAATCTATGCTGGTGTTATAAATTTCGGAAAGTAAAATTAAAATTTCAGGCGGGATAATACGACGCCCAAGCTCATAATTACTGTATGTTTGCTGGGAACATCCTAACTGAACTGCAATTTCACTCTGATTTAAATCGGAATCTTCCCGAAGACTTTTTATTCTCGGATACATCATCATCACCTCAGCGCAAGTATAGCTTACTTCAAATTGTTGTATTGATTTTTACAACAAATCGTTGTAAAATAACTTGAGGTGATAAATTCCATGAGTACAGAAGAAAGCAAGCAGAAATTTTTCAATCATATCAGAGTGCTTCGGAAACAACAGCACCTGACCTTAGACGAATTGGCCGCGCAAAGCGGCGTACCGCTGAACATGCTGGAACAGCTTGAACAAAATATTTTACCCAAGGAAATGATGGTAGCTGACGCTTATAAGCTGTCACTGGTATTTCACTGTAAAATATGGGAACTGTTCCAGTGACAGGAAAGGCCCCGCCGGCGGCGGGGCCTTTCCAAGTTTGTTACTTCTGACCTGCGGAAAAAACGTACACGGTGATCAATTTCTTAACTTCCTCCGGTGTGTAGCTCTCCTGCGTAGGGTTCTCATCAATGATGTGGCACAGGTCAAGGGCCATTGCCTTTCGCGTGTCCTGCCGTTCTGCTTCTGTCATTGCTTAAAACCTCCTTTTCTTTTATAACTCCATTATATCAAATCCCTGGCTGGGATTCAAGGTCTTCCAGCTCCTTCATCCACAGCGCATTCACCGCGTCGGAGGGCATTCTCCAGTCCCCTCTGGGGGAGAGAGCCAAAGAGCCCACCTTGGGGCCGTCGGGGAGGCAGGAGCGCTTGAACTGCTGGCCGAAGAAGCGGCGGTAGAAATTTTTCAGCCATTTCAGTATGGTTTCCCGGTCGTAGTCCTCCCCCAGGGCGGCCAGGGCCAGACGGAACACCTTCCGGGGGGAGAAGCCCCAGCGGAGGGCGTAATAGAGGAAGAAGTCGTGGAGCTCATAGGGCCCCACCAGGTCCTCGGTTTTCTGGGCGATCTCCCCCTCCCTGGGGGGGAGCAGCTCCGGGGAGACGGGAGTGTCCAGGATGTCCCGGAGGACGGCGGCCAGCTCGGGGTCGGAGCCCTCCGCCTCATCTGCGGCGCAGGCGGTGAGGTGGCGCACCAGTGTCTTGGGGATGGAGCCGTTGACGCCGTACATGGACATGTGGTCGCCGTTATAGGTGGCCCAGCCCAGGGCCAGCTCACTGAGGTCGCCGGTGCCGATGACCAGTCCCCCCCGCTGGTTGGCCAGGTCCATCAGCACCTGGGTCCGCTCTCTGGCCTGGCCGTTCTCAAAGGTGACGGACAGGTCCTCCATAGACTGGCCGATGTCCTGGAAATGGACCTTCACCGCCTCACCGATGTCCACGGTGCGGAAGCCGGCCCCAATCCGCTCCGCCAGCACCTGGGCGTTGGACTTGGTGCGGCTGGTGGTGCCGAAGCAGGGCATGGTGACGGCCAGGATGTCGCTCCGGGGCCGGCCCAGCAGGTCCATGGCCCGGGCGGTGATGAGCAGGGCCAGGGTGGAGTCCAGCCCCCCGGACAGCCCCACCACGGCGCAGGAGGCATGGGTGTGCTCCAGCCGCTTTTTCAGCCCCAGAGCGGCGATGGTAAAGATCTCCCCGCACCGCTCCTTGCAGTCCCCGTGGTCCGCCGGGACAAAGGGGTTCTTCCCGATGGGGCGGGTGAGGGCGGTGTCCGACAGGTCCAGGGAGAAGGAAGCGCGGCCAATCCCGATGGCATGAGCCTCCTCCATGGGGTCCCGCCTGGGCGGGGCAAAGGTGTTCATCTTCCGCCGCTCGAAAACCAGCTTGTCCACATCGATCTCGCTGATTGTCAACCCGGTTTTAAAGCGGACTTCCGACAAAACAGCCCCGTTTTCCGCGATGATGTTGTGTCCCGCAAAAACCAGGTCAGTGGTCGATTCCCCCTCCCCGGCATCGGCGTAGACGTAGCCGCACACCAGACGGCCCGACTGCCCCGCTACCAGTTGACGGCGGTAGGCCGCCTTACCCGCCAGCTCGTTGGAGGCGGACAGGTTCAGGACCAGGGTCACCCCGGCCCGGGCCATGGCGATAGAGGGCGGCTGGACAGACCACAAATCCTCGCAGATTTCCACCCCTACCACCAGATTGGGCATGGTCTCGCATTCCCAGACCACATTGCTGTACAGCGACACATTCTGTCCGCATAGATTCACCAAGGTATCCAGCTCTGCTCCGGAAGCGAACCAGCGGGCCTCATAGAACTCGCCGTAGTTGGGAATATGAGTTTTGGGGACTAGGCCCAAAAGCTCCCCTTTGCAGATCACCGCCGCACAGTTGTACAGCTTGTGGTCCCACTTGCTGCGCACCGGCAGACCGACAGCGGTGAGCATATCCAGGTCTTTGGTTTCCTCCAGAATATGCGCAAGGGCGTCCTCCGCCCCCTGGAGGAGGGTGTCCTGCAAAAACAGGTCGCCGCAGGTGTAGCCGGTGACGCACAGCTCAGGCAGGGCCAGCACCTTCACTCCCTGCTCCGCCGCCTCCTTCATCAGGGCAATGATCTGCCCCGCGTTAAATTCACAGTCTGCTACCTTGATCTTCGGCGTTCCCGCCGCCACTTTGATAAAACCGTCCCGCATAGCCGGGCCCCCTTCGGTGGTAAATTTCAAGTACCATCATATCCCAAGTCTGCCCCGATTGCAAGAAAAACAAAAGCCGCTCCGCTTTTCTACAGCAGCGGGTCGTCGCCCTCCCGGTAGGGCACCACCGCCGCCGGGACAACCTCCGACGCCGGGTCCGCATGGGCATGCTGGTCGTCAAAGAAAATATGTGCGCCAAAGGCAGAGAGCACATCCCGTTTGCTCACCCCGCCCAGGAAAAAGGCCTCGTCCACATGTACCCCCCAGTTCCGCAGGGTCTTGATGGCCCGCTCGTGGGCCGGGACGCTGCGGGAGGTCACCAGCGCCGTCCGGATGGGGACGGGGTTTCGGTCCGCAAAGGCAGACTGAATGTGGGCCACCGTCTCCAAAAACCGGGCGAAGGGCCCCCGCTGAAGGGGAATATCCGCCTTGGCCCGCTCGTTTTCAATAAAAGCCTCCATTCCCCTGCGCTGATAAATCCGCTCCGATTCTGCGGCAAAGAGTACCGCGTCCCCGTCGAAGGCAATGTGAATCTGCTCAATCTTGGACCTGGGGTCCGCGTGGGGGCCTCCGGGCAGGATCATGCCCGCCGCGATATCGCTGTCCACCGCCTGCTTCACGTCCTCCTGCTTTGCCGAAAGAAAGAGGTCTGTCCGAAAGGCTTTCAGGTAAGGCGCCATCTCTGCGCCGCCGGTCAGGGCGGCCCTTGTGATGTCAAGCCCATAGTGCTGTACGGAGTTGAAAATGCGCAGGCTGGTATTGGGGCTGTTCCGGGAGGTTACGATGACCTCCACCAGGCGCTCCTCCTGCAAGGCATTCAAGTTCAAAAACGCCTGCACCAGCTGAAAGGCGGAGCCCTCCTTCAGAATATCCGTCTCATGGCTCACCTGATACTCCTCATAGGCGCCCAGCCCCTGCTCCTCATAGATTTTATTTTCTGTCTCCAGGTCGAACAGGGCGCGGGAGCTGATTCCAATGACCAGCGGCCTGGTCAAATCGTAGGCCATATTCTCTCTCCTCCCCGCCGTAGCGTCAGACCTGGACGGGCAGGGAGTCGTCCTCCCGGACCCAGTCCTCCACATGTACCATGCTGTACTCCGTCTCCGTGTTGCGGATGACCACCCGCTCAATGCCGGCGTTGATAATCAGGCGGCGGCACATGGAACAGGAGGTGGCGTCGTGGAGAAGGGAGCCGTCCTTGGCCTCCCGGCCCACCAGATAGAGGGTGGCGCCCAGCATGTCCCGGCGGGCAGCGGAGATGATGGCGTTGGCCTCGGCGTGGACCGAGCGGCACAGCTCATACCGCTGCCCCGATGGGATATTCATGGCCTCCCGGGTGCAGCCGCCCAGGTCTATGCAGTTTTTCCGCCCTCGGGGGGCGCCGTTGTAGCCGGTGGAGACAATCTCGTCGTGCTGGACGATAATGGCCCCGTAGCACCGGCGCAGGCAGGTGGAGCGCTCCAGTACCGTCTCGGCAATATCCAGATAGTAATTTTCCTTGTCGATGCGCTTCATGGGCATACCCTCCCTGTAATCTTTTTGTACTGACAGTATAGCCTATTTTTCTCCGCCCCGCAAGGGCTTCCCCGCAAAAGGGCATATCCCGACCGCGCATTTTATCCGGAGATCAGCTGTAGGGGCCGCCCCCCTGGGCGGCCCGAAACCGGGGGAGCCATTGTGCTTTGGCAGGCCGCCGAGGGCGGCGGCCCCTACATTAATCTGTGAAAAGGATACTCCCCCTCAAACACCTCCAAAGGTCTGGAAAAAGGCTTACATACAGTTGAAATTTACACATTGTTTACGAATACCTCCTTGACGCTGCCTCCCCAACGCGCTATTATTTAATAAGGTATATTGGCAGGCGGCTTTGCGCCTGCCGTCCCTATTCAGCCAAGGAGGCGCCCTATGATCCGCAACGCGATCCAAAGATTCATGTACGGCCGCTACGGAAACGACACGCTGAACCTGTTTCTGATGGGCCTTTACCTGCTGTTCTATCTGGTGTTCCTGTTCACCGGACTGGAGCCCCTCTATTTCATCAGCTTTGCCCTGCTGTTTATCACGCTGTTCCGCCTGCTCTCCCGCAACATGGAGCGGCGGCGGATGGAGAACGCCCGCTTTCTGCGGGTGGCCGGCCCCGTCATCAGCTGGCTTCGTACTCGCCGCACCATGCGCCGGGACAAGGAGCACGTCTATTTCAAGTGCCCCAGCTGCGGACAGCGGCTGCGGGTCCCCCGGGGCCGGGGCAAGATCACCGTCACCTGCCGCAGCTGCGGCGCAAGCTTTCAGGAAAAGAGCTGAACCGTTCCAGGATGGCCCGTCAGAGATTGGCGGGCCGTTGTGTTTTATACAGAGGTATGTTATACTGATTATGTTTTTCTGTAGGGGGCGGCGCCCTCGTCGCCCCGTCGCTGCCTGCAAAGCGGGCCGCCGAAGGCGGCGGCCCCTACCCCACTGTTTGAGAGGAGTTTTACCATGAACGCCAGATATGACGCCGTCATCCTGGGCTGCGGGGAGGCGGGCATCTTTGCCGCCTACGAGCTGGCCCATCTCCACCCCGAGCTGAAGGTGCTGGCCCTGGACCAGGGGGCGGACATCTACCACCGCAGCTGTCCCATTGTGGCAGGCAAAGTGCGGGAGTGCATCCACTGCCCCGTGTGCCACACCATGTGCGGCTTCGGCGGGGCCGGGGCCTTCTCCGACGGAAAGTTCAACTTTACCACCCAGTTTGGCGGCTGGCTCACCGACTTTATGGAGCCCGGCCGGGTGATGGAGCTCATCGACTACGTGGACTCCATCAATGTGGCCCACGGGGCCACCACCCAGGTCTTCTCCACCGAGAGCGAGGCCGCCCGGAAGCTGGCCCGCCAGGCCCTGGCCTACGACCTCCACCTCCTCCAGGCCCGGTGCAAGCACCTGGGCACCGAGAACAACCTGCGCATCCTCACCAATATCTACGAGGGCCTGCGGGACAAGCTGGAGTTCGCCTTTCACACCGAGGTGGCCGCCATCGAGAGGGCCGACGGCGGCTACCGCCTGCTTCTGGCCAAGGGCGGCGAGGTGCAGTGCAGGTATCTCATCGCCGCGCCGGGGCGGTCCGGGGCGGAGTGGTTTGCCAACCAGTGCAAGGCCCTGGGGCTGGAGCTGCTGAACAATCAGGTGGACGTGGGGGTCCGGGTGGAGCTGCCCGCCGTCATCTTTGAGCACATCACCGACGTGGTGTACGAGTCCAAGCTGGTCTACCGCACCAAGCGGTACGGCGACAGCGTGCGCACCTTCTGCATGAACCCCTACGGCCACGTGGTGGCGGAGAACGTGGAGGGCATCAACACGGTAAACGGCCACTCCTACGCCGACCCCGCCCTCCGCTCCGAGAACACCAACTTTGCCCTGCTTGTCAGCAACCGGTTCACCAAGCCCTTTAATGAGCCCTACCGCTATGGCAAGCACGTGGCCTCCCTGTCCAACATGCTGGCTGGGGGCGTGCTGGTCCAGCGCTTCGGTGACCTGGTGGGCGGGCGGCGCACCAACGAGCACCGCATGGGCAAGTCCACCGTCCGGCCCACCCTCACCGCCGCGGTGCCCGGCGATTTGTCCCTCACCCTGCCCAAGCGGCAGCTGGACGACCTGATTGAGATGATCTATCAGCTGGATAAGATTGCCCCCGGCACAGCCAACTACGACACCCTGCTCTACGGCGCGGAGGTGAAGTTCTACTCCGCCCGCCTCCAGCTGTCTGAGGAGCTGGAGACCGCCCTGCCCAACTTCTTCGCCGCCGGCGACGGCGCCGGGGTCACCCGTGGCCTGGCCCAGGCCGGGGCCTCCGGGGTTCAGGCGGCCAGGGCGGTGTGTAAGAGGCTGTAAGGCCGCCCCCCTATATCAACCGTCCCAGCTCCAGGCCAATGGACAGCCCGGCCTGAAGTACGGCCCGACCACGGTAAAAGTCTATGGTCAGCAGTTCGTTTTGAAGCTGCTCCAGATACCGGTCCGCCTCCGGGCTCAGAGCCTTTAGCTGTTCGACGAGCCGGTCCACTTTGTGCCAGGCGGTCCGTATCTCCGCAGCGGTTTCCTGTTGAAACCGTGGAATCAGGTTTTCAACGGCGTATAGGCTGAGGTCGTCTATTAAGTCGCCCATTGAGCTTACCCTCCCCTTCAAAGCAACGCACTATAGTACGCTATATTTCCATAATACACGTATATCCATACGTTGTCAAGAGGGACGTGCTAAAATGTCTGTTTTTTCTAAACGGCTGATTGAATTGCGCAAAAACAGAGGAGTTTCACAATCGGCGGCAGCAAAGGGGATTAAGATTTCTCCTCGAGCTTATCAAAAATATGAATACGAGGAATCCGAGCCCACACTGTCCGTCGCTGCAAGAATTGCCGATTTTTACGGCATCTCTTTGGATTACCTGGCAGGAAGGGCAGATACGCCATAGGGAATGTCTTGGGGTTCTTCATGCAAAATGACAGGACCACCGCCCATAATATTCCATGTTTTCTCCAGGTAAGAAAATTATTTTGTCACCCTCTATGCAGTTTTTTATCCACTTTTCCCACCAAACTTTCCACAGCCCTTTCCCCTGGGGCAGAGGCTTTTTCCACATTGTCCACAGGGTTTTCCACATCGGTTATGTCAACTGTGTTAACGGGGAATATACAAATCCGGTTTCCATAACATCTGTCAAGGCTGAATTTTACACAAAATTTTCCCGCGGGCCATTTTGCAGGGGACTGTGTATTTTCTGTCGAATCCTGAAAGGAGCGCCGTCCATGTCCCTCTCCACCGACACCATCGCCGCCATCTCCACCCCGGCCGGGCCGGGGGCCATCGGGATCTTGAGGCTGTCCGGGCCGGGGGCGGCCTCCATTGCGGAAATGTGCTTCAAACCGCTGGGGCGCAAGGGTTTGCGGGAACACGCCCCCCGAGAGCTGGTGTACGGCGAGCTGCTGGACAGCGGGGGCGCACCCATCGACCGGGTGCTGTGCACCTACAGCCTGGGCCCCTCCAGCTACACCGGGGAGGACACGGCGGAGTTTCAGTGCCACGGCTCCCCCACGGTGCTGGCCCTGGGCCTGGAGGCCCTCTTCGCCGCCGGGGCCCGTCAGGCCGGGGCGGGGGAGTTTACCCGGCGGGCCTTCCTCAACGGCCGGCTGGACCTGGCCCAGGCGGAGGCGGTGGGGGACCTGCTCACCGCCCGGAGCCGGGAGGGGGCCCGCCATGCGGCGGGCCAGCTGGCCGGGGCGCTGTCGAAAAAAATCGGGGCCGTCTACTCCGCCCTGGTGGACGTGATGGCCCACTTCCACGCTGTGCTGGACTACCCCGATGAGGACATCGACCCCTTCCGCCTGGAGGAGCTGGACAATGCCCTCTCCAACCAGGAGGGGGAGCTGAACGCCCTGCTGGCCACCTGCGGCCGGGAGTGCCTGCTCCGGGACGGGGTGCCCTGCGCCATTGTGGGCCGGCCCAACGCGGGCAAGTCCTCCCTGCTCAACGCCATGCTGGGCTGGGACCGGGCCATCGTCACCGACATCCCCGGCACCACCAGGGACACGGTGGAGGAGCGGTGCGAGCTGGGGGGCGTCCCCCTGCGGCTCATCGATACCGCCGGTTTGCGGAACACGGCCGACCCGGTGGAAAAGCTGGGGGTGGAGCGGTCCCGCAGGGCTATGGAGGAGGCGGGGTTGATTTTGGTGCTTTGGGACCAGTCCCAGCCCACGGTGGAGGAGGATGTGCTCCTGTTGCGGCAGGCCATGGAGTTGGCCCCCACCATTCTGGTCATCAGCAAGACCGACCTTCCCCCCGCCCCAGTTCCGCTTGTAAACTTTCCGCTCCCTCCCCAAGTGTGCATTAGCGTGAAGCAGTCCCCTGAGCGGGCAGTCCGGGAACTGGGTGAGACGGTGGCCCAGCTGTTCCCCAGGGAGGAGGCCGCCCCCTACGGCGAAATCCTCACCAACGCCCGGCAGGAGGAGGCCGCCCGCAGGGCTCTGGAGGCGGTCCGCCGGGCCAGGGAGGCCCTGGAGGCCGGGGTGACCCCCGACGCCCTCCTCACCGACGTGGAGGAGGCGCTGGAGGCTTTAGGGGAGCTCACCGGCCAGTCTGTGCGGGAGGACGTGACCGACCGAATTTTTTCAAAATTCTGCGTAGGAAAGTAGGGGCGGCCTGTGGCCGCCCTTCTCTATTCCAATTCCCAATGCCGCCCGGTTGGCAAATCATATTTGTGGAAGGCCCGTACAATGGCGTCAACTCGCAGAAAACACTCCGGGTCGTCCAGGGCAGGGTCATCCAGAATCGTTTTGATCTCCTTAATTAAAGCAACCGCGTCACTGTCCACCTGCTGTGCCAAATCATGGATGTTGTACTTTTTAGCGTAGCGCAGAAAATCCCAGCCGATTGCCTGGGCGCAGAGCCGTTCTTCTACAGTAGGAAAATTTTCTGAGTTCATATTGTAACACCTCCAGGAATATAGTAGGTCAATTTCACCCTAAAATCAATAGGTCAATTTGCCATACTATATACGGTGATGCTATGAGCCGATTGAAAGAACTGCGCAAAGCAAAGGGGTTTACGCAGCTCCAAATGCAGATGCTGACTGGGATTGACCAAAGTGACTACTCCAAAATTGAGAGTGGAAAGCGGAATCTATCCTTTGAACAATGTAAACGGGTAGCCCTGGCGTTGGATACCAGCATGGATTACCTGGCCGGCCTGACTAATCAGCCACAGCCATATCCACGGGCAAAACAATAAACCCTCCGGAAATTCCGGAGGGTTTATTACGCAAAGTTTTAGGCCAAGGCGGCGGTGATGATGGCCATGGAGTAGACCTCCTGGGCATTGCAGCCCCGGGACAGGTCATTGATGGGGGCGTTCAGGCCCAGCAGGATGGGGCCGTAGGCCTCGAAGGAACCCAAACGCTGGGCGATCTTATAGCCGATGTTGCCGGCGCTGATGTCGGGGAAGATAAAGGTGTTGGCGTAGCCGGCCACCTTGGAGTCGGGGCACTTGGTCTCGGCCACACGGGGGGAGACGGCGGCGTCGAACTGCAGCTCGCCCTCGATGGGCACCTCGGGCATAGCGGCCTTGGCCTTCTCGGCGGCGTTGCGCATCTTGTCCACCGCAGGGCCCTTGCCGGAGCCGAAGGTGGAGTAGCTGAGGAAGGCCACCTTGGGGTCCACGCCGAAGATTTGGGCGCACTTGACGGTCTCGGAGGCGATCTCCACCAGCTCGTCCTCGCTGGGGTCAATGTTGATGGCGCAGTCGGCCATGGCCAGCACCATGTTGCCGCCGGTGGCGTAGGGGCGCACCAGAATGAAGCAGGAGGAGACGATCTTGTTGCCCGGCTTGGTCTTCACCAGCTGGAGGGCGGGGCGGACGGTATCGGCAGTGGAATAGGTTGCGCCGCCCAGCAGAGCGTCGGCGATGCCCATGGCCACCAGCATGGTGCCGAAGTAGTTGCCCTTGCGGAGCATGGCCCGGCACTCGTCGGCGGTCATCTTGCCCTTGCGCAGCTCTACCATCTTCTCCACCATGGCGTCCATCTTCTCATAGGTCTCGGGGTCGTAGATTTCGGCGCCCCGGATGTTGAAGCCGGCGTCCTCGGCGGCGGAGCGGATTTCGGCCTCGTTGCCGATCAGCACCGGGGTCAGGAAGGTACCGGACAGCAGGCGGGCGGACGCCTCCAGAATGCGGGGGTCGGTGCCCTCAGTAAAGACGATCTTCTTGGGGCTTTTCTTCAGGATATCAATGAGCTTTCCAAACATAGTTACATCATTCCTTCCAGTGAAGTTTTGGTGTTTCCACCAGAATCTCATTCTAATGGTAGCATCTCTTGGCAGAAAATGCAAGAGCCGTATTACAGTTTTCTGCCGGAAAGCCGGGAAAAATTCCGGAGGATTTTTAAAATTCCCTCTTTACGAGCCGTAATGGTTCAGGTATACTATACCAAGTGTATATAAAACGCTCCGGGGCGGTCCTGATGATGCCGGGCCGGACCCGGAGCCAGCGATATGAAACTCCAGGACCGGCCCGCCGCAGGCGGGCGGTCCTGGCACTTTGCAGTGTTGAGGTGGAAAGATATGAAGCTAGAAAACCCCGAATTTCCCCGCACCCTTTCCCTGCTGCGGCAGGAGAAGGGGGTCAGCCAGCGCACCGCCGCCGAAGCCCTGGGCATCTCTCAGGCCCTGCTCAGCCACTATGAGAACGGCGCCCGGGAGCCCGGACTGGTCTTTGTGGTGCGGGCCTGCGACTACTACGGCGTGTCCGCCGATTTCCTGCTGGGCCGCACCCTCACCCGGGACGGCGCCACCATTTCCCCCGACGAGCTCTACGACATCAGCGACGAGAAGAACAACTCCCTGCGGGGAGGCGTGCTGGCCCTGCTGAGCAAAAAACTGCTGGTCAACTCCATCGGCGTGCTCTTCGGCCTGCTGGGCAAAACGGGCAGCCGGGAGGCCATCCAGGCCGCCGCCGGCTACCTGTCCACGGCGGTGTATACCGTCTACCGCCGGCTGTACGACGCCAACCCGGACAACAATCCGGATTTCTTCTCCGTCCCGCCCCGGCACTTCCAGGCCGGCCTCCATGAGGCCGACATGAAGTGCTGCGAGGCCGAGCTGGCCGACGCCCTGGCCGCCCACGCCAAGGCGAAGGGACCCTGGCCCGAGATGACCAACGACGCCCTGGCCCGGGACTACCCGGTGCTGTACCAGTCCATCCTCCAGGTGGTCCACAACACCGGCGAGCGGGTCACCGCCATCAGCGGAGGACGGAAAGCGAAACAGGAAAAGAAAT
The DNA here is from genome assembly GCA_949840775.1 of uncultured bacterium. GTDB lineage: Bacteria > Bacillota > Clostridia > Oscillospirales > Oscillospiraceae > Lawsonibacter. Next base: position 12,242 of record CATKXO010000010.1, on the reverse strand, counting down.
AGACTGTAGGGGCGCACATTGTGCGCCCGCCCGTGACGTAAGGCGTTAAACCTGTAGGGCGCGACCACTGGGCGCGCCGTTTCATGGAAAGAAACCATTAAAAAGGCGGCGGGCCGAGGTCGTCCCGCCCTACACATACGGGCGGACAATGTCCGCCCCTACATTTCAAACCAGAGAGGTTTTGCATATGACCGACCAGAGTAAAATCAGGAACTTTTCCATCATCGCCCACATCGACCACGGCAAGTCCACCCTGTCGGACCGCTTAATTGAGCTGTGCGGGGCGGTGGAGCAGCGGCAGATGGAATCTCAGCTGCTGGACAACATGGACCTGGAGAAGGAGCGGGGCATCACCATCAAGGCCCGGGCGGTGCGGCTGGACTACCAGGCGGAGGACGGGGAAATTTACCACCTGAACCTCATCGACACACCGGGGCACGTGGACTTCAACTACGAGGTGTCCCGCTCCCTGGCGGCCTGCGAGGGGGCGGTGCTCATTGTGGACGCCTCCCAGGGCATCGAGGCCCAGACCCTGGCCAACACCTACCTGGCCATGGAGCACGACCTGGAGATACTCCCGGTGGTGAACAAGATCGACCTGCCCGCCGCCGACCCGGCGCGGGTGAAGGAGGAGATTGAGAACGTCCTGGCCCTCCCCGCCCTGGACGCCCCGGAGATTTCCGCCAAGCAGGGCATCAACATCCCCGCTGTGCTGGAGGACATCGTGAAGAACATCCCCGCCCCGGAGGGGGACCCCGCCGCCCCCCTGAAGGCCCTGATCTTTGACAGCCAGTACGACCCCTACGTGGGAGTGATTGTCTACTTCCGCATCATGGAGGGTTCCCTGAAAAAGGGGATGAACGTGAAGATGATGGCCTCCGGGGCCGCTTACCAGGTGCTGGACTGCGGCTATCTCAAGCCCCTGGGGATGGAGAGCGCCGGGGAGCTGTCCGCCGGGGAGGTGGGCTGGTTCACCGCCTCCATCAAGAATGTGAAGGACACCAGCGTGGGCGACACCATCACCGGGGCGGACAACCCGGCGGCGGAGGCCCTGCCCGGCTACCGCCCCGCCCAGGCCATGGTCTACTGCGGCATCTACACCGAGGACGGCTCCAAGTACCCTGACCTGCGGGACGCCCTGGAGAAGCTCCAGCTCAACGACGCCTCCCTGTCCTTCGAACCGGAGTCCTCCGTGGCCCTGGGCTTCGGCTTCCGGTGCGGCTTTTTGGGGATGCTCCACATGGAGATCATCCAGGAGCGGCTGGAGCGGGAGTTCGACCTGGACCTTGTCACCACATTACCCTCGGTAATATACGAGGTCACCAAAACTGACGGTACTGTGGTCCGGGTGGACAACCCCCACAACTACCCCGACCCCGGCTCCATCGCCACCGCCAAGGAGCCCTACGCCAAGGTGTCCATCATCTCCCCGCCGGACTACGTGGGCAACATCATGCCCATGTGCCAGGACCGCCGGGGGGTGTTCAAAGATATGCAGTATCTGGACACCAATCTGGTAGAGCTGCACTACTCCATGCCCATCGGTGAGATCATCTACGACTTCTTCGACGCCCTCAAGGCCCGCACCAAGGGGTACGCCAGCCTGGACTACGAGCTGGAGGGCTACGAGCCCAGCGACCTGGTGAAGGTGGACCTGCTCCTCAACGGCGACCAGGTGGACGCCCTGTCCTTCATCGTCCACCGGGATAAGGCCTACGGCCGGGCCCGGCGCATCTGCGAGAAGCTGAAGGAGAACATCCCCCGCCAGCTCTTCGAGGTGCCCGTCCAGGCGGCCATCGGGGGCAAGATCATCGCCCGTGAGACGGTGAAGGCCATGCGGAAGGACGTGCTGGCCAAGTGCTACGGCGGCGACATCACCCGGAAGAAGAAGCTGCTGGAGAAGCAGAAGGAGGGCAAGAAGAAGATGCGCACCTTGGGCACCGTCCAGCTGCCCACCGAGGCGTTTATGGCTGTGCTCAAGCTGGACGAGGAATGAGGAAAGGGTCCCGCAGTTACGCGGGACCCTTCCCATTTCCGGAGCCGTTCCGGTCAAATTCGGCCAAAAATTGATCGTGCAGATTTTCTTCCGCCCGCTTTCTGGCCTTGACCGCATCCTCAAAGCGGGCAAAGCTGCCCAGATATTGCCGCCTTCCCTTAAAGCAAATGGACGCCCGCCACAGCCCCTTGGATGCCCGCCAGTCCACTCCGGGTACGCCGCTGGTGTTGTTCCGCCGCACTGTCTTGGCCTTCAGCATCTCTACACAGGTACCGTCTATGTAGGTCAGGCAGGAAAGCCCCCGCTCCACGCACTGCCCGCAGCTGGCTGTTTTCCCGCTGCGCAGGCGGCCGGTTGTGACCACCGTCTCCCGTCCGCAGTCGCACCGGCACCGCCAGGCCGTCCGTTTGCCCATGTTGGGCGCGGGCTCAATGACGGTCAGACGGCCAAATCTCTGTCCGGTCAGATTCAGCTTCTTTCTGGAATATACCTCCACCAGATGCGCCTCCCGCTTGCGTTGGATTTGCAGGATGGTGTACCTTTGTGCAAGGCGTTTCATCAAAAAATTTTTTCGTGTAAATATTGAAAACCGACAATTTTTCTGATAGGCTGTATATGGATCAAAGTGGGGCATATTTGCAGGAAGGTACACCTTCCTGCAAATATGCCCCTTTACAGCAGCCCGGTCTTTTCGTAACTCCTCGCCCGATAGCGGAATGTGGACAGCGGCATACCGCACTCCATTGCGGCCTGGGTGCCGGTGACGTTCCCGGACTTCCAGCGCCGGTACGCGCTGTGGAACCCGGGGGGCAGGGGCCTGGGGGGCCGGCCGAACCGGACGCCCCTGGCCTTGGCGGCGGCGATGCCCTGTGCCTGACGCGCCCGGATATTTTCCCGCTCGTTCTGGGCCACGAAGGACAAAATTTGCAGCACCAGATCGGCGATAAAGGTGCCCATCAGGTCCTTGCCGTTCCGGGTGTCCAGCAGCGGCATGTCAATCACGCAGATGTCCGCCCCCACCTCCTTGGTCAGTCCCCGCCACTGGTCCTGGATTTCCTTGTAATTGCGGCCCAGCCGGTCGATGCTCAGGACATACAGCAGGTCCCCGGCCCGGAGCCGCTTCACCAGCTTTTTGTACTGGGGCCTGTCAAAGTCCTTGCCGGACTGCTTGTCCGTATAGATGTTCTGTGCCGGCACCGCCTTGGCCCGCAGCGCCGCCAGCTGCCGGCCCTCGTTCTGGTCGGCGCTGGATACCCGAATATATCCGTAAATTGCTCCCTGCATGCTTCAGCCTCCTGTTTCTATTTCACTACAGGCTGTTTTGTGGGGACTGTTGTACGTTTTAGGACAACAAGAGGGACCGGCCCCCAGAGGACCGGTCCCTCTTCATGTCAATTACCTTGTGAGCCCTATCAGCTCCGCCCTGCGGCCCTGTGCTTTTCCCAAAAAGCGTCAATTTTTGTTTTGATATCCTCAGGCTTTAAGTATTTCAGCAGGTAGCCCGCCGGCTTGAGGGCCAACAGCTCCCGCACGATGGCCGGGTCGTCCGTACCGGTGAGGAAAATCACCGGGATTTTGGCAAAGGACTTTTCAAACCGGAGCATCTCCAGGGTCTGCTTGCCGTTGACCACTGGCATCTCGTAGTCCAGCAGGATCAGGTCGGGCCGGTTCAGGGTGATGGTGCGGATGGCGGCTACCCCGGACTCGGCCTGGGCCACCTCGTAGTCCCCTTCCAGAAGCTGGCTGATGCTCTGGCGCACCGTCATGGAGTCGTCCACCACCAGCACCTTGGGCAGGTGCCGCTCCTCCTCCTGCCGCAGCTGCTCCTCCCGCTGGGCCAGGTACTTCTCCACCTCGGCGGCGGCGTTGTCGTGCTCGATGGGGGTGCCCACGCCGCTCTCCAGGATGTGGGGGGCGATGGCGCAGTAGGCGAAGTACCCCGCGCCGCCCGTGTTGAACAGCAGACTGATCTGAGGCTTTTCCCGCTTGAATATCTTGCGGAACTGCTCGTAGGACAGCAGGTTCTCCTCCTTCAGCTCATAGGCCTTGACCTCAGGGAGGTGCTCCATCACCCGGCCCACAAACTGCCGGGCCGTGTACCGGGCGGCATTAATCAGCATGGAGTCCAGCTTGTTGGTCTGGAGGCCCAGGATTTTGCCCACGGTGTTGATGAGGAGCTTCTCCTCAAAAGCCATGATGACCTCCTGCTTTTTCTCCCCCTGGTTGGTCCCGTAGACCAGCCGGTAGTAGACCCCTTTTCCAAACTTTTCTCCGCCGTAGGCGTCGCTGATGGCCTGGGATTCCAGGTGGAACATGTCAAACACCAGCTGGACAATCACCTTCTTGACGGCGGCCAGCTCCTCGCTGGGGAGCAGGTGCTCCCAAATACTCATGTGTTCCCCCACAATGGCCTGGTCCTCGGTGAGGGTGTGGCCGATGAGCCAGCCGGCGCAGACGCCCAGGAAGTGGTCCACGGCGTCCGGGGCGTAATCCGTCTGCTTCAGCTCCTGCTCCAAGGAGGGCAGGATGTTTTCCCGGAAGTCCTTGTGGATGCGTTTGTGCTGCTCCAGGCCCTCGTAGTCGATGGAGGCCATATAGGCCTCCTCATCGGCAAAGTGCTTCATGGCGTGACCCTTGAAATACTTGATGCCCTCCTGGCAGGTCCACTGGCTGTCCTTTTCCTCCTCCCGGAATGCGAACAGCTTGTTAATGATTTTAAAGATCCGCCGGTGCTCCTTGTCGATGATATCGACCCCGATTTCGTACTCGTCCCGCCACTCAAATTGTGTTTCCATACAGATCCTCCCCCTCAGGCCCATCTTCTGGTGCGCTTATTCCATCCGTCAATTATACAGAATAGATCAGAAAAATGCAAGGGGTTTCCGGTATAGGGATTGTCCTTTTCGCAGATTTTACTGTAGGGGCCGCCGCCCTCGGCGGCCCACCAAAACGCAATGCCTCCCCTGGTTTCGGGCCGCCCAGGAGAGCGGCCCCTATTTATCTCCGGATAAAATGTTCGCTTGGGACACTCCCCCGGCATATTTCAACCGCCTGTCCCATACTATGTAGGGAAAAGGAGGCGGAGAACATGGTACGGGGAGATAAGAGGGATCACGGCGGAACCCGGCAGCTGGTGACCACGGCTCTGCTTCTCACAGTGGTTCTGTTCTTCCTCCCCGCCCTGGCGGTGCGGGGGGAGCCAATCTACCGGCGGACAGATGCCGCCGGCCTGCCCGCCGGGGAGAGCGTCCCGCCCATTGCCCCTCCCTCTGCCGCCACACCTGCCGGGACCCGGGACAGGGGGAGGGCCGTCCGCCTTCTGACCAAAGAGGGAACGGTGGAGGAGCTGACCATGGCGGACTACCTCTGGGGGGTGGTGGCGGCGGAGATGCCCGCCTCCTTTGAGGAGGAGGCGCTGAAGGCCCAGGCCTGCGCTGCCCGGACTTACACCGTGGTCCGGCAGAACAGCGGCTCCTCCAAGCACCCGGAGGCCGACATCTGCGGGGACAGCACCTGCTGTCAGGCTTACATCCGGCGCTCCGCAGCGGAGGCCCGGTGGGGGCTGAACGCCGGGGAGTACGGGGAAAAGATCAGCCAGGCGGTGGCCCAGACCGACGGCCTGGGCATTCTCTACGGCGGAAAGCCCATCCAGGCCCTGTTTTTCTCCTCCGCCGCCGGGAAGACGGTGGACGCGGTGGAGGTGTGGGGCAACTCGGTGGCCTATCTGAAAAGCGTGGACAGCCCCGAGGGGGAGGAGGTGCCCAACTACCGCACCCAGGTGGTGCTGGGGGCGGAGGAGGTCAAATCCCTCACCCTGGCCGCCTACCCCGGCGCCGATTTGTCCGGGGACCCCTCCGCCTGGTTTGGAGAGGCCAGCCGCAACGAGGGGGGCGGGGTCATCTCCATAACTCTGGGGGGCGTCACCCTCACCGGGGGGCAGGTGCGCTCCCTGTTCTCCCTGCGGTCGGCCTGCTTTACCGTCACCTGGGACGGGGCGGACTTCACCTTTGATGTCACCGGCTACGGCCACGGGGTGGGCATGAGCCAGTACGGGGCCAACGCCATGGCAAAGACCGGCAGCTCCTTTGACAGCATCCTCACCTGGTACTACACCGGCGCACAGGTGGGAGAATTATGGTAAAGCAGAGATATGTGGGCCGTCCGGAAGACCGGGCGGCCCTTTTTGGAAAAATTTTTCAAAAAACCCACCCTTTCAAATGTGAATAAATCTTGACAGAAAAGCGGTTGGCCTTTACAATGTTAGGTGGACAAATATTGAAAAACCTGTGGGGATGTTTTTCAGTTGTCGCAAGGGAGGGAAGGCAGCCCGCCTGTAAAACCCTTGCGGCCTTTTACTGCAAGTCCGCGCCGGCCCATCTGCCGGAAGCGGACGCCGCGGCGGTCCGCCGCGGCCACGAAAAATTTTGGAGGTGTAACAAGACCCAATGGACCCAATTTTAGCAGTCATAGGAATGGTCGTCGCGCTGGCTGTAGGCGCTTTGGGCGGCGCGGTCTTCGGCTGGAACCGCCGCAAGGCCACCGCCGAGCGGGAAATCAAGTCCGCCGAGGATGAGGCCACCCGCATCGTCAACGAGGCCTATAAGAGCGCCGAGAGCAAAAAGCGCGAGGCATTGGTGGAGGCCAAGGAGGAGATTCTCAAGGCCAAGAACGAGCACGAGAAGGAGGTCAAGGACCGCCGCTCCGAGCTCCAGCGCCAGGAAAACCGTTTGCAGCAGAAAGAGGAAAACCTGGACCGCAAAACCGAGAACATCGAGAAGAAGGAAGAACAGCTGTCCGCCAAGATTGCCAAGCTGGACGCCACCCAGGCCGAGGCCGAGCATCTGAAGCAGAAGCAGGTGGACGAGCTGGAGCGCATCTCCGGCTTTACCGCCGAGGAGGCTAAGAATTACCTGCTGAAACAGCTGGAGGAGGACGTTACCCACGAGTCGGCCATGAAGATCAAGGAGGTCGAAGCCCGGTTCAAGGAGGAGGCGGACACCAAGGCCCGTGAGATCATCTCCCTGGCCATCCAGCGCTGCGCCGCCGACCACGTCTCCGAGGCCACCGTGTCGGTGGTCCCCCTGCCCAACGACGACATGAAGGGCCGGATCATCGGCCGTGAGGGGCGGAACATCCGCACCCTGGAGACCCTCACCGGGGTGGACCTGATTATCGACGACACCCCCGAGGCCATCACCGTCTCCTGCTTCGACCCCGTCCGCCGGGAGATTGCCCGGCTGGCTCTGGAGAAGCTGATCCTAGACGGCCGCATCCACCCCGCCCGCATCGAGGAGATGGTGGAGAAGGCCAAGCGGGAGGTGGACATGGTCATCAAGTCAGAGGGCGAGCGGGCCATCTTCGAGACCAACGTCCACGGCCTGCACCCCGAGCTGGTGAAGCTGCTGGGCCGGATGCGCTACCGTACCAGCTACGGCCAGAACGTGCTCAACCACTCCATCGAGGTATCCCACGTGGCCGGGCTGCTGGCCGCCGAGATCGGCGCCAACGTCACCGAGGCCAAGCGGGCCGGCCTGCTCCACGACCTGGGCAAGTCCATTGACCACGAGGTGGAGGGCTCCCATGTGCAGATCGGCGTGGAGCTGGCCCGGAAGTACCGGGAGAGCGAGAACATCATCCACGCCATCCACGCCCACCACAACGACGTGGAGCCCAAAACGGTGGTGGCCTGCCTGGTCCAGGCGGCCGACGCCATCTCCGCCGCCCGCCCCGGCGCCCGGCGGGAGAACCTGGAGAACTATATCAAGCGGCTGGAGGCCCTGGAGGAGATCACCTCCTCCTTCAACGGAGTGGAGAAGTCCTTCGCCATCCAGGCCGGCCGTGAGGTGCGCATCATGATCAAGCCCGAGGTGGTCAGTGAGGACCAGATGATCCTGCTGGCCCGGGAGATTGCCAAGAAAATCGAGGACGAGTTGGAGTACCCCGGCCAGATCAAGGTCCACCTGCTCCGGGAGACCAAGGCCATCGAATACGCCAAATAAATACAAGCCCGGAACGCCCCCCAGCGTTCCGGGCTTTTTGATGAAAATTTTTCCGCACCGGGGCTGAAAACCGTCAAAAAGCCGCTTGGCAGACGGGGCGGCAGTGGCTATAATAGGTCGGAGATTTTCCGGAAGGAAGGTGCCTCTATGACCAAAGACCTTACCGCCGGCAGCCCCATGCGGCTGATTACCGGCTTCGCCCTGCCCACCCTGTTCGGGATGCTGTTCCAGCAGTTCTACAATCTGGTGGACACCATGATCGTGGGCAAGCTGCTGGGAGCCGCCGCCCTGGGCGGGGTAGGCTCCACCGGCTCCATCAACTTTTTTGTCATCGGCTTCTGCATGGGGGTGTGCAACGGCTTCGCCATCCCAGTGGCCCAGAGGATGGGGGCCGGCGAACCCTCCAAGATGCGCCGCTACGTGGCCAACGCCGCCTGGCTGTCCATTCTCTTCGCAGTGGTACTCACAACGGCCACCGGCCTGCTGTGCCGGCAGATTCTCACGGTGATGCGCACCCCGGCGGACATTTTTGACCACGCCTACGCCTATATCTTTGTCATCTTCATGGGCATCCCCGCCACCTTTCTGTACAACCTGCTGGCCGGGATTATCCGCTCCCTGGGAGACAGCAAAACCCCGGTATACTTCCTGGCCCTGTCCTCGGTGCTGAACATTGTGCTGGACTTTACCCTGATTCTGGGCTTCCAGGCCGGGGTAGCCGGGGCGGCCATTGCCACCGTCACCTCCCAGGCGGTATCCGGCATCGCCTGCCTGTTCTATATGAGGAAAAAGTACCCCATCCTCCGCATGACAAAGGAGGAGCGGAGGCCGGACCTCCACTCCTGCGGCGTGCTGTGCTCCATGGGCATCCCTATGGGCCTGCAATACTCCATCACCGCCGTCGGCTCTATCGTCCTCCAGTCCTCGGTAAACGCCCTGGGCAGCCTCTATGTGACCGCTGTTGCGGCGGGGGCCAAGGTGTATCAGCTGCTGGCCTGCCCCTTCGACGCCATGGGCGCCACCATGGCCACCTACTGCGGCCAGAACGTGGGGGCCTGTAAGCTGGACCGGCTGGGCCAGGGCATCCGGGCCTGCTCCCTGCTGGGACTGGGCTACTCCCTCATCGCCTTCTGCGCCATGCTCCGCTTCGCCCCCCAGTGCGCCCTCCTCTTTCTGGACCCCCAGGAGCTGGATGTGGTCCTCCTGACGGAGCTCACCACCCGGTATATCATCATCCAATCCGCCTTTTTCTTCCCCCTGTCCCTGGTGAACATCGTCCGCTTCTCCATCCAGGGGATGGGCTTCAGCCCCTTTGCCATCCTGGCCGGGGTGCTGGAAATGGCCGCCCGCACCAGCGTGGGCCTGATTCTGGTGCCCATGTTCGGCTACACCGCCGCCTGCTTCGCCTCCCCCTCCGCCTGGGTGTGCGCCGACCTGTTCCTGGTGCCCGCCAGCATCGCTTGCATCACCAAGCTCCGCCGGCTCTACCCCAACAATCCCAGTGAGGAGGCCCCAGCCGCTCAGCCTGTCCCGCTGAAAGCCGGGGCGCATCACTGAAACCGGATACAGAAACCAATGCCCGCTGAGAAGCAGCTGCTTCTCAGCGGGCATCCCTTTTAAGATTTGCCATAATAAATCAGCATACTCAGTTCCGCTGTCTCCGTCCCGGCGTTTTGATACCCATGCGGAACATCCGCGCTGAACCGGATGGAATCTCCCTTGGAAAGCAGTATCTGATCCTCCCCGGCGGTAATTTTCACCTCCCCGGCAAAAATCGTAATATATTCCACCGCTCCCCTCAAATGAGGCTGCGCAGACAGGGCGCCTCCCGCCTGAATCACAATCCGATACATTTCAAACAGCTTCTGCTCATCGAAGGTAAAGACCGGATAGTTGAGGTAACGCCCCTCATCTTCTTTCAGAGGCTGCATATCCGACAGCCGGATGACGGAAACGGCACTGTCTTTCTCCTCCACCAAGGACGTAAACGAGACTTTATAGCCGTTGGCAATTTTCCAGAGCACTGAAATGGTCGGGTTGACCTCCCCCTTCTCAATCTGCGCCAGCATACTTCTGGACACGCCTGTGATGGAAGCGGCCGCGTCTAACGTCAGTTTTTTCTGCTCCCGGATCTGTTTGGTGTTTGCTGCAATGGTATTTGTGATGTCCATAGCCAATCCCCGCTTGACAATATATAATACTTATAGTACAATATAAAGGAAATCCGATATATCGTATTGTTTGTACAAAATACTACCACGAAAAGGAAGGAATGTCAATCATGTTTAGCTGGTTCTCTTTTTTGACTTACGCTGTTGTCACCGCTGTGACCCCCGGCCCCAACAATATCATGTCTATGTCCAACGGCAGCCGCAGGGGATTCAAGGGCGCGCTGCCCTTCAACTTTGGAATTTTAGCAGGCTTTTCAGCGGTTATGATTCTCTGCACCGCGTTTTGCAGCCTGCTCTCCACATGGATTCCAAGGATCAAAATGCCCATGCTGATTGTGGGGGCCTGCTATATGCTCTATCTGGCATGGGAGACTTTTCACAGCTCCGATGCCATCAGGGAGGACCACTCGAGAGATGGATTTTTGTCCGGCCTCCTTTTGCAGTTCGTCAACCCCAAAATCTACATCTACTGCATCATGTCCATGGAGGCGTATATCCTCCCTTTTTACAACGGACGGCCCCTGCTGCTGCTCGGCTTCGCGCTGCTGCTGGCGTTCATCGGTTTCATATTTACCCTTCTCTGGTCAGCCTTTGGCTCGATCTTCAAATGGCTCTTTTCCCAGCACGCAAAGCTTGTCAACACAGTTATGGCCCTTCTTCTCGTCTACTGCGCCGTATCACTGTTTCTGGCATGAGGGCATGAAAAAAGCAAGGCAAACCGTTTTGCCTTGCTTTTTTCCGGGTCAGCCGGTGACGCAGGGCGGCCTGGCAGGCGCGCTTGCTGGCCGCGGTCAGCTGAAATATCCCGTTTATTTCAGGTTTTCCAACATCCGCAGGGAGATGGACAGGGCCTGCTCAATACTGGCGCTGCCCTGGGGGTCGAATCTGTTGTCCCCCACACCGCTGACAATTCCCTTGTCCGACATAAAAGCTACCGAGTTCCTGGCCCACGCGGAGACAGAACTGTTATCTGCGAAAGAAGTGGCAGTCACGGCGGAAATCCTGCCGCCCAGCTTTTCGTACACCCGGGCCAGCATAGAGGCCGCCTGTTCCCGGGTCACTAGGGCGTCAGGGGCAAAGGTGCCGTCTCCCATACCGCTGACAAAGTTCATCTCAGCCGCCTGGAGGACCGCAGGGTCTTTGGTGTCGGTAAAGGGGTTCTCCTTGGCGGCGGGGACGGTCTTGCCGCTCATGGCCGCGTACAGCTTTACCGTGGCGGCGGCAAACTGGGCGCGGGTGATGTTTGCCTGGTAGTTATCCCCCAGCCCCTCGGGAATCAGCTTCATGTCCCCCGCCCTGGCCACCTGGTCCTTGGCCCAATCGCTGACCTTGATCCCGGTGGGCTGCTGGGGCTGAGAAGGAGTGCTAGGAGTTGATACAACAGCATTGTCTTTATAGGAGTATTTACCATCGTCAAATGCACAGTAAATAGTTAGGGCAGGCCACGTTCCACCATTCCCCAATAATTTACTATGTTCCGAAACGTACACAGAAAGGGCAACAAATTTCCCCAAATCAGAAGAAATTTTCAAAGGGAGTTCTTCAGATAATTCCCCCTCTTGTACTGGTTTTGAATTAACTTGACCGTAAATATAAAAATCTTCATCCATGTCATCGATTTGAACCAGAGGAACACAGGCAGGATAAGGCACACGAACTTGGGTCATATCTTCAGCATCATCGTTTAGATAAACCCATTCTTTGCGATTTGGATCCAAAAGATAACCCTCGTACATCATATTAAGTTCTGATGCAAAATCCTCATCCTCACGATTATTAAACATTGTCGCTCTGACACCATTAGAAGGAAGGTGATAAATCCTAATATAATCGCAATACAAATAATAGGTATTTGGATCGTCACCTTCTGCATCTGGGAAACAAACCTTAACGTCCTCATAGGAAATGACATCGCTTAAGGTGACAGTAATACCTTCCTCTGAAATTGTTACTGTATTTGCCGCAACTGCTGGGACAACCAAAGCCAGGGACAGGGCAAGCGCTAAAAACAGGGATAGTGTCTTTTTCATTTCGTTTGTACCTCTCTTTTCTTAAATTTTAGGAGATTCCCCGGCG
>CATKXO010000009.1 GCA_949840775.1 uncultured bacterium | reverse complement strand
AAAGCGAGGCCGCAGAGCTTAAGAGGCTGCGGATGGAGAACCAGTTGCTGCGGGATTTTCTGAAACTTTCCGAAAGGGGGGGCGTGCGAGAGTAAAGTAGCGGTTTTCTCTCCAGCCTTGGGTACGGTGGCCTCCTGGGCCTTGCTATCCTTGGCCGGGTCAGCGGGGGCCGGGGCCTCCTTGGGCTTGTCCATTTCTTGGGGCCTAGCAGTCGGATTTTCCGCACCCTTGATGTCGGGTTTCTGCGGCTTACTGTCCAAAACGGGGGATTCGACTAGCTTGCCGGGGACGGGAAGATCAGGCTTGCTCTGCACTTGCCGGCGGTAGTTGACGGCCTCCTGTGGGGTCATCTCATACACCAGCGCGGGGATGTCCTGTCTCTTTGCCAGCTCACTGGCCCGGTAGCGGCGATAGCCTGTCACAAGCTGGTACTCGCCGTCCTCCCGGAGCCGGAGAATTACTGGCTCTCTGACACCGTTTGCCTGGATGCTGGTGACGAGGCCGCCGTAGGCTTTGTCCGGCTGCTTGCTGATGAACACGCCGGGCAGGTCATGGACTTTTGCCAGGGGAATGGTCTGCGCTTGGGGTTTGCTGTTTTCATTTGCCATTCAATTTACCTCCTTTATGGCATGTATTTGTTAAAATTTGCGTCTCACGGTGAGATTTCATTCTCTGTCGGGCGAAATATAACTGGACTGGATTTGCGTCTCATGGTGAGATTTGAATATTTAACACAAAGTTGTAATTTGGGCTGGAATTGCGTCCCACGGTGGGATTTCATTTACCCGAAGTCGTGCCGCACAGCGGCGGTATAGTAAGGGCCTATCGTCACCGGCGCATTGTAAAGCGCCGTCAACAGATAGGCCCGGATATTATTGATTTTTGTGGTGGTCTGCCGCATGGATTCAACGACATATCTGATATGCCCACCGTCGAGCTGCTGAAAACGCTGCTTGACAGCCTCCACTGGCAGGACCTCACCGCCGATCCGCATGGTGGAGGCGGTGCTGCATATCACGTCCACGATCAGTTCCAGAAGGCTTTCCACATCGTCAAACGGAATCTCCCGTTGGAGCTGTTCATAGCCGATATTTTCTTTGATGACCTCTCTCTGCTCGTATCGATCTATCCCCATTGACCCCTCGGGGGGCTGTCGGGGGGAGATGGATGGATAAGGCTGGATAAAATCAGTTTGGATTCTCTTAGTATAACTTGGGTCGATTTCTTCGACCTCTTGACGTGGATTTTTCCGACCTTTTGAGGTCGGATTTTCCGACTTCTGAACGTCGGAAAAATCGACCTCAGAAATAGACACAAAAGGCTCAGGGGGTGGCGGGGCCGGTTTTGGAGGCGCTGTCCGGGTAGTAAATCGCCTGACATAGATTTTCGAGGGGCGGCCCAGGCCCTGCCTGACACGCTCGATCAGGTCAATACCCTTTTTGTTGTCCAGCTCGGCCAGCAGCTTCATGGCCTTATCCCGCCCGCATACCATGTCCCCGCATATCTCGTCCACTGTGTAGTAGATGTAGACACGTCCGGTATCGTCGTACCAGCCGTGTTTGGCGGACAGGCTCATGCGGTCCAGCAGCATACCATACAGCAGTTTTGCGTCGGTGGAGACATGCTTGAATTTTGGGTCGGTGATAAGCTGGCGGGGGATTTTGAAGAATACAAATTGCTCGGATTCGTCGCCGTAAAAATAATCTGATAGGATGGCCTCTGGCATAGTCGTTGCCTCCTTCTGGGCGTAAAAAAGCACGATCCTAAAATCGTGCTTTTCGGGGGTATTGATTTTTGTCACAAAGTCTTGCTTTTTTCGGTAACTGCTCAACTTTTTTGGGATTTCATAAGGTTCTTTATCAGTACCCCGCCTTTGGGGGCCTTTTCCCGTTTCAATAGGTCAGCAGGAAGTCTCCGATAAACCGCAAGGCTGTGCCGGCGCAGGCGCCGTGGGGGCCAAAGTGGTCCAGATGGAGAAAGAAGTTGTCCCCGTCGAAGAGGGTCTTCTCCCCCAGCTCCCAGCAGATCTCCGGGAGCAGCCCCTCCAGGTAGGGGGACAGGGTGCCGCCCAGCACAATGTCGCAGTCAAAATTGGTGCGGAGGTTCGCCAATGCGTCGGTAAGATGGTCCCGGTACTCCTCCCAAATGGCGGCTATCTGTTGGTCTCCCTCCCGCAGGGCGGAAAAGAACTCGTCCAGGGTGAGGCCCAAATCGTCGCTGAGCCGGGAGATGGAACAGTAAGCCTCCAGACAGCCCCGCCGTCCGCAATGGCACAGCTTGCCCTTGGGAACGATGCACAGGTGGCCAAACTCGCCGCTACGGCCGTTATCCCCAGTATACTGCTTATCCTCCCAGAAAATCGCCCCGCCAATGCCCCGCTCCAGAGCCAGGTAGACCATATTGCTGCGCGCTTTGTTCATCCACCGCTCGGCGTAGCCGCTGGCATTGGCGTCGTTCTCAATAAAGACCGGATAGCGGGAAAAATAGTGGTACAGCTCCTCCAGGGGGACATCCCACAGCTCCAGAGTGGGCGCCATCACCAGCTTGCTCGCCGTCTGGTCGATGATGCCTGGCAGGGTAACGCCCACACCCAGCAGCCGGTTTCGCTCGAGATGAAAATCATCCAGAAACTCTTCCAGGTATTGGGATAGCCTTTTATAGTATTCGGCTGTGTGGGCAAAGGGCAGCCGTATTTCCCGGCAGCCCAGCTCCTGCGCCCGCATGTCAATAGCCAGCAGGCGAACCTCGTCCCGCTGGACGGTGATTCCCACCGCCACCCGGCCCTGGGGTTCCAGCTCATAGGCTCCGCCGCCAGCAGGAAGGATCATACCCTCCTCCAGCAGACTGGCCAGGCCCTGCTCCACCGCATCCGGCTCCAGAGACAGCACCTCCGCCAGATCCTCGCTGGTCACCGGCTGGCCGCTGTCATAAATATACTGGTAAATATGCCGGCGGTCTGTCTGCCGCTGCACCGACTTCGCCATCATCGGCTCCACCGACTTCAGCCTCCTCTTTTCCGTCTCAAGGCGCTGGAGATTTCCAGCGCCTTCCCGATATTTGGTCACTGTCCGCCGAAAGACGAAACAGCCTTTCCCCGCCTCGATTGGGGCGGGAACTTTTATTTATCTTTAGTTTAGGGCGCTATGGTGAAAATGTCAAGCAAAAACAAACGGCCGGCGGTTATTGTCAAGCAACGGCCGCCAGTCCGGATACATGTTTTCAGGCTCAAATCGACACCCGCAGGGGGCAGTCCGACAGGGATACCCGCTCCGCCAGCCGGTGCAGGCCGTGGTCCCGGAGATAGTCCTGAAAAATGGCCGCAGACTGGGTGGAGTCCGGCCCGATGATAAGCTCAGTGACCAAATCCTCCAGCCCGATCCCGATTTTCTCACACATGGCCCGCAAATCCAGGGGGTAGTACTTCTTGATCCGCTCCTTGGACACGTGGTAGCAGGGCTGGATGTCCAACTCCTCCTTGTCAAAGGGGGAAACCACCAGCCGCATCTCATACTCTGAGCGGAAAGAGGGGTGCTTAAAGGACACCGAACAGGCCCAGGCGTCGTACATGGCCCGCCGGACCTCCTCCCCGGCCAAGTCCGCCCCTCCCTTAGCCAGCTTGTAAAATACCTCCACCATGGGGTGGCCGGCCATATCGTTTTGATAGAAGACCAGCTGGAGAGACAGGGCGCCCACCGCCATCTTTTCCAAATACTCCCGGCGGAAAGCGATGCACACCCCCCGCCCCCGGTTGCCGTACCGCTCCCACTGGGCGGCGTCGTCCCGGTGGAAGGAGAAGCAGGCGGCAAAGGCAGAGTACTCTTTTTTCATCTCCTCCCGGAACAGGGTCCGGACCTGTCCGGCCCGCTCCCTGTCTCCGTCCTCCTCCAGCCGCTGGGCCACCGCAGTACACAGCCCGTTCATAAAGTGGCGCATCTCTGCCGAGTCGTTCATGCGCAGCACATTATTGACCCGGAGCTGTGCCTGGCTCAAAATGCCGTCTACAGCCTGAAAGTCGGTATAGTGATAGAGAATTTTTCTGCCCTGCTGGTCCATAGGTCCCCCTTCTGTTACCGTCCGATGCCCATATTCTTCACCCGCAGGCGGTTCAGCGCCCGGGCCATGGTGGCCTGGGCGATCTGGTGCTCCTGGCGGCTCCGCTTTTGCAGCAGCGCCTCCCGGGCCTCCTCAATCTCCCGTTGGGCCCGGACCACGTCAATCTCCTCCGGCCGCTCGGCGGAGTCCACCAGCACCAGCACGTCGTTGTCCTCCACCTTCACCATGCCCGGCGAGACCGCGGCCAGCCGGGGCTCTTCCCCCGGCACCTGGTAGCGCAGAGTGCCCGGTCGGACGGCGGCGATCATGCTGCTGTGGTGGGCCAGAATGCCCTGCTCCCCGTCGCTGGTGGGGATGGTCAGGCTGACGCAGGGACCCTCGTAAAAGGTGTGGTCCGCAGCCAGAATGTGTACCTGAAAGGTCTCCATCAGACCTCACCCGCTTCCAGCTTCTTGGCTTTGACGGGCACATCCCGCCAGGTACCCACGTTGTAGAAGGCCGCCTCGGGGTACTGATCCAGCTGGCCGGAGATGATGGCCTCAAAGCTCTCCAGGGTGTCCCGCAGGGGGACGTAGACGCCGGGCAGGCCGGTAAATTTCTCCGCCACATGGGTGGGCTGGGCCAGAAAGCGCTGGATGCGCCGGGCCCGGGCCACGGTCTGACGGTCCTCGTCGCTGAGCTCGTCCATGCCCAGGATGGCGATGATATCCTGGAGCTCCCGGTACTTTTGCAGAATCTCCTGAACCTTCCGGGCGATGCGGTAGTGCTTCTCCCCCACGATGTCCGCCTCCAGAATCCGGGAGGAGGACTCCAGGGGGTCCACCGCCGGGTAGATGCCCTGCTCGGAGATGCGCCGGCTCAGAACCGTGGTGGCGTCCAGGTGGGCAAAGGTGGTGGCGGTGGCCGGGTCGGTCAGGTCGTCGGCGGGGACATATACCGCCTGGACGGAGGTGACGGAGCCCGCCTTGGTGGAGGCGATGCGCTCCTGAAGCTCCCCCATCTCGTTGGCCAGGGTGGGCTGGTAGCCCACGGCGGAGGGCATCCGCCCCAGCAGGGTAGACACTTCGCTGCCCGCCTGGACAAAGCGGAAAATGTTGTCGATAAACAGCAGCACATCCTTGTGCTCCGCGTCCCGGAAGTGCTCCGCCATGGTCAGCCCGGACAGGGCCACCCGCATCCGCACGCCGGGGGACTCGTTCATCTGGCCGAAGACCAGAGCGGTCTTGTTGGACACTCCGCTCTCCCGCATCTCCCGCCACAGGTCGTTGCCCTCACGGCTGCGCTCTCCCACGCCGGTAAAGATGGAGTAGCCGCCGTGTTCCATGGCCACGTTGTGGATCAGTTCCTGGATGAGCACCGTCTTGCCCACGCCGGCGCCGCCAAACAGGCCGATCTTGCCCCCGCGGGGGTAGGGCTCCAGCAGGTCGATCACCTTGATACCCGTCTCCAGAATCTCTACCGCCGGGCTCTGCTCCTCGAAGGAGGGGGGCTTGCGGTAGATGGGTCTGGTGGGGGTGCCCTCGGGCATGGGACCCTCACCGTCGATGGGCTGGCCCAGCACATTGAACATCCGTCCCAGGGTGGCGGGGCCCACAGGCACCTGAATGGTATGGCCGGGGATGTCCACGGCCAGCCCCCGGGCCAGGCCCTCACTGGGGGAGAGCATGATACACCGCACCGTATTGCGGCCCACGTGCTGGGCCACCTCCATCACCCGCAGGGTGTTGTCGATCTCAACGGTGAGTTCCTCCTGAAGCTTGGGCAGCTCGCCCTCTACGACCTCCACGTCCACAACGGGGCCGGAGATCTGCACGATAATTCCTCGTTCCAAACCCCTGTCACTCCTTCCTCCGGCGCTGAGCCCTGGCCCCGGCGGAGACCTCGGTGATCTCCTGGGTAATGGCCGACTGGCGCACCCGGTTGTATTTCAGGGACAGCTCCCCCAGCAGCTCTGAGGCGTTCTGGTTGGCGCTGTCCATAGCCGACATACGGGCATTCTGCTCACAGCAGAAGCTGTCGATCAGGGCACTGTAGATGTAGCCCGACACATAGCTGGGGATCATGCTGTCCAGCACCGCCCGCACGTCCGGAACAAACTCAAAGGGCTCAGTCACCGCCCGCTCTCCGGCGGGGGTGTCGAAATAGGTCCGGTGGAAGGGCAGCACCCGGGCCGACCGGGCCTCAAAAGACATGGCACTGGCCATGTCGGTGTAGATGACGAAGATTTCCTTCAGTTCCCCCCGGTCGAAGCCGTCCAGCAGCATGGCGCTGATCTCTCTGGCCCGGGCCATGGTGGGGTTCTGGGCCGTGTAAAGAAAGCTGTGCTCCATAGGGATGTTGTGGGAAGCGAAAAAGCGCCGTCCATACTCCCCCACCACAAAGAGGCGGGTATCCGGGTGCTGCTCCAGCAGCCTCATCGCCTCCTTGATAGCGTTCTGGTTGTAGGCCCCCGCAAGACCCTTGTCGGCGGTGATAACCAGGCAGCCGTAGGTCCCCTTCCGGGGGGTGTCGTCGTCGATGGGGTAGAAATAGTGGCTGTCCACGTCGTTGGCGGTGCGGAAGGCGCGCTTGATCTCCCCCCGGAGGGCCTCAAAGTAGGGGCGGGTGTGGTCCAGCTCCAGCCGGGCCCGCCTCAGCTTGGTAGAGGCAATGAGATACATGGCGTTGGTGATCTTTCTGGTCTCCTGCACGCTCTGGATGCGGGTCTTGATCTCCTTCGTTCCCGCCATCTCAGCCACCGCGCTTTCCGCCGGACTTCCAGTCCTCCAGGAACTCTCTGGCCAGCTCCACGATCTCCTCCCGGTCCTCCTGCTCCAGCTGGCCGGTCATGTCGATCCGCCGGCACAGGTCCTGGACCTGCTCCTCCATAAAGGCCAGCAGGCCCTCCTCAAAGCGGTCGATGTCGTCCAGCGGGACATCCTGCAACACGTGGTTCAGGGCGGACACCAGCAGAATCACCTGCTGGTGCTGGGCCAGCGGGGCATATTGGGGCTGGCGCAGCAGCCGCATCAGCCCCTGGCCGTAGACCAGCTGGCGCTTGGTGGCCTCATCCAGATCGCTGGAGAACTGGGTAAAGACCTCCATCTCCCGGTACTGGGCCAGCTCCAGGCGGAGGGTGCCCGCCGCTTTCTTCATGGCCCTGGTCTGGGCGTCGCCACCCACGCGGGAGACGGACAGACCCACGTTGACGGCGGGCCGCTGGCCGGAGAAAAACAGATCGCTCTCCAGGAAGATCTGCCCGTCGGTGATGGAGATGATGTTGGTGGGGATATAGGCGGACACGTCCCCCGCCTGGGTCTCGGCGATGGGCAGGGCGGTCATGCTGCCCCCGCCCAGCTCGTCGCTGAGGTGGGCGGCCCGCTCCAGCAGCCGGGAGTGGAGGTAGAACACGTCGCCGGGGTAGGCCTCACGGCCGGGGGACCGGCCCATCAGCAGGGACAGGGCCCGGTAGGCCACGGCGTGCTTGGACAGGTCGTCGTAAATAATCAGCACGTCCCGGCCGTGATACATAAAGTGCTCCCCCAGGGCGCAGCCGGCGTAGGGGGCGATATACTGCATGGCGGCCGACGCCCCCGCCGGGGCGCTGATGACGGTGGTATACTCCATGGCCCCCCGCCGGGACAGGTTTTCCACCATCTGGGCGACGGAGCTGGTCTTCTGCCCAATGGCCACGTAGATGCACACCACATCCTTCCCCTTCTGGTTCAGGATGGTGTCCAGGGCGATGGCGGTCTTGCCCGTCTGGCGGTCACCGATAATCAGCTCACGCTGGCCCCGGCCGATGGGAAACATGGAGTCGATGGCCAGCAGGCCGGTCTCCATGGGGGTGTTGACGGGCTGGCGGTCCAGGATGCCGGGCGCGGGGGCCTCAATGGGCCGGCGGCCCTCCGGTTGGATGCGGCCCTTGCCGTCGATGGGAACGCCCAGGGCGTCCACCACCCGGCCCAAAAAGCCGTCGCCCACGGGCATACCGGCAGTCTTCTTGGTGCGGCGGACAATGCTGCCGGCGCTGATCTCCTCAGCGTCGCCAAAAATCACGCAGCTCAGCTCTCCCCGGCGCAGGTCCTGGACCATTCCCCTGATCCCGCCGGTAAAGAGGAGTATCTCGCCGTACTGGGCGTGCTCCAGGCCGCCTATGGTGGCAATCTCGCTGTCTACCGTGAGCACTGTGCCAATCTCTTCAGGCACCACGGCCAGTGACCAGTCCTCTACGGCCTGGCGCATCAGGGGCATCAGGTCCTGCTGCCCCGGCTGGAGCTGGCGCAGGTAGTCCTGGAACTGGCGGATGCGGCCATCCAGGCTCCAGTCGTAGACATCGGACCCCACCTGCAAACGGAAGCCGGACTTGAGAGAGTCGTCCTGCTCCCAGCGCATGGGCACCTTGCGCCTGTACTTTTTGGCCAGAAACTCGGAAAAACGCTGCTTCTGTTCGGTAGAGGGCTCCTTGGCACTGCGCAGCTCCGCCGTCAGGCGGCTTCTGTCACTCCTCATACTCTTCTCCCTCCTCAGCCAGGTCTAAGAACTGGTCGAAGGGGTCGGCGTGGAAAGCCAGCTTCTTGGTGGCCTGAGCGGCCAGCTTCCGCAGCTCCCGCTGGGAGTCACGCAGCGCCCGCTCCCGGCTGTTTTCCGCCTCGGCCTGGGCGTGCTCCACAATCTGCCGGGCCTGCTCCCGGGCCTGGGCCAGCTGCTCCTCGGTGGACTGCTGGATAGACTGCTGGGCGCGCATCCGCTCTTCGTGGATCTCGTCGTCCGCCGCCTCCAGCTTGGCCTTGGCCTGGGCCTCCAGCTGCTGGGCCTGGGCCAGCTTGTCCGCCGCCTGGCGGTCCAGCTGGCGGTAATGCTCCTCCCGCTTGGCCATGAACGCCTTCACCGGCTTAAAGAGCAGAAAGTACAGCCCGCCGGTGAGGATGGCCAGATTCATCCAGTGCAGCAGAATCTGCTGCCAATCAATATTCAGCGGCATGTCTCACACCTGCCTTACAGTACAAAGATAATCAGAATGACCACCAGCAGCGCATAGATGATGGCCGTCTCGATAAAGACCAGGCCCAGCATCAGGGTGGTGCGGACCTTGCCCTCGGCCTCGGGCTGGCGGGCGATGCTCTCGGTGGACTTGGCGGTGGCCAGGCCCATGCCCACTGCGCCGCCGGCGGCGGCAACACCCACGGCGATACCGGCAGCGATGGCTTTCAGGCCGATGGTGTTGTCCTCCTGGACGGCGGCGGTCTCACCTCCGGCGGCGGGCGCCTCGGCGGCAAAGGCGGGCGCGGCCAGGGACAGGGTCAGTACCAGGGCCCCGGCCAGAACAAAAATTCTCTTCATCATCTGTTTCATCATAAAAACCCCCTATTTTATATCTGCGCGGCACGCGCTTTTTTCTTTGGTTCACCAGGCTCAGACACCTCGCCATAGTACATTGACACCAGCATGGTAAGCACGTAGGTCTGGATCAGAGCGTGGAGCAGCGTAAACAATACGCCCACAACCACCGGAAGAACAAAGCTGAGGTTAACATAATAGTATACCAGCTCCGTCACCAGCAGGCCGCTGAGCAGTGCGCCAAAAAGGCGGAAGCTCATAGAGATGGGCAGGGAGAACTCCTTCAGTGTCTTGCCCACTCCCCTCACGCCGTTGGCGGCGATGCCTCCGGAGAGGATCACCAGGTAGGACAGGGTGCCCAGGGCGATGGCGGCGTTGACATCGGACAGCGGGGCAGGCAGGGTGATCGGGTGGCCGTGGACCGTAATGGCCTGAAGCCCCAGCAGCTCAAAGAGGGTCCCCACAAAGATGTAGGCACCGGCAGCGAAGATGTAGGCCCCTACAAAGCCGTTCCGGTGCGGACTGCTGTTTTTGGCCATGTGGTCAAAGAGCCCCACCGCCTCCTCCAGCACCAGCTGGAGCTTGCCCGGTATATACCGGAACCGGGGAATGGCGAAAATCCGGACCGCAGCCGCTGCCAGCAACAGGACCGCTGTCACCAGAAACGCGGAGATCATACCTGGAGCCACCGGCCTGAGGCCGAACAGGCTGACCTGATTGACATCGTGCAGGACGGCATCCCGCATGGCCTCCTGAACGGTCTCCGCCCTGCCGGGGGAGCCGGCCAGCAGCGCCCCGGCCAGCAGTGCCAGGGTCACCACAATCCACAGGGCCAAGGCTTTCTTATGTTGCTTCATAACATCCCTTCTCTTTACAACAACTGAAACGGCATCCGCAGGACGCCATGATTCCTCCCACATTATAACAACTCTCCCCGCAAAGTCAAGGGCACTGCCCGGTGCTTCCACATCATTTATACATTTTCTTAACATGGCACAAAAATCCGTCCCTGCGGCTGCCGCAGGGACGGATTTTCAGGCGGCTCTAGTCAGCCCAGTGGAGCACCGCGTCCCGGAGGAAACGGGCGCAGCCGGGCGTCTCCCGGTCGTAGTAGGCTGTAAAGCGCTCATCCTGTACATATAGTTCTGCCAGCCCCCGCTGGCGCCGGGCATCATACTTGTCCCCCATAACGTTGAGCCAGCGGCGGTGGAGGGCGGTGATTTCCTGCCCGGCTTCCCCCGCCGGGTCGGCCCCAGCGGTTACGGCGGCGGACAGCTTATCCAGGATTTCCTGTCCCAGATTCTCCCACCCGGTGTACTGCTCCAGCGTGACTCCCATCACCCGGGCGTTGGAGGCGTCCACCTCGGCGTCACCGTACTTCTCCCGAATCTCAGCCCCGTAGAGCCGCTCCTTCTCCTCCACAAACTGGCGCTTGAAGGCCTCAAATTTCTTCTCGTCAGACATGATTTCATCCCTTTCTTGTGTCCGGACCGTCTCTTTTACAGAGTCGATCAGCCTTTGGAGCCGTCTCCGCTCCTCTTCCAGTGCGGCAAGGTGGCCGCGGAGAACGGCTAAACGGTCATAGGAGGGATCGTCCAGGAACGCCTTCACCTGGGCCAGCTCCACCCCGAGGGCCCGGTAATACAGGATATCCTGGAGCCGGTCCACCTCCGCCGGGCCGTAGAAACGGTAGCCGTTTTTTCTCCGGCCCCGTGGCGTCAGCAGACCGATCTCATCGTACCAGCGCAGAGTGCGAGTGGTCACCCCGGACAGGCGCGACAGCTGTTGAATGGAATATTCCACGCCCAATCACCTCCTGCTTGGGATACTATCATTTGACGTTACGGAAGAGTCAAGTGTTTTTTTCAGTTTTCCGATATCTTTTCCTGTCCCTGCTGCGGATGGCCGGCGGACAGCTCCACCACCGTATCTGTGGCAAAAAACCACAGCACCTGGCGGTTGACGGGCCTGCCCAGGATGGCGGACAGGGCCTGGCTGTAGGCGGCCAGCTGGGGGCGGTACTCCTCGGCCCGGGCCGGCTCCCCGCCGGGGGCCACCCGGTCGCTCTTGAAGTCCACCACAGTGACTGAGCCGTCCTCCCCCTCAAACCAGGCGTCAATGACCCCCTGGAGGAGGACCTCCTCCCCCTTTCCCTCCGGAAAATAGTCCAGCGCGGAGGTGAGCACCGAGAACTTGAACTCCCGGCGGCACTTCTCCCCTGCCGCAGCCATGGCCCGGCCCAGGGGACTGTTGAGAAAGGCGGCCAGCCGCTCCGGGGCCACCGCCTCACGCTGGAGCCTGGTGAGAAAACCCGCCTGGGTGAGCCGGTCCAGCCCGGCGGCCACCGCCTGTGGGGTGCCCTCCATGTCCAGGGGCAGATACTGCATGGCCAGGTGGAGGGCGGTACCCCGCTGGGCGGGTGTCAGCCCCCGTTCCTCCGCAATAAAGCTGGGCCGGGTGATGGGCTGGCCTCTCCTGGCAGGGGGGACAGCGTCCTCTGTCGCCTCCCGGTCCAGGGCGCGGCCCTTGATCTGGGTGGCTGTCAGCTTGGATGGGATGTTGGCCGCAGCCATATGGGGGTAGGTCCAGCTCAGCCGGGCAGACAGGTCAACCTCTGCCCCCTCCTCCGTGGGCCAGCTGGTGTAATGGCCCTCCGCTTTATGCTCCTCCCCCAGGGAGGTCCCGTTCACCCAACAGATATCCCAGGCGGGGCCCAGATTTTCCGCCGCCTGTTCCGGCAGACCGGCCAGTGCCCGCAGGGCATCTCCCTCCGGGCGGGTGAGGGCGTGGAGGAGCACCCAGGCCCCCACGCTCTGCTGCTGCTCCAGGGACAGAGGGGAGATGGGCAGACTCTCCCCCAGCCGGGCCAGGGCGTCCGCCCCCTCGACAACGGCCGCAGTAAGGATCAGTTTCTCCCGGGCCCGGGTCATGGCCACGTAGAGCAGGCGGAGCTCCTCCGCCATCATCTCCCGCTCCAGCTGGCGGGCCACCGCCTGCCGGGCCAGGGTGGGGTACTCCACCATCCGCTCCCGGTCCAGCCCGCGGGGGCCCACCCCCAGCTCCGGGTGGAAGAGGACAGGGCGCATCAGGTTGTCCCGGTTCAGCCGGCGGGTGAGGCCGCACACCAGCACCAGCGGCTTCTCCAGCCCCTTGGCCCGGTGGATGGACAGGACCGATACCCCCTCCCCCTCCCGGCCCTTCCCGGAGGCGGCGCCCAGGCGGGAACCGGTACTTTTCAGCCGCTCCAGCCGCAGAAGAAACTGGAACAGCGTGAGGCAGCCGCTGTCCTCCAGCTGGCCGGCCAGGGCATAGAGGGCCAAAAGGTTGTCCTGCCGCTCCCCTCCCCCGGGCATGGCCCCGAAGATTCCCAACAGATTGGTCTTCTCAAAGATGTGCCACATGAGCTGGCGGCAGGTCCGGTCTCCCGCCCCAAAGCGCAGCTCCTCCAGACTGTCCAAAAAGTCCCGGCAGTCCCCATCCCCATTTTCGGCGGCATGGACCAGGGCGCTGTAAAAATCCCCCTTGCCGCCTGCCCGGAGGAGGGCAAGCTTGTCTCCAGAGAAGCCGTACACCGGGGAGCGCAAGGCCGCAATGAGGGGCACATCCTGCCGGGGGTTGTCTACGATCTGGAGGAGGGCCAGAGCCACATTGACCTCGGTGGTCTCGAAAAAGTCCTCCCCGCCCCCGGCCGTCCAGGGGATGCCCTCCTCGCTGAGGGCCCGGAGGTAGTGGGGCAGCACCGGACCGGGGCTGCGCAGAAGGATCATCACGTCGGACGGGCGCAGGGGCCGCAGGGCGCCTCCCTCCTCCACCATCAGGGGGTCATCCAGCAGCGCCCGGATGCGCCGGGCGGCAAAGCGGGCCTCCAGCAGGTTCTTGTCCGCCTTCTCCCCCTCCTGGCCCCCCAGGAAGGACAGGTCCAGGACATCCAACTCCAGGGCATAGGAACCGAACGGCCCACCGTTTTCCGGAAATTCTTTCCCCGGCACCAGAGCCTGGTCATCCGTGTAGTCCAGCTCGCCAAATTCAGTTGACATAATGCTCCGAAACAGGTCGTTGCACCCCTCCAGCACCTGGGGCCGTGAGCGGAAGTTTTGGGACAGCGTCCGTTTCCGGGGCTGGCCCTCCACCGCCTGGTCCCCTCCGGAAAAGCGGCGGTACTTGTCCAGGAAAATGGACGGGTCAGCCAGGCGGAAGCGGTAGATGGACTGCTTCACGTCCCCCACCTGGAATAGGTTCAGCCCGCCGCCGGAGATGGCGTTAAAAATGGCGTTTTGTACCGCATTGGTGTCCTGATACTCGTCCACCAGCACCTCGTCATACCGGGCGCCCCAGTACCGGGCCAGGTCGGAGGGCTTCCCCTCCCCGCCGGTGAGCAGCTTTACGGCAAAGTGCTCCAGGTCGGAGAAGTCCAGCACGCCCCGGCGGACCTTTTCCCGGGAAAACCGCTCCTGAAAGTCCAGCACCAGATCCATCAGCGCCCCCACCGCCGGGGCGGAAAGGGCCAGCTCCTCCAGCTGGGCGGCGGTGTTTCCTTCAAAGGGGACCGCCATCTTCTCCAGGGCCTTTTTGCTCCGGTCCCGAACGGCCTTGATCCGCTCTCTGGCCCATAGGGCCCGCTCCTCCTCAAAGGGGCTGAGCTCCGTCGTCCGCTTCTTCTTCCCGCCGGGCCTTGGGAAGGGGATGGGCAGACGGGCGCAAACCCCGTCCCAGGTGTTTTCCCGGAGCAGGCCCTCCAGCGCCTCCACAGTGGCAGAGAGAGAGGGGGCATAGTTCATCCCCAGCAGCTCGTCGGACCGGACCAGCTCCAGGGCCTGGAGCAGCCGGTCCCGGCAGGCCCGGGCCTGCCGTTTGGCGTCCTCCAGCAGGGGCGCGCCCCAGGGGGTCTGGGTCAGGTCGCCGATTCCCTCCAGCCGCCACAGCTCCTTCTGCTCCTCCAGCCAGCAGGCGGGGTCCGGGTGGCTCTGCACCTGGCCGAAGATATCCACCACAATCTGGGCCAGACGGCTGTCGTCCCTGCCGGCGGACAGGGTGTCCACCAGCAGGGCAAACGGGCTGTCCTCTGCCAGGTCCTCATACCGGCTGTCCAGCAGCTCCTCCAGCACCTGGGCCATGAGGACGCGGCTCTCCCCCTCGTCGCACAGGCGGAAGTCCGGGTCCAGGTCCAGCAGGTGGCCGCTCTCCCGGAGGAGGGCGGCGCAGAAGGAATGGATGGTGGATATCTGGGTCCGGTAAACCAGAGTGGCCTGGCGGCGGAGGTGGCGGTCGTTGGGCGTCTGAGCCAGCCGGTCGGACAGCTCCTGGGCAATGCGGCCAAGGAGCTCCGCCGCCGCCGCCTTGGTGTATGTAATCACCAGAAAGCGGTCGATGTCCAGCCCCTCCCTGGTCACCCGGTCCAGCAGCCGCTCCACCAGCACACGGGTCTTGCCCGACCCCGCCGCCGCCGATACCAGCAGCTCCCCGCCCCGGTCATCTACGATGTTCCGTTGTTCCTCTGTCAGTGGAAAGGGCATGGTCAACCTCCGTTTAAATCTCTTATGTTGAACCTTCCATTGTTTACAATAGTGTCGCTAAACATCACATTGTAATCATCATAATTATTACTATATTCATCATAGTGAACGACTGTAATTACTTCAACCTGATAAGAATTTTTGTCTTCACTAAATTGCAATTCATCTGTTTTCGAATCATCTGCAAGAAACAGTGTTGTGCTTGAATCGAATGCAGTGCCAGAGTATTCACCAAGAATCTCGCTATAGTATTTTGCGCTGAAAAGTCCTCTGTCCAAAGACAATGTGTTTTCATTGTCATAGGTCCAAATGCGCTCAACCTCCATATTGATTTTACAAAATGCGACATGATTGTCTCCTGAATCAATGCCTGCCAGCTCCCGCAGTGCATCATACCTCTCGAATTTTGAATTGAAATTTATTGTATTCATCAGGTATGCCTTATCATATTTGTTTAAAAGGTATTCTATGATACCCCTCTCATTGCATGTCACATCTGTAACTTTCATTCGGAACAAGCTTTTATCGCTGAGAAGATGGCTCGGCCATCCATTTTCCGCAAATACAATAACATCCTCTGCACTGACCAATCTGTCAAAATCCTCTTGCCGGCGATCCTGCTCCTCTGACACAGGCTCTGACGTAATCTCAGACACAGACTCATTCGGTTTAGGTTCAGGAATTAACGCAACAATAGATTCGTCAGATTCGACTTGTTCATTTTCTTCCTCGCTGTAATTGCCGTCAGTACTGCAGCCGCCACCAACAACTAAAATTATCAACGTGAAAACAAAGGCAGATAAAATCACCCGTTTTATGTTTCTCATAAATATAAACCTCTCAATGCTGGTTACTCCGTTAATACGCTTAAATACTTTTCCACACGGATGCCCTTGTTCTTTTCAATCTCGTCCTGCTCCAGGAAGATGAGCCGCTCCAGCACATCCATGGCCCGCTTGACGGCCTGGGGGAAGGTCCTGCCCGCCAGCAGCTCGCCGGTAAGTACGGCGGAGAACATATCTCCGGTGCCCGGAAAGTGGACCTTGATAAAGCGGTAGGGGATGGTGAAATATTCTCCCGAGGCGTGGTCAAAGCCCCAGACCACATGCTGGCCCGTCTCCGCCTCCTGGCCGCTGGTGACCACCACGGAACGGGGGCCGTAGGCCAGCAGGCCATCCACCACCCGGCGGGCCTCCTCCTTTGTCAGGGCCTCTTTGCCCTGGTACAGCCCGGTGAGGAACTCCCCCTCCGTCAGATTGGGAACAATCACATCCGCCACCCCGATGAGCCGCCGCATGTTCCCGATGGTCTCCTCCGTAACACCGTTGTACAGCTTGCCGTCGTCCCCCATGATGGGGTCGGTCATCACCAGCAGCCCCTCCTTCTTCTGACTGGCGATAAAGTCCCGGATGATGCCCACCTGGGCCGCCGAAGCCAAAAAGCCGGTGGTGATGCAGTCGAATTGAAAGCCCAGCTCCTTCCACACCTCAATGGCCTTGACCATATAATCGGTGGTGTCCAGGATCGTGAACGTTCCATAGTCCAGGGTGTTGGACACCAAGGCGGTGGGCAGGTTATAGATGCTGTGTCCCATGTTGGACAGGATAGGCAGCATCGCTGCCAGTGCCACCTTGCCGTAGCCGGGCATGTCGTTGATAATGAGAATGTTTTTACTGTTTTCCATTGCGTTTTAACCCTCTTCCTCGATCTGTCCCCAAAATGTATCCGCGTCCAGGCCGGGCAGCCAGCGCTTGCAGTCGCCCCCCCGGCCAGGCTCAAAGTGGCAGGCGGCGGCGTAGTCACAGAAACGGCAGGCATTTTTGTCCGGCCCACGCCAGAAGGGATCGGCGGCGATGTTGCCCCCCGCCAGCTCCCGGCAGATATCCTCCAGCACCCGCCGGACATGCCTGCCCAGCTTGCCCAGCCGCTCGGCAGAGGCCAGCGCCTCCCCGGTGACCTGTCCGCCACTCACCCGCAGGGGCAGGAACCGGTAGCCCCCCGGGCCTTGGGGCTCCATGGCATCCAGCACCTTCCGGTTATCCACCACCAGACCGCTGCGGGTCAGCTCCTTGTCCACCCGCTTTTGCAGCTCTCCGTCGCTGATGGACCGGCCGGCCCGGATGACCGCCTCACGAGCGGGGAGGTAGAGCACACCGTCCCCCTCCACCGGCAGGCCGTAGAGCTCCCGGCCCTTCTCCTCCAGGGTGAACAGGTATAACAGCATTTGCAGTCCCAGGCCGTTCCACACCTCAGTGAGGTCAAAGGTCTTCCGGCCTGTCTTGTAGTCCACCACCCGCAGGTGGAGGCGCCCGTCCTCCTCCCAGCCGTCCACCCGGTCCACAAAGCCGGTAATGCTGATGGTCACGCCCTGACAGGTCAGCTCCACCGGGGGCAGGGACAGCTCCCCGTCGTCCTCTTTGCTCCTGCCGAAGCCCAGCTCAAAGGAGACGGGCTTGAACTGGGAACAGGCCAGCTCCTCGGCCACGTTGTCCACCACCGCCTGGACCGACCGGAGCAGGCGGCGGAACAGATACCGGAACCGGGCGCTCTGGCCTTCCAGCCCCCCCAGCTCCTCCGCCACATAGCGGTCCACCGCCTTTTTGGTCAGCCTGCGGAGCTTCTTTTTCCAGGCGGCCAGCTCCTCCTCCCCCTGGGGGGCGGGGGTGTCTTTTGCAAACATCCTGTCCTGGAGGACATGCTCCAGCACGTAGTGGACAAAGGTGCCGTACTCAGGCGCTGTAAATCCGGCAGGCTTGCGGGGCTCCGCCTCCAGGCCGTAGCGCATGAAATAGGAGAAGTGGCAGGATTTATACTTGTCCATCCGGGATGCGGACATGGCCACCTGCTTGCCGTACAGCCGGTCCACCGCCTGGCGGGACAGCCTTCCACGCTCCCAGGAGGCGGCCCGGTCCAGCCGGGCCACCCGGTCCTGAAAACCGGGCAGGCGCTCCATGGCCCGGCGGACGTTCCGGTCCCGCCCCGCCTGCTCCAGGGCGGGCAAGGGGGCCTCCAGGCGGAAGGAGCCCTTCAGCTCCTCCTCCTGCACCGGCATCAAATCGCTGAACAACAGCCGCAGCCGCTGGACCAGAAAGCTGGGGCGGCGCTCCTCCCCTCCCACCCCCTGGGCAGACCAAGTCACTGCCAGCCGCTGACTGGGCCGGGCGCAGATCTGATAGATGGTGGTCATCTCCCGGTAGAGCAGGTCACGCTGGGACTGGGCCAGCTCCAGCCCGTAGGCGGACAGCAGGGCCCGGTCGTCGTCGGACAGCAGGCCGGGGGAGGTTCCCGCCTGGGGCAGGGAGGCGTCATCCGCTCCCAGGAGGAAGAGCACCTTTACCCGGTGTCCGGTCTGACGGGTGGTCTCTCCCGCCGTCACCCGGTCCAGGGAGACGGGGATGGTGCCCACGTCGTACTGGGACAGAACCAGCTTGAACAGCTGGGCAAACTCCTCCAGCTCCATGGGGGCGTCCCCCAGCAGGAGGGCGCACTGCTCCAGTCCGCCGCACAGGATATCCCACAGCT
This sequence comes from uncultured bacterium, assembly GCA_949840775.1. GTDB lineage: Bacteria > Bacillota > Clostridia > Oscillospirales > Oscillospiraceae > Lawsonibacter. The sequence goes on along the minus strand of CATKXO010000009.1, from coordinate 70,980 downwards.
GGCGGTACTCCTCTGACAGAGTGGGCTGGCCCCGGTTGGCCAGCAGCTCCACCCGCTCCTCCAGCCGGGCGGGCAGGCCGATCTCCTCCATAAAGGTGTAAAGGGCCTCCGCCTGCCCCCGCCCCGTCCGGTTCTTATGCTTACGCAGAGCCTCCAGGGGGGCGGCCACCTGCCGCCGGGCACCGTCCACCCGAGCCAGAAAGGCTTTATCCTCCTTCGTCCACTTCATGCCGTAGCCCTTGGGGTGCCAGCTCCAGTCCTTCCCCTGGGTCCAGCGGCTGCCCTTGATGTCCCACTTCAGGACGTAGTTCTCCAGCAAATCCACGTCCTCCCGGGACAGTCCGGTGAGGCCGGTCTTTAAGTAGCGGAAGACATCGTCATAGCGGTAGCCCCCGGCAGTCACGTCCAGGGCGGCGGTGACCAGGGCCATCACCGGCTTTTCCAGAATGTCCGTCATGGCGGAGGAAAAGACCGGCACCCCGTACCGTCCAAAGACGGACTCCACCAGGTCCCGGTAGGTCCCGTAGCTCCGGGCGGCCACGCCGATGTCCCGGAAGCGGCAGCCCTCCTCCCGGACCAGCTGCAAGATGCGGGCGGCGGTCCACTCCACCTCTCCCCGGAGGGTAGATGCCTGAAACAGCTCCACCCTCCCGCCGCAGGGCATGGGCTGGGGATTCTCCCCGGCAAAGAGCGACCGTTCCAAATGGACCAGGGCCTCCTCTTTACCGGCAGATGGGGTGGCAAGGTGTTCCACTTCACAGGAAATATATTCCTCTCCGGCCAGCCGCAGCAGAGTGTTGGCGGTGCAGCGGGCAGGAGAAAAAATCCCCGTCCCCTCCTCGTCCTCCTCCAGACGGTCGCAGGTGAGGACAACGGTCATGGAGTGGGACTGGGCCATAATCAGCCGCAGCAGCTCCCTCTGCTGGGGGGTGAAGTCGGTAAAACCGTCCAGCCAGAAGTCCTTCCCCTGGGCCCAGCCGCAGGTTCGCAGCTTCTCCGCCGCCCGGGTGAGCCGGTCACGGGGGTCCAGGGCTGTCCGGGCGGTGAGGGCCTCGTACTCCCCAAAAATCAGCCCCAGGTCCCGGAGCTTATCCCCCTCGGGGCCGGGAGCCTCCTCCCCCGCCCGGACCAGGGTCTCTGGGGGGACGCAGCAGCTTTTCAGCTCGTCCGCCGTATCCAGCAGCGAGACAAGAAAGGCGGGCCGCCGGGAGGGGCGGGCGTAGACGGTCAGCCGGGCGGAGACGCTCTGCACCGCCCGGTACATCAGCAGCAGCCGTCCGCCAGGGTCCAGCTCCTCCTCCCCCAGCCCCCCCGCCGTCTGAAAAACGCGGTTGGCCAGCCGGCTGAAGGACAGCACCTCGGCGTACAGGCTGGCCTGGGGACCGCCGACGGTGCACAGCGCTCGCTCCGTCTCATGGGACTGCTGTTCGGGGACCAGCAGTACTTGGGGACGGTCCTGTCCCATTTTGCACAGACGGTTCAGTACCGCTGTGGTCTTTCCGCTCCCCGCCCGGCCCAACAGCAGCTTAAACATCGGAATCTGCCGCAAAGCGGACGGCCAGGCCGTTGACCTCCACGTCCTCTTCTGCGGGAACCAGGATGTACTTTCTGCCGTTGATGGTCTTGGTCTCCACCAGATAGCTGTTTTCCGGGGCCACGGACACGGTGGCCTGGGAGGTTTTCAGCTGGAACCGGCCGGCGTCGATCAGGTTGGCGGGACTGAGGGCGGCGTCTGAGCCAAACTGCTCGCCGCACCGCTCCTGAAAGTTCTCCACCCGCTCCCGGGCCACGCCGCAGTCCTGGAGGATGCTCCCCATCTCCCGGGCGGTCAAAGCCAGGGGCTCCGGGTCTTTGCTCTCCTTGTGCCGGAGAATGCGGTCCGTCAGCCGCTCGTGGACGGCCTGGACAAGCTCCATGTTGAAGCCCTCCTCCAGCGCCTCCGCCAGGACATTCTGAAAGGTCTCCTTCTGCTCCGCGGCGGACATGGGGGGCTCGGTGTGGAAGACCGCGTCGATGAACTCCTGGTGCAGCTCGTCCGCTTTGCGGGAGTAGAACAGTGCGTTGTAGATGTTGGCCGCCCGGTCGTCAAAGGCCGGGAAAAGGAACCCCAGCTCAGGCGGGGCCACCGTCTGGCTGGCCGCACAGTGGAACTCGTTGTCGCCTGGGTAGTAGTTCAGCTCCGGCTTGCCCAGCTTTAAGGGGAAGACGCCGCAGAGGAAATAAGAAAACACCTCCTGGGCGTCGTCCTCCTGGAGCTCGCCGTCCCGCCCCCGGCGGGGCACGTCGTATGTATCGAAAGCCATCAGCAGCAGATAGCCGCTGCCTCCCATGTCCAGGCTGTCGATCACTGTGCGGTAAAAATCCTGCCGGGTCTCATTGTCCTTCAGTCCGCTGGAGCGCAGGGCCATCAGCCGGCGGTGCTCCGGGCTGTCCATGACCTGCTGGGTGGAAAAGACGATGTCGATCAGATTTTTCCCCAGCGTTCCGGAGAGGGTCTTTTTCAGCAGGCTCAGGTACTGCTCCCCCTCCTCCTGGGACATCATGCCCAGAGACTCGTCCAGATCGGCGACAATCTCCTTGTTGGCGTTGACAAAGCAGCCATAAATACGGCTAACCGCGTTTTTCTCCAGCCGCCACCTGCGGCGGAGCTCACTTACCTCTTTTTGATTCATGCCGGTTTTTCTCCTTCCTACGGAAAAAGCCCGAGGCAATGGCCAATCGCCTCGGGCTCTTTTTATTAGTTGGGGCTGATGGTATAGTTGGGGGCTTCCTTGGTGATGTAGATGTCGTGGGGGTGGGACTCCTTCAGACCGGCGGCGGTGATCTGAATAAACTGGGCCTTGGACTGGAGCTCGCCGATGGTGTGGCAGCCGGTGTAGCCCATGCCGGCCCGCAGGCCGCCCATCAGCTGGTAGATGGTCTCGCTCACCCCTCCCTTGTAGGGGACGCGGCCCTCCACGCCCTCGGGGACCAGCTTTTTATTGGACTCCTGGAAGTAGCGGTCCTTAGAGCCCTTGTTCATGGCGGCCAGAGACCCCATGCCCCGGTACACCTTGAACTGACGGCCCTGGAATATCTCGGTCTCGCCGGGGGACTCCTCACAGCCGGCCAGCAGAGAGCCCAGCATGACCACGTCTCCCCCGGCGGCGATGGCCTTGGCAATGTCGCCGGAGAACTTCACGCCGCCGTCGGCAATGATGGGGATGTCGTACTGAGCGGCAACCTGGGCGGCGTCGTAGATGGCGGTGATCTGGGGCACGCCGATGCCGGCCACCACACGGGTGGTGCAGATGGAGCCGGGACCGATGCCGATTTTCACGCAGTCGGCCCCCGCCTCAATGAGGGCCTTGCAGCCGTCGGCGGTGGCCACGTTGCCGGCGATGAGCTGTACGTCGGGGTACAGGGCCTTCACCCGCTTGACGGTCTCCAGCACGTTCTGGGTGTGGCCGTGGGCGGAGTCCAGGGCCAGCACGTCGGCCCCCGCCTCAGTGAGGGCGGCCACCCGGTCCAGCACGTCGGCGGTGGCGCCGATGGCGGCCCCAACCAGCAGCCGGCCCTTCTCGTCACGGGCGGAGTTGGGATAGACCTCCGCCTTCTCGATGTCCTTAATGGTAATCAGGCCCTTGAGCCGGCCCTCCTCGTCCACAATGGGCAGCTTTTCGATCTTGTGCTGGCGGAGAATTTCCTTGGCCTGGAGGAGGTTGGTGCCCTCGGGGGCGGTGACCAGGTTCTCCTTGGTCATCACGTTGTCGATGAGCTGGTTCATGTCGGTCTCAAACTTCATGTCCCGGTTGGTGATGATGCCGATGAGCTTGCCGTTGTCGCAGATGGGTACGCCGGAGATGCGGAACTTGGCCATCAGCTCGTCCGCCTCGGCCAGGGTGTGGCCGGGGGCCAGCCAGAAGGGGTTGGTGATAACGCCGTTCTCCGAGCGCTTCACCATGTCCACCTGCTCGGCCTGCTGGCTGATGGACATATTTTTATGGATGATGCCGATGCCGCCCTCCCGGGCGATGGCGATAGCCATACGGTATTCGGTCACCGTGTCCATAGCGGCGCTCATCAGGGGGATGTTCAGCTTGATCTTCTTGGTCAGCCGGGTTTTCAGGTCGATGTCGGCGGGCAGCACGTCGCTGGCCGCGGGGATGAGCAGCACGTCGTCAAAGGTGAGGCCCTGCTTCACAAATTTCTGGGCGGCGTCTTGATTCACCATAATTCCACGTCTCCTTTTCGATATTTTACCTATTGTACCTTGCGGCTTAAAGCTTGTCAAGGCGGAAGTTTGCGAAAGGGAAATCCCCCCGCCACCGGACTTCGTCCGGCGGCCCTCCCTCCTTTGACAAGGGGGGGGGCTTTAGACGCTAAGCCTTCCAATTCTCCTCCAAAGGCCCCCTTGTCAAAGGGGGCTGGCACCGCCGCAGGCGGTGACTGGGGGATTCCTTCAATACAACTCCACTTCCCATTCCTCAAAGGGCGGTTCCACCTGATATTCGGGCTCAAAATAGCACTTGATATACTGTGCGGCCCGCCGCTCGCAGTATTTGTAATTGGTCACTTTTCCGGCCTTGTCCAGCTCCAGGTTGTTCATGAAAATAGCAAAGGCTGTTTCGGCAAAGCTGCTCTCTTCCTTCAGAGTATCGTCCAAATATTCGACGCCCTCCAGCAACGGATACCCCAGCGTCCCGTGGGCAAACCAATAGGCAAACTGCCGCACCGCGCCACTGATATAAGGACTGACCCTCATCCCATACCCCCCCTTAAACCGGCGTTTCTCCGAAAATCAAAACAGACTCAAACCGGGCCTTGCCCTCCATGTCCACCCCCCGGACGAACCGGCTGTCCCCCAAGCCGCTGGTCTGGATGGAGAGCACCTCCCCCGGGCGGCACTCGGCCAGGTAGCCGATCTGCATCTCGGCCAGGTAGCGGTCGCCGGCCAGGCGCTCCATCCCCACCGCGTCGCAGGCGAAGTCGGCGTACCGGGTGTTGTTCACGTGGCCGTTGAGGTCACAGTCGCTGTACCGCATGGGCCGGCGCTCCGCCTCCGCCAAATCGCCGGGCTGGCGGAGCTTGGCCAGGGTCATGGTCTTGCACAGGGCCCCGCCGCCGGTGCCCTCCAGCTCGGGGATGGCAGACAGCCGCACCAGCTTGTGGCTGTCCAGGCTGGCCAGCACCCAGGCGGATACCGACTCCCCCACCGGCTGGCCGTTGGCCAGGATGTCGTAGTCCCGGTACATGATGGCCCCCTTGCCCCCCCGGTGCCAGGTGCGGACGGTCAGCTTGTCCTCATACCGCAGGGGCTTGGACAGCCGGTACCAGGACCGGGCCAGCATCCAGAAGGCCCCGTACCGCTCCACCAGCACGTCCCGGGAGAAGCCCCCGTCCTCCGCCGCCAGGGTGGCGGCGTTTTGCAGGTGGTTGAGCAGGGCCGACGCCTTGCACTGGTTCCGGCCGTCCACGTCCAGGCCGTTTAAACGAATTTCGTACTCAAAAAACATGCTCATTTTTCCTTGCCTCGAATCAAAATTGAAGTTTTGCAGCACAGATCGTCGATGTCATCGGCGGTGGCTGCGGGAATGCGGTACTTTCCGCCGCAGTCCTGGCAAATCAGGTCCACTGAGCTGAAATGCACATCGAAGCCCCACCTCCTGCTGCCGCAGGTGCAGGAGATGCCCCCTCTCCGGGCGATGTCTCTCAGCTCGGAGAGGACCTCCTCCATGACGAGCTCGTCCAGAAAGGCCCCGTTGTCCGCGGCGTCCTCCCCCAGCTTGTCCACCGCCTGCTCCAGCCGGGCGGTGGCGGCGTACACCGGGCCCTCCTCCCCCACATAGCAGCAGTCCAGCCCGGAGGCGGCGCAGGAGAAGGCCAGGGCCTTCTCACGGATGAAGGCGTGGGAGGAGCAGGACACCGTGTGCTCCCGGCCGCAGAACAGGCAGGGCACCGTCAGCTGGACCCGGTTGGGCTTGAACTCCACCCCCAGCTCCGACTTGCCGCAGGGGCACTTGATGTGGGCCGGGGCCGCCGCCAGGGAAAACAGGTCCCGCTCCACGATCACCGACTGCATACAGTGGGGGCAGATATAGGATAAAAACCGCTTTGTCTCTTGTACCATCGTTATGCTGCTCCTTGTTGTAAACTGTCTCTATTATACAGCCGGCTTGTGGAAAAAACAAGGGTATAAAAGAAGGCGCGCCAACCGGCGCGCCCCTCGGTCTTATTTGATTTTCACCCACATAGCAGGACGGATGCCGCAAACCGTCTTGTCCCCAGGCAGCCGTTTGAATCTGCCGCTATTACCATCCACCGCAAAGGGCCACTCTTTGAGCCACCAATCAATGTACTTGCTGCCCACTTTCAATACACGCTGCTCCTGAGGAATATACAACTCGACCTCTTGCTGAGACAACAAGAACAATTTGTTATCGAGGATCAGCGAGCGTTCACCTGTACCGAAGCTTGTATTCACTGTATTCTCAAGATACTTCCAAATATTAAAGTTGTCCCATTGATCATAAATTTTATCCATCCCAATTATTTGCTCTACAAACAGCAAGGCACGGTCGTCCTGTACATCCAGCACCTTCCAATCATAAAAACCAAAGCGAATCACTTGTCCTTTTCGCACACCAGACAGTTCTTTCAGCAATTCCTTGCTGGACACTTGCCGGACACTTTTATATTTTTTACATGCCTCATATTCTTTAATTGTTGTTCTGGTACCCACTTTATTAAAAAAACCAACAATCTTACCGCCCGCAAGCGCAAAAAAGAAGATTACAAGACATCCGATACCCATGATCATTAGAGTTGGAGAGGTCATAGCCAGCGCGCCTATCACTATACCCCCCATATTAATTCCTACGCTTATGACAATATACAAAAGGAAGTTTCCCAGGAAACCGCCCTCCTTTTTATAGCTAAACCAAATAATAGTAAATACAAACCATACCAGGCCGATAGCAGCAGCATAAATTTTCATGTTTCTTTCCCCCTTATTGAATCATCCCATACCTCTGGGCAATCTCCACCAGCTCCTCCGGGCTGGCCCGGCGGACTTCGTCCGCATCCAGAATCATGGCCTCCAGACCGGAAAAGGCGCCGGCATAAATCTCATCCAACAGGTACTGACGAAATTCTTCTTCATTCATTGTCATAAAAATCCTCCTTCTTGAACACCTTATCCTTTGCATTGCAAAGGATAAACGGGTACCCGTTTACATTTATGATACCACAATCAGCTAATGATTGCAACTATGCTGTCCGCACAGTGTTTCCCTGTCTCACCGGCTCCTCACCCGGTCCACCGCCTCGTGCCAGCCGTTCAGCAGATTTTTCCGCCGGTCCGCCTCCATACCGGGCTGATAGAGCCGGTCCAGAGTCCAGCTGCCCCGGATGTCCTCCAGGCTCTTCCACACTCCCGTGGCCAGCCCGGCCAGGCAGGCGGCCCCCAGGGCGGTGGTCTCCCGGATTTTCGGGCGGGACAGAGGCCGGTCCACAATGTCCGCCTGGAACTGCATCAGGAAATTGTTGGCGGAGGCCCCGCCGTCCACCCGCAGCTCCCGCAGGGGGATGCCGGTGTCCTCCTCCATGGCCCGGAGCACGTCGGCGGTCTGGTAGGCGATAGACTCCAGAGCCGCCCGGATGATGTGGTTGCGCCCCGCCCCCCGGGTCAGGCCCAGGATGGCCCCCCGGGCGTTCATGTCCCAGTGGGGCGCTCCCAGGCCGGTAAAGGCGGGCACCACATAGACCCCGGCGGTGTCTCCCACCTTCTCGGCGAAATACTCGGTGTCGGCGGAGTCGGAGATGAGCCCCAGCTCGTCCCGGAGCCACTGGACCACCGCCCCGCCCACGAAGATGCTTCCCTCCAGAGCGTAAGTCACCGCCCCGTCCAGGCCGATGGCGATGGTGGTGAGCAGGCCGTTTTTGCTGACGAAGGGGGTCTTCCCGGTGTTCATCAGCAGGAAGCAGCCGGTGCCGTAGGTGTTTTTGGCCTCCCCCGGCGCAAAGCAGGTCTGGCCAAAGAGGGCCGCCTGCTGGTCGCCGGCGATGCCGGCGACGGGCACCTCCACTCCCTGGATGTTCACATAGCCGTAAATTTCGCTGGAGGACCGGACCTGGGGCAGGATGGACATGGGAATCTCCAGCCGTTTGCAGATGCCCTCGTCCCAGCGCAGGTTTTTGATGTCATACAGCATAGTCCGGCTGGCGTTGGTCTGGTCGGTGACGTGGACCTTCCCCCCGGTGAGCTTCCAGATGAGCCAGCTGTCCACTGTGCCGAAAAGGAGCTTCCCCTCCTCCGCCTTTTTCCGGGCGGCCGGGACGTTGTCCAGCACCCAGCGTATCTTGGTGGCGGAGAAGTAGGCGTCGATGAGCAGGCCGGTGCGGTCCTTCACGTAGTCCACAAAGGCCCGGTCCCGTTTCAGCTCCTCGCACAGCCCGGCGGTGCGCCGGCACTGCCACACAATGGCGTTGTACACCGGCTTTCCCGTGTCCCGGTCCCAGAGGATGGCCGTCTCCCGCTGGTTGGTGATGCCGATGCCGGCCAGCTCCCGGACATCCACCCCGCTCTGGGCCAGCACCTCCATGAGCACCCCGTACTGGCTGGACCAGATTTCCATGGGGTCGTGCTCCACCCAGCCGGGCTGGGGGTAGCACTGGGTAAATTCCTTTTGGGCCATGGCCACGATGTTCTGCTCCCGGTCAAAGAGGATGCAGCGGCTGCTGGTGGTCCCCTGGTCCAGGGCGGCGATATAGCGCTTTTCCATAACCTTCCCCTTTTCTTTCGTTTTCCTTATTATACCGCCGTCGCGGGGAAAAAACAAGGGCGGAAAAACAGCGGGCGGCCTGCCGGCCACCCGCTGTCTCTGCTTATTCGCTGTAGGGCTTATCTGTTTCGATGTACACGCCCCGGTCCGCGCTCCACCCCACGTAGAAGTCCAGGGCCTTGCCTAGGTCCCGGAGCTTGAAGTAGTTGGAGCCGTCAATCTTGTAGACCTCGGCGGTGATTTTCTCACCGTTGACGTAAATCGCGTCGTTGCTGGGGTTGGCGCTCTGGTCGCCGCCCTTGGCCGCCCCGGCCAGGTCGCCGGGCTGCTTTTCATAGCCCTGGCCGGTGGTGGCGGTGACGGCGTTCTTCGCCCCGTCGTAGCCCACGGCGAACTGCTTCTCCGTCCCGTTCAGCAGAGCGGCCACGTCACGGATTTTGAAGTAGTTGCTGCCGTTAATCTTGTAAACGGTGGGGTCGGCGGCGTTCCCGTTGACCTCCAGCTTGTCGTTGGTGGGAGCGGCCGCCGTCCCTGCGGGCTGCTGGGACTGCTCAGGCTGGACCAGGACGCTGGAGTTGATTTTGACGGTAATGCCGATGTCTTTAAGTTCTCTTAATAACTCCTCAAAATCTGCGCTCTCCTCCAATACAACACCAGGCCCCAAATTGATTGAGATTGTACCACCCGGCTCACAAAAAGCACATGCTACTGGCTCTACCAGATGAAAATATGTGAACACTCCCGTACCTGTACAGTCTATTGTCATCTTCCCGTTCGGCCCTGGCGTGGCGGTAGCGGTAACTCCATTGTAAATTATCGTCATTCCATTTGGCCCGGCCGTAATAGTAGCGGTGGTGCCATCGCGAAAAGTTTGGGTGTACGTTTCGTTCCCTGCTGCCACTGTGGGGATGGTCAGCCCCAGGCACAACGCCAAGGCCAGGGCGAGGGATAAGATTTTCTTTCTCATAATCTCTGTCTCCTTCTTCAAATTGAACGCACTTATCGTTTCCTGAGAAGGAAACGATAGGACGTACGTCCTGCCTGTATTCTACCGCAAACGCCGCTGAAATGCAAGTCCTTTTCGAGAAAGGGAAGTGCCCTAACGCGCATTTTATCCAGAGATTATCTGTAGGGGCCGCCCCCTTGGGCGGCCCGAAACCAGGGAAAAGGTTGCACGTTGGTAGGCCGCCGAGGGCGGCGGCCCCTACATTTAAATCTGCGAAAAGGACAATCCCTCGAGAAAGTCCCCCGTCCCGCCCGCAGGCGGCAAAGGCCCCCTTCGCAAAGGGCCGATTCCCCCTGTCAGGGGGAAATGTCGCGAAGCGACAAAGGGGGTAGGGACGCTCCCGGCGAAGCCGGGTGGGGGTTTTCCTGCAAGAAGCGGAGCTATCACAGAGAAAACCCTCCGTCATTTGCTTCGCAAATGACACCTCCCTTTGCGAAGGGAGGCTTTTGGCAAAACCAAAAAAGGGCGCGCCAACCGGCGCGTCCCTTTCAAAATACGTTTTACAGGCCCTGGGCGATCATAGCCTCGGAAATCTTCTTGAAGGCGGCGATGTCGTTGCCGGCGATGAGGTCGTCCCCCAGGCCGTACTCGGCAGCCGCCGCGGCGGAGGCGTCGTAGATTGCGCCCATAATCTGGCGGAGCTTGTCGTCCACCTCGGACCGCTTCCAGTTGTACCGGATGGAGTTCTGGGCCATCTCCAGGGCGGACACCGCCACGCCGCCGGAACCGGAGGCTTTCGCCCCCGCGGTGAGAATCTTGGGGCTGAGGCGCAGCAGCTTCAGGGCCTCGGCGGTGGCGGGCATATTGGCCCCCTCCACGTAGTAGCGCACGTCGTTGGCCAGGATGCAGATGGCGTCCTCCACATCCAGCTCGTTCTGGGTGGCGCAGGGGATGACGATGTCGGTCTTGACCTCCCAGGGCTTCTTGCCGGGGAAGAACTCCACGCCGAACTGGCGGGCGTAGGCGGACACCTTGTCCTTGCCGCTGTCCCGCATCTCCAGCAGGAAGTCCAGCTTCTCCTGGGTGGCAACGCCGTCGGGGTCGTAGACGTAGCCGTCGGGACCGGAGAGGGTGACCACCTTGGCCCCCAGCTCCGCCGCCTTGCGGCACACACCCCAGCTCATGTTGCCGAAACCGGACACGGCGATGGTCTTGCCCTCCAGGGAATCCCCCTTGCTCTCCAGCATCCGGGCCAGGAAGTAGACGGTACCGGACCCGGCGGCCTCCAGGCGGACCTTGCTGCCGCCGTAGGTCAGCCCCTTGCCGGTGAGGGCGGAGCTCTCCGCCTTGCCCAGCAGGCGCTTGTACTGGCCGTAGAGGTAACCGATCTCCTTGGCCCCCACGCCGATGTCGCCGGCGGGGATGTCGGTGTCGGCGCCGATATAGCGGTACAGGGCGTTCATGAAGGACTGGCAGAACCGCATAATCTCCCGGTCGGACTTGCCCCGGGGGTCGAAGTCGGCCCCGCCCGAGGCGCCGCCGATGGGCAGGCCGGTGAGGGCGTTTTTATAGGTCTGCTCAAAGCCCAGGAACTTCACCACGCTCTCGTCCACCGAGGGGTGGAACCGCAGGCCCCCCTTGTAGGGACCGATGGCGCTGTTGAACTGCACCCGGTAACCGTGGTTGGTGTGGGCGTTGCCCTTGTCGTCCACCCAGGGCACCAGGAAGGTGACCATCCGCTCCGGCTCCACCATGCGGGTGAGCAGGTCCAGCTTCTCATAGCGGGGGTCGTCCAGGGCGGGGTCAATCATCTCCAGCCAGGTCTGCACCGACTGGAGGTACTCCGACTCGTTGGAGTATTTCTGGCGGAGCCGCTCCAATACGCGGGCTGCGTAGTTGTTCATAGGGGTCCCTCCTTACACCAGGCCGTAGGCCAGCATGGAGTCGGCCACCTTCAGGAAGCCGGCGATATTGGCGCCCGCCACCAGGTTGCCCTTCATACCGAACTGCTCTGCGGCCCGGGCGGCGTTGTGGTACAGGTCAGTCATGATGGTCTTGAGGCGGTCGTCCACCTCCTGGAAGGTCCAGGAGAAGCGCATGGAGTTCTGGCTCATCTCCAGGGCGGACACCGCCACGCCGCCGGCGTTGGCGGCCTTAGAGGGGGCGAAGAGCACACCGGCCTCCTGGAGGGCATCCATGGCGTCGGGGGTGGAGGGCATGTTGGCCCCCTCGACAACGGCGAAGCAGCCATTCTTCATCAGGGCCTTGGCCCCCTCCAGGGGCAGCTCGTTCTGGGTGGCGCAGGGCAGGGCGATGTCACAGGGCACGTTCCAGATGTTCACGCAGCCCTCGTGGTACTCCACGCCGGGCTTGCGGGCGGCGTACTCCTTGATGCGGCCCCGCTCCACTTCTTTGATCTGCTTCATCAGGTCCAGGTCGATGCCGTCCTTGTCGTAGACGTAGCCGTTGGAGTCGGACATGGCCACCACCTTGCCCCCCAGCTGGGTGGCCTTGTCGCAGGCGTAGATGGCCACGTTGCCTGAGCCGGACACCACCACGGTGGACCCCTCAAAGCTCTTGCCGTTGTCCTTGAGCAGGCAGTCGGCCAGGTAGCACAGGCCGTATCCGGTGGCCTCCTTCCGGGCCAGAGAGCCGCCGTAGGTGAGCCCCTTGCCGGTGAGCACGCCGGTGAACTCGTTGCGCAGGCGCTTATACTGGCCGAACAGGTAGCCAATTTCCCGGGCGCCCACGCCGATGTCGCCGGCAGGCACGTCGGTGTCGGGGCCGATATACTTGAACAGCTCGTTCATGAAGGACTGGCAGAAGCGCATGACCTCGGCCTCGCTCTTACCCTTTGGGTCAAAGTCGGAGCCGCCCTTGCCGCCGCCGATGGGCAGGCCGGTGAGGCTGTTCTTAAAGGTCTGCTCAAAGCCCAGGAACTTGATGATGCTCTCGTTGACGGAAGGATGGAACCGCAGGCCCCCCTTGTAGGGGCCGATGGCGCTGTTGAACTGGATGCGGTAACCCCGGTTGACGTGGATGTTGCCCTGATCGTCCTCCCAGGGCACCCGGAACTTGATGGTGCGCTCAGGCTCCACCAGACAGTCCATCACACCTTCTTTTATCAGCTCAGGGCGGGCGTTGGCCACGGGAGCCAGAGAGGTAAGGACCTCCCGCACCGCCTGGTGAAACTCCTTCTCACCGGGGTCGCGCTTGACGACCCGCTCCATCAAATCGCTTAAATATTCATTCTGAATGCTCATATTTGTTTCCTCCCGAAAGATAATTTGTCAAATCCTTCTCCCTCCACACTTCCAATGTGGACATTACCACCTTACCACGCCGCTTTTTGCAAGTCAAGCTTTTATCTCCTGCATTTTGCAAGTTTGTTTAATTCATTAAAGTATTAGTGCGCCGTGGAAATACTTTCGTCATTTTGACGTGGAATTTTTTCTGATCCCCGTCCGCATAAAAAGAGCGCCTCCAAAAGTTTTACCCTTGGAAACGCCTCTTACTCTTTGCCGTCCGGAATATATTCCATGATATCCTCAACCCGGCAGTCTAATATCCGGCAGAGGTTGTCAATCGTAATCGTCTTAATGACCATGTTATGCCTCAGCCGGTGAAGCTGAGCTGTATCGACTCCGTAATCCTCAATCAGTCTATATTGACTGATACCTTTTTCCTTTAAGGTAGACCATAAGCGGTCATATTTTATCATACGCACTACCACCTTCTTCTTGCATTTTAATTGGTAGTAGTTTATAATTTCCTTGTGCGTATGCGCCCTATACCGGAAGGAGGATTTATTATGGACCTAAATTATTTCAAGGACAAGCTGTTCGATATTCTGAACGAGAGCGACGAGCTGGACCTGGCCGACATCACCGTGGACGACAGACACAATCTGCTCACCGTCACCATGGCGGACGGAGCCGTCTTTGAACTGCTGTGCCGGGAAAAATGAGCGAACGAAACCCCACCGGGAGACCGGTGGGGCATTTTCAGTCGCTGGCAGAATCCTTTGCTGCAAGAAATTCCATAAAATCCATGGCCGTCCTGCGGGCCGGGCCAGGCAGGCTCCGGTAGGTGACACACAGCTTCTTCAGTGAGGCTTCCTCCCGCAGGTCAGAATAGCCCAGAAGATAATCAATGCTCACATCAAACAGGCCGGCAATCCGTTTGAGGATAATCTCATCCCGCGGAAAGTGGTTCCCGCTCTCATAGAAGCTGATCATCCGTGGGGATACGTCGATGGCGCGGCCCAGGACCGCCTGGGTCATTTTTTTCTCCTGCCGCAGCTGCCGGAGCCTATCACTGAATGTCACAATCATCACCTCGGGACCATTATGACGAATATGTGTGACGAAATCATGAATTTTTAAGAAAATTGCTGAAAATTCATGAAACGGCAGAATGATTACCACGATTTTGGCAGGACCTGCCTCCAGGCCCCGTCATGTTCGGCCCAGGGCGTGGACAATCTCCGCGCAGGCCCGGAACTCCTCCTCGTCCGTCCGCCAGAGCTCATACTCCGACAGGGAGGGCAGTCCCATGGAGACGCCCTCCTTCCGGTAGCGCATCCCGCTGTCTACAGGCCCCCTCCGTCCGGTGGTGTGGAACACCCGGATGCCGGTGTGCCGGTAAAGCTCCAAAATATTCTCCTTCTTAACGCCGCAGCCCGCCATAATACTGATCCGCCCCTGGGCCTGACAGAACAGCTGCCGCAGGACCTCCTTCCCCTCCGCCGCGCTTCGGGCCTGGCCGGAGGTCAGGATGGTACGAAATCCAAGGCGGACCGCCTCCTCCAGTGCGGCCACCGGGTCCCGGGTCATGTCAAAGGCCCGGTGAAGGGTAACGGGCAGCCCCCCGGCGCAGTCCATCAAAGAGGCAAGGGCCTCCCCGTCCAGCGCCCCCTCCGGTGTGAGGGCGCCAATCACCACGCCGCCGGCCCCCAGCTCCCGAAACCGGCGGATGTCCTCCCCCATCTCCTCCAGCTCCTGCCGGGAGTAGAGGAAATCGCCGAAGCGGGGACGGATCAGGACGTTGACCGGCACCGAAAAGTCCCGCCGTACCTGCCGGAACAGGCTGAGAGAGGGGGTCGTCCCGCCGATGGACAGGTTGGCGCACAGCTCCAGCCTGTCCGCGCCCGCCCGGCAGGCGGCGGCACAGGAGGCATAGGAGTCCACACAGCCCTCAATAAGCGGCATATTCACAGGGAGCGCCTCCTTCGTTCTCATCTGTTCAGCCCAGCGTATCCGCCTGCAGCTCGTCAAAGGCGGCCATGCACTCGTCCACCGTCGCACCGCCCAACAGCTTCTGCACAATCTGGCAGGTGTTGCCCCACTGCTCCACCTTCATTCCCGCGTTGGAGCCCAGCACGTAAACGCCCTCCTCAATCCGGTCGTTGAGGGGACGCAGGGCGGGGACGCAGTCCACCTTCACGTTTTTTGAGGGGGAAATGACCCGGTTGTGCTCGGAATAAAGGCGGAGGGCCTCGTCGGAGGTGATTACGTCGATGACCTTCATGGCGTCCTCCAGATGCTCCGCCTGGGCGCCCACGCCCCAGCCGGTCATGGGCATCACCGGCATCTGGCCCCAGCTGCTGGGGAAGCCGATGACCTGCATCTCAAAGTCCGTCTTGGCGTATGCGGTCTCGGAGTTGGCCGCCCCCCAGTAAGCCATGACAATGGGGGTCCTCTGGGCCAGGAAGTCCGGCCCCTCCGCCTCAATGGCCTCGCTGACCAGGGCCTTCTCCGCATCGACATAGCCCTCATCAATCAGGGTTTGAAGGAACTCAAATCCGGGACGCATATAGTCGCTGTATTTGGCCTCGCCGCTGTTGAGGGCCGCAATCTCCTCCTCCGTGTTCCCGCCGTTATACAGGCCGGCGTAGGCCTGGGCAAAGACGAAGGTCTCCAGCCACCAGCGGTTGGCCCCGATGGGGGTGCTGATCCCATTCTCCTTGAACACCCGGCAGCACTCCAAAAACTCCTCCGGGGTGTTGGGCAGCTCCAGGCCGTACTGCTTGAACATGTCCACATTGACGAACAGGCCGTAGGCCACCACCTCCTGGGGAATGGCCACCAGCTTGCCATCCACCACATTGGCAGTGAAGATGATGTCCCGCAGATTTTTTGCGCTGTCCAGCCCGGACAGGTCGGCCAGCTTGCCCTCCAAGCCCAGCGTCATAATCGTATCCGGGTTGAGCAGATACAGGTCGTCCATATTGCTCCGGGCCCGGTCCAGGGCAACGTCGTCATAGGTCCTGTCCTGATAGGTCTCCGCCGTATAGGTCCGATAGGCCACCGTGACTCCCAGCTTTTCCTCCGCCATGGCTACCGTCAGGTCCGAGGCGGTCCGGGCCACGTTCTCCGCGTTGGGGTCGGTCTTCTCCATGGGGCTGAACAGGTTGACATCCCGCCCCTCCTCCTTGTCTGACGTAACCAGGTTTGTGGGGGGCTCCCCGCCGCCGCAGGATGCCAGCGCCAGGACCATCAGCGCCGCCAGGCAGGCTGCTGCCCAGCGCCGGACCCCCCTCTTGCTGCACTGCTTCATCTCGCGTCTCTCCTTTCGATATGCTTGCGGATCACCCTTTTCAGCAGCCTGACATCCAGGGGCTTTGCCACATGGGCGTCCATACCGGCGTCCAGCGCCGCCTTCTCGTCCTCCGCAAATGCGTTTGCCGTCATGGCGATGATGGGAATCCTTCCCCCTTTTTCCCGCTCCAGCTCCCGGATGGCCCTTGCAGCGTCGTGCCCGTTCATCACCGGCATCTGAACATCCATCAGGACAGCGTCGAACTCGCCGGGCTCCGAGCGCCGGAAGCGCTCCACCGCCAGCCGCCCGTCGGCCGCAATTTCGCAGGAGGCCCCCTCCATGCCAAGAAGCTCCTGCAAAATCTCGGCATTGATCTCGTTGTCCTCCGCAACCAGGAAGCGCAGCCCCTCCAGGCTGTACTCCTCCCCGGTCTCCGGGGCGGAGACCGGCTGGGGCGCCTTCGTCTGCTGCTCTGCAATGCGCAGTTCAATATCCACCCGGAACAGGGAACCCTGGTCTACCTGGCTGAACACCTCAATACTGCCCCCCATGAGCTCCACGATGCTCTTGGTGATGGCCATGCCCAATCCGGTGCCCTGTACCTTGTTGGTCGTACTGTTCTCCGCCCGGGTAAAGGCGTCGAAGATGATTTTCAGGTACTCCGGCGTCATGCCATAGCCGTCGTCCTCCACCTCGATCCGGATGTGCTCATATTGGCCGGACCGCTGCTTGAGCCCCGTAATCCGGAGCCAGATATGTCCGCCCTCCGGCGTGTACTTCATGGCGTTGGAGAGCAGGTTGATGAGCACCTGGTTAATCCGGGTTTCGTCTCCCACCAGGCAGTCGTTGCGGACACCGGTCACCTCCGCCTGGAAGGTCTGCCCCTTGGCCTCAGCCATGGGCTGGATAATCGCACATACCGCCGCGGCCGCGCTGCTGAGGGAAAACTCCTCATAGTTGAGCACAACCTTCCCGCTCTCGATCTTGGAGACATCCAGGATGTCGTTAATCAAACTGAGCAGGTGCTGTCCGGAGGCCATAATCTTACCGGTGTACTCCCGGACCTTGGCCGGGTCCTCCGCGTCTCTGTTCAACAGGGTCGTAAAGCCCAGCACCGCGTTCATCGGCGTGCGGATATCGTGGGACATATTGGACAGGAAGGTGGTTTTCGACTCGCTGGCAACCTGTGCGGCCTGGAGGGCCTCCGCCAGCTGCTGGCTGTGGACTCTGCGCTCCTCCTCCCGCTCCCTGCGGACCTTGTCCTGCTGCCTCCAGTTGAGGTAGTACAGCAGGATACACAGGAAAAACGCAGACAGCATAGTGACCACCACAATGACAATGTTCTGATTGACCGTCCGCCCCTCCTGCTGGATCGCCTCAACGGGCACATAGCCCACCATAAAGATGGTCCCATCGTTGATGGGCCACATGTAATTCAGGGCCTGCACATCCCGTACGTCGTGATAAAACAGGATATTCCGCCCCTCCTCCAGGCAGGCCGCCACCTCCTCCCGGATTGCCGGGTCCTGGATGTTGTTGGCCCGATAGAAATCGTCCAGATTCAGGTGGCCCGCACTGCGCATCCCCATCCCCTTGGGCTTCAGGACAAACCGCTCGCTCTCCGCATCCATGATATACAGCGACGCCTGCTTGTTATAAAAGCCGTCTCTCGGCAGGGAGCGGTCAATCGTATCATACACATACTCGATGTAAAGGGTTCCGATTTCTTTCCCCTCCCGCTCCACCGGACACTTGATGGTGTAGGCCCATGTGCCCATATAGTTCAGGTAGGACTGGGAGACCGGCAGCCCGTTTACCGTTCCCCCCGCTGAAAAATCCAGTCCCTCCTCGGTAAACGGCTCCCCCGTGTTGGAAAGGCCCTCCGTCTTTCCGGACAGGATAAAGGACATCCGGACAATGGTCTGGTTCCTCTCATAGACGCAGATGTATTCCTCCGGGTCCTCCGTCCGGGCAATCTCCTGGGCGATCAGCGTCTGGAACTCCGCCTCATTCCTCAGAATCGCCTCGATGGTACACTGAATCAGGTCCAGGCTTTCGCTCAAATTCTGAATCGCCGACGAGGACATCTCCTGGGAAATTTTCTGTGAAACAGTGTAAACGATCGTACCCAAAATGCAGAAGACCAGTATGATAGAAAGAAACAAGGATTTGTCCTTTCGCTTTTCCTGCTTTGCTGCCTGTTCTTTCATTCACAATCCCCATCCTGAAAACCAGCTGCCGCAGCCGGTCTGCTAAAAGACCCTTCAGCCTCCCCGGCGGCCGGCGCCTAACCTTGCTGTTACCAGGGCTATAGTAGCATATTTTTTTCCCGTTTTCAACTACAACATCGCCTGGCTTGTTCTGTCTGCTTTGATTCTTTTTTGTCCCTTTGGCTTGCAATCACGCCCAACAGGGGATATCATAAATAATAAGTGTTTTAACGATATCCCAATCCTTCTTCCTTCACGTTCCTGCCCCCCAGGGGCGGGAATCACAAGGGCATTTGGGGCCGAGAAATAGAAAGAGGAACTGTTATGGAGCAGAAAAAGGGGTGGCTGACCTCCGGCGCCTTTGCGGCTTTATGCGGCACCACCAAGGAGACGCTGCGCCACTACAAGAACGTGGGACTGCTGCTGCCTGCCCACCAGGGAAGCAACAGCTACTTTTACTACGACGTGGAGCAGTTCTACGATTTTTACGCCATCTCCATCTTCCGCCAGACAGGCACCCCCCTGGAGGAAATCCGCCGCTGCCTGCGGGGACAGGACACTTCTGCAACCATAGAACTGCTGCGGGAACAGAAGAACCGGCTGGAGGCGGAGCGGCAAAAGCTGGAGCACATGGACTTTGTACTGTCCGGAGCCCTGCGCAATCTGGAGTTTGGCCCGGGCCCGGACATGGTCCCCCAAACCGCCTGGTTTCAGAGGGAACACCTGCTGGCCCTCCCCGTTGGGGAGCTGGAGGGACTGATGTCTTCCGCGTCCAATGAGGATGAAATGCTGATCCTTGTCCTGGAGCGGTGCCAAACACTGTGCGGCCAGTATGGGATACAGACCGATTTTCAGCTGGGCGCCATCCACCAGGCGGAGCAACAGGGCGGGCCGGGAGCCATCAGCCATCTCTACACCCGGATCAAAGAAAAAGCGGACTTACCCTATTATATGGAGAAGCCCGCTGGGAAGTATCTGTATCTCTGCTGCCGGGGCCGCTGGGACATCTCGGAGGGGTATGCCGTCCTCAACCGCTGTATCCTTGAACAGGGGCTGAAAACAACCGGAAATTTCTATGCCTGCGATTTGGCCGGGTTTATCCTCAACGCAGTGGAAAAAAATGCGGCCTCCATGATCTCTGTGCGGCTGCTGGAATGACAGCCGCTCCGGATTTGAAGGGCGCTCTGCCGCCTTTCCTCCGGCGGATTGGGACAGGCCCGGCCTGGAAAATATTTCAACAGGACCCTCAAATCCATATGGAAATCAGGGCCCGGCTATGGTATAATACGGCTGTGCCGCACCGGAGCCGGCAGATTCTTTACTGCAACAGGAGAAGCAATTATGTTTGGCAGACGAAAAAAAGAGAGAACCGTCCCCTACAACAGAGACGGTAAAATCCCCGTGATCCGTTCCAGTATCTGCACAGGAGAACAGGTTGCAGGCTTCAAGGACCCTGTCAGCGGAAAATTTGAGGAGCTGATGCTCCTGCGTGACAGCCGGGACCTTCAGGAATTTCTGAGCCGGTATCACGTGGAGGAATCCGAAATCAAACGGGAATGGTGATCAATATGCGTCGTCGCAGCGTGCGGTATCAAGGCGCCCGATACCGGGGACGGCGAAGGCCCCGGTACTTATTGTGGCTGGCAGCTTTTATTGCCCTGCTCCTGGCCGGCTTTCTGGCGGCAAGGCTCATCGGGGCCATACCCCAGCTATGGGAGGCAAAACGGCAGACCTCCGACGCCTCTGTCCCCCAGCAGACAGAGCCGGTAAAACCGGACCGGCCCAACATCGAGCCCCCCAGCAAACCGGAACCCGAGCCGCCCCCCGCTCCCCCCCAGGAACCCCAGACGGTGGTAGAAAACACCAGCGGCTTTGAGCTCCCCATTCAGGGGCCCCACGGCATGATTATGGTAAACCTGAAAATCCACCCGGAGGAGTCTGGCGCTTCTTCCAGCTCAATCGCAGCCGCCGGCCTCCCCTTCACCATCCTTAAGGAGGGTGAAACCCGGGTTCTGGCCCTCTTTGGGGACGAGCGCATGGGTTGGGTGGACAAGGACTATATCATGGTCAACCTTCCGGACCTGATTCCATCCATCATCTACAGGAACAGCAATGCGGAGAGCTCCCTGATGAAGAACCTGGGCATGGACCTGGAGGGAATCACCGGGCAGGTCCTGTACGAGTCCAGGGTCTATAATGAAAAGCTGGAACGGGAGGAGTTCATCATGCCGGTCCAGTACCGGATGGCCCAGAAGATCATGGAGGCCCAGAAAACAGCCAAGGCACAAAACCTCTCCATCGTCCTCTACGAGGGCTTCCGGCCCTATGAGACCCAGGCGCTGGTTGCCGAAGCCCTCCAGCAGCTGTCCCGGCAGAACAGGGACACCAGCGCATCCATCCGCAAAAACGGCTTTAACATCGCTTACTATATCAATACCGGCATTTCCAGCCACCAGATGGGCTCCGCGGTAGATGTCAGCCTGGCTCAGGTGTCCCGCTGGGAGGAGCATTCCTTCCACGGAAACACCGCCTCCATCCCCGCCCAGTTTTCCGAATACTCCTACGGGGCCATCCTGACCGGCGACTCGGAAGGAATCCAATTCTCCTCCGCCCAGCGCTCCCGCCACGGCCTTCCGGACAACACCAGCGCCTGGATGCCCACGCCCATGCACGAGCTGTCCTACCTGTCAGGGACCTTCAACAAACCTACGCCGCCTTACACGTCCAATGCCTGGAAATCGGACCTGTCCAAGGGGAGCATTCAGTACAGCGAATACTGGACGGAGGGCGCGCAGACGCTCCAAAATATTTTTGTGGCGGCCGGCATGGAGCCGCTGGCCTCCGAGTGGTGGCACTTCAACGATATTTCCTCCTGGAATACCGCCAAAAAGGCCAACATATCCGGAGAGTTCCAGGTGGGGACGGACTCCTTCAGCAGAGCGCCCGGCTTTGCCGCCGCCCTCGGCGAATAAGCGTTAAAAAAGCACCCAGGCAGCCTGAACAGCCGCCTGGGTGCGCCTATTTTCACTTTAAACAGCCTCGTAGACCGCCTTCATGCCCTTGAAGGTCATATAGCAGTCCAGCTTGCCCACCGTCTCGAAGGGGGAGTGCATGGACAGGACGGGGACCCCGGCGTCCAGCGTGTCAATGTTCCGCTCGGCCATATAGGCGGCCACGGTGCCGCCGCCGCCGGCGTCCACCTTGCCCAGCTCGGCCATCTGCCACACCACGCCGGCGCCGTCCAGAATCCGGCGGACCTTGGCCACCACCTCGGCGGAGGCGTCGGAGGCCCCGGACTTGCCCCTGGCCCCGGTGTACTTGCACAGGCCCATGCCGTAGTTGACAAAAGCGCTGTTGCGCTTCTCGTACACGTCGGCAAAGTTGGGGTCGTAGGCGGCAGTCACGTCGGCGGACAGGCAGAAGGACTGCTCATAGCAGGAGCGCAGAGACACCCCCTGGGACTGGCACAGGTCCTCCATAAAGGTATCGAAGGCGGCGGACTTCATGCCAGTCACCCCCTCGGAGCCGATCTCCTCCTTGTCGGCCAGCATACACACGGCGGTGTACTCCGGGGCCTCCAACTGGAGGAGGGCAGCCAGGCAGGCGTAGGCGCACACCCGGTCGTCGTGGCCGTAGGCACCGATGAGGGAGCGGTCAAACCCGATGTCGGAGGCGTTAAACGCCGGGACGGCACACAGCTCGGCGGAGATAAAATCCTCCTCGGTGATGCCGTACTTCCGGTTGAGCAGCTCCAGGGCGGCCAGCTTCACCCGGTCCTTGCCCTCATCGCCCTCCAGGGGGCGGCTGCCCACCAGGATATTCAGGCTCTCGCCGGGGATGGCCTCCCCCAGGGGCTTTTTGGACTGCTCCACCCCCAGGTGGGGCAGCAGGTCACCGATGGTAAACAGGGGGTCTCCTTCCCCCCCGCCGATGGACACCCGGACGGTTTGGCCCCCTTTGAGGGCCACCACCCCGTGGAGCTCCAGGGGGATGGTTACCCACTGGTACTTGCGGATACCGCCGTAGTAGTGGGTTTTCAGGTAAGCCAGCTCCTCCGCCTCGTAGAGGGGATTCTGTTTCAGGTCCAGCCGGGGGGAGTCGATGTGGGCCGCACCGATATTGGCCCCCTCCGACAGGGGCTTTTTGCCGATGACCGCCAGCGTGACCGCCTTGCCCCGGTTGATCCGGTACACCTTGTCGCCGGGCCGCACCTCTGTGCCCCGGACGTAGGGCTTGAACCCCGCCCGCTCCGCCAGGGCCACCGCACGCTCCACGCACTCCCGCTCGGTCTTGCCCGCGTCCAGGAACTGCTTGTAGCCGGTACAGTAGGCTTCCATGGCCTCCAGCTCGCCCTCGGCCAGCCGGTCGTAACCATTTTTCTTGTCGTAGAGCAGCGCCTTGCGCAGCTGCTCGCCCCGGGTCTGTTCCTTCTTTTCCTCGCTCATGGAATGTTCCTCCTTCTTTGTAGGGGCCGCCGCCCTCGGCGGCCTGGGGTTACCGGTCAGCGGGCCGGCCCCTGCTTTTTCACTTATTGTATGTCAATTTGCCGCAGTTATTTGCCTGTACCATAGTTTACGGTTCCATGAATGTCCAAAGCGTCGCAGGTGTATGTCCACAGCTCATTGTGCCCGTTGACATCCGGCGCATCGTTCACGCTGAACTCCACCGCAAAGGCGTAGGAATACCACGGCTCCACGCGGATTGCCCCCATGTTGTCCTCCCCCACAGCCATCTGAGGCGGCTCGATCTCCGTCATCTCACCGGTGGCCGTGTCCCACAGCACAACATAGCGGTCGAAGGACATCACATCCTTTTGCAGGATGTAGCAGACATAGCGTCCGTCGTCGGAAATGGCACAGGTCTTGACCTGTTCTCCATCAAATGGTGCCCGGGCCAGCTCGGTAACGGCGCCGGTTCCGTCACGTTCTATGTGAATCATGCGCAGCTCCTGATCCACCTGCTCCACAAACGTGGAGTATCGGAACCCCACCGGGCCCCAACGGCTCTCAAAGGGGTGGTCCAGCTGAATCGCCCCGCTGTCCACATTGCACAGGTAGTAATTCCTCTCCTCATCAAAGCAAAGCAGATGTTCCTCGTCCAGCCAGTTCATACAGGCGTAGCTGTGCCCGTCGGCCCCGCTGAGCAGAACCTTTTCCTCTCCCGTGGCCACATCCAGCAGAAAGATGGAGCGCCCGGTGTAGTTGGGCGGGTCCAGGCAGTCTTTGTTGGAATCATAAACTACATACCGCCCGATGTTGGACAGCCGCATCCCCTCTGCCCAGATGGGATAAGGCCCCACCTCGGAGTGAAAACCCAACTCATAGGCCCTGTCGTAGAATGCGCTCTCGTCCATGCCGTTGTAATCTGGGATTTCGATGGTATCCAGAAGGTCCTCCCGGGTGGGCCGCTGGTAATCGGCCTCGATCAGTTCCCAGGTACCATCTGCCACGCTGGGTTGTTGCGGTTCCTGAGAAACCGCCGGTCCCTGAGAGGCAGCCGGCGGCATGGCGCTGGACACCGGCTCCTGAGACGGCTTTGCGCCGCAGGCTGTCAGTGCCAGGGCCAGTACGGCCAGGGCAGCAATGCGCTTCGTTTTCATCTTTTGGTCCACTCCTTCAATTTGTCTCTCGCCAAAATGGCAAACTCCTCCGCCGACGCGCAGTCGTTCACCAGAACATGGTCGCAGTTTTGGATAAAATACCCGTCCGGTTTCTGGGCCTTCACCCGAGCCCAGGCGTAATCCTCCGAAATCCCCTCCCGGGCCATGATGCGGCGCACCCGGACCTGAGGCGAGGCCAGGACGGCCACCGTCAGTTGACATAACTCCTTCAAGGGGCACTCCAGCAGGGCGATGGCGTCCACCGCCACCAGCCCTCTCCCCTGCTCCCGGCACGCCTCAATCAGCGCCCGGCTGCGGGCCACCACCGCCTCCCAGGCGATGGCGTTGAGGGTCTCCAGCCTTTGGGCGTCGCGGAAGACAACCGCCCCCAGCTTCTTCCGGTCGATGGCCCCCGACTCGTCCCGCAGAGGGCCGAACTCCCGCTCCAGAGCGCTCTGTAACGCAAGATCACTCCTTAACAGCTCGTGGTAGACGGCGTCGCAGTCGATGACGCCGCCCCCCAGCTTCTCCACCTCCCGGAGCAGGGTGGTCTTCCCCGCCCCGGTGGGGCCGGTGACGCCCAGGATGGTCATGGAATCTCATCCTCCTTATAGAACATCTGCCGGATATCTTCCTGGCACAGCCGCCAAAGCCACCAGCCCCCCGCCACAAAAGCCAGAGGGAGCACCATCATGGATATGGCCGCTATAAAAGCCACAATAACCAGTGCGCTGAACGCCTCTCCGAACACGAGCAGACCCCAGGTCCACTCTTTTCGCACCCAATACCCCAGCAGCATAGCCGCAGTGCCCGGAACCAGGCAACCGCTGAGGAGCTGAAGGTCAGCATAAAATGTGTCGGACACCAGCATACACAGCATCACCACAACCAGCACCGCCAGCCTGACTTTCAGCAGCCGCAGATAGACGCCGTCTGCGGGAACAGGCGGCGTCTCCTTTTCCAGAAGTTCCTCCGCCCCCACCAGGGCGTCTACAGTGACGCCGTACAGCTTAGCCAGGGTCTTCAGATTCTCCACTCCCGGCTCCGCCTGGCCGTTCTCCCACTTGGATACCGACTGCCGGGACAGAAACAGCTTCTGGGCCACCTCGTCCTGGGACAGCCCGCGCTCCCTGCGCAGCCTTTTCAGATTTTCACCCAATGTCATGACCGTCACCTCACAGATATTGTAAGGCTCAGGGGCGTCCGTGTAAAGCACTTTGGCCGCAACGTAAGGTTGCGCGCCCTGTCCCCCAAGGGATTCAAGCGTCTATGATGTGAAAGCCCGACGCCTTATTCAGCCGGTTGACCACCGCCAGACCCATGCCGGCCTCGCCGGGGCACTGGACCCAGATGTGCTTCACACCGCTGTTGTCCATGGCCCGCAGCGCCCGGAACAGCCGCCGGGCGTGCTCAAAGCCGTCCAGCGAGCCCCCCAGCCGCTCCACCGGGTGGTCCTGGAACCAGTGGGCAAACTCGTCGAAGCAGATGATTCCCTCCCAGTAGCTGTCCCCCGCATGGTCCAGAATGTACTGGGCACTGCGCAGGGACTCCCCCCGAACCACCGTGACCGGAGCTTTGGGGGCGTAGTGGCGGTACTTCATGCCGGGGGCCCGGGGGCGCTCCCCCTCCCCCAGGGGGTGGGTCACGGCGGAGTCCAGCTCCACCTCCGGAAGCAGGTCCCTCAGTTCCTCCAGGGTGACGCCGCCGGGGCGGAGCACACAGGGCGGGTTGCAGGTCAGGTCCACAATGGTGGACTCCACCCCCACCTGGCAGGAGCCGCCATCCAGGATGGCGTCAATCTTGCCGTCCATGTCGTCCAGCATGTGGAGGGCGGTGGTGGGACTGGGCTTTCCGGAGGTGTTCCCGGACGGGGCGGCAACAGGCACCTCCGCCGCCTGGATGATGGCCCGGCACATGGAGTGGGCGGGACAGCGCATTCCCACCGTATCCAGCCCTGCCGTCACCACATCGGGCACCAGGCTTCTGCGGCGGAGAATCATGGTCAGCGGTCCGGGCCAGAACCGGTCCGCCAGCCGCCAGGCCAACGGGGGGATGTCCTTACAGTAGCGCTCCAGCCAGGAGGCATCCGGGATGTGGAGAATCAGCGGATTGTCCTGGGGCCGGCCCTTGGCCCGGAAAATGCTGCTTACCGCCGCCGGGTCCAGGCCGTTGGCTCCCAGACCGTACACCGTCTCGGTGGGGATGCCTACCAGCCCCCCGGAACGGATAATCCCGGCGGCCTTTTCAATGTCGTTTGGATTGAGAAGCTGTGTTTTCATGGCGTTCTCCTCACTGCCCCAAAATCAAATCTCCCAGTTCTTCCGGGGCGGCGGCCAGATGGTCCGCCCCCTCCGCCTCCAGCTCGGCCCGGGTGCGGAAGCCCCAGAGCACCCCGCAGCTGATGAGCCCGCCGTTTTTGGCAGTGCGGATGTCCACATTGCTGTCACCCACAAAGAGGGTATCTTCCTGTGACGCCCCCAAGTCCTCCATCAGCCGGCGGAGCAGGGTGGGGTCGGGCTTGACGGGCACATCGGGCAGCGCCCCCTGGACCCTGTGGAACAGGCCGGGGTAATACCGCTCCACCACTGGCCAAGCTGCCTCGTGGGGCTTGTTGGACAGGACTGCCAGGGTCACCCCGGCCTCCCGCAGCCGCCGCACCAGCTCCGGTACGCCGGGGTAGGCGGTGGTCTTGTCCTCCTTGTGGGCATTGTATCGCTGGGTGAACTCCTCCAGGGTCACCCGGCGCAGCGCATCGGTAACGGGCACCCCCTCCGGCACCACCCGCTCCAACAGCTTGGGGGCGCCGTTGCCCACAAAGCGCTTGTACTCCTCCAGGGTGTGGGCGGGCCAGCCGTGGCGGGCACAGACCCAGTTTGTGGCGGCAGCCAAGTCCTCCAGGGTATTCAAAATGGTGCCGTCCAGGTCAAAAATAACGTATTTGTACATATTACTCATAAATGCCGATTTCCATGCAGCCGATTTCCACGGTGGTATCCCGGGGAAAGTCCGCCCGCTGGAGGTAGGCCTTCACCGCCACCTGGGCGTGCTTGGGATTGACCCGCTCGTCCTCCAGATCCAGGTCAATCCGCCCGGCCTCGCCGCCGCAGACGGAGCCCACATCCTCCAGCACCTCGTTCAGCTCCCCCACCACGTCGTGGAGGTTCTTTCCCTCCGGGAGGGATTTGTAGTGGATATACATTTCCATGCTATCATTCTCCTTTTACTTTTGAACGGGCCGGCGAGGGCGCCGGCCCCTACATTTTTTGTATCGTATTGTAGGGGGCGGCCTCTGTGCCGCCCGATATAAACCTACCCGTCCTACAGGCGGCCACAGGCCGCCCCTACAGGGTTCCTCTCAAAATTTGCTCACCCCTGCTCCTTCAGCAGCTCCGCCTGGTGGTCGGCGGCCAGGGCGTCGATGATCTCGTCCAGCGCCCCGTCCATCACCTGGTCGATTTTATACAGCGTCAGGCCGATGCGGTGGTCGGTGACCCTCCCCTGGGGGAAGTTGTAGGTGCGGATGCGCTCGTTGCGCATTCCCGACCCCACCTGACTGCGGCGCTGCTGGGTGTATTCGCTGGAAATTTTCTCCTGCTCCGCCTCATACAGCCGGGAGGCCAGAATGCGCATGGCCTTGTCCCGGTTCTGGAACTGGCTGCGCTCCTGCTGGCACTCCACCACGGTCCCGGTGGGCCTGTGGATGAGCCGTACGGCGGAGGAGGTCTTATTCACGTGCTGTCCCCCCGCCCCGGAGGAGCGGAAGACCTGCATCTCGATATCGGCGGGGTTGAGCCGGACATCCGCCGTCTCCATCTCGGGCAGGACGGCCACCGTCACGGTGGAGGTGTGGACCCGGCCCCCCGACTCTGTCTCGGGCACCCGCTGGACCCGGTGGACGCCGCTCTCAAACTTGAACCGGGACCAGGCCCCGTCCCCCTCTACGGTGAAGACGGTCTCCTTCATTCCCCCCAGCTCGGTCTCGCTGGCGGAGTCAACTACAGTGTGCCACCCCTTGGCCTCGGCATACATGGTATACATCCGGTAAAGGGAGTGGGCAAACAGGGCGGCCTCCTCGCCGCCTACCCCGGCGCGGATTTCCACAATGACGTTTCTGCCGTCGTTGGGGTCCTTTGGCAGCAGCAGAATTTGCAGCTCCCGCTCCAGCCGGGGCAGCTCGTCCAGGGCGGCCTGATACTCCTCCTGGGCCAGCTCCCGCAGCTCCGGGTCGGACATCATTTCCTCCGCCTGAGCCTTGGCGTCCAGGGTCCGCCGGTAGGCCCGGAAGGCGTCCACCAGGGGCTGGAGCTCCGCCTGTTCTTTATTCAGCTTGGCCACCAGCTCCGGGTCGTTGTACGTCTCCGACGCCCCCAGCCGGGCCTCAATCTGGGAATATTTCGCCTCAATGGCGGTCAGCTTGTCCAGCATGGACAGTCCTCCTTCTCTCTCGTCCCCCGCAGGGCAAGCCTCCCTTCGCAAAGGGAGGCGGCATTTGCGAAGCAAATGACGGAGGGTTTTCTCCTATCGAAACGCACCTGTCTCTTTGGGAAACCCCCACCCGGCTTCGCCGGGAGCCCCCTTTGCGAAGGGGGCCTTTTCACCTGCCTTCAAAAAAGCTCTCTCGTCCCCCGCAGGGCAAGCCTCCCTTCGCAAAGGGAGGTGGCATTTGCGAAGCAAATGACGGAGGGTTTTCTCCTATCGAAACGCACCTGTTTCTTGGGGAAACCCCCACCCGGCTTCGCCGGGAGCCCCCTTTGCGAAGGGGGCCTTTGGGGTGCCCTCTAGGGCGTGTCCGTTCGCCCAGCAAGATAGTCTAAACTTACACCGCCAAAATCGGCGATACGTGAAAAAATCGCCACCTGTGGTTCCCGATTTCCATATTCGTAATCCTGATAAGTTCGGGGAGATACGCCAATCTCTTTCGCAAAAGCGGCCTGAGATATTCCCTTGTCTTTACGGAGTTGAATCAATCGCTCAGAAAAAACAGACATTTTTCTTACACCCTCTTGACAACGTCACATCTGACGTGTATTATATACTTGCGTCGGATTTGACGCAAGTAAGTTTTGGAGGTAATGCTATGGAATCCTTATTTGAAGCCCTCTATATTTACGCCGCAGAAAACCGGTGCGGCTCTATATCTCCGGAGGACCGTGGGGAACAGATACAGTGCGAAAACATGGTACGCCATGCCATGGAAGAGCTGACGGCCAAGGGCTGCGGCGACCAGGCCCAGCGGGTGAAAGATGGGTTGTCCACCATGTCCTGGCTGAGCGGACGCCGGTTTTTCCGGGCGGGCCTGTCCATCGGCCTGGAGCTGAGCCGCCTCTAGCGGTCAAACACAAAGGATTTCACCAAGGCCAAAGGCTCCCGGATATACATTTTCAAGCGGGAGGGCACATGGCTGGAGGGGGCGGCCAGAGTGGATACGTTCTCATAGCCAATCCGCCCGGCCAGCATTTTGGCCCGGCTGAGGTGGAAGCCGTTGGAGACGATAATCACCCCGTCCCTGATATCGATCCCCGCCTCCTCCAGGCATTTGGCGGAGTAGGTCAGATTCTGCCAGGTGTTGTGGGACTGAGGTTCCAGAATGATGCTCTCCTGGGCGACACCCCGAGCCGCCAGATAGTCAGCCATCCCCTGGGCCTCGGAGGTGGGCTCCTCCGGGCCCTGGCCGCCGGACACCACCACCGTGATATCCGGGTGGTCCTCCAGATACTCCAGCGCCTTGTCCAGCCGGTCCTGGAGCATGACAGAGGGCCCCCGGTCGTAGAGCAGGCAGCCCAAAATCACCATGGCCTTGGGGTCGCCGCTGATATCGTCGTGGGCGCCGCCCAGCACCTGGCCCAGCAGAGCGCCGAACACCAGCGCCCCCGCCAGCATCAGGGCCAGGAACGCCTTAACCAACAGAGAAAACTGCTTTCCCTTATAGCTGGCCACCTCGATCTTTGGCCGTTTGTGCGCTCTCTGTATCATCTCCGCGCCTCCTCCAGGTCCGCCGCCAGCCCCTCCCACACCGCGTAGAGGTGGGCCAGCTCGTCCTCCAGGGCCTCACGCTGCTGGTACAGCTCCTGGAGCTTTAAATAGTCCGCCGACGCCTCCTGAATGGCCTGCTCCAGGTCGTACATCCGCTCCTCGGCGGCGGCCACCGCCCGCTCGGCGGCGTTGACCTCCTTCTCCAGGTTCTTGGTGCCGCCGGGGCGCTTGGGCTTGTCCTTTTTGGACGGAGCGGCGGATGGCCCGCCCAAGGGGACGGGCCCCACATTTTCCCCATTTAGCTTCCCCTTCTCCTTGGCGGACAGATACTCCTGATAGGTGCCCTTGAAATCAGTGATTTTCCCGTCCTCCAGCATCCAGATCCGGGTGGCAAAGCGGTTGATAAAATAGCGGTCGTGGGAGACAAAGAGCAGGTTGCCCTCGTAGTCCTCCACCGCCTCCTCAATCCACTCCCGGCTCTGGATGTCCAGATGGTTGGTGGGCTCGTCCAGAATCAGCAGATTAATCTTGCTGTCCATGAGCATACACAGCCGCAGCCGGGACTGCTCCCCGCCGGACAGGGCGGACACCGGCTTGAACACGTCCTCCCCCCGGAATTTGAAGGAGGCCAGCCGGTTCCGGGCGGTCTGGGCGGTGCAGTCCAGGTCGTAGAGCATGGTGTCCACCAGATTCCGCTCCGGGTGGTCGAAGTGGATAATCTGGGGCAGGTATCCAATGCGGACGGTGGGCCCCTTTCTCAGCTTGCCCCCGTCGGGCTCCTCCTCCCCCATGATGATTTTGATGAGGGTGGACTTGCCGGTGCCGTTGTCCCCCAGCAGGGCGATGCGCTCGCCCCCCTCTACCTCCAGGTTTACATCTGCAAACAGCGTCCGACCGCCAAAGCCCTTCTCCAGGCCCTTGATGGACAGTACCTCGTCCCCCCGGAACTCCCGCTCGCCAAAGCGGACCGCCATTTTCCGATCCTTTTTGGGCTTGTCCGTCTGGCGGATGCGCTCAATCCGCTTTTCCATGGACTGGGCCCGCTTAAAAATTTTGTCGTTGCCCGAGTAGGCCCAGATGCGCAGCTGCTCCGCCGCCTTCTCCAGCTGCTGAATTTTGGCCTGCTCCTTCTCATACTGCCGCAGCTTCTCCTCATACCGCCGCTCCTTCTCCACGGCATAGAAGCTGTAATTGCCGCTGTAAAACTCCGCCCTGCCCTCCTGAATCTCCACCACCCGGCGGACCACCTTGTCCAGGAAGTAGCGGTCGTGGGAGACGGCCAGGACAGTACCTTTGAATTTGTCCAGATACTCCTCCAGCCACTGGGTGGCCCGCAGGTCCAGATGGTTGGTGGGCTCGTCCAGCAGGAGGATGTCGGTGTCCTCCAGGATGAGCCGGGCCAGGTTTACCCGGGTCTTCTCCCCGCCGGACAGCATGTCGAAGGGCCGCTCCCGCATGTCCTGGGGAATGGACAGGCCGCTGCACACCTTGTTCTTGCCGGTGTCCGTCTCATAGCCGCCCCCGGCCTGGAAGGCGGAGGACAGCTTGTCGTAGCGGGACAGTAAAGCGGAATCACTTTCCCCCTCCGCCATCCGCTGGGAGATAGTGGACATCTCCTCCTCCATCTGGTGGAGAGGGGCGAAGGCGGTGTCCAGCACGTCCTCCACGGTGTAGCCCGCCGGGTAGACGGGAATCTGAGAGATCAGCCCCATCCGCTTGTTGGGGGCCACCACGATGTCCCCCTCGTCGGGGTGGACCTCGCCGGTGAGGATGCGCAGGAAGGTGGTCTTGCCGCAGCCGTTGGGGCCCAGCAGGCCCACCCGCTCCCCGGCGTCCACTTGGAAGGTCAGCCCGTCCAGTATTTTTTTGCCGACCTCGAACTCCTTCACAAGGCCGGATACCGATATATCTATCATTGCTTGGTCCTCATTTTTGTAATCGTTCTTGCAGCTTCAATTTCGCTAAAACCTTGTCCCCATTGGGGCCAAGGGCCTCCTTCAAAAGTGCCCGCCCGGCCAGGGGCCATTTTTCTGTGTCTGCGGGGGTGTCGTCCAGCAGAGCGGGCGGCAGCTCCACCACATGGGGAACCTCCACCTTTACTTCCCTTTGCCGCGTCAATTTCAGCAGAACCAGACTGGAAAACGCCACGGTAGGACGGTAAGCCTGGTATTCGTAGTGTCCCCGCAGGACGCGGATTTGCTTCACAATATATTTTTGCAGGCCCGCCCCATCCCTGGCCAGCAGCAGACGGTATGGCTCCGTCCAGGGGTCGCCGCAGGCGTCCAACAGCGTCTGCGCTTCGGCGTCCTCTCTCCGCAGGAACGCGTAAAAGACGCGAATCTCCTCCCGGTCCAGCCAGCCCGTCTGCGGTTCCCGAAGCATCTGGCAGTTGGGCCCCTGGTACTCGGTGGTCCAGCTCCGCTGGAGCAGTTTCAGTGTCAGAGGGATATCCCCCGCCAGATAGGCGCATTGGGCCGGAAAGAGCAGGTCCCGGCCAAAGCCGTCGGTCCCCCGCTTTTCGGTGGGCCAACCCCTGTCAATGAGACACAAAAGCGCCTCACAGCTCTGAGCGGCCAGCCCATAGAGGGCCTTGGCCCACACTCCGTCGCCGGTGGACAGCAGGCACTCCTTTGCCCCCACGCTGTACTCCCACTGCAAAGCGTCGTAAACATAGATCACATTGGATGCTGTGATTGCCCGCCCTGGCGTTCC
The DNA here is from genome assembly GCA_949840775.1 of uncultured bacterium. Taxonomy (GTDB): domain Bacteria; phylum Bacillota; class Clostridia; order Oscillospirales; family Oscillospiraceae; genus Lawsonibacter. Next base: position 38,238 of record CATKXO010000009.1, on the reverse strand, counting down.
GTCCGCCCAATCAGGCCAGAAACCCGTATCCAGCAGCCGCTCATACTCCTGAATATCCATCTGGCGGCGCTCCCAATCGCTCCTACCCTTCTCTTCCAAAAGGGAATCATACTGTGTAGAGGTATAACGCAGGACCGTCTCCTGCTTTTTCTTGCGTTTCAAGGGCTTGTAATCCGGGTAATGGGGGAACCACAGTTCTCCCATTATGCTGTCAACTGTTTCTCCCTTACAGGTGTTGACAAACTCCACTTTCTCCTGGTTTGGCACCTGACACAGCCGGGCACACAGGGCGTTCTGGAAGTCCAGCTCCGCCTGGAACAGGGGGTGGCTGAAATTCCCCTCTTCCCCGCAGGCGGACAGGGCCTGTCCCAGAAACAGCAGGTTCCGCTGGGCCAGCTCCCCCGCCGCCTTGCCGTCCTTCTCCCGGAACAGCTTCATCAGGTGCAGGGCGTTGTCCATCATCAGCGTCGCCACCGGGTCCCAGGGCTCGGTGACGGGCTCCACCGGGTTGTCCTCCAGCAGCTGCCAGAAGTTGTCCCCGATGCGCACTCCGGTGGGGACCCCCTTCCAGAGGCGATCCAGCACCTTGCGGACCTCCCTGGCAGCCCCCCACTCCCGGCCCACGGCCAGCCGCTCATACACCGGCCACTGGCGCTCCAGCAGGACCGTCCCGAAGAGGGCGGTCTTCCAAAATGCCTGTTTTTTCAGTTCCTTCTCCAACCGCTCCAGATGGGCGGCGAAGGGGGCGCGGCCGTAGATCATAGGGAAACCTTCTTTTCTCACATGGGGCGGCGCAGAGGCCGCCCCCTACTTGTAAAACGAGGCCCTTCTGTGGTAAAATGAGGTGTTCTTGTATGTAGGGGCGGCTATCAGCCGCCCGCGGGCGGATAATAGCCGCCCCTACACAATATTTCAGAAACGAGGTCATTTTATGGAAGCCATCCGCTGGGAACACGACGCCCTCCTGCTCCTGGACCAGACCCGCCTGCCCGCCGCTGAGTCCTGGCTGCGGTATACCGACTACCGGGAGGTGGCCCAGGCCATCCGGACCATGGTGGTCCGGGGGGCCCCCGCCATCGGCATCGCCGCCGGCTACGCCATGGTGCTGGCCGCCCGGGAATGCGCCGGCGAGGCAGACTTCCCTGCCTCCATGTCCCGGGCCAAAGAAATCCTGGCCGCCAGCCGTCCCACGGCGGTGAACCTGTTCTGGGCCCTGGACCGCATGGAGCGGTGCGGGACTGCCTTCGGCCCCGACCTGTCCCGGCTGGAGGAGGAGGCCCAAGCCATTCACCGGGAGGATATCCGGATGAACCGGGCCATGGGCCAGGCGGGGGCGGAGCTGGTGCCCCAGGGGGCCCGCATCCTCACCCACTGCAACGCCGGGGCCCTGGCCACCGGGGGCTACGGAACGGCCCTGGGGGTCATCCGGGCGGCCCACGCCCAGGGGAAGGTGTCCATGGTCTATGCCGATGAGACCCGCCCCCTGCTCCAGGGGGCCCGGCTCACCGCCTATGAGCTGGTGCGGGACCAGATTCCCGTCACCCTCATCTGCGATAACATGGCAGGAGCCCTCATGGCCCAGGGCAAGGTGGACCTGGTGATCGTGGGCTGCGACCGGATGGCCGCCAACGGGGACTTTGCCAATAAAATCGGCACCTATTCCCTGGCCGTCCTGGCCAGGCACCACGGCATCCCTTTCTACACCGCCCTGCCCTCCTCCACCATCGACCTGTCCATCCCGGACGGCTCCCACATTCCGGTGGAACAGCGGGACGGGGACGAGGTGACCGGCTTCGCAGGGGTCCGGACCGGGCCCGCCGGGGTTCAGACCTGGAATCCCTCCTTCGATGTGACGCCCCACAACCTGCTCACCGCCGCCATCACCGAGCGCGGGGTACTCCGTCCCCCTTTTGACCGGGGACTGGCAAAGTAACTTCAAACTGACATTTTTTGCGGGGAGTGTCCTTTTTGCAGAGTTTCATGTAGGGGCGGCTATCAGCCGCCCGCCCCTGAAAAAGCCGAAACCTCTGGAGCAGCGGGCGGATACTATCCGCCCCTACAAAGCCCCAAGAAGAAGTGATAAAATGCGCGTTAGGGCACTCCCCTGATCCGTCGCACTACCCCTCCGCCGTCAGCTCCAGCAGCCTGGCGGTCAGCTCCTCCAGCTTCATGCCCCGGGAGGCTTTCACCAGCACTGTACAGTCCGGGCATATCACCTGGGGGAGCACTGCCCTGGCCTCCTCCAGGCCGGCGCAGTGGATCACCTGGGGGACGCCCGCATCTCTGGCTCCCTCAGCGATGTGCCGGGCCAGCTCGCCTACGGCCACCAGGCAGTCGATGCGGGCCTCGCCCAAACACTCCCCTACCCCGCTGTGGAGGGCGGGGGCGAAAGGACCCAGCTCCAGCATATCGCCCAAAATGGCCACCTTGCGCCCCCCCCTGCTGCCGGCCAGGGCACTGATGGCCGCCCGCATGGACTGGGGATTGGCGTTGTAGGTGTCATCCAGGATGGTAATCCCCTCCCCCCGGCGCAGCACGTTCATCCGCATCCGGGTAGGGACAAACTGGTTGATCCCCTCCTCAATCTGGCTGGGCGTCAGGCCGAACCGCTCCCCCACCGCCGCCGCGATGAGGGCCGGGTATATCATGTGCTCCCCCAGGGCGGGGATCTTCACCTCCCGGTCCATAAGGGGGGTGGTGAGGCGGCAGTGGATGTGGCTGACGCCGTCGCCGCCGGTGACCTGGGCCCGGTATTCGCACCCCTCTCCCTGGCCGCAAAACACCGCCGGGACAGGGGTGTTTCCCTTCAGCGTGGACAACAGGGAGTCGTCCCCATTGAGGATCAGAAGGCCATCCTTCTTCACATGGGCCAGCAGCTCGCATTTGGCCTTGAAAATGTTCTCCCGGCTGCCCAGCCGCTCAATGTGGGCGTCACCGATGTTGGTAATCACGCCTACGTCAGGCCGGACGATACCCGCCAGGTAGTCGATTTCCCCGAATTTGTCCATCCCCATCTCCAGCACAGCGATCTGGTGGCTGGAGTCCAACTCCAGGAGGGTAAGGGGCAGGCCGATGTTGTTGTTGTGGTTGCCCTCTGTCTTGAGCACCTTGTATTTTACGCCCAGCACAGCGGCCAGCATATCCTTAGCGGTGGTCTTGCCCACACTGCCTGTCACGCCAATAAAGGGAATGGGAAAGCGGTCTTTGTACCAGGCGGCCAGACGGCCTAGGGCCTTTTCCGTGTCATCCACCTTCACATAGAATTTGCCCGGCAGGAAGGTGTCCCGCTCATAAGCGGTGATGCAGCCGGCGGCCCCTCCCTCCAGGGCGGAGCCGATATAGGCGTGACCATCGAAGCGGTCTCCCACCAGGGGAATGAACAGGGTACCGGGGTGGATGGCGCGGCTGTCTGTCTCCACCTGGGAGATGGGGGCATCCAGGCGGTCGAAATCCCCCAGCAGACGGCCGTCTACCGCCTCCAGCAGCTGGGCCAGGGTAATGGTCTCCATTACAGTCTCTCCTTCCGGGCCTCCAGGGAAATTTGGATGATGGTCTCGCACAGCTTGCCATAGTCCAGCCCCACCGCGGCGGCCTCCTGGGGCACCAGGCTGGTGGGAGTCATACCGGGCAGCGTATTGATTTCAAGGAAATAGGGGGTCCCGTCGGAGGCGACAATAAAGTCCGCCCGGGCGTAGACCGACAGGCCGATGGCCCGGAAGACGGCAAGGGCCGCGCTGCCCACGTCCTGTTCCCATTTCTGGGGGATGCGGGAGGGACAGACCTCCGTGGCCGCGCCAGGCTGGTACTTGTTGGCGTAGTTGTAAAAGCCCTCCTTGGGGATGATCTCGATGGAGGGCAGGGCCCTGTCTCCCAGCACCGCCACCTGGATTTCCCGCCCCTTGATGTACTCCTCGATCACGGTGCGGCCCCCCAGCCGGGCACTCTCCTCCAGAGCTTTTTTCAGCTCCGTCCTGTTTTTGGCAATATACACTCCGATGGAGGAGCCGCTGGCAATGGGCTTTACCACCGCCGGGAGCCTGGTCCGTTCGGTCAGCTCGGGGATGTTCTCCCCGGTGACGGTCACCGTCTCCCACTGGGGGGTCTTCACCAGACCGTCCACCAGCCGCTTGGTCAGGTCCTTGTCCATGGCGATGGCGGAGCCCAGGCAGCCGGAGCCGGTGTAGGGCACCCCCAGCAGTTCCAGGGCGGCCTGGATGCGGCCGTCCTCGCCGCAGGCGCCGTGGAGGGCCAGAAAGACCACGTCCGCCCTGGCACACATCTCCAGCACACCGGGCCCGATGGCGGAGGGGCTCTCCCCTCCCCGGCTGGCTCTCACCTGCTCCAGGTCGGGGGCCTCACGAGCCACCCGCTTGAAGGACTCGGGAATGGGGGCCACATACAGGTTTTCCCCATCCAGGGCGCCATCCAGGCCATAGAACAGGTCCATCAGCGCAACCTGGTGGCCCCGGTCCCGCAGGGCCTGGCACACCAGGGCCCCCGAAGACAGAGAGACATTGCGTTCCGGGCTGAGCCCGCCCGCCAGAACTAAAATTTTCATAAAATACCTCACTTTAATAAGATGGGCATACCTACGTCATTGTATCATAACAATGTATTCTAACACATTCGCCGTTAATACTCAACCCGGAGAAGAAATTTTTTCCTGGCATTTGACATCCGTCCCATTTTTCGGTAAAATAGTTGGGCAGTAAGCTGGACAGCCGCGCGGGCGGGGCGAAAGGCCCGCCTGTGAGGAAAGTCCGGGCTCCGCAGGGCAAGGATAACGGGTAACACCCGCCGGGGGCGACCCTAGGAAAAGTGCAACAGAAATAGACTGCCCGTCTGCCAGCAGGCGGGCACAGGTGGAAAGGCGAGGTAAAAGCTCACCCGATGGCGTGGAAGCGCCCATCGCTGTAAACTCTATCCGGAGCAACGCCGTGGAGGGACATACAGGCCGGCCCGGCCGTCCCAGGGAGGCGGCTTGAGCACGTCAGCAATGGCGCGTCGAGATAGATGGCTGTCTTAAAAGACAGAACCCGGCTTACAGGCTTACTGCACCAAAAGGCCGCCGTCCTCAGGGAGGGCGGCCCTTTTTATGGTTCCGGCGGGGAACAAACCGGCGGCAGGCACAAAAAAACGTCTCACAAGGCTTGCAAATCAGGCGGAAGGGTGATATAATACCTCCGCCTACTACACAAAAAGGGGAAGATATTCATGTCCGGACATTCCAAGTGGCACAACATACAAAAGACCAAGGGGGCAGCCGACGCCAAGCGCTCCCAGATTTTTACCAAAATCGCCCGTGAGATGATCGTGGCGGTGAAGACCGGCGGCAGCGGCGACCCGGCCAACAACTCCCGGCTGGCCACCGTCATCGCCAAGGCCAAGGCGGCCAACATGCCCAACGACAACATCAAGCGCACCATCGACAAGGCCCTGGGCTCAGGCAACACCGACAGCTTTGAGAATGTGGTCTACGAGGGCTACGGCCCCAACGGCGTGGCCGTCATTGTAGAGGCCCTCACCGACAACCGCCAGCGCACCGCACCGGAGGTCCGCCACCTGCTGGACAAGTACGGCAAGGGCCTGGGGGCCACCGGTTGCGTGTCCTGGTCCTTCGACAAGAAGGGCGTGATCGTCATCGAGTCTGAGGACCTGGACGAGGACACCGTAATGATGGACGCCCTGGAGGCCGGAGCCGACGACATGCAGGCCGACGACGAGGTCTTTGAGGTCTACACCGACCCGGACTCCTTCGCCGCCGTCACCGAGGCCCTGGAAGCCAAAGGCTACACCTTCCTGGAGGCAGGCGTGCAGATGGTGCCCCAGAACTACGTCAAGCTCACCGACGAGGGTGACATCAAGAACATGGAAAAGCTCATTGACCTGCTGGAGGAAAATGACGACGTGCAAAATGTCTACCACAACTGGGAACAGGATTAACACAGAACCGCCGCCCGAAAGGACGGCGGTTTTTTGCGGATAATGGCGGTTTTCCACTTGCAATCCGCTTGAAAGTGGGTTATAATGGGAGCGAGATAACAGAAGCATAAGGCAGGGCGCGGAGGACTCCTACCTCCCCCGCGCCCCTATGCAGGAGAAGGGTCCTCCCACACAGCAGTTTACTGCGCCCAAAAGCCATTATAGCCGTTTTCCCCTCAATAATCAACGGGAAAATGTATGGCGTGTGCGTAGCTTCAAGCGGTGTAGGGATTATCAGCCCTGCGCCGCTTTTGTTGTCTCGACGGAGACGCCTTCGGGGGCCGGGAGGACCTGCCCCCCAGGGCGGCGCCGTTGAGATTAACAGGAAAGAAGGAAACCACCGTGAAACGAACCCTAGTCCTGACCTTGGCCCTTGCCATGGTCCTGTCCCTGGCCGCCTGCGGCGGAGGGGACAAGCCCGCTGCCGGCAGCGGCGAAAGCTCCAGCAGCGCCGGCGGCCTGTCCGCCAGTGGCAGCGCCTCCATCCCCGATGAACCGGACAAGAGCGTGGAACCCGACAAGAGCCAGACCCCGGACAAGAGCGAACCGCCCGCGGCCAGCGAGCCCCAGCAGCCCGCGAAGCCCGCCGTCCCCGCTGAGATGACCTACACCTTCGACGCCGCCACCGGAACCCTCACCTGCTCCGGCGGCGGGGAGATTAAGAGCAGTGACTATATCGACGTGATTAAAAATACCATTTTTGAGACGAATGAAAAGAAATGCACGCAGGCAATCAAGAAGGTGGTCATTGAGGACGGCGTCATGGCGATTGGTAGCAGTGCGTTCTATGGTCTCGCGATTACGGAAATTGCCATCCCGGATAGTGTGACGAAAATCGACAAGGATGCGTTTGCAAACACTCAAATTACAAGCGTTGCTGTTCCAGACAGTGTGACAGAGCTTGGCGGTCACGTTTTTCAGAACTGCGGGAATTTGGGTAGTGTTACCCTGGCCCAAAATCTTACCAGCATTCCCGAGTATATGTTTTCTGGTTGCTCCAGCCTGACCAGCGTTCAAATTCCTGAAAGCGTGACCGAGATTGGCTATGCTGCCTTTGAGGAAAATGGGCTGACCTCAATCACCATCCCCGATGGGGTGACGTCCATAGGAGACGCGGCGTTTCTAAATGCTTCCATCACCCAGATCACCATCCCCGCCAGCGTGACAGAATTAGAGGGAAATGCGTTAGCCGGCTGCAAGTCCCTGACAGATGTCACCTTCCTGGGGGATACGGACATGGACCATGTGAATGATTGGGTTTCCCGGCTACTGGACATGCCCGTGACCATCCACGCCCCCGCCGGGTCGGTGATTGAGGGTTATGTAAACCGGCAGATTGCTGAAAACGGCGCGAAATGTAAATTTGCGGCGAATTAACTCCCCCCGCCGGCGGCTTCGCCGCTGCCCCCCCCCCTCACAGAGGGGGGCTTTTTTTCCCTGCGCCCTTATCGTTTCCCCCGTTCCGGTCGATAAAATAGACAAAGAGTTACCTGCGGGGAGGGGATATTGTGGGCATTTCAGGAGTAAGCGCCAGCGGATACTATCAGGGGCAAACCACGCTCAGCCAAAATGTGCCCAGCCAAACCGCTCCCGTTCAGGAGGAGGAGAACGCCCTGGTTGGTGTCCTGGAGGAGGAGGACCGCAAGACCCTGACCGAGATGATGAAGGAGGCCAGGGAGCAGGCGGAACAGCGGGAGAAGATGTTCCAGATTCCCAAGAACAGCCGCCGCTACGGCGACGCCGCCATGACAGCCTACGCCAAGCTGGCCCGGGCCAGAAGCCTGGGGGAGGTGGACGCCGCATCAGGCTACGCCCGCCGTCAGATCGCCCGGCTGCGGGCTGCCAAGGGAAGCGACAGTGAAAACGCCGACCGCATCCAGGCAGCCATCAATCAGCTGCAAAAGGCGGTGAACCGGGCCGGGCGCAAGAAGCGGGAGATTTCTCAGGAGAAGCTCACCGCCAAGCGCCAGGCCAAACTAGAGCGGGAAAAGCGTACCCGTGAGGCCAAACGCCTGCGCCACCAGCTGCGGAGCAAGCAGGCCATGCGGATGATCCGGGAATCCGGCTACCTGCGGGAAGCCGACGTGGACAACCGCCTCCAGGACCAGCTGGCCGCCTCCAAGGCGGAGCTGAACCGTCAGATGGAGCAGCTGGCCGGCCAGACCCAGACTGCGGTGGATACCGCCGTCCAGCAGTATGCCGCGGCATCGGCAGAACCGGCCCCCGCCCCCGAAATCAGCGTTCAGGCATAGAAAAGCCGCCGCTCCGGATGGAGCGGCGGCCGTGTTTTTTACCCCAGGGCCGCAACGGCCCCCTCAATGGCCTCCTCCTCTGCCTGCATGGCTCTCAGCGTCATGTCCAGCAGCTTGTCCAGCTCCCAGCCTAACAGCTGGGCTCCGTTGGCGATAACGTCACGGGAGCAGCCGGCGGCAAACTTCTTATCCTTGAACTTCTTCCTGAGGGACTTCAGTTCCATGTCCGCCACACTTTTGGAGGGCCGCATCAGGGCCGCCGCCCCAATGAGGCCGGTGAGCTCATCGCAGGCGTAGAGCACCTTTTCCATCTCATGCTCGGGCTTGATATCCACCCGCAGACCCCAGCCGTGGCTGGCGGTGGCCCGGACGATTTCCTCCTCCACTCCTGCCTCCCGCATCAGCTCCTGAGACTTGGTGCAGTGCTCCTCGGGCCACATCTCAAAATCCAGGTCGTGGAGCAGGCCCACCAGGGACCAGAACTCCGCCTGATCCTCATAGCCCAGCTCCCGGGCGTACCAGCCCATGACGTGCTCCACCGTAATGGCGTGGCGCAGGTGGAAGGGCTCCTTGTTGTATTGGGCCAGCAGGCTCCACGCCTGCTCGCGGGTCATAGCCATATCAATTCCTCCTCTAAATAGTGTTAAGCCTCCCTTCGCAAAGGGAGGTGGCATTTGCGAAGCAAATGACGGAGGGTTTCTCCCATCGAGACGCAACAATCTCTTTCAGGGAAACCCCCCAGTCAGCTTCGCTGACAGCCCTCTTTGCGAAGGGGGCCTTTGGGTACAGCTCAATAGGCCACCACAATTCCGCCGTCGTAGGCGTAGACGGAGGTAATCCCTCCAGCCTCGGTGATGACGATGTGTGCAAATTTGCACTTGGCCTCCACCATGGCCTTCACCTGAAAGGCCCGCTCCAGACAGTTGCAGTGGCAAATGGCCAGGGTGCGGCCCACGTGGGCGGCGTCGGCGGCGATTTTATCCACCATCTTGGTCAGGGCCTGTTTGATGGTAAGGGCCTGGCCCAGCTTGCAGATTTCCCCCTCCGGAGTAGCCGCCATCAGCAGCTTAATCTTCAGCGCCCCGGTAATCACCGCCTGGAGCTTGGTGAGCCGGCCGTTTTTCCGCAGATTTTCCAGGGATTCCAGCACAAAGAGGGTCTGCATCTGGTAGATAAACTGTTCCACCTCCGTGACCACCCGCTTGAAGGGCATCCCGGCGGAGGCCAGCCGGTGGATGGCCATAGCCACCAGCAGCTCGCCGGAGGCGGCGGAGCAGGAGTTGAACACATGGACGTTGACCTCCGGGTGCTCCTCCTCCAGCAACAGGCGGGCCTGCTCGGCGCTGTTATGGGAGCCGCTGAGCAGGGCGGTCAGGGTGACCACATACACGTCGTCCGCCCCCTGGTAGGCGTCCAGATAGGCCTGAGGGGAGGGGCAGGCGGTAGAGGGCGCATCCTCGCTCTGGCGCATGGCCCACAGCAGGTCCGCCTGGTCGAAGGTCTCGTCGTCCACAAAGGTGCTGCCGTTGGACCGGATGGTCAGGGGCACCTTGACAAAGACGGGGTCCTTCAGCATGGCGGGGGTCAGGTCGCAGCAGCTGTCCACAACAATTTTGAAACTCATATGCTTCAACTCCAGACATGGTATTTCAAATTAGATTATGTCAAATAGTTTACCATAGGTTTGGGAAGATGTAAAGGGTATTTTCCGAAAATATCGCGGAGGCCGCCCCCGGCCGGCCCCAGCGGGGAGGTCTTTTGGAAGAAGGGCAGCGGTCCCTACCCCTCCTCCAGCTCCCGCAGCAGCTTCTGGTCCTCTCTGGAGGACAAATCCAGCTTCTCATACAGGTCGGGCCGGCGCTCCCTGGTGCGGAGGATGGACATCTTCCTGCGCCACTGGTCCACCTTGGCGTGGTTGCCCGACAGGAGGACGGGAGGCACCGCCCGGTCGTGCCACACCTCGGGCCGGGAGTACTGGGGGGCCTCCAGCATACCGTTCCAGTGGCTCTCGTTCTCGTAGCAGGAGGGGTCGGACAGCACCCCGGGCACCAGGCGGCACACCGCGTCCGCCACCGCCATGGCTGGAATCTCTCCCCCGGTCATTACAAAGTCACCGATGGAAATTTCCTCGTTCACGCACTCCTCAATAAACCGCTCGTCGATCCCCTCATAGTGGCCGCAGACCAGAATCAGGCGGCTGTACTCGTCCTTGAGCCGCCGGGCGTCGGACTGGGTGAAGGTCCTCCCCGCCGGCGACATGTAGATGGTGTGGACCCGCTCCCCCGCCTCCTGGCAGATGTGCTCCCAGCACCGGAACAGGGGGTCGGCCTGCATCACCGCCCCCCGCCCCCCGCCGTAGGGGTAGTCGTCCACCTGCTTCTGCCTGTTGACCGTGTAATCCCTGATCTGGTGGCACTCCACCCGGATATAGCCCCGCTCCTGACCCCGGCCCAAAACTGACTCGCAGAGCATATCTCCCACCACATCGGGGAATAATGTCATAATATCAATACGGTACATCGCCGTCCCGCCTTTCTCTTGCTTACGGCAATATTATACGGGATTCTTTCCCCTTTTTCAACGGATTCCCGGCAAACTGAAAAATTTTCCTCAGTTCATAAAATGCTCTCGCATTTTGGGGAAAAATATGCTAAACTATGGGGCGATATAATTCCTGCACGAAAGGGAGGTTTTACCCATGTACTGTACCCGCAAAATTACCGACGACCTCATCTGGATCGGCGCCAACGACCGCCAGCACCCCGTCTTTGAGGCCGCCCACCCCGTCCCCAAGGGGATGTCCTACAACTCCTACCTGCTGCTGGACGAGAAGACCGTCCTCTTCGACACGGTGGACCGGTCCGTCCAGTCCCAATTTATGGAGAATCTGGAGCACGCCCTAAACGGCCGCAAGCTGGACTATATTTTCGTCCACCACATGGAGCCCGACCACGCCGCCACCCTAGGCGACCTGATGCTCCGCCACCCTGAGGCCCGCATCGTGTGTAACGGAAAGGCCATCAACATGATCCGCCAGTTCCACGCCGCCGACCCCAAGGGGGCCATCCTGGTGGGCGAGGGGGACACCCTCTGCACCGGCAAACACAATTTCACCTTTGTGGCCGCCCCCATGGTCCACTGGCCCGAGGTGGTGGTGAGCTACGACTCCACCGACAAGATTCTCTTCTCCGCCGACGGCTTCGGCTCCTTCGGGGCGCTGAACGGCGTGCTCTTCGCCGACGAAATCGACTGGGAGCGGGACTGGCTGGATGAGGCCCGCCGGTACTACACCAACATCGTGGGCAAATACGGACCCCAGGTGATGGCTCTGCTGAAAAAAGCCTCCGCTCTGGATATCCGGATGATCTGCCCCCTCCACGGCCCCGTGTGGCGCAGGGACTTCAACCAAATCATCGACCGGTATGTGAAGTGGGCCAGCTACGAGCCTGAGGTCCAGGGCGTGGTCATCCCCTTCGCCTCCATCTACGGCCACACCGAGACCGCCGCCAACATCCTGGCCTGCCGCCTGGCTGAGCTGGGCGTGCCGGTGGAGATGTACGACGTATCCGTCACCCACTACTCCTATGTGCTGTCCGACTGCTTCAAGTACAGCCACATCGTCTTTGCCTGCCCCACCTTCAACAACGGCATATTCGACGCCATGGAGCACCTGCTCCGGGACCTTCAGCACCACAACCTGCAAAACCGGAAGGTGGCGATCATCCAGAACGGCTCCTGGGCCCCCGCCAGCGGCAAGCTGATGGCGGAAATCCTGGGCGGTATGAAGAACATGGAGGTCATCGAGGCCCCTGTCACCCTGAAATCCGCCCTGTCCCCCGGACAGGAGGAGGAGCTAGAGGCCCTGGCCCAGGCGCTGGCCGCGTCCGTCAAGGGCGAGCAGCCCGCTCCCGTCCAGGAGGAGGCCCCCAAGCCCCGCGGCTTCGTCTGCAAAATCTGCGGCTTCATCTATGAGAGCGACACCCTCCCCGAGGACTTCGTCTGCCCCATCTGCCGCCGCCCCGCCTCCGACTTCGAGCCGGTGCAGTAAACTTGAAAACCGCCGCCCCAAAACGGGACGGCGGTTCTTTTTTATCTCCCCGGCAGCTGGGGCGCCATGGTGCGGGTATGGCGAATCTCCTCCCACACGGTGGTCTTTTTCCAGAAGCTGACGGCGGTAATGGGCAGCCAGGTGAGTAGGAACAGCCAGTAGGTGCACAGTCCCTTCCACAGCCGGCGGTCCCACTTGCCCTCCAGGGTGAGGACCACCCCGGCGGCAATGGTGGCGGTGAGCGCGGCCCAGGCAATGTTTCCCAGGCCCCCCGCCAAACCAAGGACCAGGGACTGGAGCAGGGTCCTCCCTCCCAGAGCGGAGGCCAGGGCGGTGCACACCAGCCCCGCCAGAGCGGCCAGTTGGTAGGCGGGCAGGAGGAGGGTAGTCTCAAAATCGAAGAGGGCCAGCCGGGGCTGGTGGGCCTGGGCCTCGTTCAGGGCAGGCAGGCAGCGCCGGGCCACTTGGAGGGTGCCGCTGGTCCAGCGGCGGCGCTGGGTAAAGGACTGCTCCCAGGTGAGGGGCTGCTCGTCGTAAGTGACCGCTCCAGGGACATAGGCCACCCTCTCCCCCGCCAACACGGTCTGGGCGGTGATCTCCAGGTCCTCGCTGATGGTCTCGGTGCGCCAGCCTCCCAGCTTGTCCAGCAGCTGCTGGGTCACCATAAAGCCGGTGCCCCCGATCATGGCGGACACGCCCATCCCCGCCTTGCCCCCGTTGTGGAACCGGTCCATCATCCAATAGTAGATGGAGGAGCAGCCGGACACGGCGGTATCGTAGGGATTTTTGCTGTCCCGGTAGCCCTGGGCCGCCTGGACCCCGGTCATCCGGGCGTTGTTCATCTCGGCCAGGAACCGGCGGTCCACCACATTGTCCGCGTCGAAGACCAGCCAGGCGTCGTACCGGCGGCCCCGAAGCCGGTTGTAGGCGAAGCGGAGGACCTCCCCCTTGCTCTGCACCGGGACGGTACACTCCAGCACCCTGGCCCCAAACTGCTCCGCTGCCCGGGCGGTGTTGTCGGTGCAGTTGTTGGGGATGACCCAGATGTCGTACAGCTCTGCCGGATAGTCCTGGGTAAGCAGGCTGTTAATCAGCGGGCCGATGACCAGCTCCTCGTTCCGGGCGGCAATCAAAATCGCGAATTTCGTCCGGGCCGGGTGGAAGCCGTAGTCCATGGGCTTTCTCATGCAGGCCAGGCCCGAAATCAGATACCACAGGCCCCAAAGCCCCATCAATACTCCAAATGTGCCCGTCAGGGCCAGCGCGGCAGGAAACATCCAGTCCATATCCCGCTCCTCCTCTCGTTTGTTCTGTCCCACATGATAGCAGAGCTTCTTTAAGGACAAAGTGGGAGGAAAATTAAGATTTGATAAAGGTTTCCTTAAAGTGCCAGTCTTCGACAAAAATTTACGTTTTATTCATTTGACAAAAACGCCCAAATAAGCTATACTATATTTAGTCATTATGCCAAGTTCTTCCATTCAGGTACACAGCCTCATAGGTTTTTGTGGGCCGGACCCCCCGGCCCTTCTTTTTTGTTACCTGGATGGAGGCAGCTGGCAAACCGGCGCAAAGCGCCCCGGAAAAGGAGGTAACATTGCTTAGATTCGATCACGTCAGCCTGACCTACGGTACCCAGAAAATCCTCAAAGACATCTCATTCGAGATTCAGGAGGGGCAGTTCACCGTCTTCATCGGTCCCTCCGGCTGCGGCAAGACCACCACCCTGAAGATGATTAACCGGCTCATCCAGCCCGACAGCGGACACATCTACTTAGGGGACAAGGATATCGCCTCCATCGACCGCTACGAGCTGCGCAGGCACACCGGCTACGTCATCCAGCAGATCGGCCTGTTCCCCAATATGACGGTGGCCCAAAACATCTGCGTGGTGCCCAAGCTGCTGAAATGGCCCAAGGACAAGTGCGACCAGATTGTCCGCGACCTGCTGGACATGGTGGAACTGCCCTATGACCAGTACGCCCACAAGTACCCCGGAGAGATGTCGGGGGGCCAGCAGCAGCGCATCGGCATCCTGCGGGCCCTGGCCGCCTCTCCCCCGGTGGTACTGATGGATGAGCCCTTCAGCGCCCTGGACCCCATGACCCGCCGCTCCCTCCAGCTGGAGGTGAAGAACCTCCAGCAGAAGCTGAACAAGACCATCGTCTTCGTCACCCACGACATGGAGGAGGCCCTGGACCTGGCCGACACCATCGTCTTCATGAACCAGGGGGAAATCGTCCAAATCGCGCCTCCGGAGGAGATGCTGGAAAATCCCGCCACCGACCAGATCAAGGAATTTTTGGGCAAGCACCAGACCTCCCCCGACCCCTCCGGGCTGACGGTGGACCAGTTCATGCGCACCGGCATCATCACCGTAAAGGAAAACCGGGGCGTCAACGAGTGCGTCAGCCGGATGCAGCACCACAACGTGGACACCCTGCTGGTGGTGGACGAGAACCGCCGCTATCAGGGCACCGTGTCCATCGCGGACATCCGCCTTACCGGCCATGTGGTCAAGTCCATCGGCCCCCTGGTGCGGTGCACCACCCCCACCGTCCACGTGGGGGACAATGCCAAAGCCTGCTTTGAGCAGCTCATCTCCAGCGGCTTCCCCTACCTGGTGGTGCTGAAGGAAGACGAGACGGTGGCGGGCATCGTCACCAAGACCAGCATGGCCTCTGCCATGGCGGAACAGCTGTGGGGGTGATGGCATGAACGAGCTTCTCCTGTCCATTCTCCAGGCCACTGTCCGCCACACAGGCTATACCCTGGTGTGCGTGGCCATCGGCTTCGCCATGGGACTGCTGCTGGGTGTTGGCCTGTCCCGCCTGCCCACCCTGTCAAAGGTTCTCATCCCCCTGCTGTCTATTTTGAATACGGTGCCCGGCATCGTCTTCATCGGTGTGCTGGTCATCATGATCGGCATGACCCCGGCCACCGTTATCATCGCCCTGTCCATCTACGCCATGTTTCCGGTGCTGAAAAACACCGTCACCGGCCTGAACGGGGTGGACGCCCAGTATAAGGAGGCCGCCAGGGGCTGCGGTATGAACCACCTCCAGCGGCTGGTCCGGGTGGAGCTGCCGCTGGCCATGCCCACCATCATCGGCGGGCTGCGGCTGTCCACGGTATACACCGTCAGCTGGGCGGTGCTGGCCGCTATGATCGGCCAGGGCGGGCTGGGCGACTTCGTCTACAAGGGGGTCAGCTCCAACAACAACGCCCTGATCCTCCAGGGAGCCGTCCCCGCCGCCATCCTGGCCCTGGTGCTGGGCGGGCTGGTAGACGCCCTCCAGAAGCGGGTGGTCCCCCGGGGCCTGCGGAAAGGCGGGGTGAATAAATGAGTATTGCCATGATCTGGGACCACCTGTCTCTGGTGCTGTCCGCTCTGATTTTAGCCATCGCCGCCGGGGTGCCCCTGGGCCTGCTGGCCTACCTCTTTCCCAGGGTGGGCAGGGCCCTGCTGTGGGTGGTGGACCTGATTCAGACCATCCCCGCCCTGGCTCTGTTGGGCGTGATTATGGTATTCGCCGGACCGGGCTCCCCCACCGCCATGATCGGCCTGGCCCTCTACTCCCTGCTGCCCATCGCCCGGAACTGCGCTCTGGGCCTGTCCCAGGTGCCCGGCCACCTGAAAGAGGCCGCCGCCGGCATGGGGATGAGCCCCACCTACCGCCTCTTCCGCGTGGATATTCCCCTGGCCGCTCCCATGCTGGTCACCGGCATCCGCATCGCCGCCGTCAACGCCATCGGAACCGCCGTCTTCGCCTCCTTTGTGGGGGGCGGCGGACTGGGCGGGCTGTTCTACACTGCCATCCGCCAGCGGGACATGGGGGCAATCCTGCTGGGCACCCTGGTCCTTATGCTCATGGCCCTCCTGCTGGACGTGGGCCTGGGCTATGTGGAGCGGCGAATGTCCGGGACCCACCGCAATAAGCTGCCCCTGCCGGTCAAGGCTGCAGGAGGCGGGCTGCTGGCCCTGGCCGGCGTGGCTCTGGTGGCCTCCATGCTTCTGCCCAGCCGCACCGAGGGCCAGCTCACCCTCTACGACGGGGACTACTCCGAGGTCAAGCTGATGCACTCCATGGTGAAGCAGCTGGTGGAGGACAAAACCGGCTTAGAGGTGGTCATCCTGGACCAGATGACCCAGGTGAACAACCACAACGAACTGAAAGGGTCCAGCCCCAGCTGCGATCTGATGTTCAGCTACGACGGCACTGTCCTGACCACCTTCCTGGGGCTGGATACCGGCGACATTCCGGAGGGCGAAACCCTCTACGACTTTGTCAACGAGACTGTCCAGGAGCGGGAGAACCTGCGGCTGCTGGGCAAGGTGGGGCTGAACAACACTTACTCCATCGGCGTGACCCGGGAAGTCATCGACCGGTACGGCGTGAGCAAGGTCTCCGACCTGGTCCCCATCGCCGGGGAGCTGGACTTTGGCGCAGAGCACGAGTTCTACACGGAGGAGGGCAGCATGAAATACCAGCCCTTTGTGGACTTCTACGGCCTGAGCTTCCAGTCTGCCAAGCCGGTGGACGTGGTGCTCAAGTACAACGCCGTGGAGGGCGGGGCCTTCGACGTGATGGTGGTCTATGCCACCGACGGCCTGAACAAGCGGGCCGGCCTCACCATCCTGGAAGACGATCAGGGCTTCTTCCCCGAGTACTACGGGGCTTTCCTGGTCCGGGAGGACCTCTTCCAGGACTTCTACGACGCGGCCCCCAACCTGGAGCAGGTACTGGAGCTCCTTACCGGCCAGGTGAGCAGCGAGGACATGGTGGAGCTGACCTACGCCGTGGACGTGGACGGCCGCCCGGTGGACCAGACGGCCCACGAATTTCTGGTGGCCAAAGGGCTGCTGTCCGCATAGGACATCCTCTTCCCCGCATAGCCTTAAGTAAACAAATTCCCGCCCTGCCGGGCGGGAATTTATCAATTTGGGGAGGAATGGGCATGGACACACGCATCGCAGAGCTGCGGTACAAAGAAGTTATCAGCGTGGAGGACGGCACCCGGTATGGCTACGTGGGGGACATGGAGGTGGACCTGGACAGCGGCCAGGTCCGGGCCTTGGTGGTCCCCGGCCGCCGCCGCTTCTTCGGCCTGCTGGGGCGGGAGGAGGACAAGGTTATCCCCTGGGGGACTGTCCGCCGGTTCGGGGAGGACATCATTCTGGTGGAACGGTAACAGAGGACACGGGACCTGCTCCCGTGTCCTCTGTTTTGCTCACTCGTCCTTTTTCTCCCTGGACTCCCTGGTTTTCAGCCGTTTCAGCTCCCGCCTCCCAACGATCACAGCCGCGGCCGCCACAGCGGCCAGGATGACCAGCAGGAAGATGTTGTAGGACACCCAAATCAGGAACTCCTGGAAGCCCTCTCCCAGCCCCCGGACGCTGGACTGGAAGCCGGCGGCCATCCGCTGGCCCAGGGAGGAGGTCTCCCCCACCTCCTGGGTGACCCGGCCCACCTCATTGAGATAGACCTGGAAGGTAGAAAAGCCCACCAAGGCGTCGTAGCGATTCAGCTCAGAGGAGTACTGCTCAATCTGATACTCCACATCACTGAGGGCATTTTCCAGGGAAATGATGTCCTCCATGGTCTCCGCCTTCTCCAGCAGGGCCAGCAGCCGCTCCTGCTTGGTGCGCTGGGTTTTAAGGCGGGCCTCGGTGTCGTAATACCGCTCCCCAATGTCCTCGCTGCTCTCGGTGCTGTTGGTGATGTAGCCCAGGTCTCCAGCACTGTTGAAGAACTGGCTGTACTTCTCCGCAGGCACCCGGACGGTGTACTCCCCGCTGCGGCTGGCGTAGGCGTCCCGGCGGCCGCCGCCATACACCGACTTCACCTCGAAGTAGCCTCCGCAGTCGGCCACCAGCTTGTTCAGGGCTTCCTCGCTCTCGTCAAACCGCTCCGTCTGGATGTGCAGCTCCGCCCGGCGAATGAGCTTGGCCCTGGGGTTCTGATAGATGGACTCAGCCTCCCCGCCGCCCTGGGGCATGTCGGTCTCGCTGGGGGCCTCGGGCGCGGGAGCGTAATCCATCTCTCCCATGCCCCAGTAGTTCTCGTCGGCGCCCCCCCAGTCGCCGCTGGGCGCACTGGGTGCACTGGAGGCGGGTGCGTTCGCCATCCCGTCCTTGGAGGCGAAGTTCCCCCCTCCGCACCCGGCCAACAGCAGCGCCAGCCCCAGCGTAATAGCAAACAGCTTGCTTTTCATAAAAATCCTCCCTTTCTTTTTTGGTCTCTACAGGTATAGACGCAAAACAATCCGGAAGGTTGCACCATTTCCAAAAAAAATTCATAGGATGGGTAAATTTTTGGAGGTGCATTGCCATGCCCATTATTTATTTGTCTCCCAGTACACAGGATTGGAATCCCTACGTCAACGGGGGAACCGAGGAGGAGTGGATGAATCTGCTGGCCGACAAGATGGTCCCCATGCTGGACGCCTCCGGCATCCGCTACGCCCGGAACACCCCGGACATGACCGCCTCGTCCTCCATTGCCGCCTCCAACGCGGGGAACTACGACCTCCACCTGGCCCTCCACTCCAACGCCGCCGCCGGGGAGCAGGCGGGCAGGGCCAGAGGGTCCATCGTCTTCTACTACCCCGGCAGCGCCGACGGCAAACGGGCAGCGGAGCTCATCGCCGACGGGCTGAAGACCATCTATCCCGACCCTAACAAAGTGCGTACCGAGGCTACCACCTCTCTGGGGGAGGTGGCCCGGGTCAAGGCCCCCTCCGTCCTCATTGAGCTGGCCTTTCACGACAATCCCGAGGACGCCGACTGGATCAAGGCCAACATCGACAACGCCGCCCGGGTGATTGTGCTGGCCCTCACGGAATATTTTGACATCCCCTTCTTTGAGACCGAGCACCGCCGCCAGGGGGTGGTGGACGTGGAGTGGGGCAGTCTGAACATCCGGGCCCGGCCCAGCACCAATGCCGCCATCATCGCCCAGGCCCCAGACGGGGCCCCCATCACCATCCTCAACTCCGCCAACGGCTGGCACCTGGTGAACTACAACGGCGCCATCGGCTACGCCAGCAGCGAATTTGTGACGGTGGTGTGACCTGTAGGGGCCGCCCCCTGGGCGGCCCGCAAACAGGTCCAATTTTTATGAAACCGGGCCGCCGAAGGCGGCGGCCCCTACGCAAGGAGGCAAAACTTATGGACATCCATGTCGTCCAGCCTGGGGATACCATCTACCAGCTGGCCCAGCAGTACGGCGTCCCCATGGAGCGGCTGCTCCAGGACAACCAGCTGCCCGACCCCTCCCACCTGGTGGTGGGGCAGACCATCGTGGTCCAGTACCCGGAGCTGACCCACACCGTAAAAGCGGGGGACTCGCTGTATTCCATCGCCCAGATGCACTCCACCACCGTGGCCCAGCTGCTGCGCAACAACCCCGCCCTCCAGGGCCGTGACCTGCTCTTTCCCGGACAGACCATCGTGGTGCGGTTCAAGGACCATCCCCGGGGCGCGCTCACCGTCAACGCCTACGCCTACCCCTACATCAGCCGGGACCTGCTCCGGGCCACCCTGCCCTACCTGTCCCAGCTCACCCCCTTCACCTACCGCTTCGACGGAGACGACCTGATCCCCCTCCGGGACGAGACGCTGGTAAACGCCGCCCTCCAGAGCCGGGTGGCCCCCATTTTCCACCTGTCCAACCTGGATGAACAGGAGCGCTTTTCCCCTGAGCTGGCCCACGAGCTGCTGGAGGATGAGGACGACCAGGAGGAGCTAATCCAGGAGATTCTGGAGGTTGTGGACCGCAAGGGCTATCGGGCCATCGACGTGGACTTTGAGTATGTCCGGGGCTCCGACGCCGGAAACTACGCCCAGTTCCTGGCCCGGCTGCGCCAGGCCCTCATCTCCCGGGGGCTGCCTCTGATGGCGGCCCTGGCCCCCAAGACCTCGGCCAACCAGCCCGGCCGCCTGTACGAGGGCATTGACTACCAGCGCATCGCTCAGGCGGTGGATTACGCCCTGCTGATGACCTATGAGTGGGGCAACTCCGTCAGCCCACCCATGGCGGTGGCCCCCTTGCCCCAGGTACGCCAGGTGGTGGAGTACGCGCTGACGGAGTTCTACCCCAACCAGCTCTATCTGGGCATCCCCAACTACGGCTATGACTGGACCCTGCCCTATCGGGAGGGCAGCCGGGCCCGGTCCCTGAGCAATGTGGAGGCCGTACAGCTGGCATGGGACCGACGGACCGCCATACGGTACGACGAGACCGCCCAGGCCCCCTGGTTCCGCTATGTGGATGACCGGGGCGGGGAGCACGAGGTCTGGTTTGAGGACGCCCGGTCCATCCGGGCCAAGCTGAACCTGGCCCTGGACTACGGCTTGTACGGGGTGGGGGTCTGGAACCTGGACCGGCCCTTCTCCCAGGGCTGGACGGTGGTCAACGCTACGGCAAATATCCGCAGTGAGATGTAGATTTTTCCCTCCAGCTGTGGTATAATCGGGCAACCAAAGATAAAGGAGGATATATCTATGTCTGTTACAGTCGGCCTGAAGGGCCGAGCGGAGACCATTGTAAACGAGAGCAACACCGCACAGGCGGCCTGCTCCGGAGCCCTGCCCGTCTTCGGCACCCCCTTCATGTGCGCCCTGATGGAGGAGGCGGCCTGGAAGTCCATCGCCCCCTACCTGGAGGAAGGCCAGAGCACCGTGGGCACCCGGCTCAATGTCTCCCACGACAGCGCTACCCCCATCGGAATGAAGGTCTGGGCGGAGAGTGAGATCACCCAGGTGGAGGGCAAGCGCATCCTCCTAAAGGTGACCGCCTACGACGAAACAGGGATGATTGGTACAGGCGGCCACGAGCGGTTTATCGTCACCGACCAGCGCTTTTTGGCCAAGGCGGCCGGAAAATTGGAGGGCTGAGGGATGTCCATTGAAAAAGTCCGGGACTACTTCCGCCCCCTGGGCCGGGAGGGGGACATTCTGGAGTTCCCCGTCTCCAGCGCCACGGTAGAGCTGGCCGCCCAGGCGGTGGGGGTCATCCCCGCCCGCATCGCCAAAACCCTGTCCTTCCTGGTGGAGGAGGGCTGCGTCCTCATCGTGGCCGCCGGGGACGCCAAAATCGACAACAGCAAGTACAAGGCCATGTTCCACACCAAAGCCAAGATGCTCACCCCGGAACAGGTATCCGCCTTCACCGGCCACGCCGTCGGCGGGGTGTGCCCCTTCGCCAACCCGGAGGGGGTGCGCACCTACCTGGATGTCTCCCTCCAGCGGTTCGACACCGTCTTCCCTGCTGCCGGCAGCGGCAACTCCGCCATTGAGCTCACCTGTGACGAGTTGGCGGACTACTCCCATTCCCTGGGTTGGGTCGACGTGTGCAAGGGCTGGCAGGAACCATGACAGAGAGTGCTTCTCCAGCTCAGGAGAAGCACTTTTTTACAGCGCCACCACCTGCGTGGCAATCTTCCCCCGGAACACCCGGTCGTGCTCCACAAAGAGGAGGGTGGGCCGGTACTGGAGAAGCAGCGCCTCGATCTGCATCCGGGAGAACAGGTCGATATAGTTCAGCGGCTCGTCCCACAGGTACAGGTGGGCGCTCTGGCAGAGGCTGGCGGCGATCAGCACCTTCTTCCGCTGTCCGGCGCTGTACTCCCCCATGTCCCGCTGAAACAGCTCCCGTGAGAAGTCCAGCTTCCGCAGGACGGTGAGAAATTGTGTCAGGTCCACCCCCTGGCTCTCCGCCCAGTCCACGGGATTTCCCCCCAGGTGGTCTGCCCGCTGGGGGACATAGGAGACCGTCAACCCGGAGGCCCGCCAAAGCGTCCCGGTATGGGGGACCTCCTCCCCCAGAACCAGGCGGAGAATGCTGGACTTGCCCGAGCCGTTGCCCCCGTCCAGGCACAGCCGGTCCCCCCGGTTCAGGGTAAACCGGACCGGGTTTCCCTCCATCCCGGGATAGGAAACTGCCAGGTCCCTCCCCTCCAGCAGCCGCTGGCTGTGATAGGCCAGCGGGGTCAGCTTCAGGCTGTCCGCCCGCTCCACGTCCTTAAGCAGGGCGGATTTCTCCTGAATGGCCCGGCCCGCCCGCCGCTCAATATTCTTCCGCTGCTGCTGGCCCTTGCGGGATTTCTCGCCCAGATAGGGCCGCAGGCCATGCTTGACAATCCCGTTTTTCGAAATTCCGGTTTTGGCCCGCTCCACTGCGTCCGCCTTCTGCTTCCGGTCGGCGGCAGCCTGCTCCAGACGGCGTATCTCCCCTTTCAGCTTCTCGTTCCGGGCCGCCTCTCCCCGGTCCCGGTCCTCCTTGTCCCGGAACCAGCTGGAAAAGGTCCCCCGCACCAGCTCCGGGCCGGTGGGGTTCAGGGCCAGGATGTGATCCACACAGCCGTCCAGAAAGGCCCGGTCGTGGGACACCAGCAGAAAGCCCCGGTCCAGGTTCCGCAGGTAATCCGCCACCAGCCCCCGCCCTGAGCCGTCCAGATGATTGGTGGGTTCGTCGATCATGGGGTAGGCCCCCTCGTCCAGAAAGAGGGCGGCCAGCAGCGCCCTGGTCTGCTCCCCGCCGCTGAGGGTGGAAAAGGGCCGGTCCAGCACCTCCTCCCCCAGCCCCAGCTTGGACAGCTCCCAGCTCAGCCGCCACTCCTCTCCGGGCGGGACGCCCTCCAGCAGAAGGTCCAGAGTCCGCCGGGACGGGTCCCCTGCCGGACGGGGCCAGCGGAGGCAGGACTGGCCCAGGGAGACCGTCCCCCGGCCCTCCAGCTCCCCCGCCAGCAGGCGGAGGAGGGTGGTCTTCCCCCGGCCGTTGCGCCCCACCAGGCCCAGCTTCCAGTTGGTGTCCAGTTGGAGGTCCAGGTCCTCAAATACCGGGGTGTGGTCCCCGTCATAGGTGAAATACAGCTTTTGTATGGTAATTTTCGACATATCGTACCCTCCTGTCATGCGCGCGAAAAAGCCGCAAGAGGGACCTCCCTCTCGCGGCGGCAGGGGCATGATACGCCCGTATGAGCCGAAAGGGGAAGACTGCGCGTTTCCTCCTGCGGACCCATGACAGAACAGAGCCGTCACTGCGGCTCTCCAAAACGTTCCTGTCATAGAATCAGCAAGTGGTCTTGCGCATCTTCCCGCCTCCCATCTGTTTGTTGGGGACAGCATAACATGGTGATGTCAATTTGTCAAGTATAGAAAACCGCTGCGGAACACTCCACAGCGGCTTTTCTTGCGTATTCTGTTGAACTGTGCTATACTGACAGTACAAGAGGAAATAGCCGCCCCCCGGCACTAATCAGGAAGCGGCATTTTCTCAAGCTATAAACTTGCTGGAGATTGACCGCCAACTGGCTTAGGCTCCGGTTGACCGTCCTCTTGTTTTCATTATAGTCTGACTGCCCCACTTTGTCAAGCGTCCCGGCCCCTTTTCCAGAGGCCGGGATGGTTTTCGTTTATTTGGTGCCAAAAATGCGGTCGCCGGCGTCGCCCAGACCGGGGACGATGTAGGCGTGCTCGTTGAGCTTCTCGTCCACGCCCGCCACGTAGATGTCCACGTCGGGGTGGTCCTTCATAATGCACTCAATGCCCTCGGGGGCGGCAAGGACGTTCATCAGCTTGATGTGCTTGCAGCCGTAGCCCTTGATGAAGGTGATGGCAGCGGAGGCGGAGCCGCCGGTGGCCAGCATGGGGTCCAGGACGATGACATCCCGCTCGGCGATGTCGGCGGGCATCTTGCAGTAGTACTCCACAGGGCGATGGGTCTCCGGGTCCCGGTACAGGCCGATGTGCCCCACCTTGGCGGAGGGAATCATCTTGATAATACCGTCCACCATGCCCAGCCCCGCCCGGAGGATGGGGACGATGGCCAGCTTCTTCCCGGCCAGCGTTTTGAAGGTGCCGGTGGCGATGGGAGTCTTGACCTCGATGTCCTCCAGGGGCAGGTCCCGGGTGGCCTCGTAGCACTCCAGGGCGGCGATTTCCGAGACGATCTCCCGGAACTCCTTAACGCCGGTGGTCTCGTCCCGGAGGATGGTCAGCTTATGCTGAAGCAGCGGATGGTCCAGGATGTGTACCTTTTCGTTATACATGTTTCTGATCCCCTTCTATCGTAAATTTTGTGTTCTGCTCACGTTCCAAGCGCTCCCGCTCCGCCTGGGACAGGCGGTGGTAGACGGGGGCCAGCTCCGCCCCGGACACCAGGGCCCCGGCCTTGACCAGCTCCTCCGCCGCCCGGGCCACCCCCCAGGCGCTCTGGTTCCTCAGGTGGACGGGGGCCAGGGCCAGACTGGGGATTTGCTCCCGGAGAGTATTATAACACAGCCGGGCCCCGTCGCCAACGACTATTTTCATTTCCTGGAATTTTTTCAGCTCCTCCCCCAGCTCGGCCAGGGAGACCGCCCGGTCGGGGCTGAGGCGCTCCAGCCCATCCCCCCTGGCCCGGAACAGGGCGTGATACACCTGCTTCCGCCGGGCGTCCATGGCGCAGACAATGAGCTTCCCCTCCAGATGGGCCAGGGGCCACGCCATGGACTCCAGCGTGGAGCAGGGGGCGCAGGGCTTCTCCCCCGCCCAGGCCAGTCCCTTGACAGTGGCCACGCCGATGCGCAGGCCGGTGAAAGACCCTGGCCCGGCGGCTACGGCGATAACGTCCACCCCCGCCAGACCTTCCCCGCAGTTTTCCAGCATGTCATGGACCATAGGCAGCAGGGTACGGCTGTGGGTCAGGCCGCTGCACTGGAAGGACTGGGCAATCAACTCCCCGTCCCGGCACAGGGCGGCGGAGCAGGCTGATGCAGACGACTCCAAGGCCAGGATTTTCACAGCGCCACCCCCTCAATATGGATGATTCGCCGGCTTTCAGCCTCTCCCCGGCAAATTTCCACCGAAATGACATCCTCCTCCAGGGCATCGGACACGTTTTCGCTCCACTCCACGGCGCACACGCCCCCCCGGACCAGATAGTCCTCCCAGCCGATGTCAAAGAGTTCCTCGGAGGAGACCAGCCGGTACATGTCGAAGTGGAACAGGGGGAGCCTCCCCCCCTCATACTCGTTGACGATGGTGAAGGTGGGGCTGGTCACCCGGTCCGGGACACCCAGCCCCCTGGCCAGGCCCCGGGTGAAGGCGGTCTTCCCCGCCCCCAGGTCTCCGGTGAAAGCGACCACCGCTCCCGGTTCCAGCCGCCGGGCCAGCCGGGCGCCCAGCTCCTCCGTCTCACGTTCGCTGTTGGTGACAAACTCCACGCCGCTCCCCCGTTCACAGAAAATTTTCAAGTCCTTCCACATTATAACACAGATAGGGTTTGCCTTTCCAGCAAAATGTGATAAAATATATGGGTGAATTTTCAGGAGGTGAGGCCGTGAATCTGCTGTCCCTGCTGTTCTCTCCCATCAAGGAGTTTTTTAAAAAGGGCGACGTGATCCTGCTGGGGCTGTGCCTGGCTACCAGCACCTTCGGCCTGGCCCTCATCCACTCCGCCACCCAGTATCAGCTGGATGCCGGTCAGACGGTCAGCCGTTCCGTCATTATCCAGGCCATCGCCATCTGCCTGGGAGTGGTGGCCTATATCCTGCTCACCTTTGTGGACTTTCAGCTTTTTACGGAAAAGCGGTGGAAGCTGATGCTCGTTGGCAGCATCCTTCTGCTGCTCCTGCTCCTCACCCCCTTCGGAGTGGAGCGCTACGGCAACCGGAACTGGATTCAGATTCCCCACTTCCCCATGATGATTCAGCCCAATGAGATTGTCAAAATCCCTTTTATTTTGATTTTATCCCTGCAAATCGTAAAAATACAGGATCGGGGCTACAGCATCAGCTCCATCCCCTCGGTGATGCAGATTGCCGGCTTCACCGTATTTATGCTGGGAATCATCGCCGCCATCTGCCGGGACATGGGCACCTGCTGCGTCTACGTGATGATTTTCGCCGTTATGGCCTGGACCGCCGGGGTCAAACTGCGCTGGTTCGTGCTGGTGGGAGGCGGAGCCGTACTGGCTGCGGTCATCTTCTGGCTGTTCTTCCTTCCAGAGACCAGCCTGTGGACCAACTTCCGCATTATGCGCTTCCGGGTGGTCCTGGATCACAGTCTGGACCCCAGCGGCTACGGCTTTCAGCAGGAGCGGGCAACCCTGGCCATCGGCTCGGGTAAGCTCTTCGGCCAGGGCTACATGAACGGTATTCAGACGCAGGCCTCCAACTCCTCCGCCCTCCCCGTCCGGGACAGCGACTTGATTTTCGCCGTCTGCGGCGAGGAACTGGGCCTTGTGGGCTGCATGTCCCTGCTGCTGTTGCTGTCCGCCATCGTCCTGCGGTGCATTTGGGTGGGCCGCCATGCCAGCTCCCCCTTCTCCGCCTACGTATGCATGGGCATGGCGGGGATGCTGCTCAGCCAGATCACCTTTAACGTGGGCATGTGCCTGTACGTCCTCCCCGTCATGGGGCTTACCCTCCCCTTCGTCAGCTACGGCGGGTCGTCTATCCTCACCCTGTTCGCCGCCATGGGGCTGATCTCCAGCGTCAAGGCCCGGCCTATGCCCAGCTGGCTGCGGGACCGGAGTCAGGTATAAACCCATAAAGAACGCCCCGCCTGACGGCGGGGCGTTTTCATGTACAGGATTACTCGTTTGCAGGCACGTGGATGACCCCCACGGGGCACTCCTTCACGCAGATCTGGCAGCCCACGCACTTGTCCTGGTCGATCTTGGCCAGGAAGTTTTCCACGGTAATGGCCTCCTTGGGGCAGGCCTTGGCGCACTTCATGCAGCCGATACAGCCGGCGGTGCAGGCCTTCCGGGTATCAGGACCCTTATCCTTGTTCTGGCACAGGACCACGGGCTTGCGCTTGTGCTCGGGGACGATGGAGATGACCGCGTTGGGGCAGACGGCGGCGCAGGCGCCGCAGCCGGTGCACTTATCCCGGTCCACCTTGGCCACGCCGTCCACGATGTGGATGGCGTCGAACGCGCAGGCCCGGGTGCAGTCGCCGTAGCCTAGGCAGCCGAACTTGCACAGTCCGTCGCCGCCGTAGAGGCCTTTGACAGCCTGGCAGCTCTGAACGCCCTGGAACTCATATTTCTTGCCCGTCTTGTCACAGGTGCCGGAGCAGGCCACCACGGCTTTCATGGGGACGGTCGCTCCCGCCTCCACGCCCATAATGGCGGCTACCTTGGCGGCGCAGGCCGCCCCGCCGGGGGTGCACTTGTTGACGGCGTTGCCGTCCTCCACGATGCTCTTGGCATAGTCGGCGCAGCCGGCACAGCCACAGGCGCCGCAGTTGGCCCCGGCCAGCACAGCGGTAATCTGTTCCACCCGCTCATCCACGGGGACATACATAAAGATGGAGGCGGCCACCAGGATTACCGCACCGATGAGGCCAATGACGGTGACGACAATGATTGCCATTAAAATCGGATTCATAACTTACACTCCCCCTCCTATCAAGCCTTGAAGATGGCGTCTACAATACCGCCGAAGCCCATGAAGGACAGGGAGGTCACCGCAGCGGCCACCAGGGTAATGGGCAGGCCCTCGAAGCACTTGGGGGTGACGGCCTGCTCCACCCGGCGGCGGACCCCGGAGAAGAGCACCATAGCCACCAGGAAGCCGATGCCCGCGCCGGCGGCGCAGACGATGGACTCGATGAAGTCATAGCCATTGTCCAGGTTCAGGATGGTCACGCCCAGGATGGTGCAGTTGGTGGTAATCAGGGGCAGATACACGCCCAGGGCCTTATACAGGGCGGGGATGAACTTCTTCAGGAAGTTCTCCAGCAGCTGGACCAGGATGGCGATAATCAGGATGAAGACGATGGTCTGGAGGTAGCTCATATCCCGGTCGGTACCTACGGCCCAGTCGGGACACAGGACCAGCTTGTAGATGGGCCAGGTGGCGGCGGTGGCCATGACCATGACGAAGGTGACGGCCAGGGACATGCCCACGGCGCTGTCCAGCTTTTTGGACACGCCCAGGAAGGGACAGATACCCAGGAACTTGGCAAGGACGTAGTTGTCCACCAGGATCATGGTGAAGAATATGGCAGCGAGCTTGACCATTATGCGTTACCTCCTTCCACTGCGGGGGCTTCCTTCTTGGGACGGCTGGTAAGCCAGGTGGCCCCGGCCATGAGGATGCCGAACACGAAGAAGCCGCCGGGGGCGCTGGTCATCAGGGAGAAGGTGTCGATGCCCTCGGGGATGACCCGGATGGCGAAGTCGGCGCCCAGAGAGGGAATCAGGCCGCCCAGGCCAGCCATCCAGGTACCGGAGCCGATGATCTCACGAATGGAGCCCATGACGACCAGGGTGCAGGTAAAGCCGATGCCCATGCCGATGCCGTCCAGAGCGGAGTCCAGGATGCCGTTCTTGGAGGCGAACATCTCGGCCCGGCCCAGGATGATGCAGTTGACCACGATCAGGGGCAGATACACGCCCAGGGCCTTATCCAGGTCGGGGACGTAAGCCTTGACGATCATCTGCACCACAGACACGAAGCCGGCGATGACGGTGATGTAGCAGGGGATGCGGACCTGGTTGGGGATGATGTTCCGCAGGGCGGAGATGACGATGTTGGAGCACAGCAGCACAAAGGTGGCAGCCAGCCCCATACCGATGCCGTTGGAGGCCATGGTGGTGACGGCCAGGGTGGGACAGGTGCCCAGGACAAGCCGCAGGACGGGGTTTTCGTTGAGAATGCCGTTGGTAAGGATTTTCATTTTACTGTTTTCACTCATCTTGACTCACCTGCCTTTCAAGGAATGGCGTTGTACGCCTCATTGGCGGAGCTGACGGCCTTGGCCAGTGCGCGGCTGGAGATGGTGGCGCCGCTCTCGGCGTCGATGGTACCGCCGTCCTTATTGACCTTCAGTTCGGTGGCGGGCTGGCCCTGGTAGCGCTCCCAGTAGGAGGGGGTGGCGGCCACTTTGCTGCCGATGCCCTGGGTCTCGCCCTGCTCCGTCACTTTGATCTGCTTGATGGTCCCGTCGGGGGTATAGGCCACCATAACGGTCATGTTGCCGCCGTAGCCCTTGGAGGTGCTGGTAATGACGCAGCCGGCGCCGTTGGTGGCGGTGTAGACATCGGACACATTTTCTACGGCGATGCCCTCCACCTTCTCAAAGCCGTCGGCCTCGGGCAGCAGCTCGGCTCTGGCCTGCTCCTGGGCCAGGCGGGTGGCCTCGGCAATGACAGGGGCGGTGGCGCTGTTGGTGGCGGCCAGGGCCCCGGTGATGACAATGCAGATGACGCACAGCACCACGATGGGCTTGATTACTTTATCCCAGTTGCTCATTTCGCTGCCGCCTCCTTCTTCTTTTTGGCGATGCCCAGCTTATCCTGCCGGGTCAGCGCGTCGATGTAGGGAGTCACCAGGTTCATCAGCAGGATAGCGAAGGATACGCCCTCGCTCATGGTGCCGAAGAACCGGATGGCACAGGTGATTACGCCCATGAAAATACCGGCGATCAGCTTGCCCTTGTCAGTGGTGGGGGAGGTGACATAGTCGGTGGCCATGAAGAACGCGCCCAGCATCAGGCCGCCGGAGAGCAGCTGTACGATGGGGTCGTAGCCGCCGATGAGGGACAGCACAGCCACGGTGGCCAGGTAGCTCACGGGAATCATGGGACTGATGACCTTGGTGGCAATCAGGTAGACGCCGCCCACCAGGATAGCCAGGGCGCAGGTCTCGCCCAGCACGCCGCCGTGGTTGCCCAGCAGCAGGGTGACGTACTCGCCGGCCCCCAGCACACCCTTCTCCACCGCCAGGGGGGTGGCGGAGGCCAGGGCGTCGATGCCGTTGAGAGGCTTGGGGTAGTTGGCCATGCGGCTGGCAAAGCCCACCGCCAGGGCAATGCGGCCCACGATGGCGGGGTTGGCGAAGTTATAGCCCAGGCCGCCGAAGAGCTGCTTGATGATGACGATGGCGATGAACGCCCCCACAATGGCCATCCACCAGGGCATGGTGGCGGGCATATTGAAGGCCAGCAGCATACCCGTAACCACGGCGGACAGGTCGGAGACGGGAATCTCACGGCCCATCAGCTTGCAGTAGGCCCACTCGAAGAAGACGCAGGAGGCCACAGTGACGGCGGTGAGGATCAGGGCGTTGAAGCCGAAGATAATCACGGAGGCGGCCAGCGCCGGGCACAGAGCCAGGCACACCCGGCCCATAATCTTCTGCGTGCTGTCCGCGCTGGTGATATGGGGCGCGGCAGTTACGATCAGCTTATTTTCCATCACTTCTTACCTCCATTCTTCATCATAATCTTGGCCAGGGCGATGGAGGGGGCCAGAGGCCGCTTGGCCGGGCAGACGAAGGAGCAGGTGCCGCAGCTCATGCACAGGTCGGCGTTGAGCTCGATGAGCAGCTCCACATTGCCGTCGTTGTAGGCCTGGACAATCTCCTTGGCGGACAGGCCCAGGGGGCAGGCGTTGGTGCACCGGCCGCAGTGGATGCAGTTGGTGGGCTTGGGCAGCTGGGCCATCTTCTTGGAGAAGGCCAGCACCGCGTTGTTGTTCTTGAGAATGGGCTGGGACAGGTCGGCGATGCAGTTGCCCATCATGGGACCGCCGTAGAGCACCTTACCAGGCTCCTCGGTGAAGCCGCCGCAGAAATCCATCAGCTCCTGGACGGGGGTGCCGATGACCACCTCCACGTTCTTGGGCTCTTTAATGATGTCGCCGTCTACGGTGAGGCGCTTGGTGGTCAGGGGCATTCCGGTGGCCAGGTACTTGCCCACAAAGGCCACGGAGGTGACGTTCATCACAATGACACCCACGTCGGAGGGCAGGCCGGGGAAGGGCACTTCCCGGC
Organism: uncultured bacterium; assembly: GCA_949840775.1. Classification (GTDB taxonomy): domain Bacteria; phylum Bacillota; class Clostridia; order Oscillospirales; family Oscillospiraceae; genus Lawsonibacter. The sequence goes on along the minus strand of CATKXO010000009.1, from coordinate 7,185 downwards.
CGGTGCAGTTCTCGATGAGGACTTTTTCAGCGCCCTGGGGGTAGCGGCAGGGCAGCTCCTTCACCTCGATGCCGGCGGTGGCCGCGGACTTCATTTTGGCGATGGCCTCAGGCTTGTTGCCCTCAATCCCGATGATGCATTTGGGAATCTCCAGATACTTCATCACCGCCTGGATGCCGTCCAGGATGTACTGGGTATCCTCCAGGAAACAGCGGTTGTCCGAGGTGATATAGGGCTCGCACTCGGCACCGTTGATGAGGAGGGTGTCGATCTCGTCCAGATTCTTGGGGGACAGCTTCACCGCCGTGGGGAAGCCTGCGCCGCCCAGGCCCACCAGGCCGCTGGCCCGGACCGCGTCCTGGAAGGATTTGAGATCGGTGACAGTGGGGGGCGCGACAGCCGGGTCCACTGTCTGCTTGCCGTCGGGGATGATGACCACGGCGGTCTGGGGCGCTCCGTTGGGGGCGGTGATGGTGATGATGCCATCCACCGTACCGGACACGCCGGAGTGGATGTCGGAGGACACAAAGCCCCCCGCCTTGCCCACCACAGTGCCCACAAAGACCTGGTCGCCCTTGGCCACCTGGGGGGCGGCGGGGGCGCCGATGTGCTGGCCCATGGACAGGACGATCTTGGAGGGCAGAGGCATCTTCACGGTCTCCTGGTTGGAAGTCCGCTTTTCGTGCGGGACCTGCGCGCCCTGCGCAGATCGTTTGAGAAATTTGCTCATGTAAGTTTTCGACCTCCCTATAACTCTTGCTGGGATACCGCAGTCCGGCGTTCTGCTTCGCCCTCTCCAACTCCGGGCCGCGGCTGCCGTGTCTGATGTTCTCAGACACACGACAAAACCCGCCGGTTCCTTTCTCTGCTTTTTGCCGAAACCGTCGGTCTTGCTGCGTAACACCAATGATACACCAGTCTTGGAGAGAATGCAAGTTTTTTTAATTTGCTTGTCCTATTTTTCGGCAAATTTTTTTCCCGGAGCATAGTATAAAAATAGGCGCGGAGGGATTTCCCCTCCGCGCCCGGACCGTCAGTCTCCTCAGCAGCCACAGCCGTTGTTGCAGCCGCAGTTGTTGCACCCGCAGCCATTGCCGCTCCAGCCGCCACAGCTGAACAGGATGATGATGAGAAGGATGATCCACAGGCAGCTGTTGCCGCCCCAGCCGTTATTGCAGCACCCCATGATGAGTACCTCCTGATTATGAAAGTATTAAGAGGGCTGTTTGCCGCTCTCGATACTATCATATGGCCCAGGGAGAAAATGGGTGCGAATCCCTACAAAATATTTTCGCAGAAAGCCCGGAGCATGGTGGCCATCTCCGCCCGGGTGGCGCTGCGCTGGGGCTCCAGAGTGAGGACGGAGCCGCTGGCCACACCGCTGACAATCCCCTCCTCCACCGCCCAGGCCATAGCGGGCCGGGCCCAGCTGCTCAGGCGGCTCAGGTCGGCATACCGGGACAGATCGGCCCCCGGCCCGGCGCTCAGGCCCATATACTTCACGGCGTAGTTGTACATCATGGCCACGGCCTGCTCCCGGGTGACCAGGCCGTCGGGGTTAAAATTGCCGTTCCCGGTGCCCGAGGTGATGCCCTGAGAGGCCCCCCACAGGACGGCCTGGGCATACCAGCTGTTACCAGGCACATCGTTGAAGGCAATTTGGCTGGCGGTGCCGGGAGTGCCGGCCAGCCGGTGGAGCACCGACATGAGCATGGCCCGGTTCATGGAGGCGCCGGGGACAAAGTGGCCGGCGTCCATGCCGGAGAACAGCCCTTTCTCATAGGCGTAGCCCACGGGGGCGTAGAACCAGTCGCTCTGGCTCACGTCGTAGAAGGGAGTGTGCTCCGACTTCCCCGCCGTGAGGGTATAGCTGCCCTGAAAGCCGATGGCCGCCTGGCCAGAGCGGACGGTCACTGCGGCGTCGGTATTCTCCCCCACGAGATAGCGGTGGTTCCGGACCAGCAGCGAGCCGGAGGGGACCTCTGCCCCGGCGGTGACATCCACCACCGCCCCGGTGTGGACCACATTGGCGGAACCCTCCAGCATGAGGAAGCCCGCCCCGGTGGACAGGGTGACAATCTGGCCGTCAGGCCACTCCTGGCGCTGGAGGGTGCCGCTGTAGAGGCCGGCGCTCCCGCCGCCGCCCTGAGCGGCGTCCAGCTGCTTTTTGGCGCTGTCATAGGTCTCCTGGAGGGCCTTATTGGCCGTCTCCTCCCCCGTCTGGACGGCCTGTGGGAAAAAGGTGTTTTGGAGATAGCTCAGGGAGATGATACTGTCCCCGGAAACGGCGGCATAGGCTCCCGCCGTCAGCAGCAGAAAGGCCAGAATCAGCCCCAGGGGGCGCAGGTGCTTTTTCATTGGTTTCCCTCCATATCCTCCCGCTGGGAGATGAGATAGCTCAGGGTAAGCAGGCTGTCGGAAAAGTGGACCGATTCCACCACCACATCCTGCCGGGTACAGGTAAGCTCATAGTTGGTAAAATTCCAGATGCCCCGCACGCCGGCGGCCATCAGCCGGTCCCCCATCTGCTGGGCGGCGGCAATGGGTACGGTCAGCAGGCCCACGTCCACGCTGTGGGCGGCGACGAAATCCTCCAATCCGCCGGCGTGCCGGACGGGAATCCCGGCAATCTCTGTTCCAACCACCGCCGGGTCCACGTCGAAAGCGGCCAGCAGCCGGAAACCGTTGGCAGAAAAGCGGAAATTCCGGATAATCGCCCGGCCCAGGTTGCCGGTGCCCACCACAATCAGGGTGTGGCCCTGGCTGATACCCAGAATTTCGCCGATCTCCTCCTTCAGCAGGTCCACCTTGTAGCCGTAGCCCTGCTGGCCAAATTCCCCGAAGCAGAACAGGTCCTGGCGGATCTGAGAGGCCGTCAGCCCCATGGACCTGCCCAGGGCGCTGGAGGAGATGCGCACCACCCCGGCCGCCTGGAGCTCGGAAAGCTGCCGGTAATACCGGGGCAGGCGGCGGATGACCGCAGTGGACACCTTTGTGTTTCGTTTCATCAGGCTGCTCAGCCTCAGGACAGCAGTCCGCTGAAAATTTCGTCCAGGGAGATGTCGAAGTCGTCGTACAGGCTGCATTTGAAGTGGGTAATGATCTCTGCCTTCTCCTTTTCAGACATCCGCTCCAGCTCAAAATCCGTATAGGAGGCATGTACGGTGTGCAGCTCCAGCTTTCCATCCCGCAGAAGATACTGCTCGATGGTCCGGTTTTTGGGGTCCACAAGCCAGTACTCCCGGACGCCGCACCGCTCATACACCGCCTTCTTGTCAACCCTGTCCCGCTTCGCGGTGCTGGGAGACAGCACCTCCACCACCAGGTCCGGCGCACCGTGGACGCCGTCCTCCTGAATTTTTTCCCGGTCGCAGACCACCATCATGTCGGGGACAAAGCGGTCCCCCTCCGTCAGATAGAGGTCGGTGCCATCCGGGATCGCAGTACAGCGCTTCCCCCGCAGATAGTGGTTAAAAATAACCGCTATATTGAAGGCCACATGATTATGGTTGTACATTGGCCGGGGAGACATGGCAACCACCTTACCGCCAATCAGCTCCTCCCGCACTTTCTCCTGATAGGCCAGATTGCTGTTCATGATGCCGCTCCTTTCTCATTTCCGCTAAAACTTTCTGCCTCTATTATACCATCCGCCCACCCCGTGGTCAATCTAAACCCGCAGGTAAAAAAAGACTGGGGTGATCCCAGTCCTCAGTCTCTGAAATCGAACAGCTCCTTGGGCTTGATCTTGAACACCTCACACATTTTGAAGATCAGGTCCATAGACACGCCCACGTTGCCCAGTTCAATGGCGCTGATGTGGCTCCTTTCGATATCCAGCATTTCTGCAAGCTGAAGTTGAGTTGCCCGCAGACTTTTTCTATAGTAAACCACATTCAAACCGAACTTCCGATACTGCTCGCGATACTCTTCTTTCATTCATGATCACCTCACCAATAGTTTAGAGGTGAATGGGCCTTAGTTAAACATGCCGAAAACGTCGTAACGACGTTTACAGAGGTCATTCTGTGTGTTATTATCTCCACACGTTACTGACACCAACACAGACAGAGAAGGAGGTGACGGAAATGGATCTCAATTATTTTAAAGATAAGCTTTTCGATCTGCTGAATGACAGTGATGACCTGAACATCGCTGACATTGTGACGGATGACAGGCGTGGCCTGTTCACCGTCAACACCACAGACGGGAGCACATTTGAACTCCTGTGCCGAAAGCTGTAAGACTCACGCCGGGCCCCCTCGCCGAGGGGGCCCCTTTTCACATCATCTTCACGATCTCCTTTTTCAGCCGGGCGATAATCCGCTTCTCCAGCCGGGAGATATAGGACTGGGAGATGCCCAGCTGGTCGGCCACCTCCTTCTGGGTACACTCCCGCCGCCCGTCCAGGCCAAAGCGGAGGGTGATGATGTGCCGCTCCCGGCCGTCCAGCCGCTCCATGGCCTGGTGGAGGAGCTGCCGGTCCACGTCGGCCTCCAGGGGCTGGACCACCAGGTCCTCGTCGGTGCCCAGGATGTCGGACAGCAGCAGCTCGTTGCCGTCCCAGTCGGTATTCAGCGGCTCGTCAAAGGACAGCTCCGTCTTCTGATTGGCGGTCTTCCTCAAATACATGAGGATTTCGTTCTCGATACACCGGCTGGCGTAGGTGGCCAGCTTGATGGCCTTCTCCGGCTGGTAGGTCCCCACCGCTTTGATCAGCCCGATAGTGCCGATGGAAATCAGGTCCTCGATATAGATGCCGGTATTCTCAAACCTCCGGGCGATGTAGGCCACCAGCCGCAGGTTGTGCTCAATGAGCTGGTTTCGGGCCTCGGTGTCCCCCTCCCCCAGCCGGGCGATGAGGGCAGCCTCCTCCTCCCGTTTCAGGGGGGCGGGCAGGGTATCGCTGCCGCCGATGTACATGATCTTGCCCGGCAGGACCAAGCCCAGCTCAGTCAGGAGCGTCGACAGGCGCTCCTTCAATTTTATGTAAATCTTGCGCAATTTAAACACCTCTTTCATTGATCGCCCCGACCAGCGCCTGATAGCCGCCCCCGTCGGAGACAGGGGTGGGGGACAGGGCCACCAGCACCGGACCTTTTTTCTGTCCGCCCGCCTCCAGGCCGTCCACCCGGACAGCCAGCAGCAGTCCCCGGTCCACCCCCACGCTGCGGTAGGGCAGCAGACGGAACCGGGACCGCCACGCCCCTGTCCCCAGCCGGGGCAGGGCGGCGGCCGGGTCCCGCAGGTCGGCGGGGGTGGGACGGCAATCCGCCGGGAACAGGGGCCCGGCCCGCTCCCCCTCCGCCACCACCGCTGGACGGCCGGTCACCGGGTCGGTGAGGGTGTTGCCCGTGTCCACCAGGGCGGTGAGGTTGAGGGTACGCCCCTCCAGCGATAATTTTATGTCAACTAACTCCCCGCCAGCCCTGTTGTGTTTTGCCAGCCGCTGAAACACTACAGTGAGCACCCAGTAGCACACCGCCGCCGACAGCAGCAGTACCTTCAAATCCAGGGCGGAATAGAATACCCCGTTGCCCAGGGACAGCCCCGTCCCCCCCAGCAGGCCGATGGCCACCACCCCGCCCCCAAAGGCGCAGGTGAGGGCCACAAACAGCACCCCCTGCCGCAGCAGGCGGCGGCTCCCCCCGTAGGACACCATCAGCATCAGGGCGGCGGAGGCCAGCCGGCACAGCGGGTGGGCCAGGAAAGACAGCCCCGGCAGGAAGATAGCTACCGCATACCCTCCCCCCAGGGCAGCTCCCAGGGCGAAGCGCCACCGGCGCAGGGGCTCCCCCGCCAGCCGGGCCGCCGCCAGCAGGAGCAGATAGTCCACCAGGGCGTTGAGGAGGAACAGCGTATCCACATAGATGACGGTCACGGCACTCCCCTCCCCCTTCGGCACGTCCTATTATAGGAGCCTGGCCGGGAGAAAGCGGTCACAATTTTGCTGGGGATTGGGGAGGAATTTTGTCCCCCCTCTTGACTGCCCTGTTGCATCGTGCTATAATATCGTCAGACGATATTAGAAACCGATACAAGAGAGGAGGCTGCCTCATGGCGGGACGGGAAAAGGGTCCGCTTACCGAACCCATGTACTATGTGCTCATGTCCTTCCTGGGCCGGGAGATGTGCGGCACCGAGATCACCGAATTTGTGGCGCACAAAACGGCGGGCCGGGTGAACCTGGGACCGGGGACGCTGTACACCCTGCTGGCCAAGTTCCAGGACGAGGGCCTCATCGCCGAGACGGCGGTGGAGGGCCGCAAACGGACCTATCAGATCACGGAAAAGGGCCGGGAGGCTTTTCAGGAGGAGCTGGACCGCCTTCGCGCCCGGCTGGACGACGGCCTGGAAGCACTGGACCGGGGACGCCCCCGGGATTGAGAAAGGAGAGACGACATGTATAACGCCAACGGCGACAAGCTGGTACGGAAATTCCTGCCCGTCCAGCTCTACGACATTCACGGCATTGAGCTCTGGTTTGAAGAGCTGTCCGCCCAGGGGCTGATTCTGGACAGCTTCGGCGTACGCAGCGCCATCTTCCGAGTGGCGGACCCGGAGCCCGGCGTCCGCTACCGGCTGGAGCCCATGACCTACTGGGACCGCTCCCTGGACTACGAAAAAAATGAGGCTTACGCCCAGGAGGGCTGGGAGTATGTGGATTTCATCTCCAAATACTACTACATCTACCGCTGCCGGGACGCCTCCGCCCCCGACCTGCACACCGACCCGGAGACCCAGAGCCTGGTCTTCGACCGGATGTTCAAGCGGCGGCTGCCTGTTTTCCTGCTCTTTGTCCCCCTGCGGGTCTTCGATTACCTCGCCTTCCCCTTTGCCGTCGCCAAAAATGGCTCGCAGATACTGTCCGAGATCCGCTGTTCCCTGGTGGTAGTCCCCTGGCTGGAGATGCTCAATATCCTGCTGGCCCCCTGGGCGGTAGCGGTCTTCGCCGCCTACCTGTGGCGCACCTGGAAGATCTGGCAGCTGCGCTGCCAGCTGAAGCAGGGCATCCCCCTGGACGAGGGCAGGCGATATCCCCGCTCCCTGGCCCGCAGTGCCGCCACCTGGACCGTCCCGGTTGTCTCCCTGTTCCTGATATTCGTCTTTGCGTTTTTCCGCACCGTCCCGCCCTTCACCTACTACCAGATGCTCAAGCCGGAGACCGAATTGCCCCCTCCCCTG
>CATKXO010000008.1 GCA_949840775.1 uncultured bacterium | reverse complement strand
CCCCGCCCATCCGGGTGAGCAGCTACAAGGGCAATACCCTGGAGGTAGGAGAGCGCAGCGGCCTTATCATCGGCCCCAGCGGGACGGAGTACACCGTCACTTCCAGCGACCCGGACACGGCGGCGGTGGAGCAGGTCATGGGCTTTTGGGTAGCCGTCGCCAAGGCGGAGGGGCACGTGGAGATCACCGCCGTCAATCGCGCCGGAGAGAGCGGAACCCTGGCCCTGACCATTGGCTCCGATACCCCATCGGCCCCTGACACCACAGACGGCCCCAGCCCCATGGAGGAACCAGATGTGCGGCAGGAGTTGATACGGCTTATCAATCAGACCCGCAGGGCCAACGGCGTGGCGGAGCTGCCTGTCAGCGAGGCCCTGATGACCGCTGCGCAAAGTCTCTCCGACCGGCATTATACCTGGCACCACACGAAAGAGGAATGTGAGGCCGTGATTGACAGCGGCTACCCCTACGGCTTCGGCGTAAACCTGACGGTATTCACCGGCGTAGCCACGGAAGATACCGCCCAACACGCCCTGGAAAACTGGCTCAATTCCCCCGGACACTTTGAAACCATGATAAAGCCGGACTGTGACAGCATCGGTGTGGGCGTAACCGAAAGCGGCGGCGTCACCTACTGCTATATTCCGATTGGACTTCTGCTGGGAACGCTGTCGGCAAAAGGAATCCTGACTGCCGCAACCAGTTTGGTTTCTCCAGAAATTTTTTTGGTGCAGAACAGAGATGAATTAAATCTTCTGATTGCAGAAAGCAACTCTGGCAAAGGTATTTTCCTGTTGGCAAGTGCGCTCATTACACTATTTTTTGCGTTTGTAGCAGCCATCCCGGCAGCTCAATATGCCGCAAAAGTATCTCCTACCGTGGCTATGGCGGGACGAAGTAATTTATTTGTGTTCATTCTGGATTTTGATAAAATAGATGGGAACATAGATACAGAAGCTCCATTTTTTAAGGGTGCGTTGCAACTTGCAGATAAGGTTACACGTTCCCAAGGCGGCGGGTATCATATGTTTTATGGTATTGACAGGAAAAAGGCGGAGCCATTATTTGATAGCATTAACCTACTGACAAGCAGCGGGGCCAAAAGTTTTGTATGTAGGGGAGGTAAAGATGTTACACTGGATGGGCGAAATAAAGTGGATTTCTTTTGTGATACTCCGCATCCAATTTATGAATGGGAAGAATGGGATAATTGCAAGGGACTAACCGATAAAACACAAGAATTATATGAGCTGATTAAAGCAAACTTTTCATTTCAGAGGCCAAAAAGTCGTGAACGGTTACACGAAAATAATACTACCCATCCAAGACGGACAAGGAAACATAGAATAGCACCAAAAGCTGTTTCTAATTCTGATGCAGAATATCAAGGTACAGTAATCGAGGGCAGAACAGAGAATGAATTAAAGTCAGAAATGACAGCGGAACAGCGTGAAATATTTGAAGATTTGAAAAACATTCCAGCAGACTGCAACGACAGCAAATGGACAAGCGTTGCCTATGATATTTGGTATGCGTTTCAGACTGCCGATGGTGACGAACTGGCAGCACAAGTATTTCTATGGTGGAGCAAGCGCGGCGGCGAAAAGTATGTACCGTTTCAGTGTGTCAGGAAATGGGAATTTGTCAATGAGCAATGTTCAGACGGACAGCGTACACTTTCAAATAATCGCTGGCGGGCCATTATGGGCCTTGACAGAATTGTTAGTGAAGAAGAAGCGCAGCGGCAAGCAGACATTCAGCAGCTAAAGGAATTAGGCGAGAAGATACGGGCGGAGCGGCAAGCAAAAATGCCAGCCGATAATCCAACACTCCCGCTCCCGCTCGATTTTGAAGGGGTAGATGAAATTTTTCCAGCCGCCGAGCCGCTGGCGTTCCGGGGCTTGCCTATCCAATGGCAACACGAAAGTGTGTGTGCGGGCAACGCTTTGGACGAAGAAGAACGAAGCAGCAACGCACGCCACAGAATTTTGTGGGGCGGCATTAGGTACGACAAACGGGACAATTTCTTTAAGGCGGTATGGGGTGCGGATTATAAGAAAATCAGGGAGAAAGTGATTTTCAAAGGCGCGGCGGCGGATAACGTTCTAAGGCTGACAACAGGACAACGGACAGCTCTTGAATATGATGCGCTCTATCACAGGCACATTGACGAATTGGTTTCTGTTGATGAACAGGACGAACAAGAGTTATTTGCTTTCTTTGCATCGGATGATTGCTCAACAGCAAAGGAAACGCTAAGACGGTTAAACTACCATGAGAGTGCAGCGCAACTTAGGTGTGCTGACACCGATGGAAAAGCACGAGTTATGTCTTGCTGCATAAAATGCGGCCAGCAACACTTGGCTGCTGGCCGAGAAAAATATATTTTTTCACTGTCCTCTTGACGGGGAGCACTTCACCCTGACGGGGGCCAGCGTGGTTTTGATGTCCTACGCCAACGGGAAGATCGAGGAGCTGGACACCCGCCGCCAAGGGCTGATCAAGGAGATCGCCGCGCTGAACGCTGAAAGTGTTTCTCCGCAAAAGATCGAGTTCCTGTCCGCCCACCTGGGCAACTGGGACAACATCGACTTTGAGGACCGGCGGCAGGTAGTCGACATCATTCTCTCCCAGGTCCACGCCACCGCTGACTGTGTGTCGTTTGAGTGGAAAATCTGATTTCTTACCCCCAGCGCTTTATTCAATGGTGTGTTTACCATTGTCAAGCGTTGATAACAAAATGGATTTTGGAAAAGTAGAATATATGAGCGGCGGTTTCCCACGTTGCTCCTATGTTGTTTCCGGGCCTCTAAAGGCCCATTTCTTTCACCTGCCGGAATTGCATCCAGCAGGTGATCGTATCGAAAGACTCAAGCTTTTTTTCGCGCCGCATGTCTCAGTACATGGCGGTAAAACGCAAAATCCTCTGTCCGGCGGTATACAACTAAGTAAACCGAATTGGGAATGACCGCACAGGCCAGACATCTCAACATAAAACCAATATACCCTTCACCAATCGTGCAGCACAGAAGCCACGTCATCACCCCGGCAGCAACGGTAACAATCAAATGTATCAGGTAGTCCCTGAAGTAGCCTTTGGCAGATACGTGCAGGCCCCGGTGACAGAGAACCATGGGCTCGCACCAGAAGGGAAAGGCCAGCGTACTGATTAATGTCCCAGCCATAATGCCCTCAACACCCCACCGCTGGACCAATATCACAGAGACCACCAGGTTGACGGCCGCCTCCACAATCGACTTGTAGCGGTCATCCCAGAACAGCCCCAGGACGCTTTTGGTGTTGTTCACCGGAGTACGCATGCTGCTGACGTAAAAATTCAGGACGATCAAAAGTACTGCCGGTTTGGACAGCAGGTAGCCCTTCCCCAGCCAAATATCAATAAACGGATCATAGAGACAGAACAGGCAGATGCTCATCCAGCCAAACAGCCAGGCGGAGAAAAAACTCAGGCGGCGAAAGGCTGTCTGCTTGTATGCCTCCGTCTCTGTCGCGGTCAGCTGTCCCAGGGAAGCCGTAATAGCATCGAACAGCGCACTGACCAGGATATTCAGAAAACCCCGTATCATCATATAGTTGGAATACAGCCCGGCAGCCGCCACGCCTACAAATTTAGAGATCAAAAGGTTGTCTGTATTGAAAACCGCCACGGTCCCAATCCGGTGGAGCAGCATGGCACGCACGTTGCGGTAAATTTCATCCAGCGTCCCGGCGGGCAGCGGACGGACATTCTTCTCCCGCAGGTAGGGGAAAAGCCGGTCCGCCTTCACCGCGATGGCAGCATTCTGTATCACTGTAGCGCCGATGGTAATGTACAGGTAAAACAGGTAATTCCTGGTCAAAAAGAGCACTGTGATCTGAGCCGCAGTGGCGGCCAGCGACACAGCGGCGCGGATGGAGGTCTCGATATACTTCTTCTGATGGACAAAAAGCAGCGTGGACTTGTAGGTAAAAAAATAGGAGATACTGGCATTTATCAGATTCAGCACATAGATCAGTGGAATGTTAGGGATATTTGGGGGGATTTCCTTAAAAAAGAAACCCAAGAACGGGGTCAGGGACAGCCCTAACGCCAAAACCACCATGCCTATGGTCCGGTAAACCCGGCGGTACAGCCGGACCAGAGATTTTATCATCTCCGTGTCCCCCTGGGCCACCGGGCGGTAGAGACTGTAGGTAATGGAAACGCTGAACCCCAGCTCAGCCAGGGACAGCATGGAGAGCACATCGGTAAAGAGGCCGTTCAGCCCCAGGTATTCCCGCCCCAGCAGCAAAACGAATACCCGGCGGGACAAAAATTTCAGAACGGCCAGCAGAAATTCGCCGGCCACAGCATATTTGATGTTTTTTGCCATATGTTCCGCGCTGCCCATCAGACTTTGTCACCCCATTTCCTTCTGCCTCGTGGGCTTCATCAACCGATAGACGGCCGCCAGCGCCCCAAAGGCCGGTATGCCGGCGCAGAGGGCCAGCTGTGCCGCCGCGCTCTTTTGGTCCGGGCAGAGGGTCAGTGCCCTCCAGCCGAAATGGTGGCGGGCGGTACTCCGGAAATACTTCAAATAGTCCCGGACGCTGCCGTCCGCGCCGTTCTCCATGGCCTGCATAGCCAGTCGGGCGGCGGTATCCAGCGCTATCTGATGAAAGCATGTCTTCACCTCCGGGAAACCGGCAGCGTCCCCGCATATCCGGTCCAGGACAGGAAGCACCGTACAGCGCTTCGCTGTTACGCCGTGGTTGATGATACTGCCCTCCCGGTAGACGTAGTGATAAAGCGGGCCCGGCACATAGGCGATTCGCCGGACTCGCTTCAAAACCTGGTAAAAAAACAGAAGGTCCTCACAGCAAAGGGCCTGTCTGTCAAAGGGGATTTGCTTTGCCAGCTCAGTTGGAAAAAGCTTTCCCCAGGCGGTCCACAGGAAGAGGGCGCGCCGGGCCATACACCGGGCCGCCTCCTCCGGGGAGAGGACCTGGGCGGGTCCGGCCCTCAGGCGCAATCCTTCATTTCCGCAGATGCTGATGTCCCCACGGTTTTCCACCAGCGCGTCATACAGCGCTTCCAGAAAATAACGCTCCACATAGTCGTCTGAATCCGCAAACGCGATGTACTCCCCCAACGCCCGGCGAACGCCCTCATTCCGGGCGTTGGAAACCCCCCGGTTTTCCGGGAGGTGGATCACCTGAAACCGTCCGTCCCGGGCTGCCCAGGCGTCGCAGATGCGGCCCCCGCCGTCGGTGGAGGCGTCATCCACCAGAATGACCTCCATATGGGAATAGGTCTGGGCTACCAGCGAGGACAGGCACTTTTCCAGATACCCCTCCACATTGAACACCGGTATGACCACACTGATCTTCGGTCTGTGAGCTCCCATCCCTACTGGCCCCCCAGACGCTTGACCCAGGTGAAGGCCGATGCCGCCGCCCAGAATCCCCATGCGCTGGTGCACAGGGCCAGCAGCGCCGCCGCGTCTCTCTTTCGGGGACAGCGCTTCACTGTCCGCCAGCTGAAATGCCGTCGGGTGTTCTTCTGAATCCGCTTTAAGTACCCAAGGGTATGTCCGCCCTCCCCGCCCTTTTTCACGGTCAGCACAGCCAGACACCGGTTGGCCTCCAGGGCCAGAAGGCGGAAATCCTCCGCCGCCTCCGGGAAGCTCACCCCGGCGTCCTCGCAGACAAAATCCTGGGCGGCAAAGGCCGTAAGCTTCCGCTCACTGGCGCCGCTCTGCATCTGACTGCCCTCCCTCTGGGTGTAGTGGTAGAGGATATCCGGCCGGTAGCTGACCCGCCGGCTCTGTTTCAGGAGGGAATAGAGAAAGAGCAAGTCCTCACTGTAAAAAATATCCTCTGGAAAGAGCGTCTTTTTTACCAGCTCCGCGCTGTAGAGCTTGCCCCAGGGCACAAGATTGAAAGGGACGCCCCGGGCCAGACAGCAGACCGCCTCCGACCGGGTATAGACGGCGGCGGGACCGCGCTTCAGATCAATGCCGTCAGCCCCGCAGGCGCTGACCTCCGCCCCGGCCTGTACCAGACTCTCATACAGCTTTTCCAGAAGGTCCGGCTCCACACGGTCGTCCGCGTCCACAAAGGAGATATAGGCCCCGCGGGCCCGGCGGATTCCCTCGTTCCGCGCGGCGGAGGGTCCCCGGTTTTGAGACAGACGGACCGCCCGGACCCGGCTGTCCCGGGCCGCGCAGGCGTTACAGACGGCGCTGCTCTGATCTGTGGAGGCGTCATCCACCAGAACAACTTCAAAATTCGGATAGGTCTGGGACAGGACAGAATCCATGCACCGTTCCAGATAGTCCCCCACGTTATACACCGGCACGATCACACTGATGAGCGGTTTCTCCATTTCAGCCTCCTCACTCCATGACCTGTCTGTAATACGCTGCCAGCTGCTGGTGCATCCGCCGGACGCTGAACTCCCGCTCCACTTTTTCCCGGTTGTTTTTTGACATATCTGCCAGCAGTCCGGGATCGCCGCTGCACCGCAACAGGGCGTCCGCCAGGGCGGGTACGTCGCCGGGGGCAATCAGAATACCGTTTTCCTCCCCAACGACCTCCGGGATTGCGCCCACGGTGGTGCTGATGATGGCCTTGCCCGCCGCCATTCCCTCCAGAATGGCCATGGGCAGTCCCTCATAGTGGGAGGGCAGGACCACCGTAGCCACCTCCCGCAGGCGGCGCAGCTTCTCTGCCCCGTCAATCCAGCCCGGTACCGTGATATTCTGTTCCAGCCCCTTCTCCTTTACCAGAGCCCGGACCCGGTCCACCTCGCCGTCCCCTGCCAAGCAGAGCTTCAGCGCAGGATTTTGCCGGAGGGCCAGCTCCGCCGCGGCGATGAGGTCATAGGTTCCCTTTCGTTCCCCCAGTCTGCCCAGCATCAAAAAGGAGTTCCGGTGCTCCGCCGGGTCAGAAACCGCCCGCTGAAGCTTTTCGGGCTCCACGCCGTTGTACAGGACCTGACAGGCGCTCATCTGAAAGCGGCCTTCCAGCTCCTCCTTCCACTTGCCCGACAGGGCCAGCACCAGGTCCGCCCGGCGGAAAAAGTCCGCTACAATTTCTTTCTTCCGGCTGTCCAGCCCGTCGTAGAAGGTGAGGTACTCCGCGCCGTGGATATGGACAACAGCCTTTTTTCCCGCCCGCTTCACCCTCCGCAGGTAAAAATTCTTGCGGAAGGTGCTGCCCCGCTCCGCTGTGTGAATGTGGAACAGGTCATATTTCCGGCAGCAGGTGAGAAAGCGTAGGTATCCATATAGAGAATAAAGCAACCGGACAGGCAGGCTGCCATCAATGTAGGAGGGAAAGCTGTCCACCTCAAATTCCCTGCTCAGGACTTCGCTCTCACGGATTCCCCGGATGACCTCCGCCATTCCGCCCCGGGAGCGGGCCTCACTGGGGCCAATCTCTAAAATCCTCATAGATTCCTCCTGTTTACAGCGAGCGGATATAGCCCTCCAGAGACGTGAGGAAGGTCTCCGTATTGGAGCGAAAGGGAGCAAAGCTGCGGCCTCTGACAGAGAGCAGCGCCTCCGGAAGCTGTTCCACGTCCGGGCAGGCACAGAGCAGGTTCAGCCCATGAAACCGCGCTGTCAGCTCCATCTGGTGGTCGTCCACATGCTCCCCATACCGGGCCAGCCGGGGAACGGCGACGGCCTTCTTCCCCAGCTTCACCGCGTCCACCATTGTGCCCGCGCCGCCGTGGGTGATGAGAATATCGCAGGTCTCCATCAGCTTTGCAAAGTGTTCCCGCCCGCAGAATGCCTGATGGGGACATGCGGGAATATATTGGCTGGTCCCCGTCTGGATGAAGACCTCGTCCTCTATCATACCCTCCCGGACCATCTGGTCCACCTTTCTGATCAGGCGGTCAAAGGGGAATTTCTGAGAGCCAACCGTTACAAATATCATGCTGTTACCTCAATAGACACCGCCCGTGAATATGGCCCTGGGATAGAACTCCAGCAGTTCCTCCCACTGGACGTAGAACCGGTCCGCAAAGGGGTAAAGGAGCTTTCCCGTCAGGGTTGGGGTATTCACCTTGGCGTAAGACTCGATAAACACCAGCTTTTTCCCCAACAGCTTGCACAGCAGGCACAGGGGCACTGTTGCCAGCACTCCGGTGCAGATGACCGCGTCCGGCCGCTCCCGAAGGCAGATTTTTAGGGCGAGAGCGGCGTTTACAATCAGTCTTGGGACGCAGGACCACTCCCGCCGGTTGACCTGAAGGAGGCAGTGGCACCGTATCCCCTCCGGGACAGCCCTGTAGGCCGTCTTCTCTGTAACCAGAAAGCTGTCATAGCGGTCCATCAGGGGACGCAGCATCATCAGCTCCGACAGATGCCCGCCGGAGGACGCGGCAAAGCAGAGCCGCAGTTTCCCATTGTGCAAGCCGGCTCACCTCTCAACGTGCAGCGTATCCGGGCTCTCCACCGGCGTTCCGCTCCACTGGGCGCAGCGCCGCGCAAGGGCAGTCTCCGCCTGGATGTCAAACCGGCAGGCCATGGGGACCAGGGCGCAGGCAATCATAGTGTAGGGGTAATAGATGGCGTTGTCAGTGGCATAGAGGACGAAGCAGTAGACGCAGATTCCCAGGAAAAGACAGCCCGCGTCCTTCCCCGCCTGGCGGAACCAGTAGCCCAGTCGTGCCGGCAGCCAGCTCCAGAGCCAGACCCAGTACCCGATAAATCCGATATTCAGGTACATACGGAGAAAATCATTGTGAATCTGGGTCTGCGTGCGCATGGGAACGGCCTGCACCGCCCCGGAGAGCCACTCTACCATGCGTTCAAACCCCGTTCCCCGGCCCATGTAGGTAAAACTGATTTCGTAGTAGGGCGCCACATTGGCAAACAGCAGCGCCCGGCCCTTGGTGTCCAGTCCAAGCTGTGCCTCCAGGTAGTCAAAGAGGCCGTAGCGAATCCCTGCGATGTAGAGAAAGCTGACCACCATCATGGCGATGGACACACACACCGCTGTCTGCCTGGCCGCCCGGTCCGGAAGACGGCGCAGAAGCAGCGCCGTCAGAAGGGCCAGAGCCAGAGCGGGAAACGCGATCCGCTTCAGTCCGACCAGACAGAAGAAGGAGACAACCACCAGCCAAAAAACGGGGTGGGGGGATGTTTTCCAGTGCAGCAGGAGATAGAGCAGGAAGGGGCCAAAAGCGAAGGTCAGGTCGTGGGTCTCCAGCCGCGTCATCAGAGGGCCGGTCTCTTTGCTGAAGGTAATCAGGAGTGTATAAAATTCCTGTAAAAATTCGGTTAGTCCACCCGTATAGATCACAACCAGAACGCTGATAAAATTCGCGGCGCACATGGCCACCAGGCAGTACCAGATTCCCTTGCCGCCAAACAGGTATATTGTGGCGGCAGCCACCAGCACCGAAAGCAGCTGGGGCAGGATCATGGAGATGCCGTTCAAAACAGCGGCGCTCTCTGCCTTTGTGCCCACCCAGATCACAGCGGAAAAGACCAGCGGAACCAGATAGGGCAGCGCCTGGACTGTCGTGTGGCGGCTCAGGACCATCAGGCGGTCCAGGCGCACCGTTGCCGTAAGGTTCAGCAACGCCAAAAAGAGAATTGCCAGCGCACAGGGGTTTTTCAGGCTCAGCTCCATGCCGCCCAAAGAAAAATAGGTGTCCTGAAAGAAGAACATGCCGGTAGCCAGAATCATGTATAGAATGGAACTCAACCATATCACCCCTTTTTGCCGGCGTTCTTACACGCTTACAGCGCTGGCTTCTGATTCTGCGCCGGCCGCATTGACCCGCTTGATGGAAATGGAGAGAAGCTCCCGGATATAGTAGCACTGCTCCGCGCTTGCCTGGGCATAGCTGTGACGCAGATCCAGCAGATATCCCCGGTCCTGGGACCGCTGTTCCAAGGCAACCCCCATCTGGAACAGGGCCGCCTCGATCTGGTCCGCCTCCAGGCAGTCGCCAAAGATCAGATACTGCCCCGCACCGTTGTTTCCCACAAACAGCTTGTCGGAGGGCGGGAACACAGAGGTCAGCATTCCGGCAAAGTCCTTCAGCATCTGGTCGCCGGCCTCCCGGCCCAGCCGGGCATTCTCCGCCTGCAAATTTGCCAGCCTGCACACAACGCAGGCGAAGGTCTCGGGCAGGGGCCGCCCCTCCCGGGAGGCGATGAACTGGTCGCACTTGGCCCGGTTGGGCAGTCCGTCCACCTTGTTGGTAAAGGCGTAATACTCGATAAAGTCCTCAATCCGCCCGAAGAGCGCAGCCCCGGCACAGCCCAGCGCGCCAAAGATCACCACGATCAGGACGGTGAAAATCAGGATGGGGAACCGCTCTGTCACCCGGACACTGGAGAGCATCATAATGTTCTGGGCGCCCAGATACTCGTTATACTCGTCGTTGGTCTCATAGTAGATGGACTGGAGGGCGTTGATCTCCTTTGCCAGCCGGGCAATCTCCGCCTGGACCTGATCCTGAGCGGCCTGGGGCGAGCTGGCAGGGGCGCTGGCAAACACACTGAGAATGTAGTCATTATAGTCGCTGTCGATGATGTTGTGCTCATAGAGGGTCCTGTCCTCGATGTACTTCCGCAGCAGCACATCGTACTCCGCAGTCCGATCCACCGGTGTCCAATTGCCGTCCGCGTCCTCGTTCCAGTCGTCATAGACATCGGGCAGAACATTGTTCTGGAGCACATCACCCACATTCTCTCCCGCGCCGTTGACAACGGGGACGCTGAACTCCCCCATGGCGTTCTCGTAAGCGCCGATAATGCCCTGGATGCGGTCGATCTCAAAGGCGGCGGCATTGTTGGCGATCACCAGATTGTTATTCCGGTTCCGGTACTTTTCCAGCAGCAGATCCCGGTCCTTGGTAATCCTGCCCGCCAGAATCTCAGAAAACAACTGCCCGACCTCCACGTCCCGGATAAACTCAAACTCGTCTTTCAGGTCCTGGAAACTGCGGCCCGTCCGGCTGGAGCGAAACTCGCCGTTCCACTCCACCTTGTCGGAGAGATGCTCCGCAATATTGGTCAGGGTTTCATCCATGACCTCCGCCATCTCCAGGTAGTCATAGCCCTTTGTGGTGATGTCGCTGACCGGGTTGGCGGCCAGGGAAGTGTTGACGTGGTTCTTTCCATAATAGCTGGCATACTCCTGCAAAATCTGATTCAGGACCTTGCGGGGGTACTCCTTTCCGTTGCTGACGCCGCAATGAAAGGACACCACATAGCGGGTAGGATTCAGCTCATAGTCCAGCTCTCCGTTGTCCAGCATGGACTGCTGTATCATCAGGTCCTCCTCTGTGATGATTGGCTCCACGTGGATATTCATCCGGATGCTGTCAGCTGTGGCCTGGGTATCGTCGATGCCCAGCTTTTTCATCGCCTGGGCAACCAGATTGGTGGCGTACAGCTCAGTGGTATCAATTTTCTTCCCGTCCGGGGAGTAGCCCTCCTCAGCCCGGGCACCGGTATACTCAATCACTGTGACGGCAGTGTACTGCTGAATACGGAGCTGGGCAATCAGAAAGAAAACGACACCCGCCAGAACCGACAGGCCGGCGATGACGGCGCGGTATTTTTTCAGATATCGAAATACGTCCAGTTCTTTCATGACGCAGACTCCTCCTGCTTCTTTACTACGCGGCTGCCTCTCCGCCCGGCAGGCCGGCCCTTTTGGTATTCCCGGTAGAAGGGATCCAGCACAGCGTTTCCGCCCAGAGCGGCCGCAAACAGAGCTGTGAGCAGAAGCGCCTTCAGGGCGCTGTCCAGAACGGCAGGGGCGGCAAAGCTCACCTGAATGTAGCCGTCCCGCTTTTCCCGGACGTAGGTGCTGCAAAGCTCACGGCTCTGGGCCGCCAGATTGATCAGCTCGGCCTTCAAGGCCTCAATCCGCTGGTCCGCCTGATCGTAAGCGGAGGAGGAGGCGTGGGAGCCGCCGACCTGCTGGGAGGCATAGGTGTTGTGCTCGATTTTCTCCACCAGCTCTGTGGCGGACTCCAGATGCTCCTTCGCCTCGTCGGCAAAGTAGTCCACGCCTACCTTGGTCTTGGACATGTAAAATTCCTTGTCGGTGTCATAGGTGGGAATGAGCACAAAGCGGGTCATGTAGGCGTTATACATGTTGATGGCCTCAATCCGCACGTCGTGGGACGCCATTTCTTTTCGTCTTGAGACATCCAGCTGGTGGTTGACGTACTGCATCCGGGACTGATAGGTGGTCCGGTTGTCAGCCAGACCCTTTTCCAGAACAAATGCCTCATAGCGCTCCAGCTCAATCTCAATAAAGTTGCTGATTTTTTGGGACAGGGAGGAGAACGTCTCCTCGCTGTCAGCCGCCCGGAAGCTGCTGCTCTCGCTGCTGTAGCCGGGGAGGTAGTTGCGCAGCTTGTTTGCCTGCATTTCCAGATAGTCCTTCGCGTCCAGATACTCCATGCCCTCCAGCTTTTCAAAGGACAGGTCCAGAATGCTGTCATTTTCCGCATAGTTCAGCACAAATTTCTCCCAGTATACGTCGGCCAGGAGATTCAATACCGTCTTAGGTTCCGTACCGTACAGGGCTGCCCGCCCGGAACAGTAGACCCGGTACTCTGTGGATATTTTCATGTCCGATTCCTGGGTGACATCCAGCTTCTCCGCATCCAGGGAGGTGGAGATACTCAGGCACTTGGACAGCTGCTCTACGCTGATCCCAAGGCCGCCACGCTGGATGACCTGCTCCAGAATGTCGTCGGAAAGGATGTTGGACTCATTAAACCGGGTGACGTTGGGATTCTGCCCCCGGGTCGCCTCTTCGTAGCTGAACACCATCAGCATACCGGGCGCCCAGGCGCTGGCGGCCAGCTGGGCGGTCAGGCAGACCACAAGGAACAGCGCCGCCCAGGCCGCTATTTTTCGCCGCTTGCCCTCTGTGCGGCCCAACACACCCCGTACGCCCAGCACCGGCAGCTTCGCCTTTACCAGGAAGAAGCGCCGGAGCAGCATTATGTACAGGATGGCCAGACATAGCATCAGCGCAGGAACAATCGCACATACCAAAACCATGCTGTCATCACACCTCCAATGATATTGATTACGAGAAATTTGTATCCTGACGGCCGTTGATATCAATTATTGCCAGTTCAGGCCGGTTGTTGATACGGGGCAGACCGTTGTGCCCCCCCATGCCCCGGGAGACAAAGATTGTGCTGTTGGAAAGCTGATACATCCCCCCGCTGTATTTCGGGAAGAAGCCCGTATCCCCGTGGTAGACCCCGCCAACCACGGGGAGCCTGAACTGGCCGCCATGGTAGTGGCCGCAGATGCCCAGATCAACATGCCCATCCGCCAGATATTCGTAGTAGAGACTGGGGTAGTGGGCGATCAGCAGTTTAAAGGCTGCGCTTTTTTCGTACTCGTCAAAAAACACGGCGCCGTACTCCTCATATCCCTCTGTGGACGTGGTCAGTCCTCCGATGAGGAGAGGGGTCCTGTGTATGGTCACTTCCTCCGCCCGATTCACCAGGACGCGGACACCCTGCTCCAGCAGCATACTCTCAAGCGGGCTTCCCTTTTCATACATAAGGTTGCTCTCGTGATTTCCCGGGCTGTAGTAGACAGGGGCAATCTCTGTCAGTTTGCTGCACAAGGTTAAAATCACATCCAGATTACCGTCATCTGCATTGACCATGTCACCTGCTATGGCGATCAGGTCCGGCTTCAACGCCCTGATCCGCTCCACCAGCTCCCCGTTCCCTGGGCCAAACTCCCGGTTGTGCAGGTCTGACAGAACGGCAACACGGATATTTTCCCCGCCCGCAATCTTCGGTGAGTACAGGTGATAAAAGGTCACCTCCAGCTCATTTGAGAAAAGATGATATCCGCCAAGCGCCAGCAGCGCGATTACAAGCAGTCCGCACAAAAACGCCCGCCCGCGCCGTTTGGGCTTGGCCGCCCGGCTTCCACCAGGTCCGCCCTTATTTTTTTGCATATTCAAACCTCCTGTCAACTCTGCTTGCTACAGCCCTTCCCGGCGTAAAACGGCCCTCACGGTCCGAAAAGTCAACTTCCAGTCCAACAGCCAGCTCTGCTCCTGTATGTAACGCAGATCCAGCTCCACCCAGTCGTCAAAACTCAGGCTGTTGCGGTGGGGACTCACCTGCCAGAAGCATGTAAGCCCTGGGGTGACCGTCAGTCTCTGCCGCTGATACGGGGTGTACTCCGCCACCTCTCTGGGCAGAGGGGGGCGGGGGCCGACTATCGACATATTCCCCCTTAGAATGTTGAGCAGCTGGGGCAGCTCATCCATGCCTGTAGACCGCAAAAACCGCCCCAGGCGGGTAATCCTCGGGTCGTTCTGAATCTTAAACACGGGCCCGACCATCTCGTTGTATGGCAGCAGCTCGGACAGACGCTGCTCTGCGCCCACGCACATGGTGCGGAATTTATAGAGGCGGAATGTCTCTCCATCCCGGCCGCAGCGAATTTGGGAAAAGATTGGGCCGCCCTGGGGGTCATCAATCACCACAGCCAGCGCAATCAGCAGCATCAGCGGGGAGAGGATTACCAGAGCCAGCACCGATAATACGGCATCCTGTATTCGTTTGATGCGCAGATATACGCGCCGCCTCTTTGTCATTTTAAGACAGCTCACAGGATGGCTCTGCTTAGAGGACGCCCCCTCCAAAGCCTTTTCCAGGTCCAAGGCTGCCACCTCATCACCCCCGCCTTCCACATCTGCCAAAAATATCCTTTGGCAGCGCATAGTTCAAAACCTGTAAGTCTGCGTCCTCACACCAGCCTGGTACGCTCTTCATACTCCTTGAGAAATCGATCGTGCAGATTTTCCTCTGCATTCTTGCGGGCCTTGACCGCATCCTCAAAACGGGTATAGCTGCCCAGGTAGTAGCGCTTTCCCTTAAAGCAGATGGCAGCCCGCCACCGCCCCTTGGACGCCCACCAGTCCACACCGGGTACCCCGCTGGTGTTGTTTTTCCGCACCGTTTTGGCCGCCAGCATCTCCACACAGGTGCCGTCCACATAGGACAGGCCCAGCGCGTACCTGGGGCCTCCATCACCGTTTTGACAGCCGCAGCTCTTTGTATGCCCGGACCGCAGATGATAGGTCCTTACCACCGTCTTTTTTCCGCAGTCGCACCGGCACAGCCATGCTGTCCGATTGCCCACATTCGCCGCCGGGGCCAGGACGGTCAGCCGTCCGAATTTTTGCCCGGTCAAGTCCAATTTCTTTCTGGAATACACCACTGCACCTCCTTTTTCTGTCCAAAGGTGCGGCTTGCAAGGTGTGGTTTACAGGCCATTTTCGCTATTGCGTTTTTCAAGCGGCTGTGATAAAATGTCTCTGTAAAATTGACAAAAGCGAGACGTGCCGTTGTGTAAAAAACGACAAATCCCGCTTAGAATCACGGCTCGCTCTGTGTGGACCGCAAACCACACTTTAGTGGCCAAACCGGTTTTGCGCCACCGCCGGGTGTTTCTCCTTGGCCGGCAGCCGCCACTGCTCCAGTATCTCCTCAATAATTCCGTCCCAGCCGGTCGATACACTTGATAACAAGGGTATCCCCGGCTTTTGCCTTCTGTACCAGCCGCGCGCGGCCAGCAGGCCCCGGTCCATGTCCTCCAGGCTGTCTCGGGCAGCGCAGCAAAAACAGGTTCTTTATTCTGGGGACACTTCAGGGACGGGACCGCCCCATCCTTTTCTCTTGAATTATCCTCCCAATCTGTGTTATGCTGAACACAAAGACATGCAGAGGAGGTACCGCCATGGACAAAGCCATTGTCATCCGCCCAAGGTTTGAACCGGGACGGCGGATCATCGCCGTCAGTGACATCCACGGCAACCTCCCCTTTTTCCTGGCCCTGATGGACAAAGTCAAACTGACCCAGAAGGACATCCTCGTTCTGAACGGCGACATGCTGGAAAAGGGGCAGGACAGCCTGCCCCTGCTGCGCCACCTGATGGAGCTGTCCAAAACCCACACCCTCTACCCCCTGTGCGGCAACTGCGACGGGCTGGTCCTCCGCTTCTTCGACACCGACGAGCTGGACGCCCGTTTTTTCTCCTCCTACCTCCCCCGGCACCCGGAGTCCACCCTGCGCCAGCTGGCCCGGGAGGGTGGTTTTGACCAGACGGAGGACCTGCCCCGTCTCCGCCGGGACCTGCGGGCCGCCTTTCAGCCGGAGTGGGCCTGGCTTCGGTCCATGCCCACCATCCTGGAGACGGACCACCTGGTCTTTGTCCACGGGGGCGTCCCCTCTCTGGAGGGAATGGAGGAGCTGGACCGGTGGAAGTGCATGAAAAACGACAACTTTCTGGGCCAGGGGCGCTCCTTCCGCAAGTGGATCATCGTGGGCCACTGGCCCGTCACCCTCTACGACCCCCACATCCCCTCCTCCGCCCCCATCTTTACCCGGGACCGGAGGATTATCTCCATCGACGGCGCCTGCGTCCTCAAGGTGGATGGCCAGCTCAACGCACTCATGCTCCCCTCGGAGGACAGCGAGGACTTCACCTGGACCGCCTGGGACGGCCTGCCCACCGCCACGGCCCTGGACCCCCAGGAGGCCGGCACTGGCTCCGTCAACATCCGCTGGGGCCGGTCTGCCCTGGAGCTGCTGGAGGAGGGCGGGGAGCTCTCCCTCTGCCGCCACCTGGAGACGGGCCGGGAGCTGTATATCCTCAACGAGTACCTGCGCCGGGGCCCTCAGGGCCTATGGTGCGAGGACTCCACCGACTACCGCCTGCCGGTGGAGCCAGGGGACCTTTTGACGGTGGTAAGAAAAACCAAGAGCGGTTTTTTGTGCAAAAAAGAGGGGGTTACGGGCTGGTATTATGGGCGGTTATCGGATATAATGGAGTAAAATACTGAAATTCCCCGCCGGTGGCGGGGAATTTCAAATCAAAGGATTTGAATTTATGTTGGATTTCCATCCCCTCCGGCTGGAGGACCTGCCCCGCCTGCGCCCCTTCTTCGGCTACAGCCGCAGCCGCATCTGTGACACCACCCCCGGCACCGTCTTCATCTGGCGGGACATCTACAAAACTGAGTGGGCGGTCTTCGACGGCTCCCTCTACTTCAAGGTGGACTACCCCGGCCTGGGCCCCACCTTCACCCTCCCTCTGGGTGGCGGACGCCTGGAGCACTACCGGCAGATTGCCGCCTACTGCTGCCGCCGGAACATGCCCATCGCCTTCTACCCCGTCCCCAAGGACGAGCTGGACCAGCTCCAGGAGTTCTTCCCCGCCAGTACCGCCGTGGGCGAGCGGAACAACTTCGACTATCTCTACCGGGCGGAGGACCTGAAGTATTTCCGGGGCAAAAAGCTCAGCGGCCAGCGCAACCACGTGAACAAGTTCCTGAAAACTTACGGCAGCTGGACCTTCCGCCCCATCGAACCCGAAGACATCCCGGCGGTGAAGTCCTTTCTGGACAGCTACGCCGCCCGCTGGGACAAGGGGGCGGCCACCTTCCAGGAAGACATCGCCAAAACCCACGAGGTGCTGGACAACTACCAGACCTACGACCTGCTGGGCGGGGTCCTGCTGGTGGATGGCCGGATTGCAGGCTTCTCCCTGGGTGAGATTATCGGCGACACCCTGTTCACCCACATTGAAAAAGCTGACCGGGACTACGAGGGTTGCTACCAGATGCTGGTGGCCCAGTTCGCCCAGCAGTTTGCCCAGGAGGGGACGGTGGCTTTCATCAACCGGGAGGATGACACCGGCGATATGGGATTGCGCACCAGCAAGCTGTCCTACCACCCGGTGGCTCTGCTGGAGAAGTATACCGTCACCGTGGACGAGCCCTGCGACTACTGTCAGGCATAAGGAAATCCCGGCCGTTTGGCCGGGATTTTTTTCACTCCACCGCTTTCTTCGCGGCATCTATGTCGCTGGCCACCACCAGCAGGACACTCTCCCCCCGCCGATCGATGTAGGCGTTCTCCAGCTTGGGAATCTCTGCGGGACGGTAGTCTACATTTTCGTCGATCTGCCGCTGAACGTAGTCCTTGAGGGCACCCGCCGCTGTCTCCGCCTTATCGCTGTCGGTAAAAATCAGCACCGCTGCCTCCTCGCAGGTGGCCCCGGCGGAGCGGCGTCCGGAGCAGGACTTCAAGTCCTCCCGCTCCAAACCGGCATCCTCCAGCCCATACAGCAGGAAAGCAATGTCCGCGTCCAGCCCCTCCATGTCATCGAGTTCAGCGTTAAAAGCCCCTGCCCCGTCAATGGCGGTCACATCGGCGGCATTGTAGAGGGGCGGGGCATCGTTTTTTCCGCAGGCGGTCAGGCCCAGCAGCAGGGCCAGGGCCAGCGTCCAATACAAAAGCTTTTTCATCCTTGCACACTTCCATCCGCAGTTGATGCGTCCGGTTCTACCGGCTCAGGTTCAGGCGGCACAGGCGGGCCGTCGGGGTACAGCACATCGAAGTCCGCCGTGTGGGTTTTCAGGTAGTCCAGCCACCGCTGGCAGGGCTCCTTTCTCAGGTGGACCCCGTCCCGGCTGTCCCCCTCAGGAAGGGAACCGTTCTCATCCACGAAGAGACTGTACAGGTCCAGACAGACCACCTGCTTCTCCTCCGCCGCCTGACGGATCAGGTCGTTGTACGTCCGCAGCCGGTCGTTGGTCAGGTTGTACTTGTTGCCGTTGTACTCCTCGACCTGTTTCTCGTTCACCGGGATCAGGGTCTGGACATAGATGACCGCATTGGGCTGGACCC
Organism: uncultured bacterium; assembly: GCA_949840775.1. Taxonomy (GTDB): domain Bacteria; phylum Bacillota; class Clostridia; order Oscillospirales; family Oscillospiraceae; genus Lawsonibacter. The sequence goes on along the minus strand of CATKXO010000008.1, from coordinate 72,881 downwards.
GGCGGATTGCGTCGATGGCCTCGCAGTAATGGCGGTAAAAGCTGCTGTCGTTTTTGCTGCTGTAACCCAGCTCGTTCACGCCCAGGGAGAGGTATACCTTGCCGTACTCCTTCAGGGCCAGGGCCTCCAGCAGGGTATACTTCTCCTCCCCGATGGTCAGCGCCTTTTTCTCCGCCAAACTGAACACAGACAGGCCGTTGGAGGTCAGGTTTTCCCCTGTCCCGATGCCGCTGTAGAGCATCAGGCCGTCGGTGCGGGAGTCACCCACAAAGGCGGCGTTGTCAAAATAGCTGTTATCCACCGCTTCCCCCTCCGGGGCAGGCTGGGAGAAGTCGTAGAGGGACGCCTGGGGTTCGTCGGAGACATCCGGGGCCTCTCCGGAGGAGGCGCTGCCAGCGGACGGGGCGCTGCTGTCCTGGGAGGCATCTGGACGCTCAGGCGTTTTATTCCAGTATTTCTGGTAGATTATAATCCCAACAGCCAGCACCAGCACAACCGATGCCACAGACAGCAGGATAACAGCCCAGCGATCCTGGGCCACCCGCTTCCCCTTATAATTGGCCACTTGCAAACACCCCCCTGTGGAAGCAGTCAAACGCTGTCGAAACCGTTCCTTTTCAGGATATCATATTTTCATCAAATTTCAAGTGACAAAACCGTTACAAAATCCCCGGCTCCTTCGGGCCGGGGATGCAGTATGATCAAATTGCCCTCCGAATCAGCCCCACGCCAATGGGACTGGGTCCGGTGTGTACGCCGATGGTCACGCCGATCTGATAGGGATGCAGCACCTCGGGCCTGTCATAGCCCAGGTCCAGCAGACCGTCGTAGACGGTCTGGGCAAAGGCCCTGTGCTCCTCCCTGTCCAGCCCAAAGCCGGTGGCCACGCGGTATCCCTCCAGGTCGATCCGCTCCCGCTCCAGGTGGCGGAAGAACAGCTCCCGCACCTTGACCAGCGACTTCTTCCGCCCCTGGGCGATGCCGTCGGAGATGAGCCCGGCGTCTTTATAGCCGATGAGGGGCTTTACCTTCAGCAGCGTCCCGGTGGCCGCCGCCGCCCGGCCGATGCGCCCCCCGTGGCGGAGGTACTCCAAATCGTTGGTGGTAAAGAAGATGCGCCCGGTGGCGGGCAGGGGCTTCAGAGCCTCCACCGCCTCCTCCAGGGTGAGCCCCGCGTCCCGCAGAGCGGCGGCCTCCTCCACAAACAGCCCCTGGAGCACCGTGGCCAGCTGGGAGTCCACCACCCGGATCTGAGCGCCGGGAACCTCCTCCTCCAGCTCCGCCGCCGCGTTCAGGGCCGTCTGGCAGGAGCCGCTGAACTGGGCGTTCAGACAGATGCACAGAATGGGGTCCCCCTGGGCCGCCAACGGGCGGAAAGCCTCCAGATAGTCCTCCAGGGTGGGCATGGAGGTCTTGGGAAACACCCCGGGGCGGTCCGCCATCATCTGGTAAAAATCGTGGGTGGGGATGTCCCGCTCCTCCCGGTAATAGACCTCGTCGCCCACGGCCGCATAAAAGGACACCATGGTCACGCCCAGCCTCTCCATTCTCTCCCTGCCCAGGTCACAGGAGCTGTCGCTGACAATCCGGAACTTCATAGTTCTCTCCTTTGTTTCGTGGCCCGCCCCTCAGACGGGCCGTAACCGGACCCCGTCCGGTGGGTAACAGTATAATTATATATCAAACCGCGCCAAAACTCAACTCATTTTTGGTGATTTTTTCTTAAACCTCCCAGAGGCCCCCAGCCAGCACCACAGGGGCAGCAGATACAGGTAGAAGGACAGGGGCAGGACGGATATGCCTATCTCCATCGTGGTAAGGGGAACCGTACAGGCAATGGCCCAGGGCACCAGGCCCGCCAGATTGACCACTGAGTTGCCGATATTGGCGGCCAGCTCCATAGGCGGCAGGCCCCGCCGGCGGTACTCCTCCCCCAGCAGCTGCCCGCTCATGACGATGCCCACCGTCTGGTTGCAGAACAGGGCACAGCAGCCGAAGGAGGCCACGACATGGGCCCCAAACAGCCCGATCCGCCTTGACAGGCCGCCCACCCGGCCGGTCACAGGGGTCAGCAGGCCGGTGCCGTTGAACATGCCGGAGTAGGCGCAGGACAAAATCACGATGAGGCACACGCTGACCATGGAGATCAGTCCGCCCCCGCTCATCAGCTCCGCCAGGGCGGGCAGGGCGGGGCGGTAGCCCAGCACACAGGCCCGGAGGGTCTCCCACAGGGGCAGGCCCTGAACAAACAGGGCGCACCCGCCCGCCAGCGCGCAGCTCACCGCGATAGACGCCATGGTGCCCATCTTCAACCAGGGCAGGATGAGCAGGGCCGCAGCGGGCAGAATGGCAGGCCAGGTCAAAGAAAAGCCCTCCTCCAGGGCGGACACAATCCGGGCGTCCACCTCCCGGATGGGATACAGGGCGGACAACCCCCCGTAGAGGGCCAGAGTGACCAGAAAGGGGACGGGGGTGTCCCGCCACATCCGAACCTGAAAATCGTGCTGGTCCACCCCCGCCACCGCCGACACCAGCGCTGCCGACGAGGATGCGGGAGACAGCCGCTCCCCGAAGTAGATGCCTGACATGATGGCCCCTGCCGTCACTACCAGATTGGCCCCGCCGCTGCGGGCAATGGTCATCAGGATGACCCCCGCCGTCCCCACAACGCCGAAGCAGCTGCCGAAGGCCAGGCTGAACAGGGAGGACAGCAGAAAGGCCACCAGGATAAAGGTGCCCGGCGTAATCAGCCGTACCCCCATCCAGACGAAGAAGGCCACCGTCCCCCCGGCCCGCCACAGGGCGGTGAGCAGACCCAGCAGCAGCAGAATGCGCAGCACTTTGAAGGAGGTCTTCATTCCCTCCCCAGCCATTTTCAGCAGAGCGGGGGCTGGGGTGCCCCGGCGGACTCCCACGGCAAAAAAGCAGAAAAATCCCACCAGCAGAGCCCAGAACAGGGACAGCCCCTTTACCATGCACCCCGCCACGCAGGCCAGAAATACACCAAATGCCGCCAATAAATCCATGATTTCCTCCCAAAATTTAGTCTAAGGGAGATTGTATCATCTCCGGCCCGGTTTGTCACCTCTTTTCGTCTATCAAAATTTTGTGGGGAAATTCTCAAAAAGGTATTGACAATATATATATATATATATATATATGATATAATTTGCGAAAAGTTGTAGGAAATGACAGCTTTTCAAATTTTTATTTTGTGAAGGAGTGGATTACAGTGGCTAAACTTGAGAAACAGCCAGTTTCAACAAGCAAACCCGGCACAAATACCGGCGGAATGTCTCCGGGAACCAAAAAACTGATTATCATTTTAGTGGCTATTGCTGTTGGCCTCGTTGCTGCTTTTTCGGGCTTTAAGTACATGCAGCACCAGCGTTATGTCTCCGAACAACGCCAGCTTATCGAATCATACCTAACGGAAAAAGCATTTGACAAGCTGAGTTATGAGCTCAGGCTGATGGTAGCCACCGGGTCTCTGACGAAATGCTATCCAGACACCAGCGCCTTTATTGATATGCTGCTGGAACACTGTGAGGTCTATGTGGTACAACCCGGTCTGGGCGGTTACTACGACGGGGAAACCGAGTGGTCATCGTCCACATCCAAGGGTCTGGGGGTGGAAGGGATGGAATCTATCGGAACCAAAACCACAGATACCTACACTGGCTACTGTGGCGATTTTCAAGCAGGTTCTATCTATGTGACAAACCGTTATGATGGCCTATTAGATGATAAATCCAAAAGCAAGTACAACACCACCAGAGGATTTAATGAAATCTATTGCCGCGGAGAGGAGGTATATGGAAAAATTACAGCATATGATTTAAAAGAGGCTGTTGCGGACGGCGCACAGTACATGCTGTGTGGAAGACACATCTATCCAAAAGAACAGATGGATAGTTTGATTCTGATTAGTGAAGATAAAATCTATGCGCTAAAAAATGCTACGGCCAGCGGCTTCGACGCAATCGAGGGCGATTTTTCCAAGGAACTGGAAAAAGTAGCGGCGGCTTATCATCCGGACTGACAGCATCAGAGACAGCGGTGAAAGCCGCTGTCTCTTTTTCGTCCCCTTCCCCCTTTTCTTTTTTTCCGCCTTGTGGTATACTGTAAAATGAATTTGTATGTAAAGGCTGGGAACACTTTGGACAACGTCACCCTCATCGGTATGCCGGGCTCGGGAAAGAGCACCGTAGGCGTTCTGCTGGCCAAGCTGCTGGGCTATCAATTTCTGGACGTGGACCTGCTCATTCAGGAGCGGGAGGGGGCGCTGCTCCAGGAGATTCTGGACAGCCGGGGGACGGCGGCTTTTCTGGATGCGGAGGAGCTAGCGGTGCGCAGCCTGTCCTGCCGCCGCACCGTCATCGCCCCAGGGGGCAGCGCCGTCTGCCGGGAGAAGGCGGCCCTCCACCTGAAGGCCATGGGCCCGGTGGTCTATCTCCAGGTTCCCCTGGAGGAGCTGACGCGCCGCATCAAAAATCTGTCCACCCGGGGCATCGCCATGGAGCCGGGCCAGACCCTGGCCGACGTGATGGCTTCCCGGGAGCCCCTTTACAACAAATATGCCGACCTGGTGCTTCCCTGCCCTCCCGGGCAGGAGCTGTCCGAAACCGCCCTGATCGTAAGGCAGCGGCTTCTGACCCTCGGCAAATAACCGCCCCAGCCTACAGGGAAAAGCGTAGGCCGCGCCGGACTCAACCGTCCGCCGTGAATAAAAAGAAGGAAGTTTTCCATGCAGTTTCGTGACCTGGGGCTGAACGCCCCCATCCTGAGAGCCCTGGAGGAGCAGGGCTACTCCAAGCCCTCTCCCATCCAGGAGAAGGCCATCCCCCCCGCCCTCCAGGGGCGGGACGTACTGGGCTGCGCCCAGACGGGCACCGGCAAGACCTGTGCCTTTGCCGCCCCCATTCTACAGCGTCTGGTGGCGGTCAATGCCCCCAGGCGGCCCATCCGAGCCCTCATCCTCACCCCCACCCGGGAGCTGGCCATCCAGATCGGTGAGAGCTTTGAGGCCTACGGCAAGTACCTCAAACTGCGCCACACCGTCATCTTCGGGGGCGTGGGCCAAAACCCCCAGGTGGAGGCCCTGAAAAAGGGGGTGGACATCCTGGTAGCCACCCCGGGCCGGCTGATGGACCTCCACGACCAGGGCTTTGTCTCCCTGGATAAGCTGGAGATTTTCGTTCTGGACGAGGCCGACCGGATGCTGGACATGGGCTTTATCCACGATGTCCGCAAAATTCTCAAGTGGCTGCCCCAGAAGAAGCAGACCCTCTTCTTCTCCGCCACCATGCCCCCGGAGATTACCGACCTGGTGAACTCCCTGCTGAAAAACCCGGTAAAGGTGGCGGTGGACCCCATCTCCTCCCCGGTGGAGGTCATCCGCCAATCCGTCTACCTGGTGGACAAGGGGAACAAGACTGCTCTGCTGGCCCACCTGATGGGGGAAAAGCGGGTGAAAAACGCCCTGGTCTTCACCCGCACCAAGCATGGGGCCAACAAGGTTGCCCGGGACCTGGGCAAGGCGGGCATCTCCGCCGCCGCCATCCATGGCAACAAGAGCCAGACCGCCCGCCAGCAGGCTCTGGCCGACTTCAAGGCGGGAAAGATCCGCTGCCTGGTGGCCACCGACATCGCCGCCCGGGGGTTGGACATTGAGGAGCTGTCCCACGTGTTCAACTACAACCTGCCCGAGGTGCCTGAGACCTACGTCCACCGCATCGGACGCACCGGCCGGGCCGGCCGGGGGGGCGAGGCCATCGCCTTCTGCGACTTCGGAGAAAAGCCCCTGCTGAAGGACATTGAGAAGCTCACCGGCAAAAAGATACCTTTGGTGGAGAATCACCCCTACCCCATGCAGGTCTTCGAGGCCCCCAAGCGGGACAAGAACGGCAAAATTATCAACGAGGAGGACCAGGAGGCCCGTCAGGCCGCCCGGGAGCTCCGCCGTCAGCGGGAGGAGGCCCGGAAAGCCGCTGGACTGGAGGCGGCAAAGACCAGGCCCGTCCAGGAGGAGGCCGTCCCCGCCGGGCCCGCCCCGAAAAAGAAGAGCCGCCGCAAAAAGAAGAGCGGTTCAATCCCCGAGGAGGTCATTCTCCGTCCCGCCTCCCCTGAGGAGGACGCCTTTGACTACCTGCCCGCTCCCCCCTCCGCCCCCAAGCGGGGGGTGCGCTCCGGGACCCTGATGGACACCGGCGACGCCATGCCCAACACCGAATTTCACCGCCCCAATCCCCTGGACAGCGACACCATTATGGACGCCACCGCCCGCCTGCTGGCCCCCCGGCGGTCGCTGCTGTCCACCATCCTGCCCAAGGGCGGGGAGAAGGACCGGAAAAAGCAGCCTGAGCAGCAAAAATCTAAGGCGCAGAAGAAAAAACCGGTCAAGCAGGAGGAGCCGAAAAAGGCAAAGCAGTCCAAGCCTGAACAGCAGCCCAAGGCAAAAAAGGGGCAGAAGCCCGTCAAGGCTGGGCAGGCCCCCCCGAAGAAGGCCGCTCCCGCCTCCCAGCAGTCCGGGAAGAAGGGGGCATCCAAACCCCAGCGCCGGGACCGCCCCATGCCCCCCCAGCCCCCCAGGAAGAATCAGCCCAAGGACTCCACCGAACAGGAGAGCCTGATGAAACCCTACTATTTGGACATTGGGCGGTGACCCGCCACGGCATGTAGGGGCGGATATCATCCGCCCGCATCCCCATCGCGATCCTTTCGTTAGAACCGGGCGGACAATGTCCGCCCCTACATAAAGATACATCGACAGGAGGAAATTATCATGGATTATCAAGCCCTTTACCAGCAGAAGCTGACCACTCCCGACCAGGCCGTCAAGGTGGTCAAGTCGGGAGACTGGGTGGACTACGGCTGGTGCACCAACCACCCCGTAGCCCTGGACCGCGCCCTGGCCGCCCGGAAGGACGAGCTCACCGGCGTGAAGGTGCGCGGCGGCGTCACCATGTGGATGCCCGAGATCGCCAAGGCAGAGGACGCCGGGGACCACTTCACCTGGAACTCCTGGCACTGCTCCGGCGTGGACCGGAAGATTATCGGCAAGGGGATGGGCTTCTTCGCCCCCATGCGCTACTCCGAGCTGCCCCGGTTCTACCGGGAAAACGTCACGGTAGACGTGGCTATGATCCAGGTTACCCCCATGGACAGCCATGGCAATTTCAGCTACGCCCTGGCCGCCTCCCACCTGGCCGACATGCTGGACAAGGCCAAGGTCATTATCGTGGAAGTCAACCAGAACCTGCCCTGGGTCTACGGCCTCACCGGCTGTGAGATCAACATCGCCGACGTGGACTACGTCGTCGAGGGCGACAACCCCGCCGTGGCCCAGCTGGGCGGGGGCGGCGAGCCCACCGACGTGGACCGGGCGGTGGCCAAGCTCATTGTGGAGCAGATTCCCAACGGCGCCTGCCTCCAGCTGGGCATCGGCGGGATGCCCAACACCGTGGGCTCTATGATTGCCCAGTCCGATTTGAAGGACCTGGGCGTCCACACTGAGATGTACGTGGACGGCTTTGTGGATATGGCCCTGGCGGGCAAGCTCACCGGGCGGAACAAGGCTCTGGACAAGGGCCGGCAGGTGTACGCCTTCGCCGCCGGCACCCAGAAGCTCTATGACTATGTGGACCGCAACCCCGCCGTTATGGCCGCGCCGGTGGACTACACCAACGACGTGCGCGTGCTGGCCCAGCTGGACAACTTCATCTCCATCAACAACGCCATCGACATGGACCTCTTCGGGCAGGTCAACGCCGAGTCCGCCGGCTTGAAGCACATCTCCGGCACTGGCGGGCAGCTGGACTTTGTGATGGGAGCCTATCTGTCCAAGGGCGGCAAGAGCTTCATCTGCATGTCCTCCACCGTCACCGGCAAGGACGGCTCCGTGAAGAGCCGCATCGTCCCCACCCTCACCCCCGGCTCTATCGCCACCGACCCCCGGTCCTGCGTGCAGTACATCGTCACCGAACACGGCATGATTAACCTCAAGGGTCTGTCCACCTGGGAGCGGGCTGAGGCCATTATCTCCATCGCTGACCCCCAGTTCCGGGAGCAGCTCATCCAGGACGCCCAGAAGATGGGCATTTGGAGAAGGAGCAACAAGTAACGTCAAATATATGAAAAGCGGCACACGGAGCTTACCGTGTGCCGCTTTTTTCTATTTTTCAGGCCGTCCAGGCCGTTTGGGATAGGGCCGGGGCTCCGCTGTCCGGCCAAGGATATAGTCGGTTGATGTTCCCAACGTATCCGCCAAAAAGCTGAGCATCGTCAGCGGCATCCTGCGCACACCGTTCTCATAATCACAGTAAGTCGCCTGCGAAATCCCCATCATATCTCCCATATCCTGCTGGGTCAGCTTTTTGTCTTTCCGAAGTTCTTTCAATATATCGGAATAGATAGGTTTCATAAATACCTCGTTATTTATCCAGTGAGATATTTACATTCTCTATCTTTTATGATATAATATGTAAAATTATCGAACCATATCAATTTTTAGGTGAAGATTGCAGGTTTACAGCGCGAAAGGAGCGTTAACTATGTACGAAAAAATGTACCACACACTGTTCAACGGCATCACTGACGCCATTGAGATGATTGAATGGCAGGATTATCAAGCCGCCCTGCACTGTTTGGAGCAGGCCTGTCTGGATGCGGAGGAGATTTATATGTTGCAAGCCCCGGACATTGATATTGAGGAGACCGAAGAAATTCCCGATGATCTAGATTCCTTCGAGTGCCCTCAGTGTGGCTATCAGATAGGCGAACTGTTCCAATCCTTCGTCAATGACCCGAATAAGACGTAAAAATCCCGGCCGCAAGGCCGGGATTTCCTTATTCCTCCACCATGACGCAGCGGATTCCATGCGCTTTCAGGGCGGCCTCCATGTCATAGGGAGTAGCCAGCTTGGCTGTTTTGTAGCCCTTGTAGAACACCCATTTCTTTTTGCCGTCCTTTTTAAACACCTTTACCCCCAGGCTGTAGGAGAGCCTGTGCTCCAGCTCCCAGGGGCTGTAGGACAGCTCCACGCGGTCGATATTCTCAAAGGGAATGGGGTATGGGATTCCCGTGTTCAGCACCAGGCTGCCGTCCTCAAAGAAAAACGCCCCGGCATTGGATTTGTTCTTATATTTGCCCCGTTTCACAACAAACAGCACCCCAATGATGATGACAGGGGCCAGAACAATCAAGGTACTGAAATAATCAAAGATTCCCATGGCGTCTCTCCCTTTCTTTTCCAAGGAATTTTCTTCCTCAGTATAGCACAGGGCTCTGTAGGACGCAAGGCTTTCATACCAGCTCCCACTGAAAGTTCTCCAGCTTGAGCCTGCTGCCCACAGTGGTGCCCTCGGGGAGCAGAAACATGGTGATGGAGTGCTCCCCACCGCCGTCAGTGACCAGGTCGGCGTAATCGCCATTGATCGCCCGGACGGTGTAAACGATGGTATCCAATAAAATTCCCTCCTTCGGCCCGGATAAAAGTCCGGTTTATGGGACTGTTCCTCTTGTATACTGAGGTCACAATACAAGAAAGGAGCAAGACGCTATGGATTACAGCATTGTTTGGGTAAGGGGACACGTAGAGGTCTACGACTGGGCGGGGCGGTTTTGCTTCTCCGCCGACAACGAGCGGGAGGCCCGTGAGGAGCTGGCTGCCACCGCCGCTTAATATCGGAAAAGCCCGGAGCTTGCGCTCCGGGCTTTGCACTTGTTATGGCTTAATACATGCCCATGTCGGGGGCGGGGGCGGCGGGAGGAGCGGGGGGCTGGGGCTTGTCGGCCACCAGGGACTCGGTGGTCAGCAGGACGGAGGCGATGGAGGCGGCGTTCTCCAGGGCGGAACGGGTGACCTTGGTGGGGTCCACGATACCGGCGGGGATCATGTCGCAGTACTCCTCCTTGTAGGCGTCGAAGCCGTAGCCGGCCTTGCCGGACTCCTGAATCTTGGCCAGCACCACAGCGCCGTCGATGCCGGCGTTGGCGGCAATCTGCTTTACGGGAGCGGTGAGGGCCCGGGCCACGATCTGCACGCCGGTCTTCTCGTCGCCCTCGGTCTCGGCCAGCAGCTTCTCCACGGCGGGGATGGCGTTGAGATAGGCGGTGCCGCCGCCGGCCACGATGCCCTCTTCCACAGCGGCGCGGGTGGCGTTCAGGGCGTCCTCAATGCGCAGCTTCTTCTCCTTCATCTCCACCTCAGTGGCGGCGCCCACCTTGATAACGGCCACGCCGCCGGCCAGCTTGGCCAGCCGCTCCTGGAGCTTCTCCTTGTCGTAGTCAGAGGTGGTAATCTCAATCTGGCTCTTGATCTGGCCGATGCGGGCCTTAATCTCCTCGGAGGAACCGGCGCCGTTGACGATGGTGGTGTTCTCCTTGGTGACCTTCACCTGACGGGCGGAGCCCAGCATGTTCATCTGGGCCTCCTTCAGCTCCAGGCCCACGTCGGCGGAAATGACCTCGCCGCCGGTGAGGATGGCGATATCCTGGAGCATCTCCTTGCGGCGGTCGCCGAAGCCGGGAGCCTTCACGCACACCACGTTCAGGGTGCCGCGGAGCCGGTTGACGATCAGGGTGGACAGGGCGTCGCCCTCCACGTCCTCGGCGATGATGAGCAGCTTCTTGCCGGACTGGACCACCTGCTCCAGAATGGGCAGCAGCTCCTGGATGTTGGAAATCTTCTTGTCGGTGATGAGGATGAGGGCGTCGTCCAGCTCGGCCACCATCTTCTCGGTGTCGGTGACCATATAGGGGGTGATGTAGCCCCGGTCGAACTCCATGCCCTCGACGACCTCGGAGGAGGTCTCGGCGGTCTTGGACTCCTCGATGGTGATGACGCCGTCGTGGCCCACCTTCTCCATGGCCTCGGCAATCAGCTTGCCGATGGTCTCGTCACCGGAGGAGACGGTGCCCACGCGGGCGATGTCGTCGGAGCCGTTGACCTTCTGGCTGTTGGCCTTCATGGCCTCGATGGCGGCGGAGGAGGCCTTGGCGATGCCCTTCTTCATGACCATGGGGTTGGCGCCGGCGGCCAGGTTCTTCAGCCCCTCGTGGACAATGGCCTGGGCCAGCAGGGTGGCGGTGGTGGTGCCGTCGCCGGCCACGTCGTTGGTCTTGGTGGAGACCTCCTTCACCAGCTGGGCGCCCATGTTCTCAAAGGGGTCCTCCAGCTCGATCTCCTTGGCGATGGTCACGCCGTCGTTGGTGATGAGGGGAGCGCCGAACTTCTTGTCCAGCACCACATTGCGGCCCTTGGGGCCCAGGGTGATTTTCACGGTGTCGGCCAGCTGGTTGACGCCCTTCTCCAGAGCCTTGCGGGCCTCTTCGCCGTAGCAAATGATTTTAGCCATAAAGCATTACCTCCAAAATTTGTGTTGTAGGGGCGGCCTGTGGCCGCCCGATTTAGTTGTGCCAGATGGGCTGTAGGGGCGGATATCATCCGCCCGTTCTGCCACGTGCCAGGGGTTGCGGGCGGATATTATCCGCCCCTACGAATTAGGCGGGTCGCGGGCGGCCACAGGCCGCCCCTACACGCCTTTACTCCACAATCGCCAGAATGTCGTTCTGCCGGACGATGGTGACCTCCTCGCCGTCCAGCTTGACCTGGGTACCGGAGTACTTGCTGGTGATGACCTTGTCGCCCACCTTCACGGTCATGACGACCTCCTTGCCGTCCACCATGCCGCCGGGGCCGACGGCGATGACCTCGGCCACCTCGGGCTTCTCCTTGGCGGCGCCGGTGAGGATGATGCCGCCCTTGGTGGTCTCCTCGGCCTCCACCAGTTTCACGATGACACGGTCAGCCAGGGGTTTGAGTTTCATAATTGGTTCCTCCTTATATAGCTTAATTTTTTTGGACTAACAATCTCGCGTTTAGCACTTAATTCTTTTGAGTGCTAACTCTGTTTAAGATAATAACCGCTTCCGGCAAAAAAATCAACCCCCAATTTAAAAAAAATGGGGGTTGATTTGAAAGGATTTACATTTCGTTCACAAACGGGTGGGTGGAGTGCTAAATTCGGGAGTGTCCTTTACGCAGATTTAATGTAGGGGCCGCCGCCCTCGGCGGCCCGCCAAAATGCAGCGCCTCCCCTGGTTTCGGGCCGCCCAGGGGGGCGGCCCCTACTTTAGGAATCACCATCGGACGGCACCTAAAGAAGTAGCCGCCCCCTAGAACACAGTTAAGAAGACGGCAATTTCTCAAGCTATAAACTTGTCTGAAGATTGACCGTCAACCAGCTGCAACTGGCTGACCGCCCTCTAGTCTTTATTATAACCGCTCCTGGCTCTCTTGTCAAGCCGTCCCGTCCGGGGCGGTTTTTTCTTTGTCCCTCTCCATTGTTTCGGCAATTGCCCGGCTTACAAAACCGTTGACACTTTCCCCTTGAGCAGCTGCATGAGCCTGAATCTGCGCCTTCTGCCCCTTAGGAAGCCGTGTTAAAATTGTATCGTATGCTTTCGCGTTATATCTATCCTTGACCTTACTAGATGTTTTGCCCATCACGATTACCCCACAAATCATACTGATATCATTTGTTTATTTTGTCAATATACATACTGAAATCAGTATGCTATAATGCTCATATAAGGAGGAAACACAATGAATACTATACTCAACACCCTATTCCTTGACAACCCCTGCATCCCCGAGCAGGTCGCCGCCTTTTGCAAGACTCTCCCGGAGTATCGGGAGGCGGAGCGGGCTTATCGGGAGGCGGAACAGGAGCTGGAGGACCGGCTGGGCTATGAGACATCCAGCCGCTTTGAAGAAATTCACTCCCGCTACATGGCCCGGCTGGTCCAAGCCTATTATCTCTTCGGCCTGGGTCTGCGTCAAGAGGTTTTATCGGCACTGGAGACCTGATAGCCGGCCCCGGCGGGGTAAAAGAAGTTCACCTTCTTCTCCGACAGCCGTACGGTAAATGCGGTGTTCCGCATGACCTCCCCGTCCACCACCACGGTCATGGGCTCCTTCGCGGAGAAAGACGCCTCCCGGCCGTGGTAGTCCAGAATCAGCTCCGGGTACTGCTTATAAAGCCCCTTAGCGTACTTCCCCACCAGCCGCAGGAAGGTGAACAGCCCCACCTTCCGCACCAGCAGCATGTCCAATACGCCGTCGTCGGGCATGGCCTCCCCCACGGGCATAAAGCCGCCGCCGTAGTACCGGCCATTGCAGACACACAGCAGGGACGCGGGCCGGTCCTCCCACCGGACCTCCCCCATCCGCACCGTCACAGGCCGGGCGATTCCCTTAAAAAAGACGTTTTCCATCAGCGCCAGGATATACGCCCCGATCCCGGACACAAACCACCAGTCCTTATACCGGTGGACGCCGGCGGCGATGCGGGCGTCCACCCCGGCGCACACCACGTCGATACCCAGGTGCCCGTTGCAGTCAATGAGGTCGAAGGCCGTCTGAGGCCCCACGGCCAGCCCCTCCAGGTCGTAGAACAGCGTCCGGTAGTCGGGCCCGAAAATTTTCAGGAAGTCGTTCCCCGTCCCCTTGGGGACGTTGGTAATGGCCGCGTGGCCGTGGCCCGCCGCCCCGTTGACCACCTCGTTCAGGGTGCCGTCGCCACCGCAGGCGTAGATGCGCACCGGCTCTCCGCCCCGGACCGCCTCCTGGGTAAACCGGCGGGCGTCCCCCTCCTTCTCGGTGTAGACCACCTCATGGGGAAAGGACAGCCTGTCCAACAGCCCCTCCAAACGGGCTGTTGCTCCCTTCTTCCCGGCGGCGGGGTTGATGATGAACAGATGGCGCATGGTGGGCACCTCACTTTTGTAGGGGCGCACATTGTGCGTCCGCGGGCCGTCACAGATACATAAACAGATCACACTTCAGCATCCCGTTGTACAGCTTCCGCTTTTTGTCCGCCTTTTTGCCGAAGGTCCGCTCAAACTCGGTGTGGGAGGACAGCAGGTAGAGCCTCCAGCCCTCGGACAGCTTGTCCCAGGCCCTGCCGAAGGCCCGGTACAGCTCCTCGGCCTCCTTCCGCTCCATCACCCGCTCGCCGTAGGGGGGATTGGTGACCACCCTGCCGTACAACCCGCCCCAGTGGAACCGGGTGGCGTCGTCCACGTCGAAGCGGACGATCTCGTCCACCTCGGCCAATTCCGCGTTGTGCCGGGCCAGGGCCACAGCCTCGGGGTCGATATCCCCGCCCCAGATTTCGTAATCCCCGTCAAATTCCTGGTCTATCGCCTCATCGGCGGCGGACATCCAGAATTGCTTGTCCAGCCAGCCCCACTTCTGGGCGGAAAAGGACCGGTTCAGGCCGGGGGCCCGGTTTTTGGCAATGAGGGCCGCCTCGATGGGGATGGTGCCCGAGCCGCAGAAGGGGTCGCACAGAGGGTCTCGGCCCCTGTACCGGGACAGCAGCACCAGCCCCGCTGCCAGGGTCTCCCGCAGAGGGGCGGCCACCCCCTGGGCCCGGTAGCCCCGCTTATGCAGGCCGGGGCCGGAGGTGTCCAGCATCAGGGCGGCCTCGTCGTTCATAACAGAAAACTGCACCTGATACAGCGGCCCCGTCTCCGGGAGGGTGTTCAGGCCGTACTTGCCCCCCAGCCGGGCGGCGATGGCCTTCTTCACAATGGCCTGGCAGGCGGGCACCGAGTGGAGGGCGGAGTTGAGGCAGTGTCCCTTCACGGGGAACTGTCCCTCCCTGGGGATAAACCGCTCCCAGGGCAGGGCCTTTGTCCCCTCGAAGAGGGCGTCGAAATCTTGGGCCGGGAAGGTCCCCAGCACCAGCAGCACCCGCTCCCCGGTGCGGATATTCAGATTGAGCCGGGGCAGGTCCTTGTCCGACCCGGCGCACAGCACCCGGCCGTTTTCCGCTCGCACCTGGGGCAGCTCCAGCCGCCGGACCTCGTCGGCGCAGATTCCCTCCAGTCCAAAGAGGGTGGGGATGGCAAATTGCAATTCTGACATGGGAGTTCCTCGTTTCTCTTTTGTAGGACGCGACGACTCGGCGCGCCGCACAACCACGGTACATCAATCAAAACGGCGGGCCGGGTTGTCCCGCCCTACAGGCGTCCTCACACCCCGCTAGGGCTGCAAGCCGGTCAGTCCCGCCTCTCTCAGGTGGTCCGCCGGAGTCTTCCCGGCAAAATCGGGCTGGGTCAGGGAGATTCCCATGGCAAGCAGCTCCCCCGCCCGCTTTGCCGCCCGGCGGGCATCGGCCTGAAAGTGCTTGTCCCCGCTGTAGTGCCGGAAGATCAGGGCGCAGCAGGACAGCAGGTTCCTCCCCCTCTCGTCCCGGCTGTCCAGCCCCTTCCCCAGCCCTTTGATGAACGCCGTCATGGCCTTCTTGCTGGCGAAGGGCTTGGTGTTGTAGTCGGTAAAATCCTGAAAGAGGAAGTCATACTCCACCGTGTCCAGATAGAAGGGCGGAATCTCCGGCAGGCGGTCGGGGTAAAGCTCCTGAATGGCGGCCAGGGTCTGAGAGAAGTCCCTCCAGCCCGGCATCCAGGGCACGATGTCCCCCTTCCCCTGGTGCCAGTTCAGCCATCCCTCCAGGAAGGGCCGCTTGCAACCCTGGAGCATACTGGTTCGGGGTGTGAAGATATCACAGCCGCCCCGGACCAGAATGCTGTCCATCCGGTCGTCCATGCTGGGGGTCACGTCCTGGAACTCCACCCCGGGACAAGCCAGCAGATACTCCGCCATCTCGTAATTTTTATCCTGTACAGCGTAGCGCAGGGCGGTGAAGCCGTAGCGGTCCCGCTGGTTGATGTCACAGCCCAGCTCCACCAGCTGTTTGGCAAACTCGTTTTCTATTCGGAGCAGCTCTTCTATGGAAAAATCCCGGCACCGGCGGAAAAAGGCCTTCATCAGCTCGTTCCGGCCCTCCTGGGCGTAGAGCCCGCCCTCCTGCCTGTCCCAGGACTTCACCGTATCCCGGACCCGGCCGATGGTCAGCTCCATCAAGGCCGTCCGGCCGTACTCCTCCACCCCGTTCAGGCCGCCGCGGCTGTTGAGAAACTCCACCAGGGCGTCAAAATCCACCTTCAGCAGAACTTCATACAGCTCGATCCCGGAAAAATTGATCCCCTTTTTGATGGGCGGCAGGCTCATGTTCAGTCCTCCTGTCTTTTGAAATGCGGGGCAGCGAGGGCGCCGCCCCCTACAGCTCCATGGGCGGGTAAAATTCCACGCCGGCCACCCGCTCCAGCCCCACCTGCCGGGCCCGGAGGGCGTACTCGGCCACGCCGCCGGTGGTGTAGACGGTCAGGGAACCGGGGACCGTCCGGGGGTTTAACAGCCCCGCCTCCTCCAGACAGGCTTTCAGGGACCGGGCCATTTCCTCCGCCGGGTCGATGAGGGGCAGGCCGGGGTACAGCCTGCGGATGCTGTCCGCCACCAGGGGGTAGTGGGTACAACCCAGCACACAGCAGTCCACCCTGTCCTCCAGCACCATGTGGTCCAGCTCAAGGCGGAGGTTCTCCTCCACCCGGGCCATGCCCGCCGGGTCCCCCAGGCTGTGCTCCACCAGCCCGGCCAGGTCGGGACAGCCACAGCTGAGCACCACCACCTTTCGGGGGCTCTGGGCCTGAATTTTCTTCGGATAGATGCGGGAATTATGGGTAAAGACGGTGGAAATGACCCCGATTTTGTCCGCGTCCAGCCGGGCGGCGGCATCCGCCCCCGCCTGGACGGCGCTGAACACCGGGCAGGACAGCGCCCCTGCACACCGGTCCAGCACGCAGGAGATGGTGTTGCAGGCCACCAGCAGGGCCTTCACCCCCCGCGCCTCCATAAAGCGGAACATATACCGGGCCATGTCCACAATGAGCTCCTGGGGGTGGTTGCCGTAGGGGATGTGGGCCCCGTCACCGAAGTAGAGCAGTTCCTCCTTCGGCAGCAGCTTCTGCACCTGTTTGACCACGCTGAAGCCCCCGATACCGGAGTCCAAAATGCCCACGGGGCTGTGTTGATCTGACATGGGTTCCTCCCAAACCAAGAATTTGCAGGGCATGACCACTGGACACGCCGCTCAATTTATGGCGCACCGGACCGTCGCGCCCTGCAACATACATCTATGCGGTATCTCTCCGTCTTAGGACACCCTTGTCACCGTCCCGGTGACGGTATCCAGCTGATAGGCCCCGGTGTCGGTGGTCACCCGCCACACCGGAGTGAGGACGATGGGACCAGACAGGGAGGCGGAGGCGGCATAGCCCGGCTCAATGGCGTCGATCCGGTTGCACACGTCGCCCAGGGCGCCCACCCCGTTGAAAAAGTTAATCAATGCGGTGGCAACAGACCCGGTCTTTCGGGCCGGGTCCGCCTGGGGCTTGCCCGCCAGCTGCCGCCCGGCGGTGATGGCGCTCAGCTCCTGTCCCCGGCAGACCAGGGTCACCTGCTGGGTAAACAGGGGGATGCCCTTCCAGGTCTGACGGAAGGTGAGCTCTTCCCCCTCCTCCTTCAGGACCGTCCCCTGAAAGCCCATCCGCTTCATCAGCGCCGCGCAGTCCGCTGCCCGGTCACTGCCCAGGGGAAAGGCACCCCCCTCCAGCTGGGCGGAGATGGTGCCGTCGCTGTGAAACTGGACGGACCCCTTCTCATTAAAGTAGCGGTACACCTCGCCCCCCCGGGACTCGGCGGCCACCGGCCTGCCCAGCAGGGCGGCCGCCGCCCGCTCCTCCCCCTCCAGGTCCCGCTCCACAATCTGGGGCTCCAGCTCCATAGACTGGGGGACGATGCTCTCGTCCACCTCCACCCCCCGGTTCCGCAGGAACTGGAGGGAGTCCTCCCTGGCCTGGCTGAGCAGGCGGCTGCCCTGGATGGCCCGTCCGCCCACCAGCACCAGAAGGGCCAGATTGGTGACGGCCAGAATGGCCAGGATAATATTTTTCATTTTGCTCCAGGGCATCGCTCAGCCCTCCTTCCGGCGGGAATCCCGGGCCGACCAGCCGGCGGTCAGCCCGTCACCGCCGTCGGAGTAGGTGAGGGCCAGCTCCTGTCCCTCCAGCCCCTTGGCCAGCAGGACAGCCGCCCCCTGCCTGGGGGGCAGGACCAGAGAGAGGGCTCCGCTGTTGGTGTAGCTGCGCAGGTACAGAGAGAACTGGACAATCTCTCCCCCCTCCACCACAAAGCGGGCGGCGCTTCCCCCCTCGGTGAGGACGGGGACGCCGTTGAGGCTGTAGCCAAACTGAATCTCCCAGCCCTCCTGCCGGGTCTGAACGGACTCAAGATAGAGCCGGGCCTCGCCGCACCGGCTTCCTATGGCGGACAGAGCAAGCTGGCGGCAGGTCTCCACACTGTCAAAGAGGGCCCCGGCCTCCCCCTGGTTCAAAACAGGGAACAGGCCGCCCCCCCGGCGCCCCTCGTACTGATACTGGGCCACCCCCCGGTCAGACAGGCGCACGCTATCGTCTCCGCTGCGGGCCACCTGCTCATCGGTGGAGTAAAAGCTGGTGGAGTTCAGGGAAAAGCCCAGGTCCTGGACCAGGGCCTGTAGGGTCTCCTGCCCGGCGCTCATGGGATTGGCGGCGGCGTACACCGCCGGGGCGGGCGTTCCGGGGAAAATGAGAGTATCCGGGTCCAGGTCCTGATACAGCTCCGACTCAAAGGCATAAAAGGCCCCGTTGCCTGTCAATCCGGACAGGGCTTCAGCCAGGGGGAAGGGATCGGCCACCTCAGACCGGCAGCGGTAGCAACTGCCGGTCTCCTCGTCCCGATAATACAGGTCCACCCCGTCCTCCCTCACGGTGAGGGCCAACCGGCGGACGGTAGCGGTGAGCTGGGTGCGCTCCCCAGACAGCCATCCCACCAGCACCGGCATGGGAATCTGCCCCTGAAAGTCCATATAGACGCCCAGGGTTCCGGTCAATGCCCGTTCCCACTCCTGGCGCCCCACCTCCTCCGGCTTTCCTGCACTGGACAGGGCTTCCACCAGCGGGCCGGCCACCTGCTGAAACAGCTCCTGGCAGGCGGCCTGGTCATACTGGATTCCGCAGCGCACCCCCTCTGCCGCATCCGGTACGGCCAGAGGCAGACCCGTCCCACCGGGCAGATTGGCCACCATGGCCATAGGGAGCGCCCCCTCCACCCGGTTCACGCCCTGGCCGGGGAGGCTGACGGTCTGCCGCCCCTCCTCCCGGAACAGCCCCTGCAGGGGGGCAGCCAGGGGCGTCTGGGCGGCCAGCCACAGGGCGGAAATGGTGAGCAGGAGGATGAGCACATCCTTCCCCAGCTCCACCGCCCTTGCTTTTCTGTTATTTTCCATCGCCCGGTCCCTCGATATTCAAGTCCAACCGGATGGCCAGCCCCGGTCCCTTCTTGTCCAGCAGCGTGATCCGTCCCCGGTGGCGCTCCACAATCTCCTTGGCGATGGACAGCCCCAGGCCGGTGCCCCCGGACTGGCGGGAGCGGGCCTTGTCCACCCGGTAGAACCGCTCAAAGATGCGGGGGCGGTCCTCCTCCGGGATGCCGATGCCGTCGTCGTCCACAATCATCCACACCCGGTCCCGCTTGCAGCCGGCATAGATGTCGATATGCCCCCCGTCGGGGGTGTATTTGATGGAGTTGGACACGATATTCATAATCACCTGGAGCACCCGCTCCCGGTCGGCCAGAATCTCCGGAATATCAGGCTCCAGGTCCAGGGTCAGGGTGTGGTTGTGCTTCTGGGCGTCCATATAGACCGCATTGTAGATATCCCGCACCGCCTCCCCGAAGGGGAACCGGGACAGCTTCAGCTCATCCCGCTCCGAGTCGAACCGGGACAGCGTGAGCAGGTCCTGGACGATGTGGGTCATCCGGTCGCTCTCGTTGAGGATAACGCCCAGAAATTTTTTCTCCATATTGGGGGGCATCTCCCCGGCGTTGTCAATGAGGGTCTCGGCATAGGAGCGGATGTTGGTCAGGGGAGTGCGCAGCTCGTGGGACACATTGGCCACAAACTCCCGGCGCATCTCCTCATTCTTTCGCTGCTCGGTCACGTCGTGGAGCACCGCCAAGGCGCCGCCCCCGGCCCGGCCCCGGTCAAAGGGGGCCATAAGCAGCTGGAGGAAGCTGTCCCGCACCTGGAGCTCCCCCTCCAAATGGTCGGGGGCATCCAGCACCTGCTCCAGGGAGGCCACGCCGCCGAACAGCTCCTCATAGGTGGTCTCCGGACGGATGGCCCGGCGGAGCATCCGGTTGGCGGCGGGGTTGGAGTGGATAACCAGCCCCGCCCGGGAAAAGGCCACCACCCCGTCGGTCATGTGGAGGAACAGGGTATCCAGCTTATTGCGCTCGTTCTCCACCTGGCGCAGGGTGTCCTGAAGCTGGCCCGCCATGTCGTTGAAGGTGTCTGTCAATACGCCGATCTCATCCTGGGAGGGCACCTTAATTTTTTTTGAGAAGTCCCGCTCCGCCACCCGCATGGCCCCCTCGGTCAGGCTCTGGATGGGGGTGACCAGGGTCTTGGACAGCAGGAAGGACAGCAGAATGGAAATCACCAGGCCGAAGATCAGGGCCTCGATGATGAGGACAAGCATCTGGTCGGTCAGGTCGTTGGAGGTGGACTTATTGTCCAGGATATAGATGACATAGTCCTCCTCTCCCCGGTGGATGGGGATGGCCACGTCCATGTAATCCAGGGCCAGGTTGCTCTTGTCCCCTGTCTCGCCGGTCTCCAGGCCGGTGGTCAGGGCAAAGGTCAGGTTTTCCGTATACTCCAGCTGGGCCGTCTCCCCGCCGGGGGACTCCCGGCACAGGCCGCTGCCGTCCAGGATGTACAGCTTGCGGTTGCGGTTGTCCACCCCCAGCTCGCCGGCGTAGGCGTCCAGCACCAGGGACAGCTGGGCCGCCCCGTCCTCCTCCTCCTCCGAGGGGGTCCGCAGGTCGTGGAGGAGCAGCGGGTCTCCAAAGACATCCGCCATCTGACTGTAGAAGTCCTCCAGATAGAATGCGGTCACTGAGTTGATGAGGAAAGCCCCCACCACCATCATCAGGGACAGGATGAGCAGGATCATAATCATGACCAGCTTCATATGCAGGCTGCGCAGCACAGGCGGGACCTCCTCTCATCTGATTGATAGCTGTGGGACCCGGCCCCCTGGCCGGGTCACCCCGGAAATATGGCCCGCCGAGGGCGGCGGGCCCCACAAAGCTCACTCCCCGAAGTAGTACCCCATCCCCCGCTTGGTCTTGATAAATGCGGGGTTGGCGGGGTCGTCCTCGATCTTCTCCCGCAGGCGGCGGATGGCCACGTCCACTGCCCGGACATCGCCCACATAGCCCTCGTAATTCCACACGTGCTCCATCAGGGCCTCCCGAGAGAAGATTTTTCCCGGCCGGGCGGCCAAAAAGCGGATCAGGTCGTACTCCCGCTGGGTCAGGTCCAGAGGGGCGCCGTCCTTGAAGATGGTGGCACGCTCCTCGTCCACCTGGACCCGCTCCCCCAGAGGGGCGCCGGCCTCCGGCTGGGGAGCGGGGACAGCGGCGGGGGCCATGCCCACCCGGCGGATGTTGGCCTTCACCCGGGCCATCAGCTCCCGGTTCTTAAAGGGCTTGGTGATGTAGTCGTCGGCCCCCAGTTCCAGCCCCCGGACCTTGTCGTCCTCCTCCTCCCGGGCAGTGAGCATCACGATGGGCACCAGCGACCCTGCCTGGCGGAGCTTTTGGCACACGTCAAAGCCGCTCATGCCGGGGAGCATCAGGTCCAGCAGCACCAAATCCGGGTTCTGCTCCAGGGCCAGCTGCAAGCCCGTGGGGCCGTCCAGGGCCTCCAGGGTGTCGTAGCCCTCCTTAGTCAAATTAAAGGACAAAATGTCCACAATGCTCTGCTCATCCTCTACGATCAAAACGGTTTTTCCCATTGAACGGCCTCCTTTACAGTCCCAATAAAACCTTTACCTTCAGCGTTGTGGACACGGTCTTGCCGTCGGTGATGGTGCCGTCCATCACCTGCCGCACCAGCTCGTCGAAGGGCATGGTGACTACGTCCAAAAACTCGTCCTCGTCCAGGTGCTGCCCCTTCCGGGTGAGCCCACGGGCCAGATACATGTGCAGCGCCTCGTCGCAGAAGCCGGGGGAGGCCAGGGTGTATCCCAAATAGGTCCACTCCGCCGCCTCCAGGCCGGTCTCCTCGCTCAGCTCCCGCTGGGCCCCCAGCAGGCGGTCCTCCCCGTCGCCGTGGTCCAGCTTGCCTGCGGGCAGCTCCAGCAGCAGCTGCTGGATGGGATAGCGGTACTGCTTCACCAGATAGACCGTCTTGTCCTCGTCCAGGGCCAGCACCGCCACCCCGCCGGGGTGGTAGACCACCTCACGGGCTGCCAGGGTGCCGTCGGGCAGCCTGGCCTGGTCCAGAGTCACCTTGATAATCTTGCCCTCGAAAAGCGTCTGACTGCTCACCATTTTTTCGCTCAAATCCATAGTATAGCCTCCTCGTTCTGATACTCAATTAGAGCTAGTATACCACAAACTGCCACCTGGGTAAAGATATCAGAAGGAATTTATGGAAAAAGCCCGGACGTTAAACGTCCGGGCCTCCGTCTTGAGATAAATTGTCTGTAATTTGCTTGATCTGAATGCCCTTCCCAGCAAAGGTTTCAATAAAATCAAGCAAGGCATCCCACGCGTCTATAGTCAAAGAGCCAATCTGCACATAATCTAAATTCTCTTTCTGAAAATAGTAAAATTGTTCCGCTTTTATGTAGCCGTCTCTCCCATGCGCGGCAATCGTCATCTGTTCATCCGTTGCGGAAATCTCAAAATTACCTGCATACCTCAACTTTTTCTCACGCTGTTCCTCTGTCTTAAAAGAAGACATGACAAGCGCAATCAAGTCATAGGCTACACCCCGAACACTGCCGCCCTCATCATCCAAGACAACAAAAGAGTGCTGCCCAAGCTGTCTGTCTCCATCCTGATAATTCCGGACAAGAATAATGTCTCCTCTTTTGCACATCCCCAACCGTCTCCTATGTCTCTTTTTCCTTTTCGTGAAGGTGATCCACAACCACTTTTACCGCCCCGTCATAAACAGACTGCGGCCAATCAACAGGGGTCACGTCGCGCAATGCCTCTCGTGTTGAAATCGTATCGCCGGAAAAGGACAGTTTGTCAAAATTCAACTTTCTCATACTACTACCTTTTTCTCCAGTCATGATTCCGCCCCCTTTCAATCATAATACACTACTATTTCTCTACAGCACAAATTATATCATCAATATCCCCAATTTGCAAGACCCGAAGTCCGTATACCGCCATAAAATTATTCCCCACTGTCACCAGCGAACAAAAGAAAAGTTGCACAAAATTGTACACCCATGATTGAAATCAAGTCCGCACTTTTCAGTCCCGGAACTCAAACAGCTTGTGGACAGGCACCTCCAGCGCATCCGCGAGACGAAATACCACGTCCAGAGACGCACCAGCTTTTGCCAACTCAATGTTGCTCATATGGTTTGGCTCGATTGCAACCATTTCTGCCAACTGTTCTTGTGTCAATTTGCGTTTTCGGCGGTAATAGTACACATTTAAGCCAAACGCCTCATATTTTTCAATTTGAAGTTTATCCATCCAATCACCATATTTATTATATGATGGTCTTGGAGATGAAATAACAAAATAAAATAGTGGAAATTCACCTTAACATAGTGGAAATTAAAGTTACAATAGTTAGCGAGGTGAAAAATATGGACCAGTACACGGAGATTCTGACCCACATGCTGCAAAACCGCCCCGCCAAAATTGAGGTAACCTTTCCCGGCCTCAGCTTCAGCGCCAATGAGATTGTGGAGGCCGCAGCGTACCACGCTCTGGTTAAAATTCAGGAAATCCTCAGGGATGAATCCCTGAACGACAAGGACTGCTTCCATCAAATTGAGGCCATTGTTCATGAATTGGAGCTGATTGGCCTCGACTGCGGGAACCGGCACAATTTTGGATAAAAAATCCGCTCCATTTGGAGCGGATTTTTTTATGCGGTTTATTCCTCGGCCATAGCCTTGGCGGCGGCGATGGCCTTCTCCTGGGCGGCGGGGGGGCAGTCCTCGTAGCGAACGAAGTGGAAGGTGTAGGACCCACGGCTCTGGGTCATGGCCCGCAGGTCGATGGCGTAAGAGGTCATCTCGGCCATGGGCACCTCGGCCTCGATGATCTGGTCGCCGTCGCCGGTGGGGTTCATGCCCATCACGCGGCCCCGGCGCTTGTTCAGGTCACCAATGACATCGCCCATGTAGCTGTCGGGCACAGTGACTTTCAGCTCGCCCACGGGCTCCAGCAGCACAGGGTTGGCCTCGGGCATGGCCGCCTTATAGGCCAGCTGGGCGGCAGTCTTGAAGGCAATTTCAGAGGAGTCCACCGGGTGATAGCTTCCGTCGTAGAGGACGGCTTTCAGGTTGACCACGGGGTAGCCGGCCAGGGGGCCGTGGACGCAGGCTTCACGCAGACCCTTCTCCACCGCGGGGAAGAAGTTCTTGGGCACCGAGCCGCCGAAGACCTCCTCGGCGAAGACCATCTGCTCCTCCTCCAGGTTGGGCTCAAAGCGAATCCACACGTCACCGAACTGACCGGAGCCGCCGGTCTGCTTCTTATGCCGCCCCTGCTTCTGGACGGTCTTGCGAATCTTCTCCCGGTAGGGCACCCGGGTCTCGCTGAGGACGGCCTCCACGTTGAAGCGGCTTTTCAGCTTGGCCACCAGCACGTCCACCTGGATGTCGCCGGCGCCGGTGAGCACCATCTGGTGGGTCTCGCCGTTGTTCACCAAGGTGAAGGAGGGGTCCTCCTCGTTGAGGCGGTTCAGGCCCTGGGCCACCTTGTCCTCCTGGCCCCGGGTCTTGGGGGCGATGGCCACGGAGTAGCAGGGCTCGGCAAAGGGGATCTGCTTCAGGGCCACCACCTTGCGGCTGTCGCACAGGGTGTCGCCGGTCTTCACCTTGTCCATTTTGCCGATGGCGCCGATGTCGCCGCAGCCCAGGTCCTTGACCTCCTCGGCCTTCTTGCCCTTCATCACGTACAGCCGGCCCAGCTTCTCCGTGGCACCGGTGCGGGAGTTGACCAGGGTGAGGTCGGAGGTGATGTGGCCCGACATGACCTTAATAAAGGAGTACTTGCCGTACTGGTCAGAGACGGTCTTGAACACGAAGGCGGTGGGCACGCCGCCGGGGGAGACCACGAACTCCTCGGTCCCGCCGTCCTGAAGGGTGGCCTTGTGGTAGTTGCCCTCCATGGGGGTGGGCAGCAGCTCCACGATGTAGTCCATCAGCATCAGGGAGCCCATGCAGCTGACGGCGGAGCCACACAGCACAGGGAAGAGAGACAGCTCCCGCACCCCCTGGCGCAGGCCCTGGATCATCTCGGCGTAAGTAAAATCCTCACCGCCGAAGAACTTCTCCATGAACTCCTCGCTGGTCTCGGCCACCGACTCCTTCAGGGCGTCGTTGAACTCGTCGATAACGCCGGCCTTGCTCTCGGGCAGCTGAATCTCCACCCGCTGGAGCTTCTGCATCTCATAGGCCCGCTTGTTCAGCACGTCGATGATGCCGGTGACCTTCTTGTTGTCGTCCCAGATGGGGACCACCAGGGGGGCGATCTTGTTGCCGTACTTCTCCCGCAGGGCCTCAAAGGTGGCATTGTAATCGGAGTTGTCCTCGTCGGTCTTGGAGATATAGATGAAGCGGGGCATGTTCCGCTCCTCGCAGTACTTCCAGGCCTTCTCCAGGCCCACGGAAATGCCGTCCTTGGCGGAGCAGACGATAATGGCGGCGTCGGCGGCCCGGAGGGCCTCCATCACCTCGCCGGAGAAGTCAAAGCCGCCCGGGGTGTCCAGCACGTTGATCTTGCAGCCCTTGAACTCGATGGGGGCCACGGCCAGGGAGATGGAAATCTGGCGCTTGACCTCCTCGGGGTCGTAGTCGCACACGGTGTTGCCGTCGGTGGCCCTGCCCATGCGGTCGATGGCCTTGGTCATGTACAGCAGGCTCTCGGCCAGGGCGGTCTTGCCGCTGCCGCCATGCCCGATCAGGGCCACGTTGCGGATGTTTTGTACAGAATAGCTCATAATTGGTTCCACTCCTTATCGTTTGGTATCGCCCCGGACAAATTCCGGTCATGGGCGTTACACGCTGTTTGTCATTATACACTAAATCTTGCTCTATGACAACTGTTTTTTTGAGGGATTTTGGTTTCAGGAAAAAAGTAGGGGCCGCCCCCCTGGGCGGCCCGCAAATGACTGATACAGCCAATGAAAAAAGTGAGCCGCCGAGGGCGGCGGCCCCTACATTCCATTTATGTTTCCTCGTCCAAAATAACAATCAAACAGTGGTCGTTGGCCTCCGGCCCAACAACTCTGGACACACCGATCCCCTGCTCAAGGGCCATCTGTTCGATCTGCTCCATCAGCTCCCCCGAGACCGTCAGGCCAACCGGCGAAACGGGGGTCTCCGGGGGAATCAGCTCCCAGCCCCCCTCGGGCATCCGATCCAGGGTCAGGACGACCTCTGCATAGTCCCAATCGCCGGTCAGGCTGTCCGCGCCGTAGCAGTTGGGCGCGGCCTTCTCCATCCCCGCCGTCCCGGCGGACGTATCCGCCGGCGGCGCGGCGTAGGCGGCGATCTGGGGGGCGTCCTCCGGACCGGCCAGGGCGGCGTTCACCCTGGGACCGGCCCCGTCCCCAGGCAGAGCCTCCAGGGAGGAGACATCTGAAAAATCCTCCACAACGTCCTGGCTGAAGCTTCTGGTTGTCAGCATCATATTTTCCTGATCCTGGCGCACCGACGCGCCGTACAGCCCGACGGCCAGCACAAGACAGGCGGCCAGCCCGGCCAGGGCCCGGAACTGGGGACGCCTGAACAGGGGGACCACTTTCTTCTCCGTCTCCAGCTCCCGAACGCGGTCCATCACGCCCCGGGCAAAGCCCTCGGGGGCCTCAATGTCCTCCAGCTCAGGGAAAGCCCCTTGGAGCGCAGCCAGCTGCGCTCCCGCTGCCCGGCAGTCCGGGCAGGCGGACAGATGTGCCTCCAGCGCCCGCTCCTCCCCCTCGGTCAGGGCTCCGTCCAGCCGGGCGGAGAGCAGCTCCAAATATTTGTCACAGTCCATGGGCCTCACCCCCTCCTGTTTGATCCTTCGATGGTTTAGACGGCTCATATCCAAAAAAGTTCCCGTCCTCCATTAAAATTTTTCGTAGGGACAGCCGGGCCCGGGCGATGCGGGACTTCACCGTCCCCAGGTCGATGTCCAGGGCCTGGCCGATCTCCTGGTAGCTCAGGCCGGACAGCTCCCGGAGCACCAGGGCCTGCCGCTGCCACTCCGGGAGCCGGTCCAGCCCCCGGGCCAGCGCCCTGCCCCGCTCCGACTTCTCCAGCACCAGCTGGGGGTCGCTGTCCCGGTCGGCGGGCTCCGCCCAGCCGCTGCTCTCATCGTCCAGGGAGACGGCAGGCTCCACCCCTTCCCGCCGCTTCTGCCTGCGCAGCCAGTCGATGCACAGGTTGGCGGTGAGCCGGTAAATCCAGGTGGCAAAGCTGCTCTCCCCCTGGAAGGATTTCATCCCCTGCCAGGCTTTGACAAAGGCCTCCTGGGCCAGGTCCGCCGCCTCCTCCCGGTCGTTCACCATGCGCAGGGCCAGGGCGTATACCTTATTCTGATTGTCCAGCACCAGCTGCTCAAAGGCCCCCTGGTCGCCGGTTTTCGCTTTCTCCACCAGCTCCCGGTCGGTCACGGCGTTTCACCCCTTTTCTAACACAAATCCCGTTTGATCCCCGCCGTCACCCGGTACACGTCCTCCAGGGTGGTGATGCGGACGATCTGCTCCTTGTAATACCCCGCATGGGGGACGCCCTTGAGATACCAAGCGTACTGCTTTCTGGCCTCCAGGCAGGCGATCTTCTCCCCCTTGTTTTTCGCGGCCATCTCGAACTGACGGACGGCGGTGTCGCACCGCTCCGCCAGCGGGGGCAGCTCCGGGATGGGCTCCCCGTTGAGTGCCGCTTTGCACTGGGTGAAAATCCAGGGGTTGCCGAACACCCCTCGGCCAATCATGGCCATATCCGCCCCGGTGTATTTGAGAATGCGGGGGGCGTCGGTTCCCTTGAACACGTCCCCGTTGGCGATGACGGGTATCTTCACCGCCTTTTTGACCTCCCGAATCCAGTCCCAGTTGGCGGTGCCGGAGTACATCTGTACTTTAGTCCGCCCGTGGACGGCCACCGCCGCCACCCCGGCCTCCTCCATGGCTCTGGCAAACTCCACACAGTTGATGGACCCCTTGTCCCAGCCCAGGCGGAATTTTACCGTCACAGGACACCTGGCCCCCCGGATGACCGCCTCCGCAACCTTAACGGCCAGGTCCGGGTTTCTCATCAGCCCGGAGCCGTCCCCGGAATTGGCCACCTTGGGGACGGGACAGCCCATGTTGATGTCGATGATGTCCGCCCCGGACACCTCATGCGCAATGGCGGCCCCCTCCTCCATGCACACCGGGTCGCTGCCGAAGATCTGGGCGGCGGCGGGGGTCTCGTTCTCCCCCATCTGGAGCAGGGGAATGGACTTCCTGTCCTGGTAACACAGGGCCTTGGCACTGACCATCTCGGTGCAGGTCAGCCCCGCCCCCTGCTCCCGGCAGATGGTGCGGAAGGCCAGGTCCGTCACCCCGGCCATGGGGCCCAGGGCCAGGGGCGTCTCGATTGTAATTCCTCCGATGGTGACCATAGGGTTTCTCCTCGCCCGGTTAAAAATCGCCTGTAGGGGCGGATATCATCCGCCCGTCTGTGTCGCATCTGGTTTTTGCGGGCGGACAATGTCCGCCCCTACAGGCGGGGTGTGTAGGGGCGCACAGTGTGCGCCCGTCAATTATTACGAAGTTTCCTCATTGTATCATGTCCTTTCCATGTTGACAAGGCCGCAATCTCCCGGTAAAATGGAAAAAACTCAAATGGGAGAGATTATCATGGAACTGAACGCCTTACGTGCCGCCCTGCGGGGGATATCCGCCTATCGGGAGGTAACCAACACCACCGTCCTTGGCGGCATTTGGATGATGCTGGACGCCCTGTATCAGAAAAACGGGGAGGAGGCCCTGGAGGAATACGTCTCCCGGTTCCACGTCCTGCGCTCAGACGGCTACGAGGGCCTGGGCGACTGGCTGTGGGACTGGCTTCGGTACAACGAGACCCCCTACTCCCGGCTCATCGACCAGGGGAAGTCCGACCCCGCCCTGGAGAACGCCGCCCGGCGGGACATCGACACCCTGGTCCTGCTGGCCGAAACCGACTGCGACCGCTTCATCGACGCCATGAAGCCCCTGCTGGGCAACGAGTTTGCCCCGGTGCTGGCCGGCCTGCCCCGGTGGCGGGCGGCGGCCCCCTTCAACTTTGACAGCGTTACCCAATTCTACCGGGACCACGGGGCGGGGGAGTTTGCCAAATACCGGGCCTTCCTGTGGGAGGACGGTATGCTGATCCCGGTGGCCGACCCGGACTGTCCCCGGCCCGAGGACCTGCTGGGCTACGAGCACCAGCGGGGCCAGGTGGAGCAGAACACCCGCCTGATGATGGCGGGGCGGCAGGCCAACAACGTCCTGCTCTTCGGCGACGGGGGCACCGGCAAGTCGGCCACGGTGAAGTCCATGCTCTACCTCCCCGACATGGAGGACCTGCGCCTCATCGAGGTGGAGAAGGAGAACCTTACCGGCATGCCCGACCTCATCCGCTCCCTGGCCAGCCGGCGGCAGAAGTTTATCCTGTTCATCGACGACCTGGCCTTCGACCAGGACGACAAGACCTACTCCACCCTCAAGACCATTCTGGAGGGCACCCTGGAGAAGCGGCCCGTCAACGTGTGCATCTGCGCCACCTCCAACCGGCGGCACCTGGTGCGCCAGACCTTCTCCGACCGGGCGGGGGACGAGGTGGACACCTTTGAGACCATCTCGGAAAAGACCGCCCTGGCCGAGCGCTTCGGCCTGCGCATCCCCTACCTGACCATGAACAAGGCGGACTACTTGGCCCTGGTGGACCATCTGGCCGCCCAGGCAGGAATCGACATCCCCGCCGACCGCCTCCACGCCCAGGCCATGACCTGGGAAATCCGCCACGCTGGCCGCACCCCCCGGGTGGCAAGGCAATTTGTAGCCAGCCTGAATGTATAAGCCCGCTGGAGAAAAGGAGCGCCACATGCGCAACAAAATTTCCACAGCCGTGTTTCTTGCGGTCAGCGTCCTGGCCCTGTGGGCGGTGGCCGCTTCCAAGCCTCCCGTGTCGCCCTACACCATCGACACCCCCTATGAGTATCCCATTTTGCCGGGCACCCAGGAGTGGCTCGACCTGGGCGGTGTAATCGCCCGCACGAAGGCATGTCAGGTCCCGGACGAAATCTTGGAGCACATGACCACCGGCGCTCTCCTCCTGACCGCGCTCGATTACCCGTTTATGTGTGATATATATGCTTACAATACAATGGAGATGGGCTATGAGGCAGTCAAAAAACACTGCAACAGCCTGCGGGCATTTGAACAGCGGCCCGACCATTTGGATGTATTGTCCCGATACTGTGAAGCAGGCGCTCTGCTCTCGGAAGATGAAAAATCATTGGAAGACTATATGGCCGCACAAATATATCATATCTACACCGGGTCCTATCCCGCATTCTCTTGACAACCGTTATTTCCCATGCTAAAATAATACAGACCGCCGGTCTGTATCTGGAAGGAGGGTCCCCCATGGCCCGGAACAAGCACCCCGAACAGACCGTACAGCTCATTCTAGACACCGCGGCCAAGCTCTTTCTCCAAAAGGGCTACGACAAAACTACCCTCCAGGACATCATCGACGCCACCCATCTGTCCAAGGGGGCCATCTACCACCACTTCGCCTCCAAGGAGGCTATTCTCATCGCCGTGGCGGACCGGATGGGGGAGCACAACACCGCCATCCTGGCGGAAATCCGGGACAGGAAGGGCCTCACCGGGGCAGAGAAGCTGCGGGAGATGTGCCGCTCCGCTGTGCTCCTGTCCTTCCAGGGCGGCATCGTTCACATGCTGCCCTTCCTCATCGAGAACCCCAGGTTCATGGCCCTTCAGATGCAGAGCATTTTGGAGGAGGCCGCCCCCCACTACGCCCTGCCCATCCTGCGGGAGGGCATCGCCGACGGCTCCATTCACGCCGACTACCCGGAGCAGCTGGCCGAGGTGCTTCTGCTCCTGTCCGACCTGTGGCTCCACCCCGTCCTCCGCCCCAGCACCCCTGAGCAGGTCCGGGCCCGGTGCGATTTCTATAACCAGTTCACCCGGCAGTACGGCTTTGAGCTGCTGGACGAGGATATCATCGACGCTATAGTGGCCCTTTGCAGGACATGACCTGTAGGGGCGGATATCATCCGCCCGAATGAGCGTATTTCGTCAGAGCGGGCGGGTAATACCCGCCCCTACATTAACCCTATATACAAACCGACGGTCGGTTTTAATAAGGAAGGAGTACCTTATGGAAACACAAAAAAGCGCCCTGTTCACCCGGGATTTCACCCTGGTGCTCATCGGGCAGATCATCTCTCTGTTCGGCAACGCCATCCTCCACTTCGCCCTGCCCCTGTACCTGCTGCGGGAGACGGGCTCTATCGCCCTGTTTGGGGCGGTGAACGCCTGCTCCTTCCTGCCCATGATCCTGATGGGCCCCATCGGCGGGACGGCGGCGGACCGGGTCCACAAGGGCCGCATCATGGCGGGGCTGGACTTCCTCACCGCAGGGCTGACGGCGTGCTACGTCCTGCTGTGGGGCAGGGCCCCTCTGGTCCCCCTGGTCATCGTCACGCTGATGCTCCTCTACGCCATCGCCGGGGCCTACCAGCCGGCGGTCCAGGCCAGCCTGCCCCTGCTCCTGGCCCCCGACAGGCTCACCCAGGGCAACGCGGTCATCAACATGATCTCCACCCTGGCCAACCTCCTGGGGCCCGCTCTGGGGGGCGTCATCTTCGGCCTGTGGGGACTGGGGCCCATCCTGACCATCGGCGGGGTGTGCTTCTTCTGCTCGGCTGTCATGGAAATTTTCATCCGCATCCCCCACGAGAGGCGGCCCCGTGACGCCGGGGTGCTGGCCACCGTGGGGAAGGACCTGGGGGAGAGCTGGCGGTACATCTCCCGGGAGCGGCCCGTGTTTTTATCGGTGACGCTGGTGCTGTCCGCCTTCAACCTGATTTTGTCGGCGGTGATGATTGTGGGCATCCCCGCCATTGTGGCCCAGGTGCTGCATAGGAGCGACGCTGCCCTGGGCCTGACCCAGGCAGTCATGAGTCTGGGCGGCCTTTTGGGCGGCCTTCTTGCGGGCCTCCTGGGCACACGGCTGAAACCCCGGCACAGCTCCGTCTGTCTGCTCTTCTGCGCCGGGGCGGCGGGGGCGATGGGGCTGTCTGTCCTGCCCGGTATGCCCGTCCTTGCCAGCTACTGGCTGATAACAGTCATGTCCATGCTGGCCATGGCCGCCGCCATGCTGTTCACCGTGGTCCTCCTCACCCTGGTCCAGGCCCAGGTGCCCGGCCAGCTACTGGGCAAGGTGATCGCCTGCATCCAGGCGGTGGCCAACTGCGCCTCACCCCTGGGACAGCTGGGGTACGGCCTCCTCTTCGACGCCCTGCCCCCCTGGACCGTCCTGCTGGGGGCGGCGGTTCTGTCTGGCCTGGTGGCATTGAGGTCCAAAAAGGTATTTCAGCAGCTGGAGCAGGCGTAAATTCCCCCCCCCCAGCTTTGCAGTCTTTGCTTCGGGTGCGGTCGCAGTATTGCGGGCAATCATTGGGCCGGCGGGTACTCGTTGCACAGTAAACGATAGGGGGGCTCGTCCTCCTCAATGGCGGGGAAGCGGCCCACAGGCGGGTTGAAGCGGTTATCCGTGTTGTCGTCGTTGCACTGGCTCACCTCGCCCAGCAGGACAGGGCCGGACCCCTCCTCCACGGAGAAGTCGTGGTACAGCCTCTGCTGGATGTGGATGCTCTCCCCGGGCGTGAGCCGCACCTGGGTTCCTGCGGGGACGGTGTAGGTGCGCCCATCGGTATGGACGGTCACGTCGGAGCTGTAGTCAATCTCCTCGTCGGGCAGGGAGTTGTACACCCGGATGAGCACGTTCCCGCCGCCCCGGTTGATAATGTCCTCGGTCTTATACCAGTGGAAGTGGTTGGGGGCATACTGGCCCTCCTTCAGATAGAGCAGCTTCTCGGCGTACACCTTGGGGTACTTGTCCGCCATGGCCCGGTTGCCGTTGCGGATGGTGATCAGGGAAAAGCCGAAGCGGTCAAAGTCCCCCTTGCCGTAGTCGGTGATGTCCCAGCCCAGCATACAGTCCCGGACCTCGTCGTACTCGTGTCCCAGTTCCTTCCACTGCTCCGGAGTGAAATGGCAGAAGGGCGGCAGGGCAAAGCGGTATTGGACACACATGGCCTCCAGCTCCTTGAGCGCCTTATTGATTTCGGAACGTTTCATACATATCGACCTTTCTTTCCATATTTGAATATTTTTCCCGGTAGAGATACAGCCACGGAGTATTGGCGGGCAGCCGTGTGAAGTCCTCACGCCGGTAGACCTCGTGGACCGCCCCCTTCCGCAGGCGGACCAGCCGGTCCGCAAGGGCCAGCGAGTCGGCCAGGTTTACCGCAAGGATTACCACCGCAATATCCCGCTCCAAAAGCCGCTCTATCAGCTCCCACAGATGGCTTCGGATAGATACCTCCGCCTTCTTGAAGGGATGGATGCAGAACACCACCTTGGGCCGCTGAAGCAGCAGCCTGGTATACACCAGATCATATTTCTGCCGGTTGGTCAGTTCATTGATTCGTCTGTCAAAGACTTCCGCCCCCAGAAGGGGGGCATACTCCTCCCGGATGCTCCTGCGAATCCCCTTTGACAGCCAGATTTTCGGGAAACGGTGATCCATATTGAAGCACAGATTGTCCATATAGCTCATGCTGTAAAACAGCATGGTTTCTGTAGGCCGCTCCTGGACAATGGCAATGCTCCGGTCCAGACCGGAGCGCAGGGGCCTTCCCCCCACCAAAAGCTGCCCGCTTTCCGGCTGCCCGCGCGCTAAAACGGCGAGAAAGTCGCTCAGAGCGCAGCCGTCCGTATCCTGCACCACGATACACTCCCCGGCATTTACCCGCAGGTCTACATCCTGGAGGTTCCCGCAGCACAGGGCGCGCAGCTCCAGCATGGGCCTGTCTGCCTGCTCCCGGACCGGCTCCTCCAGATGGGCCCGGATCCAGCGGTCGTAGTCCCCCACACAGGGCAGGGACAGGATATCCGCGCTGCCGCTTTTCAGGTCAAAGCATTTTAAGATGCGTCCATTGGACATCAGGGCCGTCCGGTGACAGAAGCGCAGGGTTTCCTCAAAATGGGCGGAGAGGTAGAGAAAGGAGATGCCCTTACCGGCGTAGTGCAGTAAAATCTCCTGGAGCTTGGCCAGCTCGCTCTCACTGATGAAGGCATCCGCGTTTTCCAGCACGATCAGCCGGCTGCCTGCCACTACCGCCTTTAGCAGCTCCACCACAAACCGCTGAAAGGTGGTCAGGCTGTCGATATAGGCGTCCGCCCGGATGGGGACACCCACCTCCTGGATAAAGGGGGTCAGCTGCTCCCGGAGGATACGGGGGCGGATGTGCCATTTTTTGAACCCCGGACGCAGGACAAAGATGTTGTCAGCCACCGTCAGGTCCTTGGCCAGACAGCTCTCATTCCGAATCACGCTGACCCGGTTTCCCCCTCTGCGGTGGCTGTGCCAGTCATTTACCAGCCTTTCGTTGTAATGAACATATCCATACCGCAGGGGAAGGTTTTGGGTCAGCAGAGAGAGCAGGGCCTCTACCCCCCAGTTGTTCACGGGGACCAGCCCCAAAATTTCCCCCTCCCACACCGACAGGCTGAAATTGTCCAGCTGGGTGACGCCCTGGGTCTCATAGGTCACCTGATCCATTCGCAGTATCTCGTTTCGCATATACCCTCCTACAGGGAGCGCAGCGCCTCCTTATTGGGGACATCCCTGTCGCTGGTGATAGCCGGCAGCAGAATCTCCACATCGGTTCCCACCCCGGGCATGGAAAACACCCGCAGGCCGTATTCCTCTCCAAACAGCAGCTGGATCCGGTTGTTCACGTTGCGCAGGGCAATGCCGCCCTGGGTCTGGCCGTCCTGAGACGCGGCGGCCCGGACTTTTTTTTGCAGCTGTCCATTCATTCTGGCCAGGGTCTGCTCATCCATCCCCACCCCGTCGTCGGAGATTCGGATGAGCAGCAGCTTGCCCGTCCGCTCCAGATGGATTTTCAGGTGCCCGGTGCCGATTTTACACTCGGTGCCATGGATGATGCTGTTTTCCAAAATGGGCTGCATACTCAGCTTGGGCAGGCGGCAGTTGTAAATTTCCTCCCGCTCTGCGCTGTCACATTCGACGGTGAGCTGGAGGCGCTCCGCAAAGCGGTACTGTTGAATCTTGAAATAGGTCTCGCAGTTTTGCAGCTCCTCCTCCACCGACACCAGATTCTCCACTTTGCTGATGGTATAGCGGAAGAAGCTGGCTAAGGCCTCCGTCATCTCCGCCAGACCGGTCAGTCCCGCAATCAGGGCCTCGCTTCGGATGCTCTCCAGGGTGTTGTAGAGGAAATGGGGGTTGATCTGGTTTTGCAGGGCCAGGTACTGGGCCTGCCGCTTGTTCATCTTCATCAGCTCTGAGGAGTCCAGCAGCCCCTGCAGGCACTCCCAGGTCTGACGGCCGGCGGGGGTAAAGAAGACATGTTCCTCCCGCAGCAGGCCATTCGGAGCGTGCCCCTCCAAAAACAGCCGGGTCTCCTTTTCCAGCCGGAGAAACGGCCGGATGATCCACACTGTGGTCCAACACACCAAAAGGAGCAGTCCCGCCGCCCCCATGGCGGCCAGCTCCCACCAGCGCCCGCCCAGGTCCTTCGCCGCCGCGCAGAGGAAGAGCAGCAGGCAGAGATGGAGCAGGACGGCCGTCAGGCCCGCGGCCAGGAGCCGGTGGGACAAATATCGCAACCTGTCGTTTTTCATTGCCCTCTCCTGTCAGCCGTAGAGCCGGCGGAACTCCGCCGGATTTACGCCGGTCATCTTGTGAAAGGTCTGGGTGAAGTGCTTCCGGTCGCTGTAGCCCACCGCCTCGCACACCTCCGCCACGGACAGTCCGGTCTCCCGCAGCAGCTCCTTGGCCCGGTCGATCCGCACCTGGGTCAGGTACTTGGAAAAGCCCTCCCCGGTCTCTTTTTTGAACAGGGCGCTGAAGTAGGTGGAGCTGAAGCCGACGGCCCCGCACACATCCTCCAAGGTGATGTTCCGCCCGTAGTTTTCCTGAACAAACTGCTTTGCCATGCGGATGGGGCGGGTGGTTTCGTTCTCCTGCCGCTCCTTCAGCTCCCGGAGCACTTGGGTGTGGAGCTGTTCCAGCTCCCGGAACAGCAGCTCTGTCCGCCCGCACTGGCCGCAGCGCTGCTGAAATGCCTGGGCTGCCTCATCGCTGCTGCCCGCCCGAAGAGAAAAAATTTTTCCCGCATCCAGCACCAGCTCAAAAATCTCCCGCCCGCGTACTCTGGACACAGCCAGCACCCCGGCCCGCAGGCTCTCCCGGGCCAGGCGCAGGGTGTCCCCGTCGATGATGTCGATCCCGTGGTCCACCAGCTTGGTGTAGCGGTTCAGGATTGCCTGCTTGGGCAGGCTGGAATCGGGCGGCACATCCTCCAGCATCCGGCCCCGGCCCTCGATCAGCCGCTCCTCCGCCGCCAGCCGGGCGGTATTCATGGAGCCGGCCAGCTCCCGGACCTCTTGAATGGGCCGGCCCAGGCCGATGGTGAACTCCACTTTTCCAAACAGGCTTTTGTTGGCCTCCAGCTGCTTGAGCAGCTCCCGCAGGCTGTGGCGCACCCGGTCCTGCTCCCCGGGCGGGTAGCTGAGCAGGCCGTAGCCCGCGAAGTTCCGGAGAAACAGCGCGCCTTCGGTACAGGAAGGCAGTACAGTGGCCTGGAACATCTCCTCCGCCTTCTGACGGATGATGGTCCGGGCCGGATTGCTCAACTCCTCCCCGTCCAAGTCCAGCTTGAGGAAAAAGGTCTGGAGCTGACATCCGCAGATGTGAAACTGATAACTTTCGGCCAGCTCTTCCTCGGTAAACTCCCTTTTTCCTTCCAACAGGTCCCGGAGCAGCTCCTCCCTGCGCCGCTGGGGCGCGGACTGGCCGCTCTCCCGGTCTTCCTCCGTCCGCTCCCGTTTGCCCCGCTCCTCCAACCGGAGCACAATTTTTTGCAGAGTCTTGTTCAGCTCCGCCTGGTTGACGGGCTTTAGGATATAGCTGCCCACGCCGTAGGCGATGGCGGTTTTGGCATATTCAAAGTGTGCGTAGCCGCTGATAATGACAATCTCAATGTCCGGGCTGAGCTCCCGGGCCTGACGGATCAGCTCCAGGCCGTCACAGCCCGGCATACGGATGTCGGTAATCAGCAGGTGGGGATGGAGCTCCTCCACCATCCGGAGGGCCTCCAGCCCGTTCTCCGCCTTGCCCACGATCTCCATGTCCAGCGTTTCCCAGTCGATCAGCGTCTCGATCAGCCGGCAGATCAACTTTTCATCATCCGCGATAATAACCTTCCACATAAGCTGTCTCACTCCCAACCGAACTGCCTCGGAATTATCTGGGTATCTGACCGGATTTTGCTGATGGGCTTACACTACTTTATCACGATGTCTTGATAATTTCAACAGGAACGCCGGAAAACCGGCGTTCCTGTTGCTTTTTTTGCTATGAAATTACTTGGTGAGCACAGACACGCCGGTGTCGGTGACCGCACCGTTCAGGGCGGCGCCCTCCAGCGCCTGGACACAGGCCTCTACGCCGCTGGAGCCCATGACATCGGGGTTCTGGGCCATGGTGGCCAGCAGATAGCCGTCGCCAATCAGGCCCTGGATGGCATCGGACTTGTCGAAGCCCACGCCGATGATATCGGCCTTGCCGGTGGCCTTGATGGCGTTGCCCGCGCCGGTGGTGGAACCCTCGTTGCAGCCGAAGATGCCTACCACGCCCTGGGTGATGTAGTTCTCGGCAATGGACTGGGACTTGGCGGCGTCACCCTCGCCGTACTGGGTCTCCAGCAGCTCGAAGCCAGAGCCCTCAAAGGCGGAGCGGAAGCCCTCCTCACGGGCCACGCAGGAGTCGGTGGCGGCGTTCACGTTGATGATACCCACCTTGCCGCTCTTGACGCCCTTGGCGTCCAGCGCCTTGAGCATCTCCTCGCCAGCGGTCTTGCCGGCGGCCTTGTTGTCGGTGGAGAAGGTGGCTTCGGCGTCCACGTTGGCGGGGGAGTCCACATAGACGATCTTCACGCCCTTGGACTGGGCCTCTTTCAGGGCGGAGGAGATGGCGTCCGGGCCGTTGGCAGCCACCATAATGGCGTTGTAGCCGCCGGCCACCGCGTTGTTGACGCACTCGATCTGCTGGGCGTCGTCCTTGGTGTTGGGAGACATGAAGGTGACGGTGACCCCCAGCTCCTTGGCCTTGGCCTGGGCGCCCTCGTTCAGGGTGACCCAGTGCTGGTCGATGGAGTCCATGGTAATCAGGGCGATTTTCCACTCCTGGCTGGCGGTGGTGCCGGCGGGGGCGGCGGAGCCGCCCTCCTTGGTGAGGACGGACACGCCGGTGTCGGTGACCGCGCCGCCCAGGCTCTCGCCGTTGATGGCCTTGACCGCGGCCTTCACGCCCTCGTAGCCCATGACATCGGGGTTCTGAGCCATGGTGGCCAGCAGATAGCCGTCGTCAATCAGGCCCAGGATGGCGTCGGATTTATCGAAGCCCACGCCAACGATGTCGGCCTTGCCGGTGGCCTTGATGGCGTTGCCCGCGCCGGTGGTGGAGCCCTCGTTGCAGCCGAAGATGCCCACTACGCCCTGGGTGATGTAGTTCTCCGCGATGGACTGGGACTTGGCGGCGTCGCCCTCGCCGTACTGGGTCTCCAGCAGCTCGAAGCCGCTGCCCTCAAAGGCGGAGCGGAAGCCCTCTTCCCGGGCCACACAGGAGTCGGTGGCGGCGTTTACGTTGATGATGCCCACCTTGCCGCTCTTGACGCCCTTGGCGTTCAGCGCCTTGAGCATCTCCTCACCGGCGGTCTTGCCGGCGGCCTTGTTGTCGGTAGAGAAGGTGGCCTCGGCGTCCACGTTGGCGGGGGAGTCCACGTAGACGATCTTCACGCCCTTGTCCTTGGCCTCCTTCAGGGCGGAGGAAATGGCGTCCGGGCCGTTGGCGGCCACGATGATGGCCTTGGCGCCCGCGCTGACGGCGTTGTTGACGCACTCAATCTGCTGGGCGTCGTCCTTGGTGTTGGGGGACATGAACTGGACATTGACACCCAGCTCCTTGGCCGCCTTCTGGGCGCCCTCGTTCAGGGCAATCCAGTGCTGATCGATGGAGTCCATGGTAATCAGGGCGATCATGGTGTCAGAGCTTCCGCTCTGGCCGGGGTCGTTCTTCTTGGCACAGCCCGTCATAGCTGTAACCATCAGACAGGCGGCGCACAGAACTGCTGTGAGTTTTTTCATTTTCGAATCCTCCTTGTTTTTTATAATTAGCACCTGCCGGTGTCTAATTCGTCTTGGCCGCGCCGGTCTTGGCGGGCTTTTTCTTGTGGGCACCGTTGCGGACCACCACGTCCAGGAACACAGCCACCACCACAATGATGCCGATGACCAGCCGCTGGATGCCCACCTGGGCACCGATCATGTTCAGGCCGTTCTCCAGGGTCTGCCACACCGCCGCGCCGGCCAGGGTGCCCAGCAGGATACCGGTGCCGCCCAGGGGAGACACGCCGCCGATGACGCCAGCGGCCACGCCGTACATCTCATACATGTTGCCGGCCTCCATATTGCCCATGCCGGCCTGCCCGCACAGGATCAGGCCCACCACGCAGGAGCAGAAGGCGCTGACCAAATAGGCTTTGGTGGTGGTGGCCAGCACAGAGACGCCGGACAGCTTGGCCGCGTCCACGTTGGAGCCGATGGCGTAGATATGGCGGCCCGTCCTGGTCCCGGACAGCAGGAAGAAAAATACCACAAACAGGGCGATGGCAATCCAGAAGGTGTTGTAGATGCCCAGTGTGGAGCCGTAGTAGAAGAAATTGCCGAAGGTGTCGGCCGCCTCCTTGCCGATGCCGGAGGCAATGGCGTCGGTGTTGCGGTTGCCGTTGACGATGTAGGCCACGCCCCGGGCCACAAACATAGTGCCCAAGGTGGCGATGAAGGGGGGCAGCTGCCATTTGCCCACCAGCAGGCCGTTGAGCACGCCGATGACCAGGCAGCAGGCCAGCGTAATCAGGATTGCGGCAATGGGGTGGACCCCCATGGTCATCAGGGTGGCGGAAATCATGGCGCTCATGCCCGCCACCGAGCCGATGGACAGGTCGATGTTGCCGGTAATCAGAATATAGCTCTGCCCGATGCCGATGAGCAGGTACTTGGACATGGACCGCAGCAGGTTCATGATGTTCTGCCCGGAGAACACAGTGGGGTTGATGATGCCGAAGGCGATGTAGATGACAATCAGCCCGGCAAAGGCCGTCAGCGCCCCGCCCATGCCCCGGGTATTTAGGATGCGCTTTATGGGATTCGGTTTCGTGTTCATTGTTTCCGCCCTCCTTAAACAGCAATTTTCTTCTCAAACTGGGTAGCCAGGGAGAGAATCTTCTCCTGGGTGGCGTCCTCCGCCATGAGCTCGCCGGTAATCCGTCCGTCGCACATGACGATGATGCGGTCGGCAATGCCCATGACCTCCGGCATCTCCGAGGAGACGAACATGACGGCGATCCCCTGCTTTTTCAGGTCGTTCATCAGGTGGTAAATCTCCACCTTGGCCGCCACGTCGATGCCCCGGGTGGGCTCGTCGAAAATAACGACCCGGGAGTTTCGGGCCAGCCACTTGCCCACCACCACCTTCTGCTGGTTGCCTCCGGAGAGGTTGGCCGCGTTGATCTCCACATTGGGGGTCTTGATTTTCAGGTTCTGCACCGTTTTATCGCAGGTTTCGGCCTCTTTGCCCCACCGGATCATGCCGAACCGATTGCACAGAAAGTCCAGGTTGGGCAGGGCGATGTTGTGGCGGATGGACAGCTTGGTACAAAGTCCGTCCTTCTTCCGGTCCTCCGGGGCCAAAACAATGCCCGCCTGGATGGCGTCCTTGGGGTTCCTGATGGCCACCTCTCTGCCGTCCAGGATGATCTGCCCGCCCTCCTTGGGGTCCACGCCGAAAATGGCCCGGGTGGTCTCGGTGCGCCCGGCGCCCATCAGCCCGGCGAAGCCCACGATCTCCCCCTCATACAGGGAGAAGTCGATGTCCCGCACCATGCGCCCGGCGTTGAGCCCCCTTACCTCGAAGACCTTTTTGCCCTTCTCGCAGGCCACCCGGGGGAACTTCTCCTTGATCTCCCGGCCCACCATGTAGGCGATGATCTCGTCCAGGGTGACATCCTTGAAGTCCATACTGGTGATGTACTGGCCATCCCGCATGATGGTCACCCGGTCCACGATGTGCTGCAGCTCCTCCAGCCGGTGGGAGATATACACGATGCCGCAGCCCTTGGCCTTCAGCTCCTGGATGATGCGGAACAGGTCGTCAATCTCCCGGGCGGTGAGGGCGGAGGTGGGTTCGTCCATAATCAGCACCCTGGCATTGGTGGACAGGGCCTTGGCAATTTCCACCATCTGCTGCTTGGACACAGGCAGCTCTCCCACCACCTGTTTGGGGTCCAAATCAATTTTCAGCTCGTTCAGGATGCTCTTTGCCTCCGCTTCCATACTGGCGTTGTCAAGCCTGATGCCCCTGCGCTTTTCCCTGCCTAAAAACATATTTTCCGCCACAGACAGGTGCTTGCACATGTTCAGCTCCTGGTGAATGATGGCCACGCCCACCTCCTGGGCCAGCTTGGGGTTCAGATCGCCGTACTGCTTCCCGAAAATTTCCAGGGTGCCCTCGTCCCGCTGGTACACGCCGCTGAGCACCTTCATCAGCGTGCTTTTGCCTGCGCCGTTCTCCCCCAGCAGGGCCATGACCTCCCCGGAGCGCAGGTCAAAGTCCACATGGTCCAGGGCCTTGACGCCGGGAAAGCTCTTGCAGATCCCCCGCATGGATACAATGGTTTCGCTCATTTTTTGATCACCGGCCTCCTATTTATTTTGCAAATCGATGAATTTAGAGCTGCTTATTCTTTTCTTTTTATCACTAATAACAGTTTAGCAAAGACATCCGGCAAATCCAAGGGGGGAGTCTTTTGACTTAGAGGGGGTTTCTTATTCACTTTTGAAAAATGCTTCTTAAAATCGGAGGAAATACTTTTTACTTGCCTCTGCCCCCGATTTGTGGTATAAATGAGGGAGTAACATATGTAACACGGTGTAAATACGGGGGATCGTTTTGTGGACACTAACCTGGAGAAACAAAAAAGGCTGGCTCATGTGGCGCATCGGTACTACATTGAGGACCAGAAGCAGAGCGATATTGCCCGGGAGCTGGGGGTATCCCGCCCGCTGATCAGCCGAATGCTGTCAGAGGCGCGGGAGCTGGGCATTGTGGAGATCACAATCCATGAGCCGGGGACCCGGGAAACCAAATTGCTGGAGCGGCTGAAATTATCCAGCTCCATCCGGGGGGGCATCCTGGTGGCGGAGGGGACGAATGACGATGCCACAAACCGTCTGCTGTCCCAGGGGGCGGTGGAGCTGCTGCGGCAGCTGGGCGTCCGCCGGCTGGGGGTGGGCTGGGGCTATCTCATCGGCCAGCTGGTGTCCTGGCTGGAGGAGAATCCCCAGCCCAACAGCACCATCACCGACATCTGCCCTCTGGTGGGCAACGCCAGTATCCCCGCCCGCAACTACCAGTCCAACGAAAATGTCCGCCTGATGGCCCAGCAGATGGGGGCCACCCCCCATTTTCTCTACCTCCCGGCCCTGCCGGACAACCTGGAGGAGAAGCAGGTGCTGTGCTCCACGGAGGTCTACCGGCAAATCCATCATCAATGGGAGCAGCTGGACACGGCGCTGGTCAACATCGGGGACTACCCC
The DNA here is from genome assembly GCA_949840775.1 of uncultured bacterium. Lineage (GTDB taxonomy): Bacteria > Bacillota > Clostridia > Oscillospirales > Oscillospiraceae > Lawsonibacter. Next base: position 29,873 of record CATKXO010000008.1, on the reverse strand, counting down.
TCCAGCCCCGACTTCGCCTCGCTGGTCCGATACGGCAGTCTGCTTCAGCAGCAGCGGGCCTGCGGGCGGATGCTGATCTACTACTTCAACGAGGACGGCTTTGTCATCCAGTCGGAGCAGGACTTTGCCATTCAAATCCCCATTGATATCTTGAAGCGCTGTCCCAACATCATCGGCGTCTGCTCTGCCAACACCAGCGCCAAGGCTCTGCGTGGCGCGCTAAAGTCCGGCTTTTTTACCCACATCGTGGCCCGGTCGGAACTGATTAAGACATTGCTGGAGCAATAAGTAATATTTGTAACCTCCCAGACGGCGCCGGCCGTCTGGGAGGTCTGTTTTTGTGCAGGTTTGCCAATTTTCCACATATATTTCTGTCGGCCTTGTGGAAATAAAATTTTGAATTGACTCATGTAACAAAGGGTGGTATGATAAACACACAGATGTAACATATGTAAGTCGAGGATAACGGGATCAGTAAAAAATGTTACAGGCGACACAGGGGAGGAGGTGAACGCGAATGACAAAAGCTGAATTTGCCGCCCGGCTGAAACATGGATGCGAGGCCGTCACAGCGGCGGAGGCGGAGCTGACAGAGATCGACTCCCACTTTGGGGACGCCGACCACGGCCTGACCATGTCGAAAATTGCCAGGGCCATTGCCCACGCGGTGGAGCAGTCGGCGGGAGGCATCCAGTCCATGCTGGACGACGCGGCCATGGCGGTGATGACCCTGAACGGCGGCAGCGCCGTCCCCCTGTGGAACACCTGGCTGGACGGGATGCAGGAGGCGGCCCCGGAGGGGGAGGAGATCGGCGTGGCGGGCATTCAGGCCGTCTTTGCCAGGGCCCTGGAGGAGCTGAGCGACATGTCCGGGGCCAAGGTGGGGGACAAGACCATGATGGACGCCCTGATTCCCGCCAGCCAGGCCATTGCCGCCTATGCCGACGGCGACGAGAACGAGCTGTTTGCCGCTGCCGCCAGGGCTGCGGCGGACGGAGCGGAGGCCAGCAAGCAATTTGTATCCAAATTCGGGCGGGCCAGGAGCTACGGAGAGAAGACCATCGGCACCCCGGACGCCGGGGCCATGTCCATGTCCTACTTTTTCCAGGGTCTGGCACAGCCCTGACACCACAATTTTGAGGAGGCAACACCATGAAAATGAAGAAATTTATCAACGCCCCGGAGACCATCACCGACGAGGAGCTCACCGGCCTGGGGCTGGCCTACCCCGACATTCTGGACGTGGACGGCCACCTGGTCATCAGCAAGGACCTTGCTTCCGCCGACCGGGTGACCATTGTCACCTACGGCGGCTCGGGCCACGAGCCCGCCCAGGCCGGCTTTGTGGGCAAGGGGATGCTGGATATCCAGGCGGTGGGCGACATCTTTGCCGCTCCCAACGGCCAGCTGGTGTTTGACGCCATGAAGCTGGCCGACAAGGGCCACGGGGTGCTGCTGCTCACCCTGAACTACGCCGGCGACCAGCTGGCCGGCAAGCAGGCCATGAAGCTGGCCCAGAAGGCGGGGCTCAACGTCCGCCAGGTGGTCACCGGAGAGGAGATTCAGTACGACCCCAACGGTGAGGACAACAAGCGGGGCCTGGCCGGAGCCGTCGCCCTGTACCACATTGCAGCAGCCGCCGCCCGGGAGGGCAAGAGCCTGGACGAGGTGACCGCCATCGCCCAGCGGTACGCCGACAGCATGGCCTCCGTCACGGTGAAGTCCACCGACGCCACCCACCCCCAGAACGGCATGTCCTTCGGTGACCTGGGGGAGACCAACCTGATGGAAATTGGCGCCGGCCAGCATGGCGAGGGGGGCGGCGTCCGGGTGCCCATGATGTCCGCCAAAGACACCGTGTCCACCGTGGCCGGAGCTCTGTGCAAAAACCTGGAGCTGAAGGCCGGGGACAAAGCATTCGTCATGATCAACGGCTGCGGCGCCACCACTATGATGGAGCTGCTGGTGCTGTTCAAGGATACCGTGGAGTTCCTGAAGGCCATGGACGTGGAGGTTGTGGCCAGTATGGTGGGCGAGATTCTCACCGTACAGGAGGCCGGCGGCTTCCAGATGAACATCGCCAAGTGGGACGAAGAATTTATTCGCCTGTGGAACACCCCCTGCCACACCCCCGCCTACAGCAAGGAGTAAGCCATGGCTGACAACATTGGAAATAAGGCGGCCCATAATTACCATCTGGACATCCCCGCCGCCCAGGAGGGCTTTTATGTGAAGGGGGCCGCCCACTGCGACTGGGGCATGAAGACCCGGCTGGCCCGGATGTTCCACCCCAAGTCGGGAAATACCGTCATGCTGGCCTTTGACCACGGCTACATCATGGGGCCCACCGCCGGGCTGGAACGGATTGACCTGGTGATTCCGCCTCTAATTCCCTATGTGGATGTGCTGATGGGCACCCGGGGCACCTTCCGCTCCTGCATCTCCCCCGCCGCCCGGGTGGGGCGGTGTCTCCGGGTGACCTACGACTCCACCGTCCTCTACGACGATATGTCCAACGGCGGCGGCTTTGCCAGCGACATGGAGAACGCCCTGCGGATGGGCGCCGACTGTGTGGCGGTGCAGACCTTCATCGGCTCCCCCGGCGAGAGCCGCTCCCTGGAGCTGCTGGCCCGCACCGCCGACGCCGGGGCCCGGTATGGGATGCCCACCCTGGGGGTGGTGGCCGTGGGCAAGGAGATGGAGCGGACGGAGAAGTTCTTCCTGCTGGCCACGAGAGTGCTGGCGGAGAACGGGGCCAACGTTGTCAAGAGCTACTACTGCGAGGGCTTTGAGCGGGTGGCCGCCGCCTGTCCCGTCCCCATCGTCATCGCCGGGGGCAAAAAGCTGCCCGAGCCGGAGGCCCTGGAGATGGCCTGGAAGGCCATTCAGGAGGGGGCCCACGGGGTGGACATGGGGAGGAATATCTTCCAGTCCGACTGCCCCGCCGGCATGGCCCAGGCCATCGGCAAGGTGGTCCACGAGGGCTATACCCCTCAGCAGGCCTATGAGGTCTATCAGGAAATTAAAAATCAGAAATAGGAGGAACCGCTATGTCCGCTGAGTATATGCACATCGGGATTCCCATCACCAACCGCAAGCCCAACATGGTCTATAACGAGGGGGCCAAGTTCTGGGTCAGCCAGGTGGACGACTACGACTACAAGATTGAGTACCTGAAATTTGAGGAGGGCACCCCCTTCCCCGAGGAGATTCACCGCCATCCCCATGTGGCCTACAAGGTGGACGACCTGGAGAAGTACATCGCCGATGCCGACAGCGTAATCTGCGGCCCTATGGAAGCCAACGAGAAGGGCGACCGGCTGGCCTTTGTCTGGAAGGACGGCGCCATTCTGGAGCTGTATCAGGAGGCGTAAAACGATTCCGCGTGAGAAATGCAGAGACGACCGGATGGAGTCAGCGGAGGAGAACGTATCAAAGACCATGCCCGGGAATCGTCTTCTCGTGAAAACATACGCAATCGCAAGGTGCCTCGGATTTTTGAATCCGGGGCACCTTGCTGTGAACAGCACCCTACCCATAGAATAGATAGAGGCAGTATGATAATTGCGAAGGATGATATCCAACAGTTTTTAGCGAAAATTGATTCCCAAATTTTGGCCCGGAGAGAGGACTGCTATACTTTTCGAATTATTGTTTTTTTCATGGAACTGTGATAAAATAAAATATCTATATGTGGAGGTGGCGGCATGGCGGTTAGCTATAAAAGATTGTTGCACATGATGATAGAACGGGATATTTCGAATGCCCAGCTAATGAAAAAGGCTCATATCTCCGCAAACATTATTACAAAGCTAAAAAACGGCCAGTATATTGCCCTGGACAAGGTCGAGAGTATTTGTGTTGCTATGGGATGCACACCGAATGATATTCTGGAATTTGTTCCAAATCCAAAATGATCTCATAGATAGGAGTAATAGAAATGGCTGTTAAAAAAAGTGAATTATACAGTTCCCTCTGGGCGAGCTGTGATGCATTGAGAGGCGGTATGGATGCCTCACAATATAAAGACTATATTCTCACTCTTCTGTTTGTGAAGTATGTTTCCGATAAATTTATCGGACAGGACTATGCCGACATCGAAATTCCTGAAGGCGGCAGCTTTGCTGATATGGTTAAGCTAATCGGCAAGAAGGAAATCGGTGACGGCATTAATAAAGTTATTGCTAAACTGGCTGAGGCCAATGGTCTCCGTGGCGTTATTGATAAGATTTCTTTCAATGATCCCGATAAGCTGGGTAAGGGCGAAGAAATGGTGGAAAAGCTGAGTAAACTGATTGAAATCTTTCGCCGCCCCGAACTGGACTTCTCCAAGAACCAGGCTGAAGGCGATGACCTAATTGGTGACGCTTATGAATATTTGATGCGTAAATTTGCAACCGAGAGCGGTAAGAGTAAGGGCCAGTTCTATACCCCTGCTGAAGTATCCCGTGTTTTGGCAAAGGTCATCGGTATTGCAGAGGAGTATAATCCCGCCGCTACGATTTATGACCCGGCATGTGGATCTGGTTCGCTGCTGATTCGGGCATTAAATGAAGCTCCCATCGCTCTGTCCGGTTACGGTCAGGAAAAGGACACCACTACGGCTAGCCTTGCAAAAATGAATGCCGTTCTGCATGGCTGGGCCACCATTACCATCATGTCCGGCAACACTTTTTCTGATCCTCAGTATTTTGAAGAGGGATCAGATGAAACTGTGCTGCGCAGATTCAAATATATCGTAGCAAATCCGCCGTTCTCTATTAAAAACTGGACAGACGGTGCAAAAGAATATGGCAGATTTGGTGGCCGCGGCGAAAGACCCCCAGAGAAGAATGGCGACTATGCTTGGCTGATGCACATTCTGAAATCCTTGAAGCACAATGGCAAGGCGGCGGTCATTCTGCCCCACGGTGTTTTGTTCCGCGGTAACGCAGAGGGTACCATCCGTGAAAATCTGATTAAGACCGGATACATCAAGGGGATCATCGGTCTGCCTGCAAACTTGTTCTATGGAACCGGTATCCATGCCTGTATCATTATTATTGACAAAGAAGATGCCGACAAGCGCACCGGCATTTTAATGATTGATGCAAGCCACGATTTTGTAAAAGACGGAAACATGAACCGTCTGCGCGAGCGGGATATCTATAAAATCGTTACTACTTTTAACCAACAGATCACTGACGATCCGCACTATGCTCGATTTGTACCCATGAGCGAGATTATAGACAAAAACGACTATAATCTGAACATCTCCCGCTATATTGATTCCGACATTGGCGAAGACCAGCAAAGCATTGAAGCACATTTGAAAGGCGGCATTCCTGCTTGCGATGTTGATGGCATGGAGCAATATTGGTCTGTATTCGGACGATTGAAGGACAAGCTGTTTTCTCCGCTGAGGGAAGGCTTCTATCAACTGAATGTCCCCAATGATGAGGTGCGCTCTCTTATCCATCAGGATGATGAATTTTCTTCCTATGCAGACAAGGTAGATACTGCCTTCATGGCATGGCGCAGCGCAGTGGATGAAGATCTGCGCAGTATTAATGCCTATGTAGATACAAAAAAGCTGATTGTCCGGCTGGCGGAACATATTTTGATCCACTTTGAAGGCATTGAGCTGATCGACAAATATGATGTATACCAGGTGCTTTTGGAATACTGGTTGGAAGTTATGTCCGATGATGTATATCTGCTGATTCACGATGGTTATGAGGCGGGTCGGGAACTGAGCTATGAATATGTGGTCAAGACCAAGACCGTTGATGGCCAGACCTTTACCGAGGTCACCGATAAGGTGAAAAGCTGGGATGGAAAACTGATTCCTAAGCGCATGATCATCGATACCTATTTTGCGGAAGAAGCCAAGGCGATTGATGACGCTGAAGGGATTATTGCCGATACCCAGGCGCAGATTGATGAACTGCTGGAAGGCGCCGAGGAGGATTCTGCCCTTGCGGAACTGATCGACGAAAAGGGGAAAGTCCCTGTAAAGGCACTAAACGCCGCCATTGATGAAATCAGAAGCAAGGTTCCCTCCGAGGAAATCAGGGCGCTGACCACATTGTTCAACGCCCTGCCCATGAAGAAAAAGGATATGGACGAGTACCTGGAGGTCCACCCGTTGTGTGCCCTTGCCCGGAATGATAAGGGTAATGTGACCGCCAAGAGTATCAAGGTACGGATTGCCGAACTCCGGGCGGCCTCCCCAATTCCGGAAATGTATGCCGAAGATTATGAGCAACTTATGTCCCTCTATACTCTTATCATCAAGAATGACGAACAGATCAAGCTGGTTAGGGCGTTGAAGGCTGCGCTGGAGCAACTGGTCAAGAATAAGTATACTGTTTTGACCGTGGAGGAGATTAAAGAGCTCTTAATCAATAAAAAGTGGTATTCTTCCATTTATCATGGCATAAATGCCCTCTATACAGCAATCTCTCATAATATTACCGGCAGAGTCATTGAACTGGCGGAGCGCTATGAGGATACCCTTCCTGCATTGACCGCTCTAGTGGATGATTATGAGGCAAAGGTGAAGTCTCATCTGGAAAGGATGGGATTCCAGTGGTAAAACCGTGGGATACAGCAACAATAGGCGATTTTCTTGATTTCAAGAATGGTCTGAATAAGGGAAAAAAGTTTTTTGGCTATGGAACACCTATAATTAACTATACTGATGTATATAAAAAACGCGGATTGAAAAAGGCAGATATTCGTGGCCGGGTCTGCCTAACCCCTGATGAGATTCACCGTTTCGATGTCCGTGAAAATGATGTGTTTTTTACAAGAACATCAGAGACTCCGGATGAGGTTGGTATCTCCTCTGTCTTACTGGAGCCTGTTGAAAACGGCGTATTCAGTGGGTTCGTCCTGCGTGGCAGACCGAAGAATGATATGTTCACCCCGGAATATTGCAAATACTGTTTTTCCACAGAAGCAGTACGGGAGGCGATTATTACCGGGTGTACTTACACAACCCGAGCTTTGACCAATGGTAAACAGCTCTCTGCGATCGAGATTCCTGTTCCATCAAAACCGGAACAGGAGGCCATTGCCGCTGCTCTATCTGATATTGATACCCTGATTGCCAATCTGGAAAAGCTGATTGCCAAGAAGAAGTCCATCAAGCAAGGCACAATGCAGGCTTTGCTGACCAGCAAGCAAAGATTACCGGGTTTTACTGGTGAGTGGAAAGATTATGCATTGGGCAAGTTCTTGGAATGTATTCGCTGTGTCAGTTATGATGGAACAGCCGATATAAGCCAATTCGAAACAGCAGAAACAATCAGGTTATTAAGAGCCAACAATATAAAGAATGCCCGTTTTGTGAGTCACGACGTTCAATATGTTCATCGGAACAAAGTAAAAACATCGCAGCATCTATGTATGGACGATATTATGGTATGCATGGCAAATGGAAGTCGAACACTCGTTGGAAAAAGTTGTTATTTCGGAAGCCCACTTGTTTGCGACTATACATTTGGTGCATTTATGAGCTGTGTCAGGAAAAAGGATTCTGACACCAATATGTACTATATCTTCAATTTGATGAACTCTGATGCGTATTGGAATCAAATCTCTATTCTTTTTTCCGGATCGAGCATCAATAATTTGAGGCCGGCAGATATCCTGAATATGAGATTCTTGTTTCCTTCACCAAAGGAACAAAATGCTATCTGTGCAGTGATACGGGATATGGAAAATGAAATATTGGATTTGGAAGGAAAGCTTTGTAAGTATCGAGATATTATGCGCGGCATGATGAGCGAACTGCTCACCGGCCGAATTAGACTGATAGATAAGGAGGATGTGTAATGGACCGTGTTGGAAAGCCTGAAATTGTCACGCAAAAGCGGGTCATTGAATTTTTTCGCAGCAGGCTGAGATACAATTATATTGGCAATCTGAAAAGTCGGGAAAACCGCAATATTGACGAAGAAAAACTGACAGCATGGCTGACCAACCACGGCTATTCTGCTACAATCGCCACCCATGCCGTAACAGAGCTTGTCAAAGCCGCGTCCAATCTACAGGCCGGGTTGTATAGCGCCAATCGTGAGGTCTATCGCTTGCTGAAATATGGCGCCAAAGTAAAAGAAAGTGCTGACGAAAACGAAACTACAGTGTATTTCGTTGACTGGAATACTCCCGGCGAAAATCTCTTCGACATAGCGGAAGAGGTCACCGTAGTCGCCAATAACGAAAAGCGTCCCGACTTGGTCATTTATTTGAACGGTATTGCTGTGGCAGTGATCGAGCTGAAGAAAAGTACGGTATCCGTATCCAACGGCATCCGTCAAAATCTGACCAACCAACGCGAAATGTTTATCGAGCCGTTTTTTACCACCATCCAATTTTGTATGGCAGGCAATGACAGCGAAGGCTTGCGCTACGGAACCATTAAGACCCCCGAGAAGTATTACCTGGAATGGAAAAAGGACGGATTTACGGAATCTCCCGAGGAGCGGCATGAGATAGATATTCATATCGAGGAGATTTGCGATACCATCCCCAATAAATTAGACAGCGCCCTTTTCGCTGTGTTCTACAAGGCCCGGTTCCTGAATTTAATCCACAACTTCATGATTTTTGACAGGGGCCGGAAGAAGGTTTGCCGATACAATCAGTACTACGGCATAATGAGAGCGCAGAAACGGCTCGCTTCCGGTAAGGGCGGCATCATCTGGCACACCCAGGGCAGCGGCAAGTCCCTGACTATGATCTGGCTGTCCAAATGGTTGCTCTCCAATATCCCCACAGCCCGCGTGCTGATTGTTACTGACCGGGATGAACTGGATGAGCAGATTGAGCGGAACTACAAAGGTGTCAATGAAACGATCATCCGCACTAAGAGCAGTACTGATTTACTGGCGCGCTTGAACTCCCATGAAGACAGGCTGCTGTGCTCCCTGGTGCATAAGTTTGGTAAGCGTGGCGGTGAAGCCACGCCAAAAGATTATGATCGGTACATTGAGGAGCTGAAGGCCTCTCTACCTGTTAATTTCAGCGCCAAAGACGATATTTTCGTATTTGTGGACGAGTGCCACCGTACGCAATCCGGCAAGCTGTACTTAGCTATGAAAACCATAATGCCCGATGCCATCTTTGTGGGCTTCACGGGTACGCCGCTGCTAAAATCCGATAAATCTTCCAGCATTAAAGTGTTTGGCCAATATATCCATACCTACAAATTTGATGAGGGGGTAGCGGATGGCATTGTGCTGGATCTACGCTATGAATACCGCGATGTTCCGCAGGAGATTATGTCTCAGGCAAAGATTGACGCGTGGTTTGATGCTAAGACCCGTGGCCTGATGCCGAGAGCAAAAGCTCGATTAAAGCAGATTTGGGGCAATATGCAGACGGTATATAGCTCCCGTTCCCGTTTGGAGAAAATTGTCTGTGACATCATTTTCGATTTTGAGACCAAGGCCCGCCTTGCCGACGGAAGCGGCAATGCAATTCTTGTTGCGGATGATATTTTGACCGCCTGCAAGTATTATGAACTGTTCCAGCAGAAGAATTTCCGCAAGTGTGCTGTCATTTCCTCTTACGAACCCAGCATTGGAGCTTTACGTACCGAAACGGTCAGCGATGATGAAGAAACCGATGCATACGAAAAATACCGTATTTACCTTCAGATGATTGGCATTGATCCTGCCGGCACAGCTGATAAAAGCGGTATTGTCAAGCGGGTTGAGGAATTTGAAGCAACAGCAAAAAAGAAATTCATCGAAGAACCTTATAACATGAAGCTGCTGATTGTGGTAGACAAGCTGTTGACTGGCTTCGACGCGCCACCCTGCACATATTTGTACATCGACAAAACGATGCACGATCATGGCTTGTTCCAAGCAATCTGCCGCGTAAACCGTTTGGATGGTGAAGACAAAGATTTCGGTTACATTGTTGACTACAAGCAGCTCTTTGGCGATTTGTCTAAGGCGATGGAGAAATATACCTCCGGGGCTTTTGAACGTTATGCGGATGAGGATGTCGAGGGCCTGTTAAAAAACCGTCAAGCCGAGGCACAAAAGCAATTTGAAAAGATTCTGGATGAACTGGACGAGTTGTGCAAAGGCGTGCAATATCCGAAAGAAGAACTCGATTATCTGCACCATTTCTGTGGGGAACATGGAATTGATATTGATAACGATGAGGCATACGCTCGGATGCGTGAGCGGCTGTATCGGCTGACAGATTCGCTCATCCGCGCATATGCAGAAGTGAAACCTATGATGGGTGAGATTGGCTACACCCCAGCGCAGCGGAAGAAATATGATAAATCTGTCAATTTCTATGTGGCGCTGAAAGCTACCATCGGTCGTTCCAGCGGTGATTTTATCGATTTGAAGGCATACGAACCAGGTATGCGTTATTTGATTGATAACTATATCGCGGCCGAGGATGCTCGAATCATTAGTGCTTTCGATGATTTCACTCTTCTGGATTTTATTCTGGCCCAGCGTGATAAGATGGAAGGGGATTACAGTAAGCCCAAGGAGCAGGAAAGTGCAGCAGAAGCTATTGAGAATAATATCCGCAAGAAGGTTGTTGAAAGAATTGTTCTGAACCCTAAATATTATGAGAAGATGTCCGCTGTGCTGGAGCAGATAATATTGGAACGCAAGCAAGGTGTTATTGCATATTCTCAGTTATTAGAGAAATACATTGAGCTGGCCCGCAATGTGACAAAGCCCGAGGAGAACGAAAGCTATCCTGAAAAGGTACGTCATAGTGCGGCTATGAGAGCACTGTATGACAATACCGGATGTGATGCTGATCTTGCTGAGGCTCTGCATACTGCTGTTATGCGCTCGAAAATGGATCGATTCCGTAATGACCCGGTTAAGGAACGGCGTATCAAGCGCGAGCTTCTGAAGCTTCTGAAATCCAAGGATGAAGTGGAGCGAGTGTTCAAAATTATTGTAGAACAAGAGGAATATTAACGCATGCAGTGGTATATGGCATAGAAGTGTCCATAACAAAAAAGCGAGCAAAAATACGCACTTCTATGTAAACCGCCACCGGTCCATAGATGACCCATCCATCTTCTTGCAGTGGTTCTAAGGTGCTGCCAGTCTTTGGAAAAACCATAAAAATCCCCGGCCTTGCGGTCGGGGATTTCTATGTCAAAGTATCAAATTACAAAAATTACACCAGCTTGGCGCCGTTGACCTTGACGCCGGGGCCCATGGTGGCAGCCACAGTGCAGCTCCTGATATACTGGCCCTTGGCGGCGGCGGGCTTGGCCTTGATGACGGCGCCCATGAGAGCGGCAAAGTTCTCGCTGAGCTTCTCGGGGCCAAAGGACACCTTGCCGATGGGGCAGTGGATGATATTGGTCTTGTCCAGGCGGTATTCGACTTTACCGGCCTTAATCTCGTTGACGGCCTTGGTCACGTCCATGGTGACGGTGCCGGCCTTGGGGGAGGGCATCAGGCCCTTGGGGCCCAGCACCTTACCCAGACGGCCCACAACGCCCATCATATCGGGGGTGGCGACCACCACGTCGAAGTCGAACCAGTTCTCCTTCTGGATCTTCTCCACCAAGTCCATCTCACCCACGAAGTCGGCGCCGGCGGCCTTGGCCTCATCGGCCTTGGCGGCCTTGGCAAACACCAGCACCCGCTGGGTCTTGCCGGTGCCGTGGGGCAGCACGATGGCGCCGCGGACCTGCTGGTCGGCGTGGCGGGAGTCAACGCCCAGCTTCACGTGGAGCTCCACGGTCTCGTCAAACTTGGCGGTGGCGGTGTCCACCACCAGCTTCATGGCGTCAGCGGTATCGTACAGCATGTTCTTGTCAATCTTCTTGACACTGTCCTGATATTTCTTTCCTCTAAACATTCTTGTCCCCTCCTTACTCGCCCACCAGGATACCCATGGAGCGGGCGGTACCGGCGATCATGCTCATGGCGGCCTCGATGGAGGCGGCGTTGAGGTCGGGCATCTTGGTCTCAGCGATCTTGCGCACGTCCTCCTTGCTGATGGTGGCCACCTTGTTCTTGTTGGGCACACCGGAGGCCTTGTCGATGCCGCAGGCCTTCTTAATCAGCACAGGGGCGGGGGGCGTCTTGGTGATAAAGGTGAAGGAGCGGTCGGCATAGACGGTGATGATGACGGGGATAATCAGGCCCACGTCGTTCTTGGTCCGCTCGTTGAACTCCTTGGTAAAGGCGGCGATATTCACGCCATGCTGGCCCAGGGCGGGGCCTACCGGGGGGGCGGGAGTCGCCTTGCCGGCGGGAATCTGCAATTTTACGTATCCAGTTACTTTCTGTGCCACGAAAGAGCACCTCCATTTGAAAAATGTGGTAGTTTGGCGGAGCGTTTCGCTCCTCCCACTTGGTCATTGCTTCGTCTGTAGGGGCGCGCATTGCGCGCCCGTTATGCTTTGCCTTGCTGACGTGCGGGCGCACAATGTGCGCCCCTACACAAGAGCAATCAGGAATTTGCCGGTTCCACCTGGTCCAGCTCCAGCTCCACGGGGGTTTCCCGTCCAAACATGGACACCACCACCCGGACCTTGCCGTTGTCCAGGTCAATCTCGTCCACAGTGCCCAGGAAGGACTCCAGGGCGCCGTCAGTGATGCGTACGGTGTCGCCCAGCTCATAGCTGACCACGACCTCCCGCTTCTCCACGCCCAGGGCGGCCACATCGGCCTCGCTCAGGGGGATAGCCTTATTGCCCTCGCCCAGGAAGCCGGTCACGCCCCGGATGTTGCGCACCACGTGCCAAGTCTCGTCGTTCATCACCATCTTCACCAGGACATAGCCGGGGAACACCTTGCGCTCCACTTCCTTGGGGCCGTTGTCGGTGATTTCGGTGACTGTCTCCAGGGGAATGCTGATCTCGTGGATCAGCTCGTGCATATTGCGGTTTTCAACATACTTTTCGATGGTGGCCTTCACCGTGTTCTCATAGCCGGAGTAGGTGTGCACCACATACCAGTTTGCGTTATCCGCCATCCGCGTCACCCTTTAAAGGCGCCGATGAGCAGACTGATCGCCTCGTTGGCCACAAAGTCGAACAGGGCGATGAAGACGCCAACCACGATCACGCAGGCGATAACGATCAGCGTGTTGTTGATGGTCTGCTTCCTGGTGGGCCACTGGACCTTCTTCAGCTCGCTCTTCATGTCCCGGAGCCACTTGCCCGCGCGGGCAAAGATGCCGGGCTTGGCGTTCTTGTCGGACTTTTTGTCCTTCTTGGCCTGGACGGCCTGCTTTTCGTTCTCAGCCATTACTTACCCTTCTTTCATCACTTCGTCTCATTGTGAACGGTGTGCTTCCTGCAGAAGGGGCAGTATTTGTTCAACTCCAGACGGTCGGGGGTATTCTTCTTGTTCTTAAAGGTGTTGTAGTTTCTCTGCTTGCACTCAGAGCACCGCAGGGTGATCTTGATGCGAGCGCCGGCCTTTGCTGCCATTTGTTCGGCACCTCCTTTTTTATTTGACGGGGGTTCGGCTTTTCCAAAAGAAAACGCCGGACACGGCCCGTCTTAAGCCGAGATCCAGCGCCGGAGGGCGCAATGACACGCCCACAGGATACGGTGGAAGTTCGGCTGCTGCCTCCCTGTGGCCTGAATCAGGTGGAGGGGTCCGGGCGACGGACACCGTATCCGCGCACGAAAAGAAAGCCCCTTTTCACAGGTAAGTGTTACTATACCACGCCCGTCCCCCGCCGTCAAGAGGTTTTCAGGAAAAATTTCATATCGTTTCCGCCCCGGAGAGGCGGAACACGGAAAACTCATTAAAATTTTGTGAAGGTTTCCTCCGGCGGGCAAAATAGATTTGCATTTGGAATACAGGTATGGTATACTCCCTACTTAAATATACCCGTCTCTTGGGAATATTAACCGTCCGCGCAATGTGCAGGGGCGGGTATTACCCGCCCGCTTCTATCGTGTAACATTGGTGGGTGTCGTGCGGGCGGATGATATCCGCCCCTGCAAAAATTACATTAAAAATGGAGTGATCCCTTCCCTATGGAAATAGACAGTACCAGTATCGCCATGCTGATTACCCTGCTGATTCTGGTGGTCCTTTCGGCCTACTTCTCGGCCACCGAGACCGCCTACACCTCTCTCAACCGCATCCGCCTGAAAAACCGGGCCGAAAACGGCAGCCGCCGGGCGGAGAAGACCCTGGCCCTGGCGGAGGAGTACGACAAGCTGCTGTCCACCATCCTCATCGGCAACAACATCGTCAACATCACCGCCACCACCATATCCACGGTGCTGTGCACCAGGTGGTTCCACCAGTACGGCCCCACCGTATCCACCGTGGCCCTGACGGTAATCATCCTGGTCTTCGGTGAGATCACCCCCAAGAGCCTGTCCAAGGAGCGGCCCGAGGACTTCGCCATGTTCGCTCAGCCCCTGCTGAAGCTGTTCATGGTGGTGCTCACCCCCCTGAACTACCTGTTCAGCCAGTGGAAGAAGCTGATGAGCAAGGTCTTCCGGGCCAAGGGGGAGGACGGCATCACCGAGGAGGAGCTGGTGGGCATGGTGGACCAGGCTCAGACCGAGGGCGGCCTGGACGAGCACGAGAGCGACCTGATCCGCAACGCCATCGCCTTCAACGACCTGGAGGTGTCCGACCTGCTCACCCCCCGGGTGGACCTCACCGCCGCCGACGAGGAGAGCACCATGGAGGAGCTGGCCTCCCTCTTCGCTGAGACAGGCTACTCCCGCATCCCCATCTACCACGAGACGGTGGACAACATCGTGGGCTTTGTCCACGAGAAGGACTTCTACGCCGCCCGCCACCGGGGGGAGACCATGGTGGCCAACCTGAAATCCCCGGTATTCTACACCACCGGCAACACAAAAGCCTTTGAGCTGCTGCGGATTTTGCAGAAGAACAAGGTCCACATGGCGGTGGTGGTGGACGAGTACGGCGGCACCCAGGGCATCGTCACCCTGGAGGACATCCTGGAGGAGCTGGTGGGCGAGATCTGGGACGAGCACGACGAGGTGATTGAGACCTTCCAGAAGCAGCCTGACGGCAGCTTCCTCATTGCCTGCTCCGCCGACCTGGACGATATGTATGACCTGTTCCAGGTGAAGGGCGCCTGTGACGCCGCCACCGTCTCCGGCTGGGTGCTGGAGCAGGTGGGCCGGGTCCCTGAGGCGGGGGACCAGTTCCAGGCCGAGGGCTTGGACGTTACCGTCACCAAAGTGGAGCACCGCCGGGTGCTGGAGATTCAGGTGCGGGTTATAGAAGGAGAACCGGAAAAATAAACCAGGCCCCCGGCGTAAGCCGGGGGCTTTCAGCATGATTTGACAAAATTACCGCACCATCATACTATAGCTGGCAGATCTTCAAAAGGAAATAGCCGCCCTCATCCCCAAAATGAAGCGGCTATTCCTTAGCTAAATCATACGGGGACTAACCGCTTGTCACGGTATCCCTTTCGTCATTATTATACCATACGCATTTGTTTTGTCAATAGAAAGAAAGGGCCCCGGACGGGGGCCCTTTTCGTTTACTTCACTGTGACGTAGCTTTTGGACACATACCCGGTCTTTCCGCTGGCGTAATCCACCTGATAGAAGCCGCTGTCCTCTCCAAGGATGGTGACCTCCGCGCCCTTGCGGAGGCTGTCCACCACCTTGTGCTGGGTGCCGGGACCGGAGCGGACGTTCAGCCCCTTCCCGGCGGTGACGGTCCCCACAGTGGGGGCCGCCTCCTGGGGGGTATCCTCCTTTTCCGGGACAGCGGGGGCGGGGGCCGGCTTGGGGGCCGGGGCGGCGGAGGGGACCAGGGGGATGTCCACCCCGCACACGGTCACGTGGTCCACCTGGGTGGGGTCCACCAGTCCGGTAGGACCGTTGCCGGACGGGGAATACCGCCGGCAGGTGGCAAAGAAGGGGGTCTCGGGGCCTTCGATCCCCTCCCGGGTCCCCCCGGGCTGTCCCACGTTGGCAGTGGCATCCACTCTGGTGCCGTCCTTCAGAACCGCTCCCAGCTCCAGGGATTTCTCCATCTCCCACACCTTATCCTGCCAGGTCTTGCTGGGCGTGCCGAAGGTCATGACGATCCCGCCGTCAAACACCAGTGTCTCCTGGTCCTGGACTGCGTCATCATAGGCGTAGGGGTCGCCGTTGGCAATATTCCGGTACGTGGCACAGGAGCCGCCCTCCAGCTCCACCAGGATGCTGAGGGGGGAGACCTCCAGCCGGGTCACCGTGGTGGTCCCGTCGATCCAGGGCACCTCCACGTTGGGGGTCAGGCGGACGGTCTGGTCGGGGAAGTCCAGCTTCACGTCCTCAAAGACCCACTCGTAATCCAAAAGGGCCTCCTTGTGGTACTGAGCGCCCTCTGTGAGGGCGTCTGTCCACCAGTGCTCCTCAATGGGGCCGACCTTGATGGTGGCCGCCTGTCCCCGGAGGCTCTCCGCCTGCCAGCTGCTCTGGAGGATGAAGGACTTCCTGTTGTCCGTGGGGTCCTCGTCTGGAATCTCCTGAAGATTCATCCCCATACTCCCTATATAGTACATGATATGCAGGTCCCTGTCCTCCTGGGGAGCGAACACGGTGCCCTCCGGGGCGGTGATGTCCACGCAGACATACAGGCTGCTGTCGTCCCCCACACACTCGTCCAGGGTGACGGTCCAGCCCTCGTGGGTCAGGGAGCGGTCCAGGCGGTAGATGCCGTCCTCCAGGGCGGAGGACGCGCCGGGGGTAGTGGTGTCGAACCAGGAGCGCAGGCCGGGACTGATGACCGCGGCCAGGGCCCCCACCGTCATGATAGCCGCCGCGGCCACACCGAAAATCATGCCGCCGCTGATCCGTTTAATCTTCCGTTTTGTCGCGCTTGTCATATTCTCCTCCAATTCCGCCGCCCGCTCCAGACGGGCGGTCAGGTCCATTTTTTCCTCCGGGGTGAAGCCCACGCGCTCAAAGCTCTCCTTGATGTTCATCGGGCCACCTCCAATCCTTTTGCCAGCAGCTTCCGGGCGCGGCTGAGCCGCTTCCGGGCCGCCGCCGGGGTACAGGCACACAGCCGGGCGATCTCGTCCAGGCTGTAGCCCTCGTAGTAAAAGAGGTAAATCACCGCGCCGTAGTGCTTGGGCAAGGCGCGGATGGCGTCGGGCAGGGGGCTGTCCTCCCGCTCCGGAGCGGGGACCAGCTCGGCCTGATCCATGGGTACGGTTCTGCGCCGCCCGGCGCTTTTCAGAAGGTCCTTGCAGGCGTTGATTGCACAGCGCAGGACAAATGCCTTCTCGTGCTCTCCGTCCTCAAATTGCCGGTTGTCCTCCAGCAGCGAGAGAAAGATGTCCTGGCAGATATCCTGGGCATCCTCCCTGGTCAGAGAGTAGGTCAGGCACAGCCGCAGGACCGCATCCGCGTAGGCCTCCACGAAGCGCCCCGCCTGCTGCGCGCTGTTCCATTCCGTCATACCCTCGACCTCCTTTCACCCTGAACACGATTGCGGACTGGGAATTGTGACAGACTTTTCAAAATTTTTTGAAAAAACGGCCCCCGGCTCTTGCCGGAGGCCGTCTGTCTCCTGTTACGGGATGGGCTCAAAGAGGACCCACTCCTCCTCCACCAGCACCACCAAACCCATGCCGGTCACGGCATATTGGGCGGACAGGTCCTGAGAGAAGTTGGTCTGGCCGTCCATCTCCGGGGTACCGCTGGTGTAGGACACCACCGTCCGGATGATGCCGGTGTCGGGCTCTCCGGGGACGGCCTCTCCGGTGGACCGGTAGAGCACCCCGTCCACCATGATGGCGGGGCAGAACTCCCCCTCCGCCCCGCCGGGGGCAACGGGCTCCATAGGCCCGGACCCGCTGGGGTTGCCAGGCTCAGGGCTGGGCGCCTCGTTCAGGCTGCTGTCCATTTCGTCTGACGGAGCCATACTCCCGGCCGGGGCGTTCGCGTTGGGAGTGCCGGCGGCGGGGGCGCTGGCGGCGGGCCGGTTCTCCGCGGCCCCGCCGCTGAACCCGTCCCACTCCAGGCCCTTGTACATATCCCCGCCCGTACCCAGCCAGAGCGCCCCCCAGCCCAGGGCAATCACCAGGGCACAGCAGGCGGCCAGGGACCCCCACCGCCGGTAGTCAAACCGGGCCCTGGGACGGCGGTACTCCTCCGCCTCCCGGACCAGGTCGTCGTCCAGCAGGCCGATTGCGTTTAAAATATGCTCTGTGGTCATACCGCCACCCCCTCCTTCTCCAGCTCCATTCTCAGCTTTGCCCGCATCCGGTGGAGCCGGGATTTCACCTGTCCCACACTCAGCCCAAACCGGTCCGCCAGCTCCTCCAGGGGCTCCAGGTGGAAGTACCGGCGGACAAACAGGGCCCGGTCCGCCTCCGGATACCGGCGGAGGAAGGCGGAAATGAGGGCCGCTGTCTCCCCGGCCTCCAGCGTCTCATCGGGGCGGTGATGGTCGGGCAGGCAGTCCTCCAGCTCGTGGAGGGCCACCTCCACCTGATTGCCGCCCCGCTTGGCCGCCTTCAGCCGCCGCCACCGGTCCAGGGACAGATTCCGGGTCAGCTTGCCGAAAAAGGCGGACAAAATCCCCGGCCGCTGAGGGGGCATGGCGTTCCAGGCGTGGAGCCAGGTGTCGTTGACGCACTCCTCCGCGTCCTCCTCCCGGTCCAGAATGCGCCGGGCGATGGTGTGGCAGTATGGACCGTACTTCTCTTCGCTCTCCGCGATGGCCTGCTGGGACCGGGCCCAGTACAGGTCGATGATTTTGCCGTCCTCCATGGGTGGGGCCTCCTTTTCTATATCTACGCACCCAAAAGGCCCCCTTCGCAAAGGGGGCTCCGCCCGCAGGGCGGTGGGGGTTTAAACCCTCCACCACCGGGCTTCGCCCGGCGGTCCCCCTCCCTTTGCGAAGGGAGGCTTTTGCTCTCACCTATAATAGACGCAAAAACCGCGCCAAAGGTTTCCTCCTTGGCGCGATCTTTTGAAATTTTATGCCAGCGGCTCAAAGTCGGAGGCGGGATGCTTGCACAGAGGGCAGATATAATCGGCGGGCAGCTCGTCCCCCTCGTAGACGTATCCGCAGACCTTGCACACCCAGCGTTTTTTCTCACTGGGGGCGACAGATGCGCCGGGCTTGGGCTTGATGTGGGCCTGATAGTAGGAGTAGGTGGCACTGGGGACGGAGGAGATGACGCCGCCGTCCAGCACGTCGGCCAGGAAGAGGGTGTGGGTGCCCAGGTCGGTGGCGGACACCACCTTGCAACTCAGCCAGGCGTTGGTCCCCTGGGTGACGTAGGGGATGCCGTCCCCGTCCTTGCCGGTGTGGGCCTCAAAGCCAGCAAACTTGTCCACATCCCGGCCTGACTGGAAGCCGAACCGCTGGAACAGGTCGAACTTCGCCTCCTCCGACAGGATGGAGACGGTGAAGTGGCCCGTCTCCTTCACCATGTCGTGGGTGTAGTTGCTCTTGTTGACGGCCACCACAATGCGGTTGGGCTCGGTGGTCACCTGGATGGCGGTGTTGGTGATGCAGCCGTTGTCCTTGTCCCCCCGGCGAGCGGAGAGTACAAACAGGCCGTAGCTCAGGGAATACATAACCTTGTTGTCCATAAAAAACTCCTTTTTGTTGTTTAAAGTGCTATACAAGCAGTCTATCACAGTTTTTCCCAAAAGTCCACCGGCTATCCGGAAAATTTTTCTGGTTGACATTGTAGACCATCCGTGATATGATAGGTCTACAAAGTAGACCAAAGGAATCTGTGGGACCCGACGCCTCCGGCGGGTCATGTCCCTGGAACAGCCCGCCCAAGGGGGCGGGCTCCACAGGCAGGAGCTGAAAGGGGAAAATCAATGGACAACATCAACCTGACCAACAGCGAGTGGTACGTGCTGGACTGCCTGTGGGAACGGTCCCCCCAGACGGTGATGGAGCTGGTGGCCGCCCTCCACGACCGGCTGGGCTGGGCCAAGAGCACCACCATCACCACCCTGCGGCGGATGGAGGACAAGGGGCTGGTGCTGTGTACCGTGGAGGGCCGCACAAAGCACTATGCCCCGGCGGTTCAGCGGGAGAACGCCGTCCGGGGGGAGACCCGCTCCTTCCTGGATAAGGTCTACCGGGGCAGCGTGGGGCTGATGGTGTCCGCCCTGGCGGAGGACAAGGCCCTGTCCAGGGCGGAGATTGACGAGCTCTACGAAATTCTGCGCAAGGCGGAGGAGGAACAGTCATGAAGCTTTTGACCCAGTGGGCCGTGACCTCCTCGGCCCTGATCCTGATTGTGCTGGCGGTGCGGTTCCTGTTCCGGAACCGGCTGTCCGCCCGGCTGCGGTACGCCCTGTGGGGCGTGGTCCTGCTGCGGCTGCTGGTGCCCTTCCAGGTGGAGCTGCCCTCCCCGGCTTCCGATTCCCTGCCCCTGCTGGCCTCCAACCTAGCCCCGGAGGTGGCCGACGTGGAGCTGTATGCCCTGCGTATCCGTTCCAGCCCCCTGCTGGAGGAGAGCCTGCAATCTATGAGAGATTCCGGATTGAAACCGGGGGATGTGATCGCCTATGAGTACAACATCCACCAGATCGGCGGCAGGGAGATGGAGAGCGTCCATCGGTGTTTTGTCCTCTCAGAGGACAGCATTGATACCTACTTCTTCTACACTACCCTGCCCAAATTTCTGATGGCCCTCTGGGTGATCGGAGCCCTCTGCACAGCCTGGACCATATTCAGCTCCAACCGCTATTTCTCCGGGCGGCTGAGATATTACCGCCACGAGCTGGAGGGGGCGGACACCCCCATTCCCGTCTACACGGCGGCCAACCTGTCCTCCCCCTGCCTGTTCGGGGTACTCCGGCCCGCCGTCTACCTCAGCCCTGGAACGGCAGAGGACCCGGACGCCCTGCGCCACATTCTGGCCCACGAGCTCACCCACTACCGGCACAAGGACCACATCTGGTCCACCCTGCGGTGCCTGGCCCTGGCGCTGCACTGGTACAACCCCCTGGTGTGGCTGGCGGTATGGCTGTCCAAGGGGGACGGCGAGCTGGCCTGCGACGAGGGGGCGGTGGCCCGCCTGGGAGAATCGGAGCGCATCCCCTACGGCCGCACGCTGGTGGACATGGTGGCCGCCCGGTCCCTGCGGCCCGCCGACCTGCTGTCCTGCTCCACCGCCATGACCGGCGGGAGGAAGTCCATCCAGCAGCGGGTGGCCGCCCTGGTGAAGAAGCCTGAGACGGTGAAGACCGCCCTATTCGCGGTAATCGCTGTGGTGGCGTTGGCGGCAGTGTTCGTCTTCGCCGGGCGGGGGGACACCCCGGCCAAGTCAGAGGCGATTGACGCGTTTCTCGCCCAGACTGGGGAGGCCCAGCTCATCGGGATTGGAAATCCTGCTATCTCCAGCCAGTCCTCCCCTCCCCCAATCTCCGACCCGGAATTGCTGGCCCAGGCCAGGGAACTGCTCTCCAAAATGACCCCGGTGGCATATCTGGAGGGCTACGGCTGGGACGAACTCAGCCTGGACTCAAACCATCCACCGGAGCCCATCCCCCAGGAGGAGCTGGAGCACCAGCACCTCATCGCAGGACACCCCCTCGTGCTCTACCCCACCGCCGAACGGGATATGGAGACCGCCCACCGCTACTGGCTGGTCCCGTGGAACACGACCTGTCTGCTGGTCCAGTGGTATCCGAAGCGGGAGGAGAACACCGTGGAGATTCTGGCCTCCCTCCCCGGCGACACCATCTCCCGGCTGATGGCGCTGGCCAGGCAGCAGCGCAGGGCGGACCCCTATCAAAATTTCCTCAACCAGATCACGGACACGAAAGCCATCAGCTACCGCACCGGAACGTGGGCGAACGGAGGCGTCATCAGTGAGGCGAACAAGCTGGCGCGGGCCAGGGAGTATCTGACCGGCTGCGTCCCGCTGGACTCCGGCGACCCCGGACCGGAAATCCCGGAGCTGGCGTCCAACGCGGTCCTGTTCACCCTGTGGGCGGGGGGCGAAACGGACAGAGACGGCGGTTATGTTCTGTACTGGGATTTTGAAAAAGACGGATACACCTATATCCTCCTTCCCACAGACCGGGCCAGCGGCCGGTACACCCCCATTGCCAGAACTGCGGAGCCCATCAACCTCCCGCCTGAGCTCGTAGAGCTGGCGAAGGAGCAGCAGGACGTCCTTCGGGAGGTGCTGCTGGGACAGGCGCAGTTCCAGTTCGTCAGTGAAGACGGGAGCGTCACCGCCATGGATATCCGCTCCGTTCCCGCCATCTTCAGCCCCTCCAGCAGCTACGCCGCCATGGGGGAGTTCACCGTGATCGACCTGGACGGCGACGGGGTACGGGAGGTGGTGGTCCACACCGCCGACGTGGGCAATGACCTGACCGGCTACCTGGTCCTCCGCCAAAGGGAGGGGCAGGTTTACGGCTACCCCCACGATTGGAGGACCTTCTGGAACCTGAAAACCGACGGCAGCTTTGACTACTCCCTGGAAAACGGCAGCGAAGAGGGCACAGCCCGCCTCTATTTCAGTGACAGCGGCCAGCCATATTTCGGGTGTACGCTTCTGGCGATGGGCCCAGGCGGCGGAGCGGACTTTGATACCTTCCTGGTGAACGGAGACAACACCACCGGGGAGGAATACAACAGGGCCGTCCGGGAGCAGGAGAAGAAACCCGACGCCCCCTGGTACGACTTTACCGAGGTCAACATCCGGGCTTTGCTCCCGTAAGACGCAGAACACCCCTGGCCAAAAGGCCGGGGGTGCTATGTATTCAGTCCGCTTCTTTTCCCGCTTCGGGAGACAGCTTCTCCACCAGCGCCCACTCCACCCGGCGGTCGCACAGCTCCTCCACCTGGATGCGCAGGCCCAGGGCCTCCACCAGGGGGCGGCTGCCGTCCTCGGGGATGACGGACAGCTGGGAGAAGACCAGCCCGCCCAGGGTGTCGTAATCCCGCTCCTCGTCCTCGGGGAGCTCAAAGTCCATGGCCTCGGCCAGCTCCTCCAGGTCGGCGGAGCCGGACACCCTCCAGCGGGTATCGTCCAGCTGGATCATCTCCTGCTCCTCCTGGGGGTCAAACTCGTCGTAGATGTTGCCCACCAGCTCCTCCAGCAGGTCCTCCAGGGTGACCAGGCCGCTGGTGCCGCCGTATTCGTCCACCACCAGGGCCATATGGGTCTTCTTGCCCTGCATGTCACGAAAGAGCACATCCGCCGCCACCGTCTCCGGGACGAAATAGGCCGGGCGGAGCAGGTCCTTCAGGGGCAGGGGGTTTTCCTGATGGAAGTTGAGCAGGTAGTCCCGGGTGGACAGAACCCCCAGGATGTCGTCGGCGTCCTCGCCGTACACCGGGAACCGGGACAGCCCCGACTGGCGGATGGCGTCCAGGATTTCCCCCTCCTCCGCGCCGGCGGAGAGCGTGACCATGTCGGTGCGGTGGACCATCACGTCTTTGGCGGTGGTGCTGTCAAACTGGAAGACGTTCTCTATGAACTCCTTCTCATTGGACTGGATGGCGCCCGACTCCTCGCCCTCCTCCACCATGGCCATGATGTTGTCCTCCGACACCTGGTCCTTCCGGTGCAGCAGGAGCAAAATGGGCCGCCAGAGTAGCTGAACGATGTTGATACACAGGCTGATGGTAAAAAGTGCCAGCCATAAATGGCCGTCCTCCACGGAAATGACCTCCTTTAAAGTCAAAAAACAGGTTAACACCCCCGTATCATAGCACAAAAGTCCGGTCATTGCAAGGGGGGCGCGTGCTTTTCACGGGAAAAGAGATTTTTGGTGCATTTTTTTCCGGAATGTGCTATACTCTTTACAGAATCTTTATCTCCCGTTGAAAGGAGCGGATTTCTATGCCCCAGCTGTCTGACCGGGCGAAGGCCAGCCTGAGCGCGGGACTGTCCTTTGTCAAGTGGCTGCTGTACTCCTGCCTGGTGGGGGTGATCGTGGGGCTGGTGGCGGTGGCCTTCCACATCGGCATCGACATGGCCACCGAGCTGCGGGGAGAACACCCCCAGGTTATCTGGCTGCTGCCCCTGGCCGGTCCGGCCATCATTCTGCTGTACCGCATGTGCGGCATGGAGAAGGACCGGGGCACCAACCGGGTGCTGGTGGCTGTGCGGGACGCGGAGCGGCTGAAGCTGCGCACCGCCCCGCTGATCTTCCTGTCCACCATCTGCACCCACCTGGCGGGGGGCTCGGCGGGCCGGGAGGGGGCCGCCCTCCAGCTGGGCGGTTCGCTGTCCGCCTACATAGGCCGCAAGCTGCGGCTGGACGAGAAGGACGAGCGGATTATCGTCATGTGCGGCATGGCCGCCGCCTTCTCCGCCCTGTTCGGCACTCCCATCACCGCCGCCCTCTTCGCCATGGAGGTGGTCACGGTGGGGCGGATGTACTACGCCGCCCTGGTGCCCTGCCTGCTGTCCGCCTACACCGCCGCCCTGGCCGCCCACGGCTTCGACCTGCACAACATCCACGGCTACCCGATTCACGACGCCCTGGGGCTGGAGCCCCTGCCCATCCTCCAGGCGGCGGTTATGGGGGTGCTGTGTGCGGTGCTGTCCATCTTCTTCTGCCAGGTCATGCACGTCGCTCCCAAGCTCTACCAGAAGTACCTGCCCAACCCCATGCTCCGGGCGGCGGTGGGAGGGACGCTGGTGGTGCTCCTCACTTTGCTGGTGGGGGATCAGACCTACAACGGCGCCGGCGACCCGGTCATCCGCTCCCTGCTGGCCGGGGAGACCATCCCGGAGGCGTTCCTGCTGAAAATCCTGTTCACCGCCCTCACCCTGGGGGCGGGGTTCCGGGGGGGCGAGATTGTCCCTGTACTGTTCACCGGCTGCGCCTTCGGCACCTGGATGGGCCCCCTCATCGGCCTGCCCCACGGCTTCGCCGGGGCGCTGGGGATGGCCGCCACCTTCTGTGGGGCCACCAACTGCCCGCTGTCCTCTATCCTGCTGGCCTTTGAGCTCTTCGGCGGACAGGGCCTGCCCCTCCACGCCCTGTGCTGCGGGGTATCCTTCATGCTGTCCGGTTACTACGGGCTGTACAGCGAGCAGAAGATCATCTATTCCAAGTTCAAGCCCGAGTGGGTGGACAAAAAAACACATTAAGGAGTGCTTACCATGACAACATTCTACCACTTCAACTTCAACGTCCTGGACCTGGACCGCTCCCTGGCCTTCTACAAGGAGGCGCTGAACCTGTCCCCGGTGCGGGAGAAGGAGGCGGAGGACGGCTCCTTCAAGCTGGCCTTCCTGAGGGACGAGGGGGGCTCCCCCTTCCAGCTGGAGCTCACCTGGCTCCGGGACCGGAAAGAGCCCTACAACCTGGGGGAGTGCGAGTTCCACCTGGCCTTCCGCACCGATGAATACGGCGCGCTGTACGCCAAACACAAGGAGATGGGCTGCATCTGCTTTGAGAACCCGGCTATGGGCATCTACTTCATCTCCGACCCCGACGGCTACTGGATTGAGATTGTGCCTGAGAAATAACAAAAAGCGGCTCCCGGTGGGGAGCCGCTTCTGTTTTACTCGCTGTAGGGTTTATCAGTAGGTCTCAATGTACATGCCTCGTTCGGCGGACCAGCCCACGCGGAAGTCCAGGGCCTTGCCCAGGTCACGGAGCTTGAAGTAGTTGCTGCCGTTGATTTTGTAGACCTTCACGTTCATCTTCTGGCCGTCCACATAGATGGCGTCATTGCTCGGGATGGCGGTCTGATCGCCGCCCTTGGCCGCACCGGCCAGGTCACCGGGCTGCTTGTCGTACCCCTGGCCGGTGGTGAGGGTGACGGCGTTCTTGTTGCCGTCGTAGCCCACGGAAAACTGCTTCTCTGTCCCATTCAACAGAGCGGCCACGTCGCGGATCTTGAAGTAGTTGCTGTCGTCGATTTTGTACACCGTGGGGTCGGCAGGCACATAGTCCACCTCCAGCTTGTCGTTGGTGGGAGAGGCCACCACGTCGGTGGGCTGCTGGGGCTGCTGAGGCTGGGCGGGGGTGATGGAATTGTTGTACGAGACGGACCATCCATAATCACTGGCTAACCCGTTCCAGCCTTCTTTGAACTCGTCAGTCACGGTAAGTCCCTTCCCAACACTGATTGAGATCGTAGTGCCTCTATTACCCGCCGCATAGGCTGCCCCCTGGAATGTTTCGTCGCCATATTTTACGTGGTCCATCGTAAGCTTTCCTGCTCCGGTATAGATGACTGAGCCGTTTGAGTAAGCGGTAACGGTAATGCCATCGCCGCAGTCCTGTGTACAGCTTTCTACTGCAAAGACGGGAATGGTCAGCCCCAGGCACATCGCTAGGGCCAGCGCAAGGGATAGGATTTTCTTTCTCATGTCTCTGTCTCCTTTGTACGAATTGAACGCACCTATCGTTTCCTGAGAAGGAAACGATAGGACGTACGTCCTATCGTTTCCTGAGAAGGAAACGATAGGACGTACGTCCTGCAATTATTTTACCGCAAAAGATGACAAAAGGCAAGACCTTTTGAGGAAGAATCCCCTGTCCCGCCCGCAGGCAAAAAAGGCCCCCTTCGCAAAGGGGGCTGTCAGCCGCAGGCTGACTGGGGGTTTCCCCCAGAGAAAACCCTCCACCACCGCCTTCGGCGGCGGTCCCCCTCCCTTTGCGAAGGGAGGCTTTTTATACAGAACCTGTAGGTCTCCGCTCTAAAAGCCCCCCCTGCGAAAGGGGGGCTTAGGAGCGGGGGGATTGCGTTACAGAGCCTGTTTCAGCGCCTGGGCCAGCTGGTCCGGGCAGGAGGTGGGCTTGCCGCCGCAGCGGATGCCCTCCATCCGCCCGATGGCGTCCTCTACCTTCATGCCCTTGAGCAGGGAGGACAGCCCCTTCAGGTTGCCGTCACAGCCGCCCACCACCTGGACGGACTGGATGACGCCCTCCTCCACCTCAATCTGGAACTGCCGGGAACAGGTGCCGCGCGGGGTATATTGTATTGTCATAGCAGCGCCGCCTTTCTCTAAAATTGACCGGCCATCGACAGGATTCGACTCGCTTCGCCCTCCTCCGGCGGTACAATGGGAATTATAACAAATTTCAGCGGCAGGCACAACCTTTACAGCACCTTCCGCCGGGCCAGGCGGATGCGGTCGGCAATCATGGCGATAAATTCGCTGTTGGTGGGCTTGCCCTTGGCGTTGGAGACGGTGTAGCCGAAGTATTTCTGAAGGGTCTCCAGGTCGCCCCGGTCCCAGGCCACCTCAATGGCGTGGCGGATGGCCCGCTCCACCCGGCTGGGGGTGGTGTTGAACCGCTTGGCCACCTCGGGATAGAGCACCTTGGTCACGGCGTTGATTACGTCCATGTCGTTCACTGCGATGATGATGGCCTCACGCAGGTACTGGTATCCCTTGATGTGGGCGGGGACGCCCACGTCGTGGATGATGGCGGTGACCTGGCTCTCCAGGGCGGCATACTGGTCTGTCTCAGGCTCCTCCGCGCCGCCGGGGGACATCACCTGCCGCAGGCGCTCCCCCACTGCGGTGATCCGGCAGGGCTTGGCGATGAAAAAGTCCGCCCCCCTGGCCGCCGCCGCGTCCACTACATTGCCTTTGATGTAGCTGGACAGGATCAGTACCTTGGGCCGCTCCGGAAGCTGGGACAGGGCGTCCAGCACATCCATGCCGTCCATCCCGCCGGTGAGCACCATGTCCATGATTACGGCGTCCGGCTGGTTCTTCTGTACAATCCGCATCAGCTCAGAGCCGTCGCCCGTCTCGCCCACGATTTGAAAATCCGGTTCCTCCGACAGCGCCCGGACCAGGTTTTTTCGGTACTCGGTCCCTGTATCGGCCACCACGATCCGTTTCGTGCTTTCCATACTGCAATCTTCCTTTCCTATACATAAAATCTATGATGACCGGCAAAAGGTCCCGACTCGAGCATTCACGGTTCGTTTCGACCGGCCGCTTACAATCTATCACATTATGACAGATTATGCAAGTCATTTTTTCAGATTTTATGGCAAATTTTATCAGCATTTTCGACTTTTTTTCTTCATAAGAATCACTAAACAAAGAAAATGCGGGCCTAACCCTCCCGCCTGGTTTTTATGCCCTCACGCAGGAAACCACCGGCCTTCTCCCCTTGCGGAAACCCTGCGTTTGTGCTATAGTTACAAGAGAGCTTTTCAATTCAGGCGCGTTCCGCCAGAGAGGCAGATTGGTATGAAGGATATTTTGGAAGCCCCTTTTTTGATTGAAATGGTCCGCACCGCCGCCAACATGTACAGCCACGGCTGGGATGAGCGCAACGGCGGCAACATCAGCCTGCGGCTGGACGAGGCTGACGCGGCGCAGCATCTGGATACCAGCGCCGCAATCCGGGATATCCCCACCGGCTTTGAGGCCCCGGAACTGGAGGGGCTCTGTTTTCTGGTCACCGGGGCCGGTAAGTATTTTAAGAATATCCCCTATGACCCGGCCAGAAATCTGGGAATCATCCGCATCGTCCAGGGGGGAAATACAGCCCGGCTGCTGTGGGGCCTCTCCGATGGCGGGTCCTTCACCAGCGAACTGCCCGCTCATCTGATGAGCCACGCCGCCCGGCTCAGGGCTGATCCCCGCCAGCGGGTGGTGATGCACTGCCATCCCTCCAATCTGCTGGCCATGACCTATGTCCACGACCTGGACGAGCGAGCCTTTACCAGAACCCTGTGGCAAATGTGTACCGAGTGTGTTATGGTGTTTCCGGACGGGGTCAATGTGCTGCCCTGGATGCTGTGCGGCACCAATGAGATCGGCCGGGCCACTGCGGACAAAATGGAGACTGCCCGTCTGGTGGTGTGGGCCCAGCATGGAATATACGGCGCCGGCGCTGACCTGGACGAGACCTTCGGCCTGATCGAAACGGCAGAAAAGGCGGCGGAGATCTATCTGAAAATTGCCCACCTCCCCCTGAAAGCCACCCTTTCTGACAGCGCTATCCGTCAGATTGCAGCGCACACCGGCGTTACACCCAGAGAGGGCTGGCTGGAATAGCAAATTTGGTGTTGGGCAAAAGGAACACAAAAACAGCCCTCGGAAAAATAATTTTTTTCAAAAAAGGTATTGCTTTTTTCTGTTTGCCGTGGTATCATGTGTAAGCTGTCTGAGATAAGTCTGGCAGTTATTTCCGGGTGTGGCGAAGTTTGGTATCGCGCTTGAATGGGGTTCAAGAGGCCGCTGGTTCGAATCCAGTCACTCGGACCAACCTGTGTCGCCAAAAAAGATGCAGGCGAAAAACACCGCATAAAAATGCGGTGTTTTTCTCATTTTTAGTGGAAATCGCCATGAACAAGCATTAAAAGTTGAGACTTGAAATTATTGGAAGCGTTATTTTGAAATAACGTGAAAAAGATGCAAATCGAGCTTTTCGTAAAAGAGGTGTTTCGAACTCCCGAGCGTTCCCAACCAGCCTCAAAAGAAGAAAACCAGCCGCTTCAGCCTACCCAGTGGGCCGAGGGCGGCTTTTTTGCTTTCAAATCTGTTCCTATTGATATTATTACCACAGAAAATTCAGGAGGAAAAACCAATATGGCATACCGAAAAGTATATTTTCGCATTCGTACTGAAGCTTACGTTTCTGAACGGTCAAGTGACGCTGACAAGGACGCATTCAAGGAGGAGAGCCGCCATCTGTTTCAAGAACTGGGCTGGACGCTCGAGCCTGGCCACAATGGAGTCTGCGACACAGTTACCAAGGACCGGCAGGACCTCTACCTGCATCCCAGTGTTTTCAGCGGGGTGATGGAGGAGGCCAATATCCCGCCTCTGCAAGAGCAGCTACCTGATCCGCTATTTTGACATGTTCGCCGGGATCGGCGGTTTTCGGGCCGGGCTGACCCGTGCGGGCGGCTTCCGGTGCATCGGCCACTGCGAGATCGACAAGTACGCCGACGCCAGCTACCGTGCCATACATAATATTGGAGAGG
>CATKXO010000007.1 GCA_949840775.1 uncultured bacterium | reverse complement strand
GTCCTTTTCGCAGATTTAAATGTAGGGGCCGCCGCCCTCGGCGGCCCACCAACGTGCAACGTTTTCCCTGGTTTCGGGCCGCCCAAGGGGGCGGCCCCTACAGATGATCTCTGGATAAAATGCGCGTCAGGGCACTCCCCTTTTACCCCTCCCACTTTTTCAGCACGATAGCCGCGTTGTGCCCCCCAAAACCCAGAGAGTTGGACAGGGCGATTTTAATGTCCGCCCGGCGGCCCTCGTTGGGCACGATGTCCAAATCGCAGGTCGGGTCGGGGACCTGCCAGCCGATGGTGGCGGGGACATAGCCCTCCTTCAGGGCCAGGGCGGTAAAGATGGCCTCCACCGCCCCCGCGGCCCCCAGCAGGTGGCCGGTCATGGACTTGGTGGAGCTGACCATCAGCTCCCCGGCGCGGGCCCCAAAGGTGGTGTGAATCGCCGCCGCCTCCCCGGCGTCGTTGAGCTGGGTGGAGGTCCCGTGGGCGTTGATGTAGTCCACCTCATCCGGGGAAACTCCCCCGTCGGCCAGGGCCTGGGCCATGCAGGCGGCCCCGCCCGCCCCTCCGGGGGCGGGGGCGGTGATGTGGTAGGCGTCACAGTTGGCGCCGTAGCCCACCACCTCGGCGTAGATTTTTGCCCCCCGGGCCCGGGCGTGGCCCAGCTCCTCCAGCAGCAGGGCGCCGGCCCCCTCGCCCATCACAAACCCGGACCGCTCCCCATCGAAGGGGATGGAGGCCCGCAGGGGGTCGTCCCCCTCGTGGAGGGCCTTCATGGCGGTAAAGCCCCCCATGGCCAGGGGGGTGACAGCCGCCTCCGCCCCGCCGCACAGCATCACCTCGGCGTAGCCGTCCCGGATGTGGCGGAAGGCGTCGCCCACGCCGTTGGTCCCCCCGGCGCAGGCAGTGACCACGCAGGAGCACATGCCCCGAAACCCGTAGCGGATGGCTATGTGGCCCGCCGCCATATTGGAGATAATCATGGGGATCATAAAGGGGGACACAGCGTCATACCCCCGGCTCTCCCCCCGCCGGTGGGCCTCCCCCACCGTCTCAAAGCCGCCGATGCCGCTGGAGAAGAGGACGCCGCAGCGGTCCAGGTCCTCCTGTTCCCGGTCCAGGCCGGAATCGGCCATGCACTCGCCGGCGGCAATCAGGGCCAGCTGGGTAAAGCGGTCCATCTTTTTGGTCTCCCGCCTGCCCAGCAGGGCGTCCGCGTCCAGGTTTTTCACCTCGCCGGCCAGCTTGACCTTCATATTGGAGGTGTCATACCGGGTGATGGGGCCGATGCCGCATGTCCCGGCCCTGACCGCCGCCCAGCTTTCGGCCACGGAATTTCCCACCGGATTGACGGTCCCCATGCCGGTGATTACCACTCTGCGCTTTTCCATTGTGTTTCTTCCCTTTCTGTCAGACAGAATTTCTGTGGGGCCCGCCCCCCTGGGCGGGCCAACTCTGCAATGGACGATGACCCGCCGAGGGCGGCGGGTCCCACAGAGCAAAAACTTAAACGGCCATACCGCCGTCCACGCACAGCACCTGGCCGGTGATGTAGCCGGACTCCCTTTCCGCGAAGAAGGCCACCGCCCTGGCCACCTCCTCCGGGGCGCCGGGGCGGCCCTTGGGGATGGTGGACAGCATGGCCTCTCTGGCCTTCTCGGGCAGGGCGGCGGTCATGTCGGTCTCAATGTATCCGGGGGCCACCGCATTGACGGTGATGTCCCGGCCGGCCAGCTCCTTGGCGGCCGCCTTCACCAGGCCCAGCACCCCCGCCTTGCTGGCGGCGTAGGCGGTCTGGCCGGGATTGCCCCGCAGCCCCACAATGCTGGACAGACAGACAATCCGCCCGTATTTCTGGCGCAGCATAATTTTCGCCGCCGCCCTGGTGCAGAAGTAGACCCCCTTCAGGTTGGTGTCCAGGGTCCTGGTAAAATCCTCCTCCTTGGCGGTCATCAGCAGCCCGTCCCGGCTGATTCCGGCGTTGTTTACCAGAATGTCCAGCCGCCCGAAGCGCTCCTTCACCGCCGCTGCCAGGGCGTCGCAGGCGGCGGGACTGGCCACGTCGGCCTGAAAGGCCTCCGCCTCCACGCCCAACTCCCGGCAGAGCCGGACGGTCTCCTCCGCCGCAGCGCTGTTGCCCGCGTAGTTGACGGCAACAGCCGCCCCCCGGCGGGCCAGCTCCAGACAGACGGCCCGTCCAATCCCCCGGCTCCCGCCGGTGACCAGGGCCACATTCCCCTCCATGCTCATGCGCTCTCTCCTTTCAGGGCGGATACCACTGCGCGGAAGTCCGCCACCGTGTCGATGTGATAGGTCTTAATCTCCGGGGCGGTCTTCTTAAAGAACCCGCACAGGGTCTTCCCCGGCCCAATCTCCACCACAGTGTCCACCCCCTCCTCCGCCATACGGCGGATGGTGTCCTCCCAGTAGACGGGGGACTGGACCTGCTTCTCCAGCAGGGCAGCGATGGAGTCGTCAGGCCCTGCGGGCCCGCCCTTGCAGTTGAAGTAGACGGGCAGGGACATGGGCTGGAAGGCAATCCGCTTAAAATAGGAGGCCAGGGCGTCCCCGGCGGGCTTCATCAGCCGGGTGTGGAAGGGCCCGCTCACCTTCAGGGGCATACACCGCTTGGCCCCCAGCTCTTTTGCCAGCTCCCCGGCCCGGTCCACGGCAGCCTTCTCCCCGCCGATAACCAGCTGGCCGGGACAGTTGTAGTTGCAGATCTGAACGGTGCCCAACTCCGCCGCCCGGTCACAGGCGCTCTGGAGCTTCTCCCGGTCCAGCCCCAGCACTGCGGTCATCCCGCAGTCCAGGCCCTTCGCGGCCTCCTCCATGGCTTTGCCCCGGAGGGCCACGGTGGAGATGGCGGTCCCCCGGCTGAACACCCCGGCGGCGCAGAGGGCGGAGTACTCCCCCAGGGACAGCCCCGCCGCAATTTCAGGGCGGATGCCCTCCTTGTACAGCAGGCCGGTCACTCCCAGGGCGAAGGCCACCATGCAGGGCTGGGTGTACCGGGTCTGGGACAGCTGCTCCTCCGGACCCTCAAAGCACAGCTGTTTCAGGTCAAAGTCCACCGGAGCGTGGTCAAAGATGTTGGCAAATTCGGGATACTCTTGGTAAAAGTCCCGCCCCATGCCCACATGCTGGCTGCCCTGCCCGGCGTATACAAAGGCCAATTTCATGGAGAAACCTCCTCCGTCAGGCGGCGGACCGTCTCCTCACAGCCGGCGCACAGCTCCTCCAGAATGGCCCGCAGGGGACGAATCTCATGGAGCAACCCGGCGTTCTGGCCGCACATGAGGGAACCGGTTTTGGTGTCGCCGTCGAAGACCGCCCGGCGCAGGGAGCCCAGAGTGAACTTCTCCAGCTCCTCCCGGCTGGCCCCGGCCCGCTCCTGCTTCAGATACTCCCGGGACATCTGATTCTTCAAAATCCGGACGGGGGCGTTTACCGACCGTCCGGTGACGGTGGTATCGCTGTCCTTGGCCTTCAAAATGGCCTGCTTGTAGTTGTCGTGGATGGGGCACTCCTCACTCACCAGCAGGCAGGTGCCCACCTGGACCCCGCAGGCCCCCAAGGCAAAGGCGGCGGCCAGCTGGCGGCCCGAGGCGATGCCCCCGGCGGCGATGACGGGCAGGTCGGTGCATTCGCAGACCTGGGGCACCAGGGCCATGGTGGTCAGCTCGCCCACATGGCCCCCGGACTCGGTGCCCTCGGCAATAAAGCCGTCCACCCCCAGGGGCTCCAGGCGTCTGACCAGGGTGGTGGCGGGGACCACGGGGAAGACCTTGATGCCCGCCTCCTTCCAGGCGGGGACAAACTGGCTGGGCACCCCGGCCCCGGTGGTGACCACCTTCACCCCCTCCTCAATGACCACCTGGGCCATCTCAGCGGCGGCGGGGTTCATCAGCATGATATTCACCCCGAAGGGCTTATCCGTCAGGGATTTGCAGGTGCGGATGTGCTCCCGGAGCATATCCGCGTTCATGCCCCCCGCCCCGATGAGTCCCAGGGCCCCGGCGTTGGACACGGCGGCGGCAAACTCGCCGGTGGCGATGTTGGCCATGCCGCCCTGGATAATGGGGAACTCGGTCCCCAGGATTTCGTTCAATTTCATGGTATTTCTCCTTACCTCTGTGGGGCCCGCCCCCCTGGGCGGGCCATGCCCTAATTGGCTGTCATTTTTCGATGACCCGCCGAGGGCGGCGGGTCCCACAAAACCAATTTTACCACCGCAGCAGCGCCCCGGCCCAGGTCAGCCCTCCGCCGAAGCCCACGGTCACAATCCGCATACCGGGCTTGAGCCGTCCCTGCTCCACCAGCTCATCCAACGCAATGGGGATGCTGGCGGCGGAGGTGTTGCCGTAGCGGTCCATATTTTTGTAGAACAGCCCCTCCCGGGCCTCCAGCCGCTTGGCCACAAAGTCGATGATCCGGGCGTTGGCCTGGTGGCACACCACCAGGTCCAGGCCGTTGACGGACGCCAGCCCCTCCGCCGCTAAAAGCTGGCGGATCGCTCCCTCCACCACCTCCACGGCAAAGCGGAACACCGCCCTGCCGTCCATGTGGATGGCAGAGGGGGCCGGTCCCGGCCCCTGGACCCGGATGCTGGCCGGGTCGCCTCTGGAGCCGAACACCGTGTGCCAGCTGCGGCCCTCGTCCCGGCGGACCACCGCCGCCCCGGCCCCGTCCCCAAAGAGGACGCAGGTGTTGCGGTCGGACATATCCATCACCCGGCTGATGATCTCCGCCCCCACCACCAGGGCGCAGGGCCGGGGGGCGTCCTCCAGCAGGGCGTGGGCAGTTTTCAGGCTGTACAGAAACCCGGCACAGGCGGCGTTCAGGTCAAAGCAGACCGTGTCCTCCCCCAGCCCCAGCTCCCGCTGGAGCAGGCAGGCGGTGGAGGGGCTGGCGTGGTCGGGGGTAAAGGTGGCGGCGATGCAAACGCCGATGTCCGCCGCCCCCACCCCCGCCCGGTCCATAGCCCGGCGGGCCGCGCCGGCGGCCAGGTCCAGGCCGGTCTCCGCGGTGCAGAAATGGCGGCTGTGTATCCCGGTGCGGCTGAACACCCACTCGTCGCTGGTGTCCACCGTCCGGCTCAGCTCCTCATTGGTGACCACCCGCTCCGGAAGACAACGTCCGGTGGCCAAAATATGGGGCGCGCTCATGGCTCTTCCCTCCCTGCCGGGGGCAGGCCCTGCCCCATGGCGCGAAACATCTCATACCGCTGTCTGGCCAGGGCGGGCCCTCTCAGCTTCTCCAGCCCGGCCAGCTCGCGGGTCAATGCGGCGTCCACGGTGCGGAAGGTGGCCTGCCAGTCGGTGTGGGCTCCGCCCTCCGGCTCCCGCAGCACCCCCTGGACAATCCCGCCCCGGCGCAAATCCTGGGCGGTGAGCTTCATCACCCCGCAGGCCTCCTCCGCCCTGGAAGAATCCTTCCACAGGATGGAGGCAAAGCCCTCGGGGGACAGCACCGAGTACACCGCGTGCTCCAGCATGAGCACCCGGTTGGCCACGGCCAGGGCCAGGGCCCCGCCGCTGCCCCCCTCCCCGGTAATGACGGAGATGACGGGCACCTCCAGGGCGCTCATCAGGGCCAGACATTGGGCAATGGCCTCCCCCTGGCCCCGCTCCTCCGCCTCCCGGCCGGGGTAGGCCCCCGGCGTGTCCACAAAGGTGATGATGGGCCGGCCAAACTTCTCCGCCTGCCGCATCAGCCGCTGGGCCTTGCGGTAGCCCTCGGGGGAGGGCATGCCAAAGTTGCAGCGCAGGTTTTCCTCCAGGTTCTTTCCCTTCCGGTGGCCGATTACTGTAACGGGCCGGCCGTGGAACCGGGCGATGCCGCCCAAAATGCTGGGGTCCTCCCCGCAGAAACGGTCCCCCCGCTGCTCAAAGAAGCCGGTAAACAGGGCATTGATAAAGTCCGCCGTCCCCGGACGGTCCGGGTGGCGGGCAATCTTCACCTTCTCCTCCGGTGTATAGCGGCTCATGAACGTCCCCCCTTCTCGTGGAGGGCCAGCAGCTGACCCAGCACCGCCCGCCACTCACTGCGGGGGACGATCCGGTCCAAAAAGCCGTGGTCCAGCAGGTACTCCGAGCGCTGAAAGCCCTCGGGCAGCTGCTCCTTGATGGTCTGTTCAATGACCCTGGGCCCGGCAAAGCCGATAAGGGCCCCCGGCTCGGCCAGCATAATGTCTCCCAGGGAGGCAAAGCTGGCCGTCACCCCGCCGGTGGTGGGGTGGGTGAAGCAGGAGATGTACAGCCCGCCCCCGCTCTGGAACCGCTGAATGGCGGCGGCGGTTTTGGCCATCTGCATCAGGGAGAAGATGCCCTCCTGCATCCGGGCCCCGCCGCTGGCGGAGAAAGTCACCAGGGGCAGCTTCTTCCTGGCGGCGTACTCGGCAGCCCGGGTGATCTTCTCCCCCACCGCCGTCCCCATGCTGCCCATCAAAAAGCGGCTGTCCAGCAGGGCGAAGACCGCCCGGCAGCCGTCAACCCTCCCCAAAGCAGCGACGGCTCCGTCCTTCAGGCCGGTCTCCTCCTCCAGGGCAGAGAGCTTGGCGGGGTAGCCGGGGAAAGAGAGGGGGTCGGCGGGGGAAATCCGCTCCTCCAGCTCCTGAAAGGAGCCGGGATCCAGGATGTTGGACAGCCGGTAGTAGGCATCCACAGGGCTGTGAAAACCGCACCTGGGGCACACCCACAGATTGCGCTCCCACTCCAGATTGGCACACTCCGCCCCGCAGGCGGAGCATGTTGTCCGCCGGGCAGAGGTAATCTTCCCCTCCCGCATGGTCTGGTAGACCAGCAGCCGGTCCCGGCGGCGGGAAAATGTTCGGTTCATGACTCTTCCTCCATCAGGCGGTCACAGGTCCGGGCCAGCTCCAGCAGCCGGGCCAGATTTTGATCCAGAAAGCCGGTGTCGTACCGGCCCCGGACAAACTGGGGGTCGTGCATAATCAGATGGGCCAAAGAGGCGTTGGTGGGGTAGCCCTCGATAATCAGCTCCTCCAGGGCCCGGCGCATCCGGCGGATGGCCTCCAAGCGGGTGGAGCCGTGGGAGAGCACCTTGGCCACCAGGGAATCGTAGTAGGGTGGCACCTCATAGCCGGTGTACAGGGCGGTGTCCACCCGCACCCCCGGCCCGCCGGGCAGGTGGAGGAAGGCCGTCGTCCCCGGACAGGGCATAAAGTCTCGCTCCGGGTCCTCGGCGTTGATGCGGCACTCGATGGCGTGGCCGCTCACCTGGATATCCTCCTGGGCGAAGGACAGGGGCAGCCCGGAGGCCACCCGCAGCTGCTCCTTCACCAGGTCGATGCCGGTGACCAGCTCGGTGACCGGGTGCTCCACCTGAATGCGGGTATTCATCTCAATAAAGTAAAACCGACCGTCGGGAGCCAGAACAAACTCCACCGTCCCGGCGCCCACATAGCCTGCCGCCTTGGCGGCGGCCACGGCGGCCCGGCCCATCTCCTCCCGCAGGGCGGGGGTGAGGGCCTTGGAGGGGGACTCCTCCACCAATTTCTGCCGGCGGCGCTGGATGGAACAGTCCCGCTCCCCCAGGTGGACCACATGGCCCTGGGTATCGGCCATAATCTGGAACTCAATATGCCGGGGGTTGACCACCAGCTTCTCCAGATACAGCTCCCCGTCCCCAAAGCAGGCCACGGCCTCCGCCCTGGCCTCCTGAAAGGCTTTGTCCACCTCCTCCGGGCTGTCCGCCTGGCGCATCCCCCGGCCCCCGCCCCCGGCGGAGGCTTTCAGCAGCACAGGGCAGCCCACCTGTTGGGCCAGCGCCCTGGCCTGACGGGCGTTTTTCAGCGGCCCGTCCGAGCCGGGCACCACCGGCACCCCGGCGCTCTGAGCCAAGGTCCGGGCAGCCGCCTTGCTGCCCAGCCTGCGGATCACATCCCCGGAGGGCCCAATGTACTTCAGCCCCGCCTGGACGCACCGGTCGGTGAAATCCGGGTTCTCCGACAGAAAGCCATAGCCCGGATGGACGGCGTCGCATTTGCTGGCCAGGGCGGCGGAGAGGATGGCGTCCTGATTGAGGTAGCTGTCCGCCGCCTTGGCGGGCCCGATGCACAGGGAGCGGGTGGCCAGCTGGGCGTGGAGGGCGCTCTCGTCGGCCTCGGACCAGACGGCCACCGTCTCCACATCCAGCTCCCGGCAGGCCCGGATGATCCGCAGGGCGATCTCCCCCCGGTTGGCGATCAATACGCGCTTCAGCATAGCCTCACACCCTCCGGATGCGGAACAGGGGGGCGCCCACCCCCACCGCCTCGCCGTCCTTCACCAGAACTTCCTCGATCACGCAGTCGGCGGGGGCGGGAATCTCGCTCATCATCTTCATCGCCTCGATGAGGCACAGGGTGTCCCCCTTCCTCACCTGGGCCCCGGCTGTGACATAAGGGGGCTCCTCCGGGGCGGGGGCGGCGTAGAACACCCCCACCAGGGGGGCGGTCACCGCCTCGCCCGCCTCCGTCTCCCTCTGTTCGTCCGGAAGGTCGGGGACCTGGACGGCAGCGGGTGCGGCAGCGGCGGCAATCACCGTCTGCTCCTTCCGCAGCACCACCCGCTCCCCCTCCTTTTCCCACTCCAGGGCCGTCAGCCCTGAGGCGGCAAAGCGGTCCATCAGGCCGTAAACTTCCTGCAAATCCATAAAAGTCTCCCCGGCGTCTTACGCCTGCTTGCTCTTGATGTAGTCCAGAATGTCCTGAACGGTGTGGATTTTCTCCAGGTCCTCGTCCTCGATGCCGGCGCCCAGCTTCTCCTGGAGGGCCATGGACAGCTCCACAATCTCCAGGGAGTCGGCCTCCAGGTCCTCGATCAGGTTGGTCTCCGGTTTGACATCCCCGGCGTCGCAGCTCAGGGTGTCCACAATAATGTCCCGTACGTTCTCAAAGGTGATTTCCATGTCAATCGACCGTCCTTTCCAGCATAGGCCCCTACAGGGCAAATAATTTCAAGTATTTTATCTAAAAAATTTTAAGTAAAATACTTGAGCCATATTATAGACGGCTTTGGAAAATTGTCAAGGGAAATTTTCCCGCCGGCCCTGTTTTCCCCGTTCTCTACAAAGTCCGCCGCCCGGCGCCACCCCTTCTCTTACCGATTTCACAACTCCCAAGCGGCACCAAATGATTGAGAATGACGGAATGTCGTAAACTGGCGGGTGCAAGGTTCTGGACAAAATCCTCCAAGTCTGATATAGTTATTGTAACATCTGCCCCACAGTGGAATTGTCTCCATTTTCCCTCCCCTGCTGCGGCCGGATAACACGCAAGTCTTGACCCCTTGAAGCGCCGCTTCAACCAATAAAAGCAGAAAGGAAGTTGTCCCCATGAAAGAATTTCAGTACACCATTACCGACCCCATCGGCATCCACGCCCGTCCCGCCGGTATGCTGGCCAAGGCCGCCAAGGCCCTGGACAGCACTGTCACCATCACCAAGGGCGACGGCAGCAAATCCGCGGCGGCCACCAAGCTTATGGCCATCATGGGCATGGGCATCAAGTCGGGTGAAACCGTCACCGTCACTGTAGAGGGCGGGAACGAGGAGGCCAACTGCGCCACAATCCAGCAGTTCTTCAAGGAAAATCTGTAAGCGCCGGTCAGGGGCGTCCGCCTCATGGCGGACGCCCCTGACCGATTATTCAAGATAAGGAGGAAACCATCATGATCCTAATGCAGGGAAAGGGCGTCTCCAAGGGCGTGGCCAACGGCCCCATCTATTTCTTCCAGCGGCCCGACACCACCATCTCCGACGCCCCCGCCGCCGACATCGAGGCCGAGAAGGCCCGCATTGCCGCCGCCCAGGAGAAAGCGATCGACCAGCTCAACGTCCTGGCGGACAAGGCCCGGGAGGAGACGGGGGACGAGACCGCCATCCTCTTTGAGACCCACGCCATGTTCGTGGAGGACGAGGACTATGTGGACTGCATGATGAATGCCCTGGAGGAGCGGGGCTGCCTGGCCGAGAAGGCGGTGGCGATTGCCGGCGAGGAGTTCTCCGCCATGCTGGCCGCCATGGACGACCCCTATATGCAGGGCCGCGCCGCCGACATCAAGGATATCACCCGGCGCATCCTCAACAACCTGATGGGAATTGCCGACGGGGGCATCGACTCCGACGTGCCGGTCATCCTGGCCGCCGACGACCTGGCCCCCTCTGAGACCCTCCAGCTGGACAAGAGCAAGATTCTGGGCTTTATGACCCAGGGCGGCTCCGGCAACAGCCACACCGCCATCCTGGCCCGCACCATGGGCATCCCCGCCATCTGCGGCCTGGGTGAGGCCCTCAAGGAGGAGCAGAGCGGCCGCATGGCCTATATCGACGGCGAGACCGGCCAGGTGGCCATCGAGCCCGACGAAATCACCCTGTCCGCCTTCCAGACCAAGCAGGAGAAGCAGCGGGAAATGAAGGAGCTCATGGAGACCATGAAGGGCCAGAAGGATGTCACCCTGGACGGCCGGGAGATGATGGTCTACTGCAACATCGGCTCCCCCGCCGACGTGGCCGCCGTCCTGTCCAACGACGGCCAGGGCATCGGCCTGTTCCGCTCCGAGTTCCTCTACCTGGCCGCCAGCGACTACCCCTCTGAGGAGGACCAGTTCAAGGCCTATCAGGAGGTCGCCGCCGCCATGGGGGGCAAGCGGGTGGTCATCCGCACCCTGGACATCGGCGCCGACAAGCAGGTGGACTACTTCCAGCTGCACAAGGAGGAGAACCCCGCCCTGGGCGTCCGGGCCATCCGCATCTGCCTGAACCGGCCCGAGGTCTTCCGCACCCAGCTCCGGGCCCTGTACCGGGCCTCCGCCTACGGCAAGGTTGCCATCATGTTCCCCATGATTACCTCCGTTTGGGAGGTAAAGGAGTGCAAGCGGGCCTGCCAGAAGGTGATGGCCGAGCTGGACAAGGAGGGCATCCCCTACAACAAGGACACTGAGATCGGCATCATGATCGAGACCCCCGCCTCCGTCCTGGTGGCGGAGGAGCTGGCCCAGGAGGTGGACTTCTTCTCCGTGGGCACCAACGACCTGACCCAGTACACCCTGGCCTGCGACCGCCAGGCCAATGACCTGGGCAAGTTCTTCGACCCCCACCACCCCGCCGTCCTCCGGGCGCTGAAAATTGCCACCGACGCCGCCCACAAGGCGGGCATCTGGATCGGCATCTGCGGCGAGCTGGGGGCCGACCTGGAGCTGCTGGAGACCTTCCTGGCCATCGGCATCGACGAGCTGTCCGTCTCCCCCGCCTCGGTGCTCCCCCTCCGGGCGGAGATCCGCAAGTCCATCGCCAAAACCTGCACCCTGGAGAAGCTGGAGTGCTGAGCACCCGGCAGCCTGTTCAGAGCAGAGACAGGAAAGGACGCCGTCTTACCGACGGCGTCCTTGCAAATTGATAGGGAGGTACTGAAGAACATGAACGAATTTAGAGGCAGCCAAAACTATGTCGCCTCCGAGGAGCTGCTCCGGGCGGCCAACATCGCCATGGTGCTGCAAAAGCCCCTGCTCATCAAGGGGGAGCCGGGCACCGGCAAGACCATGCTGGCCGAGGCCATCTCCCAGGCGCTGGGCAAAAAGCTCATCATCTGGAACATCAAATCCACCACCAAGGCCCAGGACGGCCTGTATGTCTACGACGTGGTCCAGCGGCTCTATGACAGCCAGTTCGGCGGCCAGGGGGTGGACAACATCGAAAAATACGTCAAGCTGGGCAAGCTGGGGGAGGCCTTTACCAGCGAGGAGCAGGTAATCCTCCTCATCGACGAGATCGACAAGGCCGACCTGGAGTTCCCCAACGACCTGCTGTGGGAGCTGGACCGGATGGAGTTTCACATCCCGGAGACGGGCCGCACCGTCAGGGCCAACCACCGCCCGGTGGTCATCATCACCTCCAACGCAGAGAAGGAGCTGCCCGACGCCTTTTTGCGCCGGTGCGTCTTCCACTACATCGAGTTCCCCGACAAGGAGCTGATGGCGGACATCGTCCGGGTCCACTATCCCCACATCAGCGAGAAGCTGCTCACCCAGGTTCTGGAGGCGTTTTACAAAATTCGCAGCCTGCCCCAGATCAAGAAGAAGCCCTCCACCAGCGAGATCATCGACTGGATCCAGGCCCTCCAGCATGGCGGCGTGGATGTGGGCCGCATTGTGAAGGAGGTCCCTTATCTGGGCGTTTTGCTGAAAAAGAACGAGGACATAGACACACTGCGCCGGCAGTGGCGGGGCGCTTCGTGGTAATCAGGGGGGCGGCAAGCCTTTTGCCGGCCACAGCCGGTATGCCGCAGCACCCCTGTGTCAGTCCCGCAGCCGGAAGCCGGCCACCAGCTCCCGCAGCATGGCGGCCTGACCGGACAGCTCTTCGCTGGCGGCGGCGCTCTCCTCCGCCGTCGCCACGTTGGTCTGGACAACAACGGAAATCTGCTCAATCCCGTGGGTGATCTCCCCGGCGTTGGCGTCCTGCTGCCGGGTGTGGCTTGCGATCCCATCAATCAGCTTGCTCATCTCGTCTGCATGGGTCACCACCTCCAGCATCGACTCCGCCGTGTCCTGGGCCGCCTGCACGCCTTCGTCCATAGAGTCCACCGTCTGCTTCAGCAGCACAGTGGTCTCCTGGGCCGCCGCAGAGGACTTCCCGGCCAGGGCGCGGACCTCGTCCGCCACCACCGCAAAGCCCTTTCCTGCGGCGCCTGCCCTGGCGGCCTCCACCGCGGCGTTCAGGGCCAGGATGTTGGTCTGGAATGCGATATCCTCAATGGTCTTGACGATCTTGTGGATTTCCGCGGACTTCTCGCTGATCCTGCGGATTACCCCGGTCATGTTCTGCATCTTGTCG
Source organism: uncultured bacterium (assembly GCA_949840775.1). Lineage (GTDB taxonomy): Bacteria > Bacillota > Clostridia > Oscillospirales > Oscillospiraceae > Lawsonibacter. The sequence goes on along the minus strand of CATKXO010000007.1, from coordinate 79,888 downwards.
TTGCTGGCCAGCAGCCCCGTTTTAACCTCCTGCGAGATGCGGCTGGCCTCCTGGGCCTCTCTGGCGACCTGATGTACGCTGTCAGATACCGCCTCAATGTGGCCGGCCAGGGCCTCCACCTCAGCCGCCTGCTCCGTGGAGCCCTGAGACAGTGTGGTGGCGCCGTTAGACACCTGTTCCGCACCGGCAGCCACGTCTCTGGAAGCGGCACGCAGCTGTCCCATCGTGCCGTTCAGCGCATGGGATATCTCCTCCAGCGCCGCCTTGATCTTTTCAAACTCGCCGGTATACTCATTCTTCAGCGTAAAGGCCAGATTCCCCTTGGCAATCTCCCTCAACACCTCTGAAATCTCGTTGATGTAGACAACATACTCCCGGAGCTGGAGGGTGACCTGGTTAAAGTCCTGGGCCAATACGCCCAGCTCATCCCGGGAATGGTACTGGATGGACTGGTCCAGCTCCCCCTCGGCGATTCTTGTAGCCACAAGGCTGAGCTCCCTGACCGGGCGGCCGATCACCCGCCGGACCTGAATCACCACCAGCAGAATCAGCACCAGAACGGCCAGCACAGCCACCACCAGCATACTGACGGTAAGCTGGTGCAGCTCCTGGAGGACCTCCCCCCGGGAGACGTAGGCCACCGCCGTCCAGTCGCTTCCGGGGACCCGCTCCACCTGGATATAGGTGTCTTCAAAGAGGGACAGCCCCGTCTGCCCGCCGCTGATCTGCCTGCTCACATACTCATAGATGCCCCCGCTCATCGTGCCCAGAATCTGGCCGGTAACAGAGGGATCCTTGTGCCCGATGATGGTGTCTGTCCGGGTGTCCACCAGGAAAATGCCGCCGGTGTCCTCAATCCGGACCCCGCTGACAATTTTGGAGATGGAGTCCAGATACACATCCGCTGCGGCCACGCCCCGCACCGCGCCGCTCCGGCTCTTCAATACACCGGAGGCGCCCACCACATAGGACTGGCTGTCCTCGTCGAAGTACACATCCCCCAGTATAAAGGTCTCCGACTTCAGGCCGTCCTGATACCAGCTCTTTGCCGTAGCGTCAAAATCCGGGCCCGGCACAAAGGAGGCGTGGTACAGGGAGCCGTCGGTCAGCGCCACATACAGGCCGGCGGGATAGGCGTCGTTTTTGTCCGCCGTGTGCTTGACGTAATCTGTGATGGCGGCGATATCCATGTTCTCATATTCAATGGTGTCCCGCTGTGTCTCCAGCATGGACAGGGTGCTGTTCATCCAGGCTTTCGTCTCCTGCAAAGTGCGGTCGGTGGTGGTCTGCAACAGGTCCTCGCTCTTGTCCAGCAGCGCGCGGGACATCTGGAAGTAGACGACGGCAAGCAGGATCGCCACAGCGATCACAACGCTGCCCACAATGGCTGTTACAAGCTTTCCCGTAATGCCCCAGCCCCGCCGGGCCCCGCCGGACCTGGCGGTTTTTTCTTTACTCTGCTTCATACCCATACTCCCTCAAACATGATTTCATCCGCTCCGCTTGATCGCGGCCATGCCCACGCTTTAAATTGTTTCATAGCTTCGCTTCCTGACAAGCTGGACATGAATGTAGCGGCATCAAAATTATACCAGAGGAGGCAGAGATTGGCAAGAGGGTTATGCCCCAGGGATGTGCACATATCCTCCCCCGTCCCGCATAGACTGATATGTATATCCGCAAGAGGGAGGAACCTGCATGAACGACAACAAGACGGGGCAAGCCCCGGCCACAGACCGCCCCGCACCCCGCCCGCCCGACCTGGACGACCTCATCTTTCAGGGGGAGGGCTGGCTGACCAGCGACCGCTGAGGGACTCTCCTCCATTGGAGATGTCCCTCTTCTTTTATGCCTTTTCCCGTCTCCCCCCGCAGGGGCAAAATGCGGAGCAGATTTTAACGTGACAAGCGGGCGCAGTTGTGTTAAACTTGTTAAATAACCGCCGAAAATAGGGCAATGGAGGTATCAGACCATGAAAAAGCACATCGTCTGCCTGGGGGATTCCAATACCCATGGCTACTGCGCCGACCCAAAGGACTGCGCCGACCCGGCGCTGGCCCGGTTCAACGAGGAGGAGCGCTGGACCAAGCTGCTCCAGCGTACCCTGGGAGACGGCTATCTGGTGGTGGAGGAGGGCCTTTCCGGCCGGACCACCGTGTTTCAGGACCCGCTGTACGAGGGGCTGGACGCCCTGAGCTACCTGTGGCCCTGCCTGAAAAGCCATGAGCCGGTCAGCCTGCTGGTCATCATGCTGGGGACCAACGACTCCAAGGAGCGCTTCGGCATGAACCCCTACGCCATCGGCCTGGGGATGCGCCGCCTGGTCCAAAAGGCTCAAACCACCGACTGCTGGGGCCCCGGCGGACGGCCCAATATTCTCATTGTGGCGCCCCCCGCCATAGGAGAGGGGGTGCTCACCTCCCCAGTGGCGGAGGAGATGGGCACCACGCCCCCCACCTGCGTGGAAAAAAGCCGCCGGCTCGCCGCAGAGTACCGCCGGGTGGCAGAGGAGACCGGAGCCCATTTTCTGGACGCCGGCGCCTGCGGCTGCGAGTTCAACACCATCGACTACATGCACCTGACCAAAAAGGGCCACGCGGCCCTGGCCGCCGCCCTGGGCAGGCTGGTCCCCCAGCTGCTCTTGTAACAGCGCGTTCCTGCGCCGTTCCTCTTGACGAACCCCCCGGCAAGCGGTATGATGCAAAGAGAGAAAAAGGAAGGGGTAATGATATGACCTATCAGGAAATTCTGGAGGCCGCCCGCACCTGCAGCGGCCCCTACTGCAAGGCCTGCCCGGTGTGCAACGGCCGGGCCTGCAAAAACACCATGCCCGGCCCCGGCGCCAAGGGCACCGGCACCGTAGCCGCCAAAAACTACGACGCCTGGCAGGACGTGTGCCTCAACATGGACACCATCTGCGAAAACGGCCCGGTGGACACCCGCTTCACCCTCTTCGGCCAGACCTACGGCCTGCCCGTCTTCGCCGGCCCCGTGGGGGCGGTAAAGCTCCACTACGGCGACAAGTTCACCGACCTGGAGTACAACGACATCCTGGTCCCCGCCTGCGTCCAGGCGGGCATCGCCGCCTTCACCGGCGACGGCACCGACCCCGCCGTCTTCGCCGCAGCGGCCAAGGCCATCGGCCGGAACGGCGGCAAGGGCATCCCCACCGTCAAACCCTGGGACCGGGACACCCTCTTTCAAAAGCTGGACCAGGCCAAGGAGTCGGGAGCCCAGATGTTCGCCATGGACATCGACGCCGCCGGCCTGCCCTTCCTCAAGGGCCTGAACCCCCCCGCCGGGTCCAAGACGGTGGCCGAGCTGCGGGAGGTCATCGAGTACGCCGGGGTGCCCTTCATCCTCAAGGGCGTCATGACCGTCAAAGGGGCCCGCAAGGCCCTGGAGGCGGGAGCGGCGGGCATTGTGGTGTCTAACCACGGCGGCCGGGTGCAGGACGGCGTCCCCGCCACCGCCGAGGTCCTCCCCGCCATCGCCGAAGCCGTCAAGGGCCGGATGGTGGTGATGGTGGACGGCGGCATCCGCACCGGCGTGGACGTGTGCAAGGCCCTGGCCCTGGGGGCCGACGCCTGTATCCTGGCCCGGCCCTATGTCACCGCCGTCTACGGCGGCGGAGCCGAGGGGGTCAAGGTACTTACCGACAAGATCAAGGCCGAGCTGGCCGACACCATGGCCATGTGCGGGGTCCACTCCCTGGCAGAGATTTCCCGGGATATGATTTTTTAAGGACAAAAGGCCCCCTTCGCAAAGGGGGCTCCCGGCGGAGCCGGGTGGGGGTTTTTCCTTACGGGGAGCATCCGTTGGGGAAAACCCTCCACCACCGCCTTCGGCGGCGGTCCTCCTCCCTTTTACAAGGGAGGCTTTTTTCTTTTTCCCGCAGCAATTCTCCTGTTTGAAACGTCTATATAAGTGAAAGGAGGTGGCCCCCATGTCCCAAGCATCCAACCGGCCGGTGGATTGGGAAAAGCTCGTCACAGAAAACGAAACCCGCCTGTACCGGGCCGCCCTGGCCATTCTGGGCGACCCTCACGAGGCGGAAGACGCAGTGCAGGACGCTTTCCTGCGCTTTTTGGAGCACGCCCCCAAAGCCCTGGAGCGCCCCTCTGCCTGGTTGATGCGGGTGCTGGTGAACGGCTGCAAAAGCCGCCTGCGCCTGGCATGGCGGCGGGTGGGGCCGCTGCCCGACGCCCTCCCCGCCCCCGGCCCCGAGGAGCGTGAGGAGCTGGAGGAGCTGTTCTCCCTCCCCCCGGAGGACCGGGCCGTCATCCACCTGCACTACTATGAGGGCTACTCCACCGATGAGATCGCCCACATGCTGGGCCAGCGCCCTGGAACGGTCCGCTCCCGCCTCTCCCGCGCCCGGGAAAGACTGCGGAAGCTGCTGGAGGAATCCTAAGCCTCCCTTCGCAAAGGGAGGTGGCACCGCCGAAGGCGGTGACGGAGGGTTTTCCCCTATTGAAGCGCATCTGCTTGTACGGAGAAAACCCCCACCCGGCTTCGCCGGGAGCCCCCTTTGCGAAGGGGGCCTTTTGGAGCAGTTAATTGACTCGATTGCGACAATAAGGAGAATCGTGATGAAATATTACAAATCGTATATGGATCGACAGGAGATTTCCCCGGCGGTTCATGATAATTTGCTGAATCTGGAGGCGAAGAAGCGCCGTCCCGGACCCGCCTGGATCAAATACGGGGCCCTGGCCGCCTGCGCTGCCCTCATCATCGGGGCGGGGGTGTGGAAGCTGGCCCCCGCTCCTGTTCCCGCCCCAGCCCAGTCCGGGAGCCAAACCGCCCCGGATACTGCTTCCACTCCGGAAGCCCCTCCCCTTCAAGCCGATACCAGCGCACTGGGGGACTGGGAAACCGGCTTTGTGGTCAGCAGCCCGACTGAAGACGGCCCCATGGCGTTCTATCGCATGCCCTATATACTTTATCCAGACCGGACGGAAAGCCCGGACATGGCCTTCTCCCGGGTCTACGCCCCAGGGAGCTTCACTGTGGAACTGACCAAGGAGGACATCCAAGCCATCCTGTGGGGGGCCGAAGGAAAGCCGGAGAACACAGACCGCGATTTGCCCTGGATGCTGTTCTGGGACGGCTACACCCTCCGGGGACGCGCCCTTTACGATGGCCAGGGCCAGCTGATGGAACTGACCCTCTGGGGCGAAAAGGACCGGGCCGAATTTGAGCTGGAGCTGCGCCTGGGGGACCTGCCCTTCACCTGCTGCGTAGACCTGGATCGGGGAGATGAGATCAGCGAGTTTAAAGGCGTAAAGGTAGCCGGCTGGAGCAAGGTCTACGACCGGGACGGCGACGGCCGGGACGACTATATCTGCGGCAGCGAATTTATGACGCCCAATGACATCGGCGTCCGCTTTACCAGCCAAAACAACGGCAGGGCGGAGGACGGTACAGACGGGGAGTCTTGGTTCAACACCCTGTTCGTCCGTCAGGCTCTGGTCAACGACGGCGGCCTGTACCTGGACCACCTGGCCGTCAATGAAAACATCCCCGCCTGGCGGGAGGAGAGCTTTTCCACCCTGGCCCAGGCCCGGCAGGAGGCGGACTTCGCCCCCTACCTGCCCACCTCCGAGCCCGAGGGCTACGGCGCCTACACCGGAAACAAGGAGTTTTACGGCAATCTCAGCTATCAGGAGGGCCGGGAAAACAGGCTCTTTGTCCGCTGGAGCCAGGGATATGACGATGTGGAGGTGTGCGTCTACCGGGACGGCTACCACTCCTATAACCTGGCCGACCCCAGCAACCCGGCCAGCTACGACCTGCGGCTGTACACCATCCCCTGGTGCGACTCCGTACCCGAGGAGTACCGGGAGACGGTGGACTACCCCGCCTTTAAAGCGGAGGATATGTCCCCGGCCATCGTAGAGGCCAGGGGAGTTGAAAAAGACACCGGCGGGCTGAGCTTCGATTTTGACGTGCTCCACCCGGACGGGACAGTGGTGTCCTACCGCTGCGACGGCCTCACCGCCGCCCAGGTTTGGGACATGGTGCGGGAGATCCTGTAAAGCGGCCCGCCCTGCGCCGGGGAATTTTTCTTGTCCGGGACGGGGAAAAGCCCTTGAAAAATTTCCTCATATGGGATACAATATCCGGGAACAAGTAAGCCAAGGCTAACTTTCTGAGGAGAAGGGATCGCCATATGGAAGAACGAAACAAGACGCTGGAGGCTCTGGCTCCCGGCCAGAGCGGGACCATTTTGTCGGTTGGAAACAAGTCCGGAACGGTGAAGCGCCGTCTGGTGGACATGGGCCTCACACCGGGCACCGAGGTGAGGGTGACTAAAATCGCCCCTCTGGGGGACCCCATCGAGGTGACCCTCCGGGGCTATGAGCTGTCCCTGCGGAAGGAGGACGCCGCCCAGATTGTCATGGGCCAGCCCCGGCCCCGGTCCACCGGCGCGGCCCGGGGGGCCATGACCCGCCACGCTCCCGACCCGGAGACCGCCCGCCGCCAGCTCCGGGCCCACGAGCACGAGCTGGAGGCCCACGGCGGCCGCTACGACCCCGCCGCCCACGACAGGCGCACCATGCGCATCGCCCTGGCCGGCAACCCCAACTGCGGCAAGACCACCCTGTTCAACGCCCTCACCGGCTCCAACCAGTACGTGGGCAACTGGCCCGGCGTCACCGTGGAGAAGAAGGAGGGGGAGACCCGCATCGGTGACCGGACGGTGACGGTGGTGGACCTGCCGGGCATCTACTCCCTGTCCCCCTACTCCATGGAGGAGATTGTGGCCCGGGACTTTATCATCGGCGAGGGGCCCGACTGCGTCATCGACATTGTGGACGCCACCAACCTGGAACGCAACCTGTACCTCACCGTCCAGCTGCTGGAGCTGGAGCGGCCCACGGTGGTGGCCCTGAACTTTATGGACGAGGTGGTCAAGCGGGGGGACAAAATTGACGTGGACCGACTGTCCAAGGAGCTGGGGGTGCCGGTGATTCCCATCACCGCCCGCACCGGCGCAGGGGTGGAGGGGCTGATGCATACCGCCCACCGGCAGATGCACCTGGGAGTGACCATCGAGCCCGACGACCTCTACGACGACTACACCCACGACATCCACCACCGCATGGGCGAGCTGCTCCACGACTACGCCTACGGGGCCAACCTCCCCGCCCACTGGGCCTCCATCAAGCTGCTGGAGGGGGACTCCATCGTGGAGCAGACCCTGAACCTCCCCCAGGAGGTAAAAAAGAAGCTGGACGCCCTGGTTGCGGAGTATGAGAACTCCAGCGACCTGGGGGACCGGGAGACCCTCATCGCCGACAGCCGCTACCAGTACATCCAGAGGGTGGTGTCCGCCTCGGTGGAGCGGGGGGGCGTGCCCGGAGCGCTCACCTTCAGCGAGAAGATTGACAAGGTGGTCACCCACCGGGTTTTCGCCATCCCCCTGTTCCTGTGTACCATGCTGGTGATGTTCGTGGTCACCTTCGGCCCCTTCGGCTCCTGGCTGTCCGACGGGGTGGGGGCGGGAATGGACGCCCTGTCCGCCTGGCTGGCCCTCACCCTGACAGGGCTGGGGGTGTCCCACGTCCTCATCTCCCTGGTATGCGACGGCATCATCGCCGGGGTGGGGGGCGTGCTCACCTTCCTGCCCCAGATCGCCCTGCTGTTTTTGTTCCTGTCCTTCCTGGAGGACTCGGGGTATATGTCCCGGGCGGCCTTTATCATGGACCGGGCCCTGCGCCGGTTCGGACTGAGCGGCAAGGCGTTCATCCCCATGCTCATGGGCTTTGGCTGCTCCGTCCCCGCCATTATGGGGGCCCGGACCATGGAGAACGAGAAGGACCGGAGGATGACCATCCTCCTGGTGCCCTTCATGTCCTGCTCGGCCAAGCTGCCCGTCTACGGCCTCATCTCCGCCGCCTTCTTCGGCCCCTGGGCGGGGCTGGTGGTCTTCGGGCTGTACGTCACCGGCATGCTGGTGGGCATCGCCTCCGGGCTGTTCTTCAAGAAAACCCTCTTCTCCGGGGAGCCCGCCCCCTTTGTGCTGGAGCTGCCCCCCTACCGCCTGCCCTCCCTGGGCAACATGCTCACCCACGTGTGGCAGAAGGTGAAGGGCTTTCTGGTGAAGGCCGGGACCCTGATTCTCCTCATGTCCATGGTTCTCTGGCTGCTGCAATCCTTCGACTTCACCCTCCGCATGGTGGACGACCCCACCCACAGTATGCTGGGGGCTCTGGGCAATGTGCTGGCCCCCGTCTTCGCCCCCTGCGGCTTCGGATACTGGCAGGCGGCGGTGGCCCTGCTCACCGGACTGATTGCCAAGGAGATGGTGGTGTCCTCTCTGTCCATGTTCTACGGCTTCTCCCTCACCGCCGCCAGCGGCGAGGTAGCCGCCGCCATGGCGGGCTTCACCCCCCTGTCCGCCTTCTCCATGCTGGTGTTCATCCTGCTCTACGTCCCCTGCGTGGCGGCGGTGTCCACCCTCTTTAAGGAGATGCAGAGCCGCAAATGGGCCTGGTTCTCCATCGCCTGGCAGATCGGCTGCGCCTATGTCATGTCTCTGCTGGTGTATCAAATTGGGAGCTTGATTCTGTAACGGTGGATTTTATGTAGGGGCGGATATCATCCGCCCCTACAGGAAGGAGGCACCATGGTAAACATCCTGTTCTGGTTCTTTGTGCTGGCCTTTGACCTGCTGCTCCCCGGCGTGATGATGGGCTTCGGCAGGGAATTTATGAAAAATCCGCCCAAGGAAATCAATCCCGGCTACGGCTACCGCACGACCATGTCCTCAAAAAGCCAGGAGACCTGGGACTTTGCCCAGAGATACATGGGCAAGGTCTGGTACAAAGCGGGCCGCGTCCTGCTGGTCCCCTCCGTCCTGCCCCTGCTGTTTGTGCTGGGCCGGGACGTGGGAATTGTGGGCATGACAGGTATGGTCGCCTGCGGAGTGCAGCTTGCGGTCATGCTGGGCTCCATCGCAGTCACCGAGCGAACCTTAAAGAGAAATTTTGACAAAAACGGGAACTGGAGATAAAAAGGATGTGGAGCCCGCCCCCCTGGGCGGGCTATTCCCAATAAAATGACCCGCCGAAGGCGGCGGGTCCCACAAAAGCAATAGAAACGGACTGATTTCGTATGATAAAGCTCATTTCCCTGGACCTGGACGGCACGCTCCTGGACCCCCGGGGCCGCATCACCGCCGCATCCAAAGCGGCCATCGCAAAGGCAAGAGACGCCGGGGTGCGGGTGGTCATCAATACCGGCCGTCCCGTTCAGGAGGGGGTCTTCTTTGCCCGTGAGGCGGGGTGCGACACCCTTGTGGCCGGGGCCGGGGGCGGCCTGGTTGCGGACGGGGAGCGCATCCTCCGCCGCTGGGAGGTGCCCCAGCCCTCCGCCCGCCGGGCGCTGGAGCTGTGCCTGAGCTGGGACGCCCAGCTGATGATCTTCACCCAGCGGGACATCCTGGTAAACGCCGCCTATAAGAAATATCTGGAGGTCCACTACCCCTTCCCCGCCTTCCATAGGGCCGCTGTTGTAGCGGAAGATTTTTTCGGATACATGGAGGAACATAACCTGTCCCTTGTGAAAATCCACGGGGAGAAGGGCCCCGGCCGCTGCCCCGCGGAGGAGCTGGCCGCCCTGCCCGACGTAACGCTCACCACCTCCAGCCCCCACGACTTTGAGCTCACCGCCGGGGGCGCGGACAAGGGGACGGCCCTGGCCGTCATCGCTTCCCTGTACGGCGTCCCCCTGGACCAGTGTGCCGCCGTGGGAGACAGCGAGAACGATTTGAGCGTTCTCCAGGTGGTGGGTATGCCCATTGTCATGGGCAGCGCCCCGGAGAATGTGAGGGAGGCCGCCGCCCGGCTCGCCCCCTCCAACGGGGAAGAGGGCGCGGCCTGGGCCGTTTTAAGCTGCCTCGCGTAACCGCTCCGTCCCGCCGCGGCGAAAAAAGGCCCCCTTCGCAAAGGGGGCTCCCGGCGAAGCCGGGTGGGGGCAGGAAAACCCTCCACCACCGCCTTGCGGCGGTGGTCCCCCTCCCTTTGCGAAGGGAGGCTTTTTTATGTACTCCGGCGGGCCTGAATCAAAAAGTCGTCCTCCTGCTGGAAGCGGGTCAGCAGACTGTAATTGCCCAAGGCCCAGAGCAGGAGGAGCGTGTGGATGGAAGAGCCCAGCCACCAGGGGAGCATCATCACCCCGGTAAACTCAAAGGCGCTTTGAAGGACGACCCAGAAGAAGATGGGCGGCCCCTGGATCACGGCCAGGACCTGGCAGGACAGGCGGGCCAGCGTCCAGCCTCTGAAAAGGAAGGCGCACAGCAGAAGGGCCGCCGCTAGGGTCGCCACGATCCCCCAATGGGCCGGGTACTGCTTCCCGAAATTCCGGGTATTTGTGGCATAAAGCACGCTCATCACCGCGATGCACAGGCCCACCAGCAATATCTCCGCCCCTGCCAGCGCCCGCAGCCCCAAAGACCGCCGCCGCCACTCCCGGATGTAGTTCCGGGCCAGCTCCGCCGGGTCGCCCATCCGCTCCACTGCCAGGGCGCGGGCCTCCTCGGTCGGGCATCCCGCCTCCTCCAGGTCATGGCGCAGGGACAGCAGGTGGTCTTGCAGCTCCTTCTCTGTCCGCGTCCGGTATTTCCCATCGGGGATACCCTCCAGACATTGACTGATAAATTCTTCCATCCAGTTCATATGTACCTCCTCCTCAAAATTGCCTGTAGGGGGCGCCGCCCTCGGCACCCCGCCTGTCAGGGGGATAAGATCCGCCCCTGTGTCAAGAAAAAGTTCAAGGGACGACCTTTTTGCCGTCCCTTGAAAATACAATCTGTTATTTCAACTTCCAAATATCCTCATTGTACTGCTCGATGGTCCGGTCGGAAGAGAAATACCCGGACTTGGCGATGTTGACCAGCATCTTCTTTGCCCAGGCCCGGCGGCCGCCGTAGTCCTTTACAGCCCGGTCCTTGGCAGAAATATAGTCTTCCACGTCCAAAAGGGCCATAAACCAGTCCTTATTCTTCATATCCCTCCACAATTCGGACAGCTCCGCCGGGTTTCCGATGGCCAGCAGCTCAGGGGAGACGATAAAGTCCACCAGCCGCTCCACCCCCGGACGGTGGTAGCAGTCCAGGGGCCGGTAACCCCGCCCATCGGGTTCATTTCCCTTATAAAGTTCAATAACCGCGTCACTTTTTTGCCCAAATGTGTAAATATTCTCCTCTCCCACCAGCTGGGCAATCTCCACGTTGGCCCCGTCCAGGGTTCCCAGCGTGACGGCGCCGTTGGCCATGAATTTCATATTGCCGGTGCCGCTGGCCTCCTTGGAGGCCAGGGAAATCTGCTCGGAGATGTCGCAGGCAGGGATCAGCCGCTCCGCCCAGGTGACGTTGTAGTTCTCCACCATGGCCACCCGCAGCCAGGGCCGGACCTGGGGGTCCTGGTCGATGAGCTTTTGCAGGCAGAGAATCAGGTGGATAATCCGCTTGGCCATGATATAGGCGGGGGCGGCCTTGGCCCCAAAGAGGACCGTCACAGGCTGTTCGGGCAGTTTTCCCTGCTTGATCTCCAGATATTTGTGGATGATATACAGGGCGTTCATCTGCTGCCGTTTGTACTCGTGAAGGCGCTTGACCTGGATGTCAAAGACCGACTGGGGGTCAATTTCGATGCCCTGGGTGGCCCACAGCACCCGGCACAGCTGGTCTTTGCTGTGCTGTTTCACCTCCAGCAGCCGGTCCAGGACGGCCTCGTCCTCCTGGAAGGGCAGCAGCTTCTCCAGCTGTTTGGCGTCCTGCCGCCAGCCGGAGCCGATACAGCTGTCAATGAGGGCGGCCAGCTCCGGGTTGCAGGCCTCCAGCCACCGGCGGAAGGTGACCCCGTTGGTTTTATTGTTGAACTTCTCCGGGTACAGGTCATAGAAGGGTTTTAACTCGGAGTTCTTCAAAATCTCGGTGTGCAGGGCGGCCACGCCGTTGACGGAGAAGCCGCAGTGGATGTCCATGTGGGCCATGTGGACCCGGTTCTGTCCGTCGATGATGGCCACCCTGGGGTCGGGGTGGGCCTCCTTCATACGCCTGTCCAGCTCCTGGATGACGGGCACCAGCTGGGGGGCCACCTTTTCGATAAAGGACAGGGGCCACTTTTCCAGCGCCTCGGCCAGGATGGTGTGGTTGGTGTAGGCACAGGTGCGGCGGACCTGATCGAAGGCCTCATCGAAGGACAGCCCCTTTGCCGTCAGCAGGCGTATGAGCTCGGGGATGACCATGGAGGGGTGGGTGTCGTTGATCTGGACCACCACGTGATCGGCCAGGGTATTCAGGGAATAGCCCCGGCTCTCCAGCTCGGACAAAATGAGCTGGGCCCCGGCGGACACCATGAAGTACTGCTGATACACCCGGAGCAGCCGGCCGGCGTCGTCGCTGTCGTCGGGGTAGAGGAAGGAGGTGAGCCGGTGGGCAATGTCCCCCTTGTCAAAGTCGATGCCCACCCAGGGTGCGGCGGCAGGCTCGGCCACGTCGAAGAGGTGGAGACGGTTGGCGCACTGGTTGTTGGCTCCGGGGATGGCAATGTCATAGAGCACCGCCTTCAGGTCAAAGCCGCCGAAGGGAACGTCAAAGCTGACGCCGGTGGGGATGAGCCAGCTGTCCGCCTCAATCCAGGGGTCGGGGACCTCGGTCTGGCGGCCCTGGTCGAACTTCTGACGGAACAGGCCGTAGTGGTAATTCAGCCCTACGCCGTCGCCGGGCAGGCCCAGGGCGGCGATGGAGTCCAGGAAGCAGGCGGCCAGACGGCCCAGCCCGCCGTTGCCCAGGGAGGGCTCGGGCTCCATGGACTCGATAATCCCCAGGTCCCGGCCCAGGTCGGCCAGCAGGTCCTTCACCTCTCCGTAGAGGCCCAGGGCCAGCAGGTTGTTGGACAGCAGCTTGCCCATGAGAAACTCGGCGGAGAAGTAGTAGAGCTTCCGGTCTCCCTTGGGGGCAGGGCGGTTCTGGGCCATGGTCCGGGTGAGGATGAGCAGGGCCTCGTAGAGCTGGTGGTCGTCGCACTGGTCGGGGGAGCAGCCAAAGCGGGCCTGGGTGGTCTGGAAGAGCTGTTCTTTTAACTGCATGAGATACATCTCCTTGTTGTGAGATTTTTTGGAAATCCCGTGTGTAGGGGCGGACATTGTCCGCCCGCAAAATCGTAAAGACCTCATCGGGCGCACAATGTGCGCCCCTACAGGCGTCTTTATTTGGCGTTCCTGCCTCTCTTCGCCTTGGGTAATCTCTGATACACCCGGGTCTCCCGGTACAGGCGCCTGGCCAGCTTCTCATCGAAGGTGCCGGGCAGGGTCCGCCATTTCCAGTTATTCCCCAGGGTGGACGGAGTATTCATCCGGGCCTCGCTGCCCAGGCCCAGCAGGTCCTGGAACTGCATCACCGCCAGCTCGGCGGCGGAGGCCCAGGCTGCGCGCATCATCCCCCAGTGGTAGCCCTCCCGCTTGGACAGGCGCAGGTAGGCCTTGGCGAAGGACACGTCCTTTTTGGGGGCGGAGGACATCCAGCCCTGGATGGTGTCGTTGTCGTGGGTGCCGGTATACACCACGCAGTGGGCGGGGTAGCGGTGGGGCAGATAGTCGCTCTCCCCGTCCCGGCTGTCAAAGGCGAACTCCAGCACCTTCATGCCGGGATAACCCGAGTTCTTCAGCAGCTTGCGCACCGACGGGGTGAGAAAGCCCAGGTCCTCGGCGATGATGTCCTTTTTGCCTAGGGCCCTGTTCACCGCCTTGAAGAAGGCGATGCCCGGGCCGGGCTTCCATGCGCCGTTGCGGGCGGTCTTGTCCCCATAGGGGATGGCGTAGTACTCGTCAAAGCCCCGGAAGTGGTCGATGCGCAGGGTGTCGTACAGCTTGAACTGGAAGGCAATCCGCTTGAGCCACCAGGAATAGCTGTCCTCCTTCATCCGCTCCCAGTTGAACAGGGGGTTGCCCCACAGCTGGCCGTCGGCGGTAAAGCCGTCGGGGGGACAGCCGGCCACCCCGGTGGGCCGGCCGCTCTCGTCCAGCTGAAACTGGCTGGGGTTGGCCCACACGCCGGCGCTGTCCAGGGCCACATAGATGGGCAGGTCGCCGATGATGGCCACCCCCCGGCTGTTGGCGTACGCCTTCAAATCCCACCACTGGGAGAAGAAGAGGTACTGCACCCCCCGCCAGAAATTGACCTCCTCCCGGAGCTCCTTCCGGGCGTCCTCCAGCGCCTGGGGCCGCCGCAGGCGGACATCCTCCGGCCACTCCAGCCAGGAGACCCCGCCGTACTTGCTTTTCAGGGCCATAAACAGGGCGTAGTCCTCCAGCCAGTCCTTCTGCTCCTGGCAGAAGGCGGCAAAACCGGGCCGGTTCTGGGCCAGCAGGCGGCCGCAGGCCCTGCGGAGGACGGGGTAGCGCTGCTCATACATCCGCCCGTAGTCCACATATTCGGGGTTCTCCCCCCAGTTGAGGTTTTCAAACTCGGACCGCTCCAGCAGTCCGTCCTCTGCCAGCAGGTCCAGGTCGATGAAGTAGGGATTGCCGGCGAAGGAGGAGAAGGACTGGTAGGGGGAGTCGCCGTAGCTGGTGGGGCCCAGGGGCAGGACCTGCCAGCAGGACTGGCCCCCCGCCGACAAAAAGTCCACAAATTTCCGGGCCTCCGCCCCCAAGGTTCCAATCCCCCAGGGAGAGGGCAGGGAGGAGATGGGCATCAGGATTCCCGCTTTTCTCATGATGAACTCACCCTTTTCGTTCATTGATGGTGGGACGATTTTAGCACATTCCGGGCCGATGCGCAAGCCTTGGGCGCGGGGATTTCTGCCAAAGAGAAACCTCCGCAGGAATATCAGATTTATGGTTGTCATTTTTCGGATGTTGTATTATACTATATATGGGGGAGGATTTCCTCAGACTGTAACTGTATATTTTGTTCCATCCCACAGGGAGGTGTATTCCATGAGCAACTACGTCATTTCCATCAGCCGGGAATTTGGCAGCGGCGGCCGCCTGATTGGCAAGCGGCTGGCCGCCCAGCTGGGCATCCCCTGCTACGACCGGACCATCATCCAGAAGACCTCGGAGAAGAGCGGGCTGTCCCCCGACTTCATCGCCCGGGCGGAGGAGCGGGCCCGCAGCCGCTTCCACCTGTCCATCGCCCCGGCGGGCATCGGCACCCCCGCCCTGGCCCACCAGGGGGTCCCGGTGAGCCATCAGGCCTTTTTCGCCCAGGCGGAGGTCATCCGGGAGCTGGCCGCCGAGGGCCCCTGCGTCATCGTGGGCCGGTGCTCTGACTACGTGCTGGGGGAACGGCCCGAGTGCCTGAAGGTGTTTATCCACGCCGATATGGCCAGCCGGGTGGAGCGGTGCGTGGAGGAGTACCACATCCCCTCTGACGATATGGAGCGGCGGATCGTCCAGATGGACAAGGGGAGGGCCAACTACTACAACTACTACACCGGCCACATCTGGGGCGACATGCGCCGGTATGACCTGACCCTCAACTCCGGCATCATCGGGGTGGAGGGGGCGGTCAACCTGATCATCGCCCTGGTGAAAGCCCGGGCCGCCCAGGACGGCCAGTGACGCCTATGGACCGGCTGAGAATACAGGTGTCCGGCGAGACCGGCTATACCACCAACTACTGCGCCGCCCTTCGCGGGGCGGGAGGCGAGCCCGTGGCCGGCTACTGCCCCACACCGGACCTGAGCTGCGCCGGCCTGCTGCTGTGCGGCGGCGGCGACATTGAGAGCACCCTGTACGGCCAGGAGGACCGGGGTTCACAGCCCCCGGACCGGGAGCGGGACCGGGCGGAGCTGGCCCTTGTTCACGCCTTTCTGGAGGCAGACAAGCCTGTTCTGGGCATCTGCCGGGGGATGCAGGTCATCAACGTTGCCCTTGGGGGGACGCTGATTCAGGACCTGCCTGAGGGACAGCGCCCCTTCCACGGAGGCGGAAAGGGGGATATGGTTCACCCGGTGCGGAGCCTGGAGGGCTCGCTTCTCCACAGGCTCTATGGGCCGGTGTTCTCTGTGAACAGCGCCCACCACCAGGCGGTGGACCAGCTGGGCCGGGACCTGCGGGCCATAGCCTGGGCGGAAAGCGGCTTTGCCGAGGCGTTTGACCTACCCGGAGGCCATGTGCTGGGCGTCCAGTTCCACCCGGAACGGATGTCCTTTGGCCGCCGCCGGCTGGACGCCGTGGACGGCTCCGCCATTTTTTCCTGGTTTATCAGCGCCTGCCAGGGGGACACCGCCGCCTTTTTCCAGCGGCCCGGACTTCCCCTGCTGTAATTACCGCAGAACCTACATAAAGAAAGGACCAATCGCAATGCATAAGTTTACCATTCGCCGCTGGATCCAGCTGCTGCTGGTGGGCGGGCTCTGCCTGGGAACGTTGGCCACCTCCGGGGCCGTGAGCCAGGAGGAGCCGGCCAGCCCGCCGGAGACCGGCCTCAGCCTGAGCCAGGAGGTGAAAACCGGCGCCGCCGCCCCGGAGCCGGCTGCCGGGCCGTCTGTCGAAGAGCCGGCCGCACAGACTCCGGAGCAGGCCCTCCAGGCGGCGAAAGAGGCGGAGAGCCGCCGGCGGCGGGCCTCCGGCCTGCTGGCCCGGTATGGGCTGACCCGTGAGCAGCGGGAGACGCTGTCCGCCCGCATGGGAGCCGACGCCGCCCTGTTCCAAAAACTGGAGGGGGGCGAACTGAGCAGGGCGGAGCTGGCCTGGCTGGGGCTGCCCAACGCCCGGCCCGACCGGCTGGACCGCTATGACGCCTGGATGGAGGCCCACCCGGAGGACAGCAGGGAAAACGCAGTCCTTCAGGTCAACATCGACCAGGACCAGCCTTTTTACAGCCTGATCTGGGAGACAGCCGACCCGGACAGCCTGAGCGTTCTGGTGAACAAGCATTACACCCTGCCCGCCGGCTATGTCCCTGAGCTGGAGGCCCTGGGCAAGGGCTACGGCTCGGGCTCCCTGCGGCCCGAGGCCGCCCAGGCCTTCCGGGCCATGGCCGACGCGGCCAAAAAGGACGGCATCGCCCTGCGCAGCGTGTCGGCCTACCGGTCCTACAAAACGCAGAACAGCACCTATAACCGCTATCTGAAGCAGTACAGGCAGGCCACGGTGGACACCTTTTCCGCCCGGCCCGGCCACTCCGAGCACCAGACCGGCCTGGCTCTGGACATCAACGTGGCCAGCACCAGGGCCCATTTTGAGCGGACTCCCGCCTTTGCCTGGCTGAAGGAGCACTGCGCCGAGTACGGCTTTATCCTCCGCTATGACCAGGGGAAGGAGACCCTTACCGGCTACCGCTTTGAGCCCTGGCACTACCGGTATGTGGGGGAGGAGGCCGCCCAGGCCATTATGGACCAGGGAATCACCTTTGAGGAGTACCTCGCCCTTCGTCCGGCCCTGGGAGGGTAAACTGAGACAGCAAAAAACCGGCCATCCCGACGGAGCACGTCCGGATGGCCGGTTCTTATGTTTTCGCCGGTTTGGGCCGGTGCAGGTGGAGATAGGCCGCCCGGAACAGGGAGGCGGTGAGCATGGCGCCCACGGCCAGCGCCGCCGCCATGCCGAAGGTATGGAGCAGGGTGTCCAGAAAGCGCTGGGTGTCTCCGGCCATACAGTAGCTCATGGCGTAGTAGATGCCGCCGCCGGGCACCAGGGGCAGCAGGGCCACCAGCAGATAGCCGGTGACCGGACAGCGGCGCAGCCGGGCCATAATCTCGGCGAACAGCCCAATGGCCGCCGAGGCCAGAAAGGCGGCAAAAATCGTGCTGCCCCCCAGCAGATAAATCAGCCAGCCCAGGGCCCCGCCCACGCCGCAGATCAGCTTACCCACGCCGTGGATGTTAAACACCAGGGTAAAGCCCAGGCAGGCCAAAAAGGCGCAGACGCAGGGCAGTATGTATCCGTTCCAGACTGCAAGCATAGTGCTCCTCCTTTACAGCATTCCCACAATCCCCAGGCCCGCGGCGGAGCCGATGGCAATGGCGGCCGCCGTCAGAATCGAATCGGCGGCGCGGCTCAGGCCGGAGATGATGTCACCGGCCATGATCTCCCGCATGGCGTTGGTCAGGGCCACGCCGGGGACCAGCACCATCAGTACGCTGATGGTCACGGTGTCCGCGCTGTGCCCCAGGCCCAGGCGGACCAGCGTCAGGGAGGCCAGAGAGGCCACTGTGCTGCACGCGGCGGTGCGGAAAAAGCTGTTGGACCCCAGAAAGCGCCCGCCGTACAGCAGGCACAGGCCCACTGCCAGACCGCCGATAAAGGCGCACAGGCTGTCTGCGGCGCCTCCACCGAACAGCGGGGAGAAGAAGGCGGGGGCAATCCCGTAGCCCAGCAGCACCTGCCAGGGGGCGTACTGAGGGGCGCGGTCCAACAGGGCGGACAGCTGGCGCTGGGCCTCCTCCACCGGGGGAGGCTGGGCGCAGAGCCGGCGGCACAGCGCATTGCACCGCTCCAGCAGTTCGATGTCCGTCCCGTGGCCGCCAATCCGGCGCATCCGGGTGATGGGGTGGCCCGCCGGCGTGGTGATGCTGACGATTACACAGTTGGGGATGGCGAATACCTCCGGGGAGTCCAGCCCGTAGGCCTGGAGCAGCCGGCGCACCGACTCCTCTACCCGGTAAATTTCCGCCCCACTGGACATCAGCCGGCAGCCCAGCTCCACAGAGATATTCAGCAGCTTGTCATAGTCCATTGCATTCCCTCCATGGAGTATAGAATACCGCATTTCAACGGGAAATACAATCCTAAAATCGGGGGAGACGGCAAACCGCCCCCGGCCAAAGGCCGGGCGTCTCCCATAACAGACAGCAAACCGCCCCGGCCTTTGGCCGGGGCGGTTTGCCTGTGTGTGTTGTAAAAGGAGAGGGAGAAATGGGAGATACATGCTGTAGCTTGGCTACGATGACATCATAAAATACAAATACGGCAATTTCGTGACATGCACGTGAACTTTTTGTAAACTCCAGCATTTATCCCTAAACGGCAAACCGCAAGCCGGGCCGCTCCGAAGCAGACGGCAAACCGCCCTGGCTTTCGGCCAGGGCGGTCT
Source organism: uncultured bacterium (assembly GCA_949840775.1). Classification (GTDB taxonomy): domain Bacteria; phylum Bacillota; class Clostridia; order Oscillospirales; family Oscillospiraceae; genus Lawsonibacter. Next base: position 60,831 of record CATKXO010000007.1, on the reverse strand, counting down.
GCCTGTGTGTTGTAAAGGAGAGAGAAAGGAGATACATTCATTTCATTCACTTGACTACGGTACCATCATAAAATACGAATGCGGCTAAATCATGACGGTGACATGAACATTTTGTAAACATTCCCGGACGATTTTCCTTGTTTCCCCGAAATTCGGTCCCCTTTGACTGTCGCCGCCCCCGGCGGCCATCCAAATGCACCACCTCCCCTGGCTTCGGGCCGCCCGGGGCGGCCCCTACCGCTTACCTCCGGACAAACTGCGCGTCAGGGCACGCTCCCCGCCGTGGGGAAATCTTGACAAATGATATCCTCTATGAGAAAATAATAACTCCCAATTCTTTTTCGTGTTTCCGCTCCCGGCGGGGGCAGAAGCTATAGAGGTGTATCATTATTATGGACGTTTTTATCCGTTTTTGCCTCCGCGGCAGAGACCCCCAGGCGCCGGAGACCCGGCAGCAGTGCGGGGCCCTGTCCGGGGGAATCGGCATTGGGCTGAACCTGCTGCTCTTTCTGGGAAAGCTCCTGGCGGGGATTGCCACTGCGTCCATCGCCATTATGGCCGACGCCTTCAACAACCTGTCTGACGCGGCCTCCTCGGTGGTCACTCTGGTGGGCTTCCGCCTGTCCGGGCAGGAGGCCGACGGGGAGCACCCCTTCGGCCACGGGCGGATGGAGTATCTGGCCGGCCTGGTGGTGGCCATGCTGATTCTGCTGGTGGGGGTGGAGCTGGTCCAGTCCTCCGTCCAAAAGATTCTCCGCCCGGAGCCGGTGGTGTTTTCCACCCTGTCGGCGGTCATCCTGGCTGTCTCTGTGGCGGTAAAGCTGTGGATGTTCTGGTTCAACCGGGGATTGTCCCGGCTGATTGACTCCGCCGCCCTGGCCGCCACCGCCGCCGATTCCCTGTCTGACGCGGCGGGCACCGGCATTCTGCTGCTGGGACTGCTGGCCGGGCGCTTCTTCGCCCTGCCCCTGGACGGCTGGCTGGGGCTGGCGGTGGCCCTGTTTATCCTGCGCACCGGCTGGGAGGCGGCCAGGGACACCGTGGACCCCCTGCTGGGCCGGCCCATGGACCGGGAGCTGGCTGCCGACATCGACCGAATCGTGCTGGGCCACGACAATATCCTGGGCATCCACGACTTGGTGTACCACGACTACGGCCCGGGCCGGGCCATGATGTCCCTCCACGCCGAGGTACCCGCCGACGGCGACTTTCTGGAGCTCCACGACGTGATTGACCACATCGAGCGGGAGCTGAAAGCCAGGCACCACGTGGAGACCTGCATCCATATGGACCCGGTGGTGCGGGACGGGCGCACCGAGGCCCTCCGGGAGCAGGTGGCGGACATTGCCAGGGGGGTGGACCCCGTCCTCACCATCCACGACTTCCGCATCACCGCCGGGCCCATCCATACCAACCTCCTCTTTGACGTTGTGGTGCCCTACGGCTTCCGCCTGTCTGACAGCCAGCTGCGCTCCGCCCTGGCCGGGGGGATCAAGGGGCTGTCCGACCGGTATTTTCCCGTAATTCAGGTGGACCACTCCTATGTGGAGGAGCAAAAGGCCTGATTTGGCGGCATTTTTGCCCGCCAGTTTACAAATTATTCACCCAAGTGATTTATTTTGCGATATAATAAAGACAGCAAAACTGTAGGGGCGGACATTGTCCGCCCGCTCTGCCCCAATCATATCCGGGAACGGGCGCGCGGTGCGCGCCCCTACACGCAAGGAAAAAGAGGTGCCGTTTATGCCCAAAAAGGTCCTGATCGTCGAGGACGACGCCAACATCGCCGAGCTGCTCCACCTCTACCTGGAGAAGGAGGGCTTTGAGACCCAGGTGGCCAAGGACGGGGGCAAGGGGGTGGAGCTGTTCCGCTCCTTCCAGCCCGACCTGGTGCTGCTGGACCTGATGCTGCCCATTATGGACGGCTGGTCTGTGCTGAAAAAAATCCGGGAGGGGGACAAGACCCCCGTCATCATGCTCACCGCCAAGGGGGAGACGGAGGACAAGGTGTCCGGCCTGGAGCAGGGGGCGGACGACTACATTGTCAAGCCCTTTGAGATGAAGGAGGTGCTGGCCCGTATCCACGCCGTTCTGCGCCGCAGCGGCGTGGAGGAGGAGACGGGGGAGAAGAAGCTGTCCTTCGACAAGCTGGTCATCAACCTGGACTCCTATGAGCTGCTGGTGGACGGCCAGCGGGTGGACACCCCGCCCAAGGAGCTGGAGCTGCTGTTCCACCTGGCCTCCTCCCCCAACCGGGTATTCACCCGGAACCAGCTGCTGGACGAGGTGTGGGGCTTTGACTACTTCGGCGACAGCCGTACGGTGGACGTTCACATCAAGCGCCTGCGGGAGAAGCTGGAGGGAGTCAGCGACCAGTGGCGGCTGAAGACCGTGTGGGGCGTGGGCTATAAGTTTGAGCTGGGGACGGCGGGGTAATTATGCGCTCTTTATATCGCCGCCAGCTTACCATGATGGTGAGCATTATGCTGCTCTCCTTTACCCTGCTGGCCGGGGCCTTTATGCTGCTGTCCTACCGGTACATCATCGGGGAGACGAGGGACTCGGTGATGCGCAACGCGGGGTATATCTCCAGCTTTACCTCCACCTACTACCGGCGCTACCTCACCCTGGATGTAGAGGATGAGTTTTACAGCAGCTACATGGCGTCCATCGCCATGATCTCCAACTCCCACATTATTGTGGCCGACGGCAGCGGCAAGATTCTCTTTGCCACCGACGGCAGCCGCTTTTCCACCGACGGCAGCGGCCAGCTGCCTGAGGACGTGGTCGCCCAGGTGATGAATACGGGCGCCTATAACGGCATGACCTCCCTGGGGGGAATTTATCCGGAGCGGCGGTACACCTCCGCCCTGCCTGTTACCAATCAGCTGGGGCCCGTGGTGGTCACCCAGGGCATTGTGCTGGTGGGGGCCAGCGCCTCCAACCTGAACGAAATGTGGTCCTCCACCGCCACCATCTTCTTTTTCTCCGCCGTGGTGGTCTTCCTGATCTCGGTGATTGCCAGCACCCTCACCTCCGCCTATCAGACCCGCCCCCTTATTGAGATGGCCGAGGCCGCCCGGAAATTCGGTCAGGGGGAGTTTGACGTTCGGGTCACCGGCTACGAGGACCGGGGGGACGAGGTCAGCGACCTGGCCGAGGCCTTCAACTCCATGGCCAACTCCCTGGAGAAGGTGGAGAGCCAGCGGGCCGACTTTATCGCCAACGTCTCCCACGAGCTGAAAACCCCCATGACCACCATCGCCGGCTTTGCCGAGGGCATTCTGGATGGCACCATCCCCCCGGAGCGGGAGCGGGAGTCGCTGGAGATCGTGGTGTCGGAGACCAGGCGGCTCAGCCGGCTGGTGCGGCGGATGCTGGACCTCAGCCGCCTTAACGCCCTGGCGGAGAGCACCGTTACCGCTCAGGAGGCCTTTGACCTCACCGAGGTCATGTCACGGGTGCTCATCAGCCTGGAGACCAAGATTACCGACCGGCAGCTGGACGTGGAGGTCCACCTGCCCGAGGACAAGGTGATGGTGTGGGGAGACCCGGATTCCATCACGCAGGTGTGCTACAATCTGCTGGACAACGCGGCCAAGTTTGCCGCCCCCGGCACCGCCATCTCCGTTCAGATCACCAGGAAGGACGGCAAGGCCCACACCACCATCCGCAACCTGGGAGCCACCATCCCTCCGGAGGAGCTGCCCCTCCTCTTTGAGCGGTTCCACAAGGCGGACTACTCCCGCTCCATGGACCGGGAGGGAGTTGGCCTGGGGCTGTATATTGTGAAAACCATTCTGGGCAACCTAAAGGAAAACATCACCGTGACCAGCGAGGACGGGGTGACCCAGTTCCACTTCACGCTGACGCTGGCGTGAGATTTGTAGGGGCCGGCGCCTTCGCCGGCCCGCACTCTGTGAACTGCCGGATGATTAAAACGGGCCGCCGAGGGCGGCGGCCCCTACAGGGGGGATTGCAATGGACAACCGAAACGGCGGCCTGTGGCAGGGCGGCGCCTGGGAGCACCCGGACCGGGAGTTTGCTGATCCGCCCGCCGTCCGCATTCCGGCGGGGGCCGTCCGTCCCGCCCGCCCGGTGCTGCGGGTCCGGAAGCAGCGGCGGAAATGGCCCTGGTTCGCAGGGCTGCTGGCCCTGATTTTGATTGCCTGCCTGTCTGTGGCCCTGCTGGAGCGGTATTTTACCGACAGGCTGCTGTTCCGAAACTGGAGCTGGGACAGCGGCCCCTCCTACGGTGAGGACCACCGCCCCTGGGAGGAGGCGCTGGACGACACGCCCCCCTCTATCCCCAAGGCGGACACCGGCACAGGGGTGACCGTGACGCTCCTGCCCGCCCGGGGGGAGGCGCTGAGCTACGCCCAAATCTATGACCGGGCGCTGCCCTCTGCGGTGTCGATTGAGTCGGTTACAGGCGAGGGCCTGAGCGCCGGGAGCGGCGTGGTGCTGACGGAGGACGGCTATATTATCACCAACGCCCATGTGGTGGCAGGAGCCAGGGCGGTGCGCGTGCTGCTCCACGACAACCGCATCCTGCCCGCCAAGCTGGTGGGCTTTAACGCGGTGGAGGACCTGGCCGTTCTGAAGGTGGAGGCCAGCGGACTGGTCCCCGCCAGCTTTGGGGACTCCAACGACCTGCGCATCGGCGAGCCGGTGGCCGCCCTGGGGGACTCCCTGGGCTACCGGGCCACCTTTACCGACGGTATCGTCTCCGCTTTGGACCGGGAGGTGGAGGTGGACAACGTCAATATGACGCTGATCCAGACCAGCGCCGCCATCAACTTCGGCAACTCCGGCGGGCCGCTGCTCAACCAGTACGGCCAGGTCATGGGCATCAACACCATTAAGATCGTCACCGAGGACGGCTCCGCCGAGGGGCTGGGGTTCGCCATCCCCTCCCGGCGGGTGAAGTATGTGGTGGACCACCTGATTGCCGGGGTGGAGGTCAGGGCCGGCGTCTTTGGCTTTACCGTCAGCACGGTCCCCCTGGCGGGGGGCGGCCTGGAGCTGATGGAGGTGGAGGAGGACAGCGACGCCTGGGCCAAGGGCCTGCGGGCGGGAGACGTGATCCTGGCCGCCGACGGACAGCCGGTCACCGGCATCCAGGACCTGACCCGGCTCAAGCTGGGGCTGGGGGCCGGGGACGTGGTGGCCCTTACCTGCCTGCGGGACGGGGAGCAGTATACTGTGGATGTGGAGCTGATCGAGCCATGATAAACACCACGCTGTGCTATATCCAGCGGGACGGGGAGTATCTGATGCTCCACCGGGTGAAGAAAGAAAACGACCTGAACAAGGACAAGTGGATCGGCATTGGGGGCAAGTTCCTGGACAAGGAGAGCCCCGAGGACTGCCTGCTCCGGGAGGTGGAGGAGGAGACCGGGCTGACCCTTACCAGCTACCGCTACCGGGGAATCGTCACCTTTGTCTCCGACCGCTGGCCCACCGAGTATATGCACCTGTTTACCGCCGACGGGTTTACCGGGGAGCTGCGGGAGTGCGACGAGGGGGTGCTGGAGTGGCTGCCCCGGGACCAGCTGCTGAAGATCCCCCACTGGGAGGGGGACGCCGTCTTCCTGGACCTGATCTGGCGGGACGCGCCCTTCTTCTCTCTGAAGGTCTGCTATGAGGGGGACCGGCTGGCGGAGGCCGTCCTCAACGGAAAAAGGATCAAATAAGCCTGAATTGAAAAGGAGTGTACCCTATGAGACCGGAATATGCCAACGCATTTGGCCTGCGCAAGGTGTCTGACAAGGAGGGACAGCTGCTGGAGGTCACCCTGGACATCTCCCACAAGTATATGGAGAACGCCATCACCGTCAATGCCCAGGGGGGCATCGAGAACGTGGCTACCCCCGCCGCCGACACGGTGGCCTCCATCGTCATGAACCGGCAGAGCGCCATCTCCCTGCGCAATCTGCTGATTCAGACCCTGGGGGACGAGGAGTAAAGAAAATCCCGCAGTCCGATACGGACTGCGGGATTTTTCTTAATCATGATAGCTGTCGGCCTTGACGATGTTCATGTCTTTCAGGGTCAGGTCCCGGTCGTAGGGGTTGATGAGGCGGTTTACCGTCTCTACCGTCTTTTCCGGGTCCAGCTCGTAACAGTAAGTGTAAGTTTTGATGTTGTTCCGGTACTTGCCGAAGCCGTTGCCCTCCAGGGTGGCGGTTTCGATGGCGGAAGAGGGGTCCACCCCCATAGCCTGGCCGGCGAAATAGAGCATCTCGTTCAGGGTCAGGTCGGTGGTGACATTCTTGTTAAAAATCTCCACAAAGCCGTTGATTTTGGTGATGCTGTCCCAGGCCAGCACTTTCTTGGCCAGGGCGATCAGGATTTTCTGCTGGGTTTGGGTCCGCTGGACATCGCTGTACCACTGGTTGGCCTTGTAGTTGGGGCTGTCCTTGTTGTCATGGCGGTAGCGGGCCACCTCCATGGCCTGCTGGCCGTTCAAATGCTGCATCCCCTTTTTGAAGTGGATGTGCAGGTCCTGGCCAGGGGTGGGGTCGTCGTAGTTCATATCCACGGGGACTTCAATATCCACACCCTTCAGATAGTCCACCAGAGAGACAAATCCCTTGAGATTTACCTTGATGTAGCCGTCGATGGGGATGCCCAGCATGTCAGAGATATCCTCCACCCGCTGCTCCACGCCACCCTTGCCGTAGGCCAGGTGGACATGCTCCTCCGGCCGGGCCACCAGGGTGTCCCGGGGGACGGAGACCACCCCCACAGTCTGCTTCACCGTGTCGTAGCACATGACCATCATGGTGTCGGTGCGGTAGCCGTCCTTGTCGGTGCCGGCCAGGAGGATGTTGTACACCCCGTCCCGCCGGTTCAGGACGGGCTCCGCCGGGAGGGCCGGGTTGGCTGTGCCGGTGTTGGAGTCCGTGCCGAAGCTGGGGCCCAGGGAGACCCCGGGCTGGGTTTGCGGGGGCTGGGGCGGCTGCTTCTGCTCCGGGGGCCTGACCATCAGGGTAAACCCGGCGTAGACCGCCACGATGAGGGCGGAAAGAACGACGATGGCCTTATAGAAGCCCTTCGCCACCGAGACTGCCGCCCCTTGTTTTTGCCTGGCCTTCCGGCGGGGAGGGGCTTTCCGCCTGGACGCCACGCGGCTGGGCGGGGGATCGTCCCGGTAGTCCGAACGCCGCCGGCGCACGTTCATATATCTCTCTTCCAAAGGGGTTCCCTCCCCGAATATAATTCTTTCCAAGTATACTCGGTTCGACGCCCTTCGGCAAGGGTTACGTGCATCAATTCACAAAAATTTAAGGTTTAAGGCATGTGAGGCGCACCGTTACTCCCAATATGCCTTTACTACAAACTTGTAGTCGTATCCCATCACATTCTGCCCCTCCTCCGGTTCCAGACCCAGGTCCAGCTTCAGCAGGACGGCGCCCTCCTCCCGGTCTACGGTGACGGGTTCGTCAACGGTCCCCCAGCCCACGCCTGCAACCGGACGGGGCAGCTCATCCAGCAGCGGCCGGCGGGAGGACGTGGAGCTTCCCCCCAGCCGGAGCTTGTACTGAATCTCGCCGTCCTCCAGGAAGGTCAGCCGGAAGGTCACCAGCTGGCGGCGGGAGCCGGGCATCCCATCCTCCCGGGCGTACAGGGTGCCCAGATGGCTGCTCTGGATCAGCTCCGGGTTCTGCCCCTCGTAACGGGACCACAGCTCCGCCCTGAATGCCACCCGGTCCATGTCGTCTGCCAGGACGGCGCGGTACATGCGCAGAAAGTCCCGGCCGTTGGGGGCGGTGAGCAGGTCCACCAGGGCGTTTTGCTCCTCCTCCAGCTCAATGGGGGTGAAGACCGTCTCCCGCTGGGGAATCCATTCGGTGTTGTCCCGGACCCACAGGTAGCCAAAGCCCAAGGCCATGGCCAGCAGCAGGGCGGCGGCGCAGAGAAACAGCCCTTTCCACCGCCTGATTTTGGGCCGAAGCTGGTTTTCCCCGAAGCGCAGAGAGTCCCTCACCGCTTCTTCCCCGGGCTCCTCCCCCCGCTGACCGGAGAGCAGCTCGGTCACTGTCAGGTCCAGGGCCTCCGCCAGGGGCTCCAGCAGGGCGATGTCCGGGCAGCTCAGGCCCCGCTCCCATTTGCTCACTGCCTGGGTGGATACGTGAAGTGCCTCTGCCAGGTCCTTCTGGGTCTGCTCTCTCTCCCTGCGCACCTGGGCAATCAGATTTCCAGTTTTGATGGCGTCCATTCCACCACCTCCTTTACGGGTATTTTACCCCAGAACCGGGGCAGTTGGCAATCAACCGGTGGTTGAGCGGCGAAATATGTTGGAAAAGCTGACAAAAAACGCAAAAAAGCCTCCTTTTCAAAAGGAGGCTTTTTGCACTCAGCCCTCCAGCCGGGCAGCCAGCTGGTCCATGGCGGGGGAGGGGAACTCCTCAATCTGCCCGGCGTCGAAGGCGGCGGCCCAGGCGGGGTCGATGGGCAGCTTGGCCAGGACGGGAAGCTCCAGCCCGGCGGCTACCTTCTCAATGTGGCTCTCGCCGAAGATGGCGTGCTGCCTGCCGCAGCCGGGGCACTGGAACCAGCTGTAGTTCTCCACCAGGCCCAGAACCGGGATGTCCATCATCTTGGCCATGTTCACCGCCTTGGCTACGATCATGGACACCAGGTCCTGGGGGGAGGTGACCACGATGACCCCGTCCACAGGGAGGGACTGGAAGACGGTGAGGGGCACGTCGCCGGTGCCGGGAGGCATGTCCACGAACATATAGTCCACGTCGCCCCAGATGACCTCCTGCCAGAACTGGGTGACCACCCCGGCGATGACGGGTCCCCGCCAGATGACCGGGTCGGTCTCATTGGCGGAGAGGAGGTTCAGAGACATGAGCTCGATCCCTCCCTTGGTGACGGCGGGGTCGATGCCCGCGTCGGAGCCGGTGGCCCGCTGGTGCACGCCGAAGGCGGTGGGGATGGAGGGGCCGGTGATGTCGGCGTCCAGGACGGCCACCTTGCGGCCCCGTCTTGCCATGGCCGCCGCCAGGGAGGCGGTAACGGTGCTCTTGCCGACCCCGCCCTTGCCGCTGACCACCGCGATGACCTGCTTCACGCTGGACATGGCGTTGGCCGGGACCCGCAGGTCCCGGGAGGAGCAGTCGGCGGAGCAGCTGGAACAGTCGTGGGTACATTCTGCCATAATTGATACATCTCCTTGTTGGTTTGTGAAATTTATGAGATGGCCCGCCCAGGGAAGCGGGCCCCACAAATATTGACATTTGCCATGTGGGACCCGCCCCCCTGGGCGGGTCATTCCACAGTCTATTGATTACCGGATTAGGGTGTTTTCCGTGGGTATCTCCTCCCGGGTCTCCTTGGAGGAGAAGTAGTAGCTCAGCACGTCGGCGGCCATGGAGGCCAGCTCGCCGCCGCTGCCGCCATGCTCCACCGCCATGGCCACCACGATCTCCGGGTCGTCGTAGGGGGCAAAGCAGACAAACACGGCGTTGGACTCGGTCTGGGCGCTGACCTGGGCGGAGCCCGTCTTGGCCCCCGCCTGGAAGGGCAGGGCCTGGAACGCCCGGTTGCTCTGGGCCATTTTCAGCATGCCCGCCTTCACCGCCTCCAGGTTCTCGTCCTTGATGTCCAGCTCATCCAGCACCTGGGGCTCATACCGGCTGGTCACCTGGGAAAAGTCGCTGGATTTGGTCTCCTTCAGGAAGTGGGCCGCGTGGCGGGTGCCGCCGTTGACCAGGGTGGCGATATAGTTGGCCAGCTGGAGGGGGGTGACCTGGGTGCTCTCCTGGCCGATGGCCACCGAGGTGATGCTGCCCTCATACCAAGTTCCGCCCTGGCTCTCGGTGAACGCCCGGCCGGCCACCACGCCGGTCTTCTCCCCCAGCTCAATCCCTGTGCTCTCCCCCAGGCCAAAGCGATTGGCGTACTCGTCCAGCTTGTCGATGCCCACCTGCCGGCCCACGTCGAACATGAAGTAGTTACAGGAGACTTCAATGGCCTTCGTTACGTCCACCATGCCGTGGTTGCTCCTGTACTGCCGGTAGATCCAGCACTGGGGGGCGTTGGTCTCGCTCCAGTAGGTGTACCGGCCCTCGTCTTTAATTTTGGTCTTGGGGGTGATGATCCCCTCCTCCAGGCCGGCAATGGCGGTAATCATCTTGAAGGTGGAGCCGGGGGGATACAGGCCGCTCAACGCCCGGTTCAGGAAGGGGTGGAGGGGGTCGTCCTCCTTCTCCTTCAGCTCGTCGGCGTAGTTGGCCAGGTCGAAGGTGGGGTAGTTGGCGGCCACCAGCACCTCGGCGGTGTCCACGTCCAGCACCACGCAGGCGGCGCCCTCCGTCTCCTCGCTCTCCAGCTTGGGGACGGCGTCGGCCAGCAGGTTCTCCACATAGGCCTGGAGGCCGATGTCCAGGGTGAGGATGACATTTTCTCCCGGCTCGGGCTCGGTGCTCCACTCCGCGCCTACAATCTTTCCCTTGGTGTTCCGCTCCACTGTCCGGGTGCCCGATTTGCCCCGGAGGAGGCTCTCAAAGGCCAGCTCGGCCCCCTCCTTGCCCACTACGTTGTTCATCTGGTAGTCCGGCACGCCGTCGCCGTCTTCATCCACGGTCTTGTAATACTGCCACTCGTCCCTGTCCATCTGGCCCGTCCGGCCCAGCAGGTGGGCGGCGTACTGGGTGTGGTACTGGCGGACGGTGGTGGCCTCAATCTCCACCCCAGGCAGGTCCAGCTCCTTCACCCGGGAAATAAAGTCGATGTCCACGTCGGAGGCAAAGACATATTCGGTAGCGATGTAGACCTCTTTGGAGCGGAGGTACAGCTCATAGAGCACCCCGGCCACCGCCCGGGCATCAGTTTTGGACATGGTTCCGATGTTCAGGTCGGGGACGGCCTGGCCGGTCTTTTTGGCCTCCTTCTTGTCCACCGCCCCCTCACCCTTGACGGAAAAGCTGTCGCACATCCTGCCCAGCAGCTGCTCCGCGCCGGGCAGGGGCTGGGGACCCTTGTCCTCCTTGGGTGCCTCCTCCTGCCCGCCCATGCCGAAGAAGGCCTTGATCTTCTCCTTCAGGCTGGGCTCCCTGGGTGTTTCCGCCTCCTGCTCCGGCTCGGGGGCCTTGGTCGGGTCCTCAATCCACTTCATATTCACTGCCAGCTTGCCCAGCCGGGTGAGGGTGCGGGTTACATTGCCGTCCTCGTCCCGGCCCACGGAGTAGTAGGGCATGTCGGTGGTGAAGACGAAGGGGGCCGTTTGGGAGATGGGCAGGTTGTCCGTCCATGTCACGTTCTCCGTCCGGGCGGCCTGGATGAGGGACAGGAGGACCTTGTTCCGCTCCTCCTGGTCCTTTCCCATCAGCCTGGTATCCAGGGTGACCTGGTAGATTACCCTGTTGGACACCAGTACCCGGCCGTTCCGGTCATAGAGATTCCCCCGGACGGCGGGAACCGTCTGGGTCTCGGCCACCTTCTTCTGGGTCTTCTTGCGGTACTCGTTGCCGTTGTTGATCTGTAAATCATACAGGGTGGCGCCCATGCCGGTGACCATCAGGGCCAGCAGCAGCACCATGGCCCACACCCGGCGGTGAAATTGTTTGGAATCCATAGCCCCTCCTTTTTCTGCGGGAAATTTTGTAGGGGCGGCCTGTGGCCGCCCGCAGAGGGCAACGCGAGTTTTGGCAGGCGGCCACAGGCCGCCCCTACGCAAGCCTTGTCCCGCCCACCCGGTTGTAGATGGACCGGAAGAGCAGCCACACCAGGGGGGTCCAGGCCAGGGACCAGAAAAACTCGGGGATGGCCACCTGGAGCAGGTCGGACAGGCCGGCGGCGTTGATAAACAGCATCCGGGCCACCCGGAGGCAGTCCAGCAGGCCCAGCACCCCGGCGGAGCAGATCAGGCAGCCGGGAAAGGACTGGCTCAGGGCGTATTGGGACACCGCCCCCATGGCCATCCCGGCCAGGGCCAGGTAGAACACCTGGCCGCCGAAGCCCCCGGGGTAGGCCAGCTCCCACAGCAGGCCCACCGCCATGCCGAAGCCGGTGCCGGCGTAGGCTCCCTCCAGCACCGCCGCCGCCGCCACGGCCAGGGGCAGCAGCATGGGCGTTACCGCCCCCCACAGGGGATAGCGGGGCAGGATATAGGCGTCCAGCACCCAGACGGGCAGCAGGCCCAGGGCGTAGACAAGCCATTTGTGGATGAAATCACGGCGGGTCATTCGGTGTCCTCTTTTCCTTTTGCCTATGTGGGCCCCGCCCCCCTGGGCGGGGCATTTCTCAATTTATGGCCCGCCCAGGGGGGCGGGCCCCACAATCACTATTCCACAATCTCAAAATCCTTGATTACAAACACCTCGATCAGGGTGTCCAGGGTGACGGAGGGTTTTACCACCGCGTAGCGGGTCTGGCCGGAGGGGTCGGTAAACACGCCCTCCACCTGGCCCACGGGCAGACCGGAGGGGAACATGTCTCCCCGCCCGGAGGTGAGCACCTCATCCCCGGACACCAGCTGGGCCCCCTCGGGCAGGTAGTTCAGCTTCAGCCTGCCCTGGTTCATCAGGGCAAAGTCCCCCTCCAGCACACCGGCGGAGTAGGTGCGGGTGATGATGCCGCCGATTGCGGTGCCGGTGTTGATGACGGTGGACACGGTGGACCAGTTGATCCCCGTCTCCGCGACAATGCCCACCAGCACCCCCGTCTCGGTGATGACGCAGTCCCCCGCCTCAATGCCGTGGTCGGAGCCCTTGCTCAGGGTGAGGGTGGACTCCCAGTTGAAGGTGGACCGGCCAGTCACCTTGGCCGCCTCAAAGACAAAGTCCCGCCGCCGGGCCTGAAGGTCCAGCAGCTGGCGCAGCTGCTCGTTCTCCCGGATGGCCTCCTCCCACTGGCGCTCCTTCTCCTCCAGCTCCCGCACCTGGGCGCGCAGGCCGCTGAGCTCCTGCTCCATGTCGCCGTAGCGGAAGACGTAGCCGTATACCCCCTCCAGCCAGTCGGCGGCGGCGGACACGCCGCTGCGCACCGGGGAAACCACGGTGTTGACCAGGTTGGACAGGGGGTCGGCCTGGCCGCCCATCACAAAGGAGAGCACTCCGATGAGGACGGACAGCAGAAAGGCGATGACCAGCAGCAGTATTCCGTTTTGCCGGAAAAAATCCTTCACGTCTCTTGCTCCTTCTGGGTCTTCTCAACGGCCAGGGCCAGGGGGTCCACCCCGAACCGGGCCAGCATCCGGGCCAGCCGGCACACCGGCAGGCCCATCACATTGTAGTAATCTCCCGAAATGCCCTCCACCAGCACCGAGCCGTAGCCCTGGATGCCGTAGGCCCCCGCCTTGTCCATGGGCTCGCCAGTGGCGATGTAGCGGATGATATCCGCCTGGGTCAGGGTGCGGAAGCGGACGGAGGTCATCTCGTGCTGGGTCAGCGTCTTTCCCCCCTGGGACACCGTCACGCCGGTGTATACAACGTGCAGCCGGCCTGACAGGGCGGCCAGCATCCGGGCCGCGTCCTCCTCGGTGCGGGGCTTGCCCAGCACCCGGTTGTTGATGGCCACCATGGTGTCGGCGGCAATCACCAAGGCCTCCGGATGGGCGGCCGCCACCTCGGCGCACTTGCGCCGGGACAGCTCCTCCACCAGCTGGTCGGGGGTGAGGGTGCGGGTGGCCACCTCCTCCTCCCGGGCCGGGATGATTTTAAAATCCGTAATCCCCATCCGCTCCAGCAGCTCCCGCCGCCGGGGTGATTGGGAGGCCAGGATGATTTTCATAGAAACACCTCGTTAACGTGCTCTCTCGTCCCCCGCAGGGAAAAGCCTCCCTTCGCAAAGGGAGGGGGACCGCCGCCGAAGGCGGCGGTGGAGGGTTTTCTCTCTTCACGGCAACGGCTTTTGTTGAGAAAACCCCCAGTCAGCTTCGCTGACAGCCCCCTTTGCGAAGGGGGCCTTTTCCTTATCCTTCCGCCTCCGCTTGATACTTCGGCTCCGGGTCGTCGGTCAGTCCCAGGAGATAGTCGGCGGAGACATGGTAGTGCTCGCAGATCAGGGCGATGCGCTCGGCGGTAGTTGTATTGCGTCCATGCTCAATACCGATGATCTGTGTATCTCCAACACCCACAACATGCGCCAGCTCCTTTTGGGTCTCTCCATGTTTTTTCCGTTGTTCCAGGACACGTTGTCCGAAGAGTTCTTTAGAAAACATAGAAACACCCCTTGACAAGCTCAGTAAAACTGAGTATAATAAACCTCAGCTTTACTGAGGGATCGGAGGGAATAAAATGGAAGATATCCTGTATCAATTATTCAGCGGCGATTACGATATTACCCCGGAACGGAGTAAAAAGCAACAGAAATTATGCAGTCAAATATCCGCTGAAATGGAAAAGGTTCAAGCAGTATTCGGTATCGACTTTGTGAACCATCTGTTTGACCTGAAAGCGGATGAGGATGTGCTGCAAAATTATCAATACTTCCGCTCCGGTTTTCTCACCGGCGCCGGTCTGATGCTGGAGGCCCTGGGGGATTAACCCTCCATCTCTGCGTCGTCCGGGCCGTTTTCCATATCTCCGGAGACGTGGATGGAGTGGCCGTAGAACAGGTCGCCGTCTCCAAACCAGAAGTCGAATCCGCCGTCCGCCCGGACCTCGATGGATTCCAGCTCCATCCGCTCCATAAACTGCTCCCTGGTGATCTCCTCATCCTCCGCCCAGTCGTTGGCGGAAGACAGCAGCTCACCGGCGGCGTACTCCCGCACCCGCCGGTCCCAGTCCCCGGCGGCAGCCAGCACCGCTTTGGCGTTTTGGATGCAGCCCGCCCGGTCTTCCTCCGCGTCGAAGACCAGGGAAATCTCCGTCCCAAGCCAGTCCACCGTGGTCTCAAACCAGTCCACCTGGCGGTTGAGGGTAAAGGCGCCCAGCCCCTCCTCCTGGAAGGTGACCGGCTTTTTTTCTTCCTCCAGAATGGCCTTCAGGTCGGGGTCGAAGGCCGGCTCGGGCAGGTCCAGCAGCAGCAGGCGCTGGCCGTTTTCCGACACCCGGCCCCGGAACTTGATGATGAAGTCCGACCGGGCCCGCTGGCGGAGAACGCCCAGCAGCCTGTCGTCCGCGATGGTGGACAGGACAAATTTCCCCCGGTGGATGTCGGGGCTGTCCTCCTCCATCCAGGCGGTGAGGCCGATGCTGGCCGTCCACAGCGTTTCGCCCCTGGTCTTGCCCCCGCCAAAGCCGTTGGCCCCGGTGACGGCCAGGATGGTCAGCTCCTCGGGCAGAAACTGGGCGGCCAGCTCTTTGAACTGCTTGTTCACGGGAGTCTCAGAGGGCTGTTTCCGCGCCTGCTCCTCGGGCTTTTCTCCCTTGCTCTTGAATAAACCGAACATATGGTTGTACCTCCTCTAAAGCCTCCCTTCGCAAAGGGAGGTGGCATCCACGAAGCGGATGACGGAGGGTTTTCTATCTTCACACCAGCGGCTTTCGCTGAGAAAACCCCCAGTCAGCTCCGCTGACAGCCCCCTTTGCGAAGGGGGCCTTTTAAGTTCCCGTGGACCCGAATCCCCCCGCGCCCCGGGCGGTGCCGTCCAGCTCGTCCACCATCTGGAGGCTGGCCCGGACCACCGGGGTAATCATCAGCTGGGCGATGCGGTCGCCGGGCCGGACGGTGAAATCCGATTCCCCGGAGTTTTGAAGGCCCACCAGTATTTCACCCCTGTAATCGCTGTCGATCACCCCCACGCAGTTGGCGGGGGCCACGCCGAGCTTGACAGCCAGCCCGCTGCGGGCGTAGACCAGGGCCACATAGTCCGCCGAGGGCAGGGCGATGGCGATGCCGGTGGGGATGGGCCGCCGTCCGCCGGCAGGGATGGTCACCGCTTCGTCCAGGCAGGCGTGGAGGTCCATGGCCGCCGAGCCGGGGGTGGCGTAGAAGGGCAGGGGGATTTCCTTTCCGATTTTAGGGGAAACTGCCTTGATTTTCAAGTCCATATTGTAAACTCCTCAAAAATTATTTTCCACGTCCACAACCCGCACATACCGGCGCAGGGGGTACTCCCCGTCGTGGGCCTCCTGGAGGAACGCGTCCGACATGCGGCCGGGGGCGGTGATCCGGTTGACACCCGCCCGGGCCAGCAGGGCGGCCAGCTCCTCCCGCAACCGTTCGGGGCAGAGGAGGCCCGCCGTCTGGAGCCGCCCCCGCTGCCGCCCCAGAACGGGCAGGAGGTCCTTGCGGGGCAGGCGCTTCACCAGCACATTGCCGTGGAGGTGGGACAGCTCCAGCTCCATGTCCCGCCGCAGCACCAGGGAGCAGCACCGGCCGGCAAAGACCAGGTCGTCGGAGGCCGCCCGGTCCACAATCTGCTCCAGGAGCGCTTCCCGGGTGTAGAGGGCCCCCTGAGCCGCCTGTCCGGGGGCCTGATAGCGGGATGCGGCGGCCCGCTCCAACACGGGCAAAAAGTCCTTGCAGAATTTTTCCCCGACGGCCAGATACTCCGTATCAAGGTAAATCACCTGGCAGGAGGAGCACAGCAGCCCGCCGGTGCGGAGGATGTGGCGGGCCAGGGGGGACAGGTCCAGCCCCGCCCAATCGGACAGGTAGGCAAAGCTGAGCCGGTGGCCCCATTCGATCAGCTTGCAGCCGGGCGGGGCCAGCTTCCGCATGGCCGTAATCGCCCCGTCCCCGCCCCAGGTGACGATACCGCCGGCCAGAGCGGCCAGACGTTTCAGGGACGCGGTGTCCCTGGAGGGGACATCAAAGGCGTATAGCCAGGGGGCCAGCCGGGGCTCCAGCTCCGTCAGCTTTTGGAACACCGCCAACGTGAGGCCCTTATCCCCGTGGGGCAGCTTGACCAGGTTGAGGTTGCCGGTGAGCAGGCCCTCCACGGCGGTGAAGGCGGGCAGGCCCGCCATATTCCCCGGCGCGATGTGGAGGAGTACCCCCAGGGGGCGGACCTCCGCCCGGCCGAAGGGCCGGGGGCCGCCCAGGCCCCCCAGCTCTAGGCTCAGCCGGTCCTCCAGGGTTTTCCGGCTGATCTGGGGGCGGACCCGGTCCAGCTCCTCCCGGGCTCCCGGCGGGGCGTATCGGGCGATGAGGCCGTCCAGCGCGCCGCTGTCCAGCTCCGCGGCCAGGGTCTCCAGGGCGTCCAGGACGGTCTCCGCCGCCAGGGGCGGGCCGCCGAGGGTCTGGGAGATGTCCTCCTCCAGGCGGCCCAGAACGGCGCTCCGCTCTGAGTCGGGGAGAATCTTTCCGCCGGCAAAAATCAAAATGCCTCCCCCTTTCCCAGTAGCTCCGCGGCCCCCGCCGCGCAGGTGGTGATGTCGTTCAGCCCCGCCCGGCCCAGGATGGTGAGGTAGGGGGAGCTCAGCCCGCAGCCGCAGTCCTCTCCGGGGGTGAGACAGCCCAGATCGTCGGTCATGACGCTGGTCACCGGGGTGGCGTTGATGAGGGGGGTGATGAGATTCACCAGCCCCACCTCTCCCATGGGCAGGGGCTTTAAGGTGCGCACATCCCGGATGATGACCCGGGCATAGGCCGGGATGTGAAAGTGGTGTTTTTTGCAGGTGTTGAAGAAGACGGGGTGTTCCACCGCCCCGAAGAACTCGTGGATGTGCTCCTCCTCCACCCCCAGCACCTTCCGGGCCAGGGCGTAGAGGCGGGGTTTGTCCACCTCCTGGGCGTAGTGCTGCTTCCAGCCCCCGGCCAGGAGGATTTTAGAGCCCCTGGGCAGGCATACCGACAGGCCCAGCTCCTCCATCCGCTCCATCCCAAACCACAGATAGGAGGGGAAGGCCACAATGCGCACCGGCAGGGGAAACCGGCCCCACCGGGACAGGGTTCTCACCGCCCCGTCCAGGTCGGGGACATAGGCCCCGTCCTTCCACTTCAAAGCGTAAAACCGGCCCACCGGCGGGGCGAAGTGGGTCACGCCGAACATGGTCCGGGCCACCCCCATTTTGTCCTGCTTTCCCGGCTTGTAGCCCAGGATTACATAGCGGGCGGGGACAGGGGAGACCAGCCTGTGGTAAAAGCCCAGCCGGAGCACCATGGGAATCTCCGCGAAGACGCAGCCCCAGTCGAACCCCACCCGGCTGAAGCTGCCGCTGGTGCCCGAGGAGGTCACCTTCATGGCCATTCTCCACTCCGGCATGGAGGAGACGTGGTGCCGCTTGAAGAACAGGGTGGGCAGGACGGGGAGCCTGGCCAGGTCGTCTATCGTCTCCAGACAGTCGGGAGAAAAGCCCTCCGCCCGGCAGATCAGCCGGTATTCGGGGCAGTGCTTTATATGATAGGCGCAGTTGTCCCGGACGGCCCGGAGAAAGCGGGCGTCAGAGCCGGGCAGGCCGTACGCCCGGCTGAGCCAGAAGAGTTTTTGGCGGCTGAGCATGGAGCGTCTCCTTTCCCCGCAGAACAGCCTCCCTTCGCAAAGGGAGGTGGCATTTGCGGAGCAAATGATGGAGGGTTTTCTCATATCAAAACGCATCTGTTTTCATGAGGAGAAAACCCCCAGTCAGCTTCGCTGACAGCCCCCTTTGCGAAGGGGGCCTTATGGCCTTATATTACTCCACATCCCGGTAGTACAGCCCCCGTGTAAAGTCGTTGGGCTGGTACTTGCCCCTGTTTAAGTACCGCTCCAGCACCTGGGCGCACTCCAAAGCGTTTTCGGTGGTGAACATCAGCCGGGCCCCCCACAGGCCCAGGCGCTGCCAGTCGGCCTGCTTGTCCGCCAGGAACACCTTTTTGGAGTTGAGAATCTCATTCCGGCAGCCCCAGGCCTTGACCACGGGGAAGCGCTCCCCCTTCCGGTCGGTGAGCAGGTTCACATTGCCGCAGGTATGGCGGCCGCAGTGGTTGTAAATGATGCAGTTCTCGGTAATCATCAGGGGCAGGCGGCCGTAGGCGATAAACTCGGCGGGGATTGTTTTGGACAGGTCCCGAATTTGGGGGAACTTCATCTCAAAGGACACGGTGGCCCCGACGAGGCCCAGCCGTTTCAGCTCCTTCATGGTCTGGCTGTTGTACACCCCCAGGCCGTAGTCCCCCCGGACGGAAAAGCCTAGCTGCATGGCCCGGCGGACCATTCCCCAGGTGCCGGCCAGGGCCTCCTCCACGCCCAGCTCCCCCAGGGCGATCAGGTCCCGCTCCAGCTGGGGCAGCTCCCTGTCGGTGCAGATGCGGGGCAGGGAAGCGGCCACAGGCACCCCCGCCTGCATACACCGCTTCACCGCCTCCGGATGGGCGGCGCCCTCGTTCGCCGGGAGGTAAATCAGGGCGGGCTTTAACTTCAACAGCTCGGCGCTAAGCTGGGAGGCGGTCCGCAGGGACACGGTGAACACCGGGGGCTCCTCCTGATTCTCATAGCGGACGCCGGGCTGGTATTTGCCCTTGCGGCGCTGGGGGGGCTTCTGCCGCTCCTTCACCAGCTCCTCCAGCACCCGCCGCCGCAGATCGTTGAGGGCGGACAGGGGGAGGGCCAGGCCCTCCTCCACTTTGGCGGTGGCCTTTTCGCACTGGAAGGGGGTGCCCCCGGTGCGGGAGAGCTGGAGCTCCACCTTGTCCCGGGTGAGGGGGACGTTCCGGGCCGCCTCGGGTACCTGACCCTCCACCCGGACCACCCGGCCCTCCCGGTCCTCCGCCGCCGCCTGGGCGGGCTGGCCAGCCTGGATGAGGGCGTACATCCGCACCGGCTCCTTCCGGTTCTCCGCGTTATTCTCATAGGTAGCCCGGGCCTGGGCGTAGAGCTCCCGGGGCTCCTTCTCCTCCTGGCGGGTGCCGAACATGTCCGGACCCTTCCGGTCCATAAAATACCCATCGGTAAAGCCCTGGCGGGAAAAGACCTGCTTTAAAATATCAACTTCCTCAGCGGTGGGCTCACGGCCCTCCTTCAGGGCTCTGGCGTAGATGCCGGTGACGATGGCCACGTACTCGGGCCGCTTCATCCTCCCCTCCAACTTGAGGCAGGCCACCCCCATGTCCTGCAATTCTTTCAGGTGCCCGGCCAGGGACAGGTCCTTCAGGGAGAGGGGGTACTCGCCGGCCTTGCTGCCCCAGCCGTAGTTCAGGCGGCAGGGCTGGGCGCACATCCCCCGGTTGCCGCTGCGGCCCCCGATGACGGAGGAGAAAAAGCACTGCCCCGACCAGCACATGCACAGGGCCCCGTGGCCGAAGACCTCAATCTCGATGGGGGACTCCTTGCAGATGTACGCGATCTGGTCCCGGCTCAGCTCCCGGCCCAGCACCACCCGGCTCATCCCCAGGTCGGCGCACAGCTTCACCCCGTCCAGGGAGTGGACGGTCATCTGGGTGGAGCCGTGGATGGGCAGGTCGGGGACCGACTGGCGGAGCATCCGGACCACCCCCAGGTCCTGGACGATAACCGCGTCCACCCCGATATCGCAGGCGTGGGCGGCCAGCTCGGCGGCGGCGGGCAGCTCCCGGTCGGTGAGGAGGGTGTTCAGGGTGAGGTTCACCCTGCACCCCCGGAGATGGCAGTAAGAAACCGCCGCCGCGGCCTCTTCCCGGGTGAAGTTCCGGGCTCCGCGGCGGGCGTTGAAATCTCCATATCCAAAATAGACGGCGCCGGCCCCGTTCTGGACGGCGGCGGTCACCGCCTCCATGGACCCGGCGGGGGCAAGCAGCTCCATCATGGGCAAGACCTCCCGTTATTTTCTGGTCCCCAGCTTGAAAATCTCCCGCTTGGCCTCGGACAGCTCCAGTTTCAGGGAGTTGGCCTCCTCCAGGTTCTCCTTCACCTGGCGGCGCAGGTTTTCCGCCGCCTCCTGCTCTTTAAACAGCAGGTCGGCGATGTTCATGGCGGCCAGCACCGCCGCGTCCGCCTGAGACAGCTTGCCTCCGGTCAGTATCTCGCCCAAATGCTTGTCCACCAGCGCGGCGCATTTGCGGACATAGCCCTCGTCCTCCGCCGCCACCATGGTGTAGTCCTTTCCGCCGATGGTGACTACTACTTTATTTCTCATATTTCCTTCCTCCCCGCTGCTTTTCTGGGCACATGCTCCCAGTTTTTATAGATATGATTCATTATATCACAGCCAGGCGGGTTTGAACATAAAATTATTTTTATTATTTTTAATTTTTGTGTCCAATCCGCGCAATGATTCAATTCCCAGTAATTATTGTGGACGCGGGAGAGATTTTGTTGTAGAATAGAGGGCAAGCTTTTTAAAGAGAGGAGGGGGCGCCCGTGTCCCAGGTATTTCTTCCCGGCCAGGTGCTGGCCATTACCGCCCAGGCGGCGGACCGGCTTTTAAAGCTGGACAGCGGCGACGCCGCCCTGCTCTACCTTCAACTGCTGCGCCACGGCGAGGCAGACAGTCTGAAGTGGACGGAGGCCCGCCTGCAAAGCGCCCTGGACCGCCTGCGGTCCCAGGGGCTGGCCCCCAGTGAGCTGCCCGCCCCGGCCCAGCCCCCCGTTCAGGAGGCCCCTCCCCCGGAGTATTCCACCGAGGACATCACCCAGGCCCTGGAGGAGGAGCACTCCACCTTCCCCGCCCTAGTGGGCGAGGTGGAGCGGCGGCTGGGCAAGCGGCTGTCCGCCGCCGACCTGAAAAGCCTCTATACCTTATACGACCACCTGGCCCTCCCCGCCGAGGTTGTCCTGATGCTGACAGGCTGGTGCATCGAGGAGACCGCCCGGAAGTACGGGCCGGGGCGAAAACCCTTTTTGTCTCAGATCCGGAAGGAGGGTTTTGTCTGGGCCCGCCGGGGGATTGACACCATGGAGCGGGCGGAGGAGCACATCCAAATGCTCACCCGCCTGCGGAGCCGGGAGGCGGAGGTGCTCCGTCTGCTGGACATCTCTCCCCGGCCCCTGGTCCAGCGGGAGAAGGACTACATCGCCGCCTGGGACGGGATGGGCTTTGAGGACGAGGCCATCCGCATGGCCTATGAGCGGACGGTGCTGAAAAAACAGTCGATGGACTGGGGCTATATGAACGGTATCCTCCGCCGCTGGCACGACAAGGGGCTGCACACTGCCGCCGCCGTCCGGACGGGAGACCGGGACCCCCGTCCTGTCCGGGCGGGAGGGCAGCAGGCCGCTCCGCCCCCCGCCGAGCAGGAGCGCCGGGCCAGGGAAAACGTGGAGCGCACCCGCCGCCTGATGGAACAGATGAAACAGGAGGGAAACTGATATGCCATACGACGCCAACGTACTGCGCCGGGCCACCCAGCGGCTGGAGGACCAGAACCGCCGCCGCCGGGACCAGATCGAGCATCTGCGTCAGGATGCCTACGCCCGCCAGCCCAGGCTGGAGCAGCTGGACCGCCGCATCCAGGGCACCATGGCCGGCCTGGTGGCCGCCGCCCTCCGCAAGGGAGAGGACCCGGCGGCCGCCGTCCGCGCGGTCCGGGAGGAGAACCAGAACCTCCAGCGGGAGCGGGCCGTCCTCCTGGGGGCCATGGGCCTGCCCGAGGACGCCCTGGACGACAAGCCCGCCTGTCCCCTGTGCCGGGATACCGGCTGGCAAGGGGCGAGCATGTGCCGCTGCCTGAAAGAGCTGTGCGCCCAGGAGCAGATCAAAGAACTTTCCAAGCTGCTGGACCTGGGGGAGCAGTCCTTCGATACCTTTTCCACGGATTACTACAGTCAGGCCTTCGACCCCCGGCATGGGATATCGCCCCGGGAGCATATGGTCATGAACAGCAATGTGTGCTGGAACTATGCCCACAAATTCGGCCGCATCTCCACCAAAAATCTGCTCCTCTCCGGGCCGCCGGGGCTGGGCAAGACCTTCCTTTCTGCCTGCATCGCCCGCACTGTGTCGGAAAACGGCTTCTCTGTGGTCTACGACACCGCAGTGAACATCTTTAACCAGTTCGAGGCCCGCAAGTTCCACCGGGACAGCGCCGACGGCCTGGACGCCTGGGACGAGACCCGGCGCTACCTCAGCTGCGACCTGCTCATCCTGGACGACCTGGGCCGGGAGATGACCACCCGTCTGACCCAGTCCTCCCTGTACGAACTGGTGAATGCCAGGTTGGTCGCGGACAAGCAGACCGTTGTTTCCACCAACCTGTCCCTGGAGGAGCTGGAGCAACGTTACGATCCCCCCATCGTATCCCGCCTGAAGGGAGAGTACGAGTTCCTGGAGTTTTTCGGGGAGGATATCCGGCTGGTGAGGAAAAACCGGCTGTGAGGAATCGGACCTATGATTAAACTGTGCGATTTGGAATTTGGTATTTATCAATGTGTTTCAATGGACATCCAGACCAGAGAAGTTATCATCACAGAGGAACGGATTGAACACATAAAATTACATCACCCAAAGGATTATGAGAAATTTTGCGCTTACATTCCTGAAATTATATTGAACCCCGATTACATCATTGCCGATGCCCGTCCCAATACGGCAGTCGTTTTGAAAAAGGTGTCGGAGCAAAATGAGCATTTTCGGCTGGCCCTTCGCCTGGTCACGCCGTCAGATAATCCAAACTATAAAAATTCTGTGATTACTTTTATGAAAATTCGGGAAAAGGAATGGAACCGCCTGCTGCACAACAAAAAAATTCTTTACAAATCTGAATAATACGGCTATACTGAGAGTAGGATAAGCTGGCGCTTTGAGGTGGTAGATTTCGTACCGACCACACGCCGATGGCATGGACAGGGGAAACCCGAGAGACGCAGGAGCCTGGTACGCCTGCCAAAGCGCTGACCTTATGAAAGGGGCCGCAGAAATGCGGCCCCTGCCCTTTAATGGAGGAAATTTTCCATGATTTACGCACTCATCGCTGCGGTCCTGGTGGCCGTGGACCAGATCGTCAAATATCTGGTGATGACCAACATCCCCCTGGGGGAGCACGTCCCCTTTATCCCCTACATCCTGGACCTGACCTATGTGACCAACACCGGGGCGGCCTTCTCCATCTTCTCGGACCACACCTGGGCCCTGGCCCTGGTGTCGCTGCTCATGTCCCTGGCGCTGGCGGCGGCCCTGTGGCTCAACCTGTTCCGGCACCCCCTGGGCAAGCTCACCCTCACGCTGCTGCTGGCGGGGGCGGTGGGCAACCTCATCGACCGGGCCCTTCGGGGCTTTGTGGTGGACATGTTTAACGTTCTGTTTATGCGCTTCGCGGTGTTCAACGTGGCGGACATCTGCGTGGTGGTGGGGGGCATCGCCGCCGGGCTGTACTACCTGTTCCTGATGGACAAGCTGGAGCCCCACGAGGAGATCGGCCATGACAGCGCTGACGCTGAGGGCTGACCGGGAGGGGGAGCGGGCCGACGCCCTGCTGGCCCGGCTGGTGCCCGGCCTGACCCGCTCCGGAGCCCAGAAGCTGCTGGAGCGGGGAGCGGTGACACTGGAGGGCAAGCCGGTGCGGAAAAACGACCGGCCCGTCCCCGGTAAGGTGCTGGAGGCGGTCCTCCCCGATCCGGAGCCCATTGACGTGGTCCCCCAGAACATCCCCCTGGACGTGGTCTATGAGGACGAAGACGTGATTGTGGTCAACAAGCCGGTGGGGCTGGTGGTCCACCCCGCGCCGGGCCACCCGGACGGAACTTTGGTCAACGCCCTGTTATATCACTGTGGAAGTTCACTGTCTGGAATCAACGGAGAGCTGCGCCCCGGCATCGTCCACCGCATCGACCGGGACACCTCCGGGCTCATCATCGCCGCCAAGAACGACCGGGCCCACCTGGCCCTGGCCGCCCAGCTCCAGGACCACTCCCTGGCCCGGACCTATGAGGCGGTGGCGGTGGGGAACCTGAAAGAGGACAGCGGCACCGTGAACGCCCCCATCGGACGGCACCCGGTGGACCGGAAAAAGATGGCCGTGGACCGTAAAAACGGCCGGGAGGCGGTGACCCACTGGTCCGTCCTGGCCCGGTACCCCGGGTACACCCATGTGGAGTGCCGCCTGGAGACAGGCCGCACCCACCAGATTCGGGTCCACCTGGCCTCCCTGGGCCACCCCCTGCTGGGGGATACCGTCTACGGCAGCAAAAAGCCCGTCCCCGGCCTGGCGGGACAGTGCCTTCACGCCCGGCGGCTGCGGTTTGTCCACCCCGCCTCCGGGGAGCTGGTGGAGCTGGAGTGCCCTTTGCCCCAGTGGTTTGAGGAAATATTGCGGAAAATTGGGCGGTCATTGGCAAAAACACCCCTTGACAACCCCGCAAAAACCGGATAGAATACGAAACACACATGCAAAATGCGCGGAAAAGGACGAGTACCCGCCCCCAAGACGCAAAGAGAGCCGCCGTTTGGTGAAAGGCGGACGGGAGGGAGCGGCGAAGATCACCTTGGAGCTGAGGGCTGAATCGCAGTAGGCCCCTCCGGACGCCCCCGTTACCGGGCAGCTTTTGAGCGGCCGAGGATTTATGCCCCGGCAAGAAGAGTGGTACCGCAGAGGTTTACGCCTTTGTCTCTTTATGGGACGGGGGCGTTTTTGTTATGTGTCAAAGGAAGGGGGTATTATTATGCAAGATAAGCGTCCTGTTTATAATGGCTATGAGGAACGCTATGTTACTGGCGCAGAACTTAAAGAGTTATTTCCAGGAGAATACTTATCTACAAAAGGGCGTTCTCCAACTGTTTTTGGCATTTTAATTTCTGATTATCTTTGCTATTTGGGCATTGATGATTTAAAAAACTATCGAGTTTTTATAAATCACGCCTATTGCAAAATTATGAAAGCTGATACTGATGGCGGAATATGTTTTTTCGGTCATACTTCCCTTGAATATGTTAAGTTATCCTCCAAACCTGAGTATAGACCTGAAAATATTCATTTAGGAAAAAACTGTCCTGAATGTGGAGCATCTTTGATTCTTAAGCAAGGAAGGTACGGACCATTTTTAAGCTGTTCTGCCTATCCAAATTGTAAGCATATCACAAACATTCCTATTATTGGACATTTTAACCCATCTCTTGAACAAATGAAAACATTATATAAAATTACAATGAAGGAGTACTGTAAAAATGGACTACAACAAGACGATTAACCTGCCGAAAACCGACTTTCCCATGCGGGCGGGGCTGCCCGCCCGGGAGCCCGACATGCTCAAGCGCTGGGAGGACATGGACCTCTACCACGAGCTGCTGAAAAAGAACGAGGGCAAGCCCCTGTACTCCCTCCACGACGGCCCTCCCTTCTCCAACGGCGCGCTCCACATGGGCCACGCCCTGAACAAGTCCATCAAGGACTTTATGACCCGCACCGCCGCCATGCGGGGCTATCTCACCCCCTACATCCCCGGCTGGGACAACCACGGCATGCCCATTGAGAGCGCCATCATCAAGCAGAACAAGCTCAACCGCAAGGCCATGTCCGTCCCCGAGTTCCGCACCGCCTGCCACGAGTTCGCCCAGCACTATGTGGACGTGCAGCGGGACGGCTTTAAGCGGATGGGGGTCATCGGCGACTGGGAGAACCCCTACCTCACCATGTCCCCCGGCTTCGAGGCCGAGGAGGTGAAGATTTTCGGGGCCATGTACAAGAACGGCTATATCTACAAGGGCCTGAAGCCGGTGTACTGGTGCCCCCACGACGAGACCGCCCTGGCCGAGGCGGAGATCGAATACCAGGACGACCCGGTCACCACCGTCTACGTGAAGTTCCAGGTGAAGGACGACCTGGGCAAGCTGGGGCAGTACGGCGACGTGTCCAAGATGTACTTCCTCATCTGGACCACCACCATTTGGACCCTGCCCGGCAACCTGGCCATCGCCCTCCACCCCCGGGACAGCTACGTGCTGGTGAAGGCGGACAACGGTGAGATGTATATCCTGGCCGAGGCCCTCCGGGACAAGGTGATGAAGGTGGGCGGCATCGAGAATTATGAGACCGTCGCCACCTTCACCGGTTCTGACTTTGAGTATATGCTGGCCCAGCACCCCTTCCTGGACAAGACCAGCCAGCTTTGCACCGCCGAGTACGTCACCATGGACAGCGGCACCGGCTGCGTCCACACCGCCCCCGGCTTCGGCGCGGACGACTACGAGACCTGCAAGCGGTACAAGATCGAGATGGTGGTGCCCGTGGACGACCGGGGCCGCCACACCGACTACGCCGGCAAGTACGCCGGCATGGGCACCGACGAGAGCAACCCCGTCATCCTGGCCGACATGAAGGCCAGCGGGGCCCTGTTCGCCTCCGAGGACATCGTCCACTCCTACCCCCACTGCTGGCGGTGCAAAAAGCCCATCATCTTCCGGGCCACCCCCCAGTGGTTCTGCTCGGTGGAGTCCTTCAAGGACGCCGCCGTGGCCGCCTGCGAGGAGGTGCGCTGGGTGCCCGGCTGGGGCATCGACCGGATGAAGTCCATGATCCAGGAGCGGGCCGACTGGTGCATCTCCCGGCAGCGCCGGTGGGGCCTGCCTATCCCCGTGTTCTACTGCTCGGACTGCGGCAAGCCCATCTGCACCGACGAGACCATCGCCGCTGTGTCCGCCCTCTTCGGGGAGAAGGGCTCCAACGCCTGGTATGAGACCGAGGCGGCGGACATCCTGCCCAAGGACTTCGCCTGCCCCCACTGCGGCTCCAAGAGCGGCTTCACCAAGGAGGAGGACACCCTGGACGGCTGGTTCGACTCCGGCTCCACCCACTTCGCCTCCATGCAGAACGACCAGGGCTTCTGGCCCGCCACCGTCTATATGGAGGGCCTGGACCAGTACCGCGGTTGGTTCCAGTCCTCCCTGCTCACCGCCGTGGGCGCCCTGGGCAAGGGGGCTCCCTTTAAGGAGTGCGTCACCCACGGCTGGACCGTGGACGGCGAGGGCAAGGCCATGCACAAGTCCCTGGGCAACGGCGTGGACCCCGCCGACATCTTTAAGAAGTACGGCGCGGACCTGATCCGCCTGTGGGCGGGCTCCGCCGATTACCACGTGGATGTGCGCTGCTCCGACGCCATCTTCAAGCAGCTGTCCCAGAACTATCTGAAATTCCGCAACACCGCCCGGTACTGCCTGGGCAACCTGGACGGCTTCGATCCCAACAATCTGGTGGCCCCCAGCGACATGGTGGAGCTGGACCGCTGGGCCATTACCAAGCTGAACGGGCTCATTGAGAAGTGCTTCGCCGCCTATGACAACTATGAGTTCCACGTAGTCTCCCACGCCATCAACGACTTCTGCGTGGTGGAGCTGTCCTCCTTCTATCTGGACATCATCAAGGATAGGCTGTACTGCGAGGAGAAGGATGGTTTGAAGCGCCGCTCCGCCCAGACCGCCCTGTGGCTCATCCTGGACACCATGACCAAGCTCTTCGCCCCCATCCTGGCCTTCACCTGCGACGAGATCTGGCTGGCCATGCCCCACCGGGACAGCGACGACGGACGGAACGTGCTGCTCAATGAGATGAACAGCCCTTTTGCCATCTATGCCCTGGACCAGGCCGCCATGGACCGGTGGGACGCCATTATTGACGTTCGCAGCATGGTCAACGGCGAGCTGGAGACCGCCCGGGCCGAGAAGAAGATCGGCAAGAGCCTGGAGGCCAAGGTCACGCTCAATATCCGGGAGGAGTGCGCCTTCCTGGCCGAGATGGACCAGGAGGAGCTGGCCGACCTGCTCATCGTCTCCCAGGTGGAGACCGAGGTCAAGGGCCTCTTCCGGGCCGATGTGGAGCCCGCCCAGGGCCAGAAGTGCGAGCGGTGCTGGAAGGTGCTGCCCACCGTGGGTCAGGATGCCAAGCATCCCACCCTCTGCCCCCGATGCGCGAAGGTGGTTCCCGCCATCGAAATCGAGTAATAGCAACCCCGCCCGGCGCAAAACTGCGCCGGGCGGGTCCTTTTACTCCTTTTTTCCGTTTCCTACCGATTCCAGATATGCCTCCATCACTTGGACCACCAGGGTGGAGACGCTTTTCATCTCGCTCCTGGCCTGGGCGGTCAGGCGGGCTTTCAGGTCTTTGGTCACCCGGATTCCCAGCTGGGCGTCAATTTTCGGCATCGCGATCACTCCTTTGAGCCATTATACCTCCTGAACAGCTGTTTGTCCAACGGTTTTACCTTGCGCAAAACGAAACCCGGCACCGGCCTACCAAATGTGAACCGCCCCAGTAAAAACGGACAAATATGAAACTAATAGAAGCAGAAATTGTGGAGATGCGGAAAGCAGGCAGAAGCCGTCAAGAGTTGCCTTTCGGTTATTTCATGTTCCATGCTTATATGATTAACTTACCAAACGGTAATCGTCAAGTGTTTTAGTTAATTTTTTTAAATTTTTTATTAACTTTAACAATGCCGTTAATTATGTAGGTGAAAAGAAAACGCCTGGAAAAAATCCAGGCGTTTCAAGACTTATTCAAAATCAGCTAATCTCGTACATTAGGGCAGCCGTAGGTGTCTACAAAGGCCAGGGGCTTTTCCTCCCACTGGGCGGTAAGCCGGGCTACCGCCTGGCAGTGGGCCATTTGAAGGGCGATGTCCTCCGGGGAAATAACAGCGGTGCGTTCCATAAAAACCTCCAGGGTGCATTTCAGTGCTCGTTTAACCAGTACATTATACTATTACTTTTTGGAAAACACAAGGAAGATTTCCGCCTGTCATATCCGTTCCCCGGCCGTCATAGAGTAGGTACAACAGGAATTTCTTACGCAGGATAAGGAGTGGTACTATGGGGGACAGAGGGACAGGCTGGATCGGGCGGTCTCTGCGCCGGGGGGTGGCGCTGGGCCTGGTGCTGACGGCGGCCTGGGGGGTGAGCCTGACGGCGGACTTCAGCGGCGTGGGGGGCCGGCTGGCGGAGCTGGGGGAGGAGCCCGCCCTGGCGGTGTCGCTGATGAAGTCCCAGCTGGGGGTGCTCCCCGGGGAGGAGAGGGGTCTGACCGGCTGGGGCCGTCTGCTGCTGAAAGGCTCCCCGCTGTTAAGGCTGGGAGAGGGGGCGGTGCTGGAGCTGCGGGCCGGCCGGGACAGCCCGGACCCCGGCGGGCAGGAGGAGCCGGGACTGTCCGACGGCGAGGACATAGAGCAGCCCGACCTGCGCCCCGCCCCTGACGGGGAGGGCATTGTGGAGATGACCGGCCAGGGCAAGGAGGGCAGCCAGTACCTCCGGGACGGCGGGGTGTATGTCTACAACCGCACTGAGCTGACGCTGGACTCCTCCCTGCTTCAGGAGGGGACGGTGGATGTCCCCCTGGGTGAGGGGCCGCAGATCTTGATTGTCCACACCCACGGCAGCGAGGCCTACTCCATGACCGATGGGGACCTCTACGAGGAGAGCGACCCCTACCGCACCACTGACTGCACCCACAACGTGGTCCGGGTGGGGGAGGAGATGGCCACCGTCTTCCGGGCCTACGGCTTTCAGGTGGTCCACGACACAACCCTGTGCGACTACCCCGCCTATAACGGGGCATACGACCGGTCCTACGCGGTGGTGGAGCAGTGGCTGGAGAAATACCCCTCCATCAAAGTGGTTTTTGATGTTCACCGGGACGCCCTGGTGGGGAGCGGGGGAGAGGTGTACAAGATGGTGTCCACCGAGGCGGGGCAGAAGGTGGCCCAGGTGATGATGGTGCTGGGCACCGACGCCGGAGGAGCGGCCCACCCCCGGTGGAAGGACAATATGGCCTTCGCCCTGAAGCTGCAGCGGAACCTGGTGAAGGGGTATACCAGCCTGGTCCGGCCCACCGTTCTGCGCAAGAGCCGGTACAACCAGCAGCTGTGCGCCGGCTCTGTGCTGGTGGAGGTGGGGGGCCACGGCAACACCCTGTCAGAGGCCATCGCCGGCGGCCGCCTCTGGGCGGACAACGTGGCCAGGACGCTGCTGGAGATGAAAAAATAAAAAAGCCCCGGAGCGGAAGCTCCGGGGCTGACATCTAAAATTGGCTGGGCGCGTAGCGCACTGTCATAATATGGACCTCTTTTTTCTCCCTGAACACCCGGTATACAATGACATACTTCTGAACAAACAATTGACGATAGCTGTGGCCGGCATAAATGCCCATCTGGCGGATGGGGTTTCGCTCCGGCATCCGCTTCAGGCTGAGAATGCCTTGCTCCAGACGGTTTGCCATATGTTCGGCTGTGCCCGGTTCCAGAAGGTGTTTTGCGATATAATCATAAATCTGTTCCAGATCACGGACGGCCCCTGGAGATAACTTTACCGCGTAATTATCCAAAGTACTTCCTCCGAAGGGATGTCAGAACCTCCTCAGCGTTCACCAGCTCGCCGCCATTGGCAAGTTCCTGTTCGGCGCGGAAAATTGCGGCATCGATCGCCGTTGTTTCTAAAAGCGCGTCGTACGTCTCTATACTCATCACAGCCAAGTCCCCCCGGCCGTTTTTGGTGATGAACACCGGTTCCATGTGATCGTGACAGAAGGTGGATATTTCGTTGTAATTGTTGCGCAGGTCCGCGCTGGAACGAATGTGGGGCATAACAGCACCTCCTTTTGATACATAAATTATACCCGAATTTCTTTATAGAGTCAAGATAAAAGCGCAGAAAAATCCTCCAGACAACTCTGGAGGATTATGTTTCATCTTCTATAAATTCCGCTATATCCTCTAGTTTGCAGGATAACGCACTACAAAGTTTATTTAAGGTTTTGGTTTCTACGTTATCATTTGCCCGAAGCCGACGGATTGTTTTGTTGTCAATCCCAGCTTTTTCTTTCAAAGCATATGTGCTCATTCCACGCTCGGTTACTATTTTCCAGAGTCCATCGAATACAATCATCAGAACATCCCCTCTTGACATAAATCAAGTATGAGGGTTATAATCTTTTTTATTAAGGGGATATAATCTCCTATTGAAGAAATTTGAGGGGGGATGATTATGGACAAAGAGAGTAAGGAGCGGGGCTGGCAGAAGATAAAAAAAATAATCGAACAGCGCAAGGATGTTCAGGCGCAGATTATGTGGGACGACATGGAATGTTTGATTTTACAGCGGGAGCTGTTGGACAAATTGATTGAGTTCAAAGAGCTCAGCAATAAACTCCGCTCACTGTTGGAGCCTTCGGAGATGACCGATCCGGAGAGGGAGCTCACCCGGGAGGGAAAAATATTTTGCAACAGAAAATGCTGTCAAATCTACCGGGAGCTGACCTTTACCACATTTATTCAAGATGTATTTCGCGGTTTTATGGGTTCGATAAGGGGAAATTCCCCGGAGAGCGGGGAAAAAAACCTTAACATGGTGTTTGACTTTATGGAGCGGTACAACGGTTTTTTAAAACAGGAGTATGATTGGGTTCAAGCGTCGATAGCCGAAACCAGCCCGCCGGAAGGATAATTCCGGCGGGAGATTTTTTATCCCTCGACAAATTTTCCCTGAAAAATGGACAGGCACCCGCTATACTGGAAGAAATTGGAAGGGGGAGATGGGATGGGCGACTGGCATAGCAGGCGGCTTGCCCAGGTGATGAAGGAGCTGGGCAGCCGCTCCCAGGGGCTGACGGAGCGGGAGGCCGCCCAGCGCCTGGAGAAATACGGCCCCAATCTGCTGGCCCAGCCGGAGCCTCCCAGTCTGCTGATCCGGATTTTGGGCCAGCTGAAGGACCCCATGATTCTGGTGCTCCTGGCAGCGGCGGCCCTGTCTCTGCTGGCCAGCGGCGGGGAGGACTGGCTGGACGGGGTCATCATCCTGGTCATCGTGGTAGTCAACGGCGTCATTTCCATCACCCAGGAGGACCACGCCCAGCAGGCCCTGGAGGAGCTGCGGCGGATGTCCTCCCCCCAGGCCAATGTGCTGCGGGAGGGCCTGCCCCACAAGGTGGCCGCCTCCGCCCTGGTGCCTGGGGATGTCATCCTCCTGGAGGCCGGGGACCAGGTCCCCGCCGACGCCCGGATTATGGAGTGCAGCCGCCTCCAGGCCGACGAGTCGGCCATGACGGGGGAGTCGGTTCCGGTGGAGAAGCAGGCGGCGGAGGCCCTCCCTGCGGACACTCCCCTGGGGGACCGGGTCAATATGCTGATTTCTGGAACGCTGGTTACTGCCGGCCGGGGGACGGCCCTGGTGGTGGCCACCGGCATGGACACCCAAATGGGCCAGATTGCCGGTCTGCTGCTGGCCAGCGGCGAGGGGGAGACCCCGCTCCAAAAGCGGATGGGGGAGATTTCAAAGTCCCTGTCCTTTCTGTGCCTGTCGGTGTGCGCGGTGATGTTCGGGGTGGGGCTGTTTCAGGGGAAGGGCATTCTGGACATGTTCCTCACCGCCGTCTCCCTGGCGGTGGCCGCCATCCCCGAGGGCCTGCCCGCCATTGTCACCATTGTGCTGGCCCTGGGGGTCCAGCGGCTGGCGGATAAAAACGCCATTGTGAAAAAGCTCCCCGCCGTGGAGACCCTGGGCTGTGCCGGGGTGATCTGCTCCGACAAGACGGGCACCCTTACCCAGAACCGGATGACGGTGCAGCAGCTGTGGCTCACCCCCGGAGCCCGGCGGCGGGACGCCATGGTGGCGGGCTGCCTCTGCTCCGACGCCCGGCTGAACTGGAAGGCCGGGGCCCCCACCGCCTCCGGCGACCCCACCGAGGGGGCGCTGGTGGTGGCCGCCGCCCGGGACGGCGTGGACCAGGCCCGGGAGCTGGAGCATTTTCCGCGGGTGGCCGACCTCCCCTTCGACTCTGCCCGCAAGCTGATGACGACCATACATACCGGCCGGTCGGGGGGCTGGGTCGCCTTTGTAAAGGGGGCCCCCGACGTGCTGCTGGGCCGGTGTGTCAGCACCCCCCAGGGTCCCCTGTCCCAGGGGGACCGGGCCAGAATCACCGCCGCCAACGAGGAGATGGCGGGCAAGGCCCTGCGGGTGATCGCCGTGGCCCGGCGGGAGCTTCGCTCCCTGCCCCAGGACCCGGAGCCCCGGACGGTGGAGAGCGGCCTGACCTTTCTGGGCCTTTTCGGCCTGATGGACCCGCCCCGGCCCGAGGTGCGGGCGGCGGTGGCCAAGTGCCACCTGGCGGGGGTGCGGCCGGTGATGATTACCGGCGATCACCGGGCCACAGCGGTGGCCATCGCCAAGGAGCTGGACATCGCCCATCCCGGAGACTGGGCGGTGACGGGCGCGGAGCTGGACTTCATGCCCCAGGAGCTGCTGGAGCAGGATATCCACCGGTTTGCCGTCTTCGCCCGGGTGTCTCCGGAGCACAAAATGCGCATCGTCCAGGCCTGGCAGAAGCGGGGCCAGGTGGTGGCCATGACGGGGGACGGGGTGAATGACGCCCCGGCGCTGAAGGCCGCCGACATCGGCTGCGCCATGGGCAGGACGGGCACCGACGTGGCCAAGGGGGCGGCGGACATGGTCCTCACCGACGACAACTTCTCCACCATTGTCTCCGCCATTGAGGAGGGCCGGGGGATCTACTCCAACATCCGCAAGGCCATCCACTACCTGCTCTCCTGCAACATCGGGGAGATTTTCACCATCTTCGCGGCCACGCTGCTGGACTTCGGGCAGATGCCCCTGGTGCCGGTGCAGCTGCTTTGGCTCAACCTGGTCACCGACTCCCTCCCCGCCCTGGCCCTGGGAGTGGAGCCGGTGGAGGAGGGCGTGATGGAGGAGGCCCCCCGGAACGCCGCAGCCGGGCTCTTTGACCGCAGGTTTTCCCTCCGTCTGGCCTGGCAGGGGCTGATGGTGGGGGGGCTCACCCTGGCGGCCTATTTTCTGGGCTTTACCCGGCTGGCCGCTCCGGGGATGGAGGGGGCCGCAGCCAACACCATGGCTTTCGCTACCCTTACCCTGTGCCAGCTGTTCCACGCGTTCAACGTCCGCAGCGAGGAGCGCTCCCTCTTTTCCCAGGGGGTTTTCTCCAATCCGGCCATGAACCGGGCGTTCCTGGCGGGACTGGCCATGCAGCTGTCCGTACTGTTGGTTCCGCCTCTCCAGGGGGTGTTTTCCGTCGTCCCCATGGACATCCCCCAGTGGTGTACCGTCCTGGCCCTGGCCGCAGCCCCCATCCCAATCTGCGAGTGGGCCAAGGCCGCGGGCCGCAGGGGGAAAAAGCCTGCTCCGGAGCGGGAACGGGCGGCCCTGTAGGGGCCGGCGCCCTCGCCGGCCCGCCCAAACAAGTTAAGAGCACAGCCCCGCCGGCAAGCGCCTGGCGGGGCTGTTGTGTTTATTTAATGGAGAACACCGCGCCCGAACGGGGGGGCAGGGCGACGGTATACAGCCCGTCCATCTGGGAGAACTGGGGCCGGCCCATCAGGGGGAACAGCCTACCGCCGTCGAAGGGGAAAGCGTGCTCTTCCTCCCCGGCGTTAAAGGCGCACAGCAGCCGCTCGTCACCGGTCTCCCGGAGAAAGACCAGCAGGGGCCCCTTGCCCTGGAGATACCGGATACTCCCCCGGCGCAGGGCGGGATGCCGGCTGCGCAGGCGGCCCAGGGCCCGGTACCACTCCAGCAGCTCCCGGTCCTCCCGGCCCCAGGGGTAGGTTTGGCGGTTGAAGGGGTCCTCAAAGCCCTCCATCCCCGCCTCGTCCCCGTAATACACCGTGGGGGAGCCGGGGAAGCAGAACATCAGCAGGGCGGCGGCCTTCAGCAGGGCCCGGCCCTTGGCCCGCTGCTTGGGGGACAGCCTGAACTGGGCCCGCCACTCCTTGCTCTGGTCCCGGTACTCCCCCCCGGCCCCCAGCAGGGTAAGCAGGCGGGGGGTGTCGTGGGTGTCCAGAGAGTTCATGGCGGAGTAGAAGGCGAAGGCGGGGTAATTCTCCCGGATGGTCTCCATCCCCTTGACAAAGGCCTCCCCTCCGCCCCCCTGGAAGAAGGACAGGATGGCGGAGCGCAGGGGGTAGTTCATCAGCCCGTCGCAGTGTCCCCCCAGGATGTGCTTCCGACGCACCCCGTAGGCGATCTTGGTGGAGCCGTCCTCCCACACCTCGCCGATGATGACGGCGTTGGGCTTCTCCGTCCGGGCGGCCTGATGGATGCCCGCCACAAAGTCGTCGGGCAGCTCGTCGGCTACGTCCAGCCGCCAACCGTCCGCCCCCGCCCGCAGCCACCGGCGGACCACGCTGTCCTCGCTGCCGAAGATGAAGTCCCGGTAGCCCGGGTCGTTCTCATTAACGGCGGGCAGGGAGTAGATGCCCCACCAGCTGTCGTATTTCTGGGGCCACTGGGTAAAGCTGAACCAGGAGTAGTAGGGGGAATCCTGGCTCTGGAGGGCCCCCGTCTCAGAGTAAAAGCCGTCGCCGTTGAAGTAGCGGCTCACATAGCCGGTGTGGTTGAATACCCCGTCCAGCATCACCCGCATCCCCCGCCGGTGGGCCTCATCGCACAGCCGGGAGAAGTCCTCATTGGTCCCCAGCATGGGGTCTACCCGGCTGTAGTCGGCGGTGCCATAGCGGTGGTTCTCCGCCGCCTCAAAGATGGGGTTGAAGTAGAGGGTCTCCACCCCCAGGCTTTTCAGGTAGTCCAGCTTGTCGATCACGCCCTGAAAGTCCCCGCCGAAAAAGTCCCGGTTGCGCACCTCCCCCCGGTCGTCGGGGCGGTACTCGGGAAAGTCTCCCCAGCTCTGGTGGACCCACCGGCCCCCCACCAGCCCTTCCGGGTCGGGGATCCGGCTGCGGCAGAAGCGGTCGGGGAAGATCTGATAGGTGGTCCCCTCACCGAACCAGGCGGGGATATCCTCCTCCCCGTCGTAGACGGTGAGCTGATAGGGCCCCAGGTCCTGGGTGCTGCCGTTCAGCTTTTCCAGCCGGAAGGAGTACCAGATCAGCCCCGTGTAGCCCACCGTGTCCAGCTCCGCGGAAAACAGGTCCTGGCCCAGCTTGTGGCCCTGCCATGGCATCTTCAGGATGACGATCTCGTCGTGCCGGCTCTCAAAGCGGGCGCTCATGCTGGCGTGGGAGTAGCCCTCTGCCCTGGGCGGGCGGAGCGTAAACTGTACCTGCGTCCCCGAGGCCACTGCGCCGTAGGGGTCTTTATAGCGGATGTCCCGGGAGTCGTAGGTAGGTAAATATGGCATGGGAATCACTCCAGATTCAGGATGGGATCAGTGGTATTTATAAGTCCCGCCGCCGGTGAACTCCCGCAGCAGGGAGTCCTTGGCCACCAGCTCCGGGTCGATGGGCTCAAAGTGGTCGAAGGCGGCCACTAGGTCCAGCAGCTCGTTATGGCGCTCGTTGTCCTCAGGGACGCTGCTGAGGATGGGGAGGGCGTAATGCTTCATGACGGATACCTCGTAGGGCAGGGAGGAATCAAACACGATATCAGCCTTGCTCTTGAAGGGCGAAATATACAGCTTTTCTCCCCGGCGGACGGTGGCCCACATATCCAGTGTCCGGGCCACCTCAGTGCCCCGGAAGCTGTAGTCCCGGACGGCCCGGCGGACCAGCCGCATCCAGGTGCCCTTAAAGCGCAGAACGGCCCCCTCGTTTACATTGGACCGGGCGGATATGTAGAGCTTGGCGGCCTCGGGGTGGCGGCCGGTGATGTCGTCATTCAGGGCGTGGATGCCCTCAAAGATGGCGATTTCGTTTTTCTCCAGCTTCAGAGGGGTGCCCAGGCTGTCATTGCGCATCTGCCGGGCAAACTCATACTTGGGGACAAGAATTTCCTCTCCCCGGGACAGGGCGGCAAAGTGCCGGTCCAGCAGGTCCATGTCCAGGAACAGGGGGGACTCATAGTCGATGACCCCCTCGGGCGTGCGGGGGGCGGTTTTAGGGTTCAGCGTAACAAAGTAGTTGTCCATGGCCACCGCCCGGGAGCCCACCCCCCGGCGGCGCAGCTCCTCGGCAATCTTCATGGCCGTGGTGGTCTTGCCCGAGCCGGAGGGGCCGGACAGCAGTACGATGGGACTGCGCTCCAGGTTGGACAAAATCCGGTCCGCCGCCAGAGAGACCCGCTGGGCGTAGTTTTCGTCGCACTCCCCTAAAAACTCCGCCACATCGGTCCGGATGCGCCGGTTGATCTCCTGTAATTGGTAGGCCATGCTCCTGCTCCTCTCATGACAGATAAAAATCCTTGATTTCCTTTTTCTGTCCCAGCACCTTGTCCAGCCCGGACAGGTAGTCCTGGGGGTACTTGGGGTTGGTGAGGCGGAGGATTTTTCCGCCGCCGGTCAGCTTGGTCACGCCCCCCGCCCCCAGGGAGATTACAGTGTGCAGCTCCTCCATCATCACAATGTTGTACAGGCTCTCAGTGCCCGGCTTGGCCCAGCCCACATTCTCCAGAGCGCCGGACATGTATTTCTGCCGGTATAAATAATATGGAATATAACCTTCTGTTGCGAGAATTTCCCGGGACCAGTCCAGCATCCGGGCCACCTCCTCCCCGCTGGGGAGCTGCCCGCCGGTTTCCATCAGGGCGGAGCCCTTTTTCAGGGCCAGGGTGTGGACGGTGACGTTCTCCGGGGCCATGTCCAGCACCCCCTCCAGGGAGCGGCGGAACCCCTCGAAGGTGTCTTGGGGCAGGCCGGCAATCAGGTCCATGTTGATGCAGCCAAAGCCCACGCTCCGGGCCAGCTCATAGGCGGAGGCAATATCCCCGGCGGAGTGCTTTCGGCCGATGGCCGCCAGAACATGGTCCTCCAGGGTTTGGGGGTTGATGGAGATGCGGCCAATTCCGTGTTGGGCCAGCACCTCCAGCTTTTCCCGGGTGATGGTGTCGGGCCGGCCCGCCTCCACGGTGTACTCGGCACAGCCCTCCAGGGGGAGGTGTTCCTCACACCCGGACAGCAGCCGGTCCAGCTGCTCCGCGGACAGGGTGGTGGGGGTGCCGCCCCCCATGTAGAAGGAGCGCACCGTCAGTCCCGCCTCCCGCAGCACCCGGCCCGTCTCCTCCACCTCCCGGAGCAGTCCCTCCAGATAGGGCTCCACCAGATTGAGGGTCCTCCCCACACCGGCGGAGACGAAGGAGCAGTAGGCGCACCGGGTGGGGCAGAAGGGGATGCCGGTGTAAAGGGAGACCTCCCGGGGCTGTAGGGACCGCCGGACCTCCACGCTGGCCTGGGCGCAGTCCACCGCCAGCTTGGCCCGCGGACGGGAGACGAAATACTCCTTTTCCAGCTCCCGCTGGGCCTGTTTCGGGGTGGCCCCGGCCAGCAGGGAGCGGGTGGGCAGCTTGACGGGACGTACCCCCGTCAGCGCCCCCCAGGGGGGCTGGACGCCCAGCAGGGCGGTGCCCGCCTTGTAGAAGGCCAGCTTTAAGGCGTGCTGAACGGTGTGGTAGACCTCCGTCTCAGGCCGGTCCAGCTCCTCCGAGGGGAAGCGGGTTACCCCATTATAATATCCGTTGGGGCGGAAAACCAGAACACTGAGATTGGTCAGCTTCTTCCCCCGGTGGAGGGTGAAGACGGCGGCGTTTTGCTCCCCGCTCAGGTCTTTGGGCAGAGGTTCCTCCGGGTACTCGGGCCGCTCCTGGGGGAAGAGAGTGAGCATCATCTGCTCCGCCGCGTAGCGGTAGCGCTCCGGGGACCAGGGAAAGTTGGAGGTCTCAAAGTACAGCTTCATATGTTATTTCAGCGCTTCCAGCACAAACACGTTGCTTTTCCGCTCCACGTCCAGGGTGGTGGTCATCTCGTGGCCGGGGAGCACCTGATAATCCCCCTCCAGCTGGGCCAGCTTTTTCAGGGAGGCGAAAAGCTGCTGGGTGTTGCCTCCAGGGAAGTCGGACCGGCCCATAGACCCGGCAAACAGGGTGTCGCCGGTGAACAGCACGTCCTCCACCTGGAGGGTCACCCCGCCGGGGGTGTGGCCGGGGGTGTGGATGACCCGGATGGCCAGCGCTCCCAGGGTCAGGATATCGCCATCGTCGTAATACCGCAAACCGGCAATCTGGTCTGCCAAGGCCACCACGTGGAACCCGGTGCCTTTGGAATCCGCCTTGTGGATATAGACCTCGGCCTGAGGCAGGGCCTCGTGGAGCCGGGCCACGGCGCCAATATGGTCATAGTGGCCGTGAGTCAGCAGGATATACTCCACCTGCACGTCCAGCTTGTTCAGCTCGGCCAGAATGCGTTCCCCCTCGTCGCCGGGGTCGATGACGGCGGCCTTCCCGGAGGTCTCGTCAATGAGAAAATAGCAGTTGGTGGCCAGCCCGCCCACCTGGATGGATTTGATGTTCATAGTGTTTCCTCCTATGTTTTATCCGTATCAAATAAAATGGTCACCGGTCCGTCGTTCACCGAGGCCACCTGCATGTCGGCCCCGAACTGTCCGTGTTCCACCCGGAAACCCCTCTCCCGGCAGCGCTCCAAAAACCACTCATACAGCTGAACAGCCAGCTCCGGCTTGGCGGCGCGGGAGAAGCCAGGGCGGCGGGAGGAGGTGTCGGCGTACAGGGTGAACTGGGAGATCACCAGAAGGGAGCCGCCCACCTGCTCCAGGTTCAGATTCATTTTGCCCTGTTCGTCTTCAAAAACCCGCAGGTTGCAGATTTTTTCCGCCAGCTTGTCGCAGGTGGCCTGGGTGTCCTGGGGGCCTACCCCCAGCAGGACCAGAAAACCTCTCTCGATGGCCCCCTCTACCTTCCCGCCGATGGTGACGGAGGCGGAGTTGACCCGTGTGACGACTGCGCGCATATGACTTACCTCATTTCATTTTGTGGGACCCGCCCCCCTGGGCGGGTCATTCCAAACAGGAAATTTTTGGGGAGGATGGCCCGCCCAGGGGGCGGGCCCCACAGTTTATTTCCCCGAGGCCCGGGCCACATGGTAAACGCCCTGGATGTTGTTCAGCTTGTTGATAACGGCGTCCAGCTCGGCCCTGTCCTTCACCTCCACCACCATGGAGATGGTGGCGTGGCCGTCGGGCATGGCCCGGGCGGACAGGGCGGACACTTTCACCTGGGCGGTGGACAGGGCCATGGCCACGTCCAGCGTCAGGTTGTCCCGGTCCTTGGCGGACAGCTCCAGAGAGGTCTTGTAGTTGGGCAGCTTGCTCTCCGCCCACGACACGTTAATCCACCGGGCAGCCTCCTCGGGCTTGCGCTTGTCGGGGTGGGCGTTGGGGCAGTCGGCCCGGTGGACGGACACCCCGTAGCCCCGGGTGATAAAGCCGATTACCGGGTCGCCGGGGACGGGGGTGCAGCACTTAGCGAACTTCACCAGGCAGTTGCCCAGCCCCTCCACGATGATGCCCGAGTCGGAGTGCCTGGGCTTGCCGGAGCCGTGGGTGCCGGAGGCGGCGGCGTTGCCCGGCATGATGACGCTCTCCTCCAGGGTGCGGGCGGCGGCCGCCGCCTTCTCCGCCTGGAGCCGGCCCAGCCGCTGCATCTCCTCCCGGATGCGGGCCACCGATTTGGAGGCGGTGGTGCCCCCGTAGCCGATGGCGGCGTAGAGCTCATCCAGGGTGCCGCAGCGCAGCTTGTGGAGGATGTGGGGGAGCACCTCGTCGGCGGTGATGGAGGCCAGGGGCATCTTGGCGTGCTTCAGCTCCGCCTCAAAGGCGGCCCGGCCGGTGGCGATGTTCTCCTCCCGCCGCTCCTTCTTGAACCACTGGCGGATTTTGTTCCGGGCCTCGTTGGACTTGCACAGCTTGAGCCAGTCCCGGCTGGGGCCTTTGGCGGACTTGGAGGTGAGCACCTCCACGATGTCGCCGTTGGACAGGGTGTAGTCGTAGGGCACCATCCGCCCGTTCACCCGGGCGCCCACCATGGTGTTGCCGATGGCGGAGTGGATGTTATAGGCGAAGTCGATGGGGGTGGCCCCGCTGGGCAGGCTCTTCACGTCGCCGTTGGGGGTGAACACAAAGACCTCGTCGGCAAAGAGGTCCACCTTCAGGGTGGAGACAAACTCCTCCGCGTCGGTGTCCTGCTGGCCCTCCAGCAGCTTGCGCACCCACTCAAATTCCTGCTCGGTGCCCAGCTTTTTGTTGGCCATCCCCTGCTTGTATTTCCAGTGGGCGGCGATGCCGTACTCGGCAGTCTGGTGCATCTCCCAGGTTCTGATCTGCACCTCGAAGGGGATGCCCTCCCGGCCGATGACGGTGGTGTGGAGGGATTGGTACATGTTGGGCTTGGGGGTGCCGATATAGTCCTTGAACCGGCCTAGCACCGGCTTGAACATGTCGTGAATACAGCCCAGCACGTTATAGCACTCCGGGATGTCGCTGACAATCACCCGGAAGGCGTACAGGTCGAAAATCTCGTCCAGGGTCTTGTTCTGGGCGAACATCTTGCGGTAGATGGAGTAGATATGCTTCACCCGGCCGTAGATGGTACAGTGGAGCCCCTCCTGGCCCAGGCGCTGCTCGATGCGCTGCTGGATGCCTGCCAAAAACTCCTCGTGGGCGGAGGAGCGCTCAATGAGCTCCTCCTCAATCTCCTTGTAACCCACCGGGTCCAGATAGCGCAGGGACAGGTCCTCCAGCTCCCACTTGATCTTCTGCATCCCCAAGCGGTGGGCGATGGGGGCGTAGATCTCCATGGTCTCCAGAGACTTCTCCCGCTGTTTTCGCGGGGACTGGTATTCCATGGTGCGCATGTTGTGCAGCCGGTCGCACACCTTGATGAGGATGACCCGGATGTCACGGCTCATGGCCATGAGCATTTTCCGCAGATTCTCCATCTGCTCCTCTTCCTTGGTGACGAACTGCATCTTGGTCAGCTTGGTGACCCCCTCCACCAGCTCGGCCACGGTGGGGTTGAACTTTTTGGCAATCTCCTCGTGGGTGGAGGCGGTGTCCTCAATGCAGTCGTGGAGCAGGGCAGCCACCACCGAGTCGATGTCCAGCTCCAGGTCGGCCACAATCTCGGCCACGGCGATGGGATGGGTGATGTAGGGCTCGCCGCTTTTGCGCAGCTGGCTGTGGTGGGCGGTGTCTGCATAGGTGAAGGCGTCAAAGAGCACCTTCGTGTCCAGGCCGGGC
This sequence comes from uncultured bacterium, assembly GCA_949840775.1. GTDB lineage: Bacteria > Bacillota > Clostridia > Oscillospirales > Oscillospiraceae > Lawsonibacter. Next base: position 18,164 of record CATKXO010000007.1, on the reverse strand, counting down.
ATGTAGCCCTGCACCTTTTTTTCCAAAGCGTGGTATTGTTCCAAAATGGGGTCCATGTTGTCACCTCTCTCATAAGGAGCTGATCTGTGGGGCCCGCCGCCTTCGGCGGGCCATTTCCAAGGTGACCCGCCCAGGGGGGGCGGGTCCCACATTGTGTTAGCCCTCCAGTATCGCCCGCAGCCGCCGGATAATCTCCGACGCCTCCAAATCCACCTTATGCTCCACGTGGCACAGGGTGATCTGGATGCGGTCGGTGCGGCGGTTCAGGCTGATAAGCCCCCGCTCCTCCAGCACCTCCAGGCAGAGCATGGTGCGTGCGGGCACCTCCCGCTGGCGGGTAGCCCTGGCCACAAAGCGGGCAATGCGGGCCGGGGTGTCCTCCACTACGGCGCTGGCAGTGGACTGCCGTTCCAGCCAGCGGTACAGCCCCACAAAATCCCGGCGCTCGGGGAGCAGGAACCGGGCCTCCTCGCAGGTGAGGGGGTCCCCCCGGCTGTATTTGTCGTAGATGGCCTGCTCCAGCTGGGCCCGGGAGGGGGCAAGCCGCAGGTCCACCACCTGGAGCTGGACGGTGCGCACCCCCCGAAAGTCGTTGATCTGGGGGTAGAATACCAGGTCCACCCGGCAGCCGGGGGACAGGCCCAGCTCCGCGCCCTGGCTGGAGAAGTAAATGGCGTCCAGGGTGACGCCCCGGGACTCCAGCTTCAGCTTCAGGTGCCGGCCCCGGCCCACCTGGGACATGGTGTGCACCTGGGCGCCCTGAAGCAGGAAGACAGGGCGGGGATTGCCTGTGCCGCAGGGCTCCAGGCGGTCCAGGGCCTCCACCGCCTCCACAGTCAGGTGCTGGGGGGAGACGGCCATGTCCACCTCCAGCACAGAGGGCAGGGCCTGGCCGTTGCAGCTCTCTGCCACCGCCCGGCGCAGGGCCAGCGCCAGGGCGGGAATATTTTCTTCCTTTACGGTAAAGCCGGCGGCTAGGGTGTGGCCGCCGAAGTTTTCCAGCAGCGGGGAGCAGGAGGACAGCAGCTCAAAGAGGTTGATGTCCCCCCAGGAGCGGCAGGAGCCCTTGCCTATGCCGCCGTCCAGGCAGATCATGAAGCAGGGACAGGCGTACTTCTCCGCCAGCCGGGAGGCCACGATGCCCACCACCCCCTGGTGCCACTGGCTGCCGGCCAGCACGATAGCCCCCTCCTGCGGTTCCTCCTCCAGGCGCTGGACGCACTGCTGAAAGATGTCCCCCTCAATGCCCTGCCGCTCCCGGTTCAGCTCGCACAGCTGGGCGGCCAGCCCGTCGGCCCGGACAGGGTCGCGGGTGAGGAACAGCTCCACGGCCACCTCCGCCATCCCCATCCGGCCGGAGGCGTTGATCCGGGGGGCCAGGGTGTAGCCCACGGCCACAGAGGTCACCGGCTTGTCCTCCAGCCCGGCGTACCGGATCAGGCTGGCAAAGCCCAGCCGCCGGGGCGGGTCCAGCCTTTGCAGGCCCAGGCCGACAATGGCCCGGTTGGCTCCGGTCATGGGCATCACGTCGGCCACTGTGCCCACTGCCGCCAGGTCACAAAATTCGTTGAATACCGCCTGCCGCTCCTCCGGACCGGCCACCGCCAGGGCCAGCATCAGGGCCACGCCCACCCCGGCCAGCCCCTTGAAGGGGTATGGGCAGTCGGGCCGGTGGGGGTCCACCACTGCGGCGGCGGGGGGGAGCTCCTCCTTGCAGGCGTGGTGGTCGGTGATGACCACATCGATGCCCAGGCTGTTGGCCAAGGCGGTCTCCTCCACGGCGGTAATGCCGCAGTCCACCGTAATGATCAGGTCAACCCCCTGCTCCGACAGGGCGTGGACCGCCTCCGGGTTCAGGCCGTAGCCCTCCCCCAGGCGGCTGGGGATATAGGGAATGATGTGCCCGCCCCGGGCGGTGAGAAACTGGGTGAGCAGGCAGGTGGCGGTAATGCCGTCCACGTCGTAGTCGCCGTATACGGCGATGAGCTCTTCCCGGTCCAGGGCCAGCCGCACCCGGTAGACGGCCCGGTCCATGTCCTTCAGGAGCATGGGGTCGGGGATGGGCTCACGGCCGGGGGAGAGCAGCCGCCGGGCCTCCTCCGGGCGGACCACCCCCCGGGCGGCCAGCAGGCCGGCCAGCAGGGGCGGCAGGCCCGCCTGCTCCAGCTCGCGCTGGCCCTCCGGGCAGGGAGCGGCCACCTGCCACTGCTTGTATTTCACCGGCGGTCACCTCCCCTTCCGTCAAGATGTGCCCCGCAGAGCGCATTATTACATATTAACTCGCCTATTATATCAGATAATATGGCCGTTTTCAAGATAAAATCCAAAACAGGGGGCAGGGGTGTGTCGGGAGAAAAAATTGCTTGACAGGGAATAAAAACTGTCATACAATAAAAAACTACAAAGCGAAGACAGGGAACAGTACTCCCCGGCGGGGCATCAGAGAGAGGGCGGACGGTGAAAGCCCTCCGAAGCCGGGCTGGAAAGGCACCCTGGAGCGCGGGGAGGAAATGCCCCGCCGGTCCCCGCCGTTACCGGGTTTGAGTGTCCCAACAGGGGAAATTCAGGTGGAACCACGGACAGTTTTGTTCGCCCTGAGCCAGTTCGGCTCGGGGCGTTTTTGTCTCCGGGCCATGTAGGGGCCACCGCCCACGGCGGCCCGCCCGATCAGAAAAAGGAGTGTGCAAGCATGAAAAACAGCGAAAAGACCATGGAAAAAATTGTGGCCCTGTGCAAGGGCCGGGGCTTCATCTTCGCCGGCAGCGAGATCTACGGCGGACTGGCCAACACCTGGGACTACGGTCCCCTGGGCGTGGAGCTGAAGAACAACGTAAAGAAAGCCTGGTGGAAGAAGTTCGTCCAGGAGAACCCCTATAACGTGGGCCTGGACGCCGCCATCCTCATGAACCCCCAGGTTTGGGTGGCCAGCGGCCACGTGGGGGGCTTCTCCGACCCGCTGATGGACTGCAAGGAGTGCAAGGAGCGCTTCCGGGCGGACAAGGTCATCGAGGACTGGTGCCAGGAGAATCATTTTGACCTGGGCCACAGCGTGGACGCCATGAGCCAGGCCGAGATGAAGTCCTTTATTGAGGAGCACCAGATCGTTTGCCCCTCCTGCGGCAAGTTCAACTGGACGGACATCCGCCAGTTTAACCTGATGTTCAAGACCTTCCAGGGCGTCACCGAGGACGCCAAGAACACCGTTTACCTCCGCCCCGAGACCGCCCAGGGCATCTTCACCAACTTTGTCAACGTCCAGCGGTCCACCCGGCGCAAGCTGCCCTTCGGCGTGTGCCAGATCGGCAAATCCTTCCGCAACGAGATTACCCCGGGCAACTTCATTTTCCGCACCCGGGAGTTTGAGCAGATGGAGCTGGAGTTCTTCTGCCAGCCGGGAACCGAGCTGGAGTGGTTCAAATACTGGAAAAACTTCTGCCACCAGTGGCTGTTGAATCTGGGGATCAAGGATGAAAACCTGCGCCTGCGGGACCACGACCCTGAGGAGCTGAGCCACTACTCCAACGCCACCACCGACTTCGAGTTCGCCTTCCCCTTCACCGACTGGGGCGAGCTGTGGGGGGTGGCCAGCCGGACCAACTTCGACCTCACCGCCCATCAGAACACTTCGGGCAAGGACCTGACCTATTACGACCAGGAGAAAAACGAGCACTATATCCCCTATGTGATCGAGCCTTCCCTGGGTGTGGAGCGGATGCTGCTGGCCTTCCTGTGCAACGCCTACGACGAGGAGGTTGTGGGACAGGATAAGGACGGCAAGGACGATGTCCGCACCGTCCTCCGCCTCCACCCCGCCCTGGCCCCCTTCAAGTGCGCTGTGCTCCCCCTGTCCAAGAAGCTGTCTGACAAGGCCCGGGAGATTCAGACCGAGCTGTCCAAGTATTTCATGGTGGACTTCGACGACGCCGGCTCCATCGGCAAGCGCTACCGCCGGCAGGACGAGGTGGGCACCCCCTACTGCATCACCGTGGACTTCCAGACGGTGGGCGACGACAAGACCGAGGCCGACCACGCCGTCACCATCCGGGACCGGGACACCATGGACCAGGTGCGCGTGCCCATTTCTGAGCTGAAAGCCTGGCTGGAGGAGAAGTTGGCCTATTAAGAGAAAATAATAAACGCCGCGTAAACGCCGCGTATTTTATTTGCTGTAAAATACGCGGCGTTTTTAATTTTCTGCCTTCTGGTGGGCGTCCTCAATAGATGCACTGAACCAGAAGGGCAAAAAGACACCCCCGATTTAAGTCGGGGGTGTTTACCGTTATCTCAGGTAATTCAGCGGGTTCACCGCAGTGCCGCGGACGCGGACCTCGAAGTGGCAGTGGACGCCGGTGGAGCGGCCGGTGGAGCCGGCCTTGGCGATGGTCTGTCCCTGATAGACCTTGGTCCCGGCGGAGACCACCAGACTGGAGTTATGGGCGTAATAGGTCTCCACGCCGTTGTCGTGGCGGATGATGACCAGGTTGCCGTAGCTGCCCTTGTACCCGGCGAAGGTGACGGTGCCGCCGTCGGCGGCCTTGACGGCCTCGCCGTAGCTGGCGTGGATATCCAGGCCGGAGTGGTAGCTGTAGCTGCCGAAAATCTTCCGCCCGCCGAAATAGGAGTTGATGCGGTGGCTGCTGACGGGCCAGATATAGGTGCCCTTGGAGGCGGTTTTGGGCTTCTCCTTGGTGCCCACGGCTTTCACGGTGGTGGTGGGCTCCCGGAGGGTGACGGTGTCGGTGACGGTGCGCTCCCGCTCATAGCCGTTGATATAGATTACGTCGGCCTGAACCTGGGCCTCCCCCTCCTCGCCCTGGGTGAGGACCTTGGAGTCGCCCTTATACATCTTGTCGTCCTTGACCTCCTCCACCGGGCAGGGGATGGCCTCGGTGTAGGTCACATGCTCGGTGGTCTGGACGGACAGGGCGGGGACGATCTCCTTCACATTGAGCACGTCCCCCACCATCAGCCGGTTCAGGCTGGCCTGGGGATTGAGCTCCATCAGGTCGCTGAGGGACATGTCGTTGCGGTAGGCGATGCCGTTGTAGGTGTCCCCCTTGACCACGGTGTAGGTGGTCTCGCCGGTGGTGTTGGCCTTCAGCGCATCCTCAATCTGCCCCACGCTCATCAGTGTGTCCACCGCATAGACGGGGGAGACGGATACGTCCTCCACAAATTCAACGGAGGTGGTGGCGTCGGTCACGTACTCGGCCTTGATGCCGTCCAGCATGGCGTTGAGGGCGGTCTCGTCCTTTACCACGCCCACCACCTGGCCGCCCAGCACAACCTGATAGGCCCTCAGCTGGTCGCTGAGCTCATTGAGCTGGCCATAGAAGTAGTTGCTGATGTCCTGCTCCCGGCTCAGGTCGCTTTTCAGGGTGAGGCCAAAGCTGTAGTCAATGCTGCCCTGCACCTGGTAGTCGTAGCCCAGCAGCTGGGTGCCCCGGTTTTCCACCGTCCGGATGGCGCTGTCCACCACGCTCTGGTCGGCCACCACGCCCACCTCCTGGCCGTCCACGATGACGGCGTAGCTGGTGGAGTAGAGGGTGGTCAGGGTGAGGGCGGTGCCCAGGGCTCCGGCCACCAGCAGGAAGGAGACCGGTCCCACCGCCAGCGTACCGGCGGCGGCGCCGTGAAACAGGTGGGCCCAGCGGCGGAAATGAATGCGGGCCCATTCCCGCATCCCCTTGGCGTACAGCTTGAACTCCGCCCGCCAGTCGGGGGCGGCAGCGGCCTGGACAGGTTGGGACTGCTCCGGGGGACGGGGCCTTTGGGGCTTGGGGATTCGTCCCGTGTCCTGGCCCGCGATGGGCAGCCGGGCAGTCCAGCTCTGGTCCTGGATTTGATCCATGGAAATCACCTCTCGTTCCGAGGGAAAAATGACAATCGTGAAATAAGAGTTACAAAATGGTAACAACAATATACATGTTTTCCGTCCGTCCGTCAACCCCCTTTTTTCCTTTTGAAACAAAATGTTCACAAAAAAGTGCACAAAAATAGAACGCCGCAGGACAAAATGCGGCGTTCTTCTTTTAGTTTGTATGTATTTTGACAATCGCCCCAAGATGTTGTGGTTACAATAGCATCCGGAGGGCAAAGACCGCCGTCATCAGAATCACGGCCAGGCTGGCGCAGGCGTCAAGCCTCCAGGCCTGGCGCTCCCGGCGGGCGCGGCGGCGCTCCTCCGGGGTAATCTCCAGCACCACGGGACGGAAGGCGGGCTCCTCTCCGGCGTCCCACGGGTCCTCCTGGGGCTGGCGGGCCAGACTGTCCCGCTGAGCCATTGCCCGGCGGCGGAACTCGGTCAGGTCGATCATGTTTCCGGAGTGCTGAATGAAGTTGGATGTTTGATAGTAGGTGGTCTGCATAGGCGTCCCCTCCATGGAATTGATGATAGGGTAAGTTTAGACCAAAAGCTGTCCTAAAAACCGGACTATTGAAATAACCGGCGGGGAAGAAACGTTTGTTCCAATTAAATATACAACATCCGTTCGACGATGTCAATAGGAAATCGAAAATTTGTTTGGGCCGTCGTGCAGGCATGTAGGGGCCGACGGCCTCGGCGGCCTGTTCTCCTATGGTAAGACGGCGCGCCGGGGTCGTCGCGCCCTACATATAATATACAGACGAAGAAAGAGAAAAAAGGTTCCCTTTGTATGTGTTTTTTCGGAGCCTGTGTTGATTTTTTGGGGAGATAGGGGTATAATGCTTTGGCTTATTGAGAAATCCACAGATTTGAGGTGCAATTCCCATGAAAAATGAGAAATTGAGAAATATCGCCATCATCGCCCACGTGGACCACGGCAAGACCACTCTGGTGGACGAGATGCTCAAGCAGTCCGGGGTCTACCGGGAGAACCAGGCAGTGGCCGACCGGGTGATGGACTCGGGCGACCTGGAGCGGGAGCGGGGCATCACCATCACCGCCAAGAACACCGCTGTGCAGTACGGCGGCGTGAAAATCAACATCGTAGACACCCCGGGCCACGCCGACTTCGGCGGCGAGGTGGAGCGCATTTTGAAGATGGTCAACGGCGTGATCCTGCTGGTGGACGCCGCCGAGGGCCCCATGCCCCAGACCCGGTTTGTGCTGTCCAAGGCCCTGGAGCTGGGCCACAAGGTGATTGTGGTGGTGAACAAGATCGACCGCCCCGACCAGCGGGTGTATGAGGTCATCGACGAGTGCCTGGAGCTGCTGCTGGACCTGGACGCCACCGACGAGCAGCTGGACTCCCCCATGCTCTTCTGCTCCGGGCGGCAGGGCACCGCCTCCGTCCAGCCAGACGTGGCGGGCAGCGACTTGAAGCCCCTCTTCGACACTATCATCGACTATATCCCCGCCCCCGAGGTGGACCTGGAGGCCCCCTTCCAGATGCTGGTGTCCTCCATCGACTACAACGAGTTTGTGGGCCGCATCGCCATTGGCCGCATCGAGCGGGGCAGCGTGAAGCAGAACCAGGAGATCGCGGTGTGCAACTACCACGACCCCGAAGCCCCCGCCAAGAAGGCCAAGGCCACCGCCCTGTACGAGTTTGACGGCCTGGCCAAGGTCCCCGTCCAGGAGGCGGAGGCGGGCAACATCGTGGCCCTCAGCGGCATCGGCGACGTGACCATTGGGGACACCATCTGCGCCCCCGACGCGGTGGAGCCCATCGAATTTGTCCAGATTTCCGCCCCCACCATTGAGATGACCTTCTCCGTCAACGACTCCCCCTTCGCCGGGCGGGAGGGCAAGTTTGTCACCAGCCGCCAGCTGAGGGACCGGCTGTTCCGGGAGACCTTGAAGGACGTGTCCCTGAAGGTGTCCGAGGTGGAGAACTCCACCGACTCCTTCAACGTGGCCGGCCGGGGGGAGATGTCCCTGTCCATCCTCATCGAGACTATGCGCCGGGAGGGCTACGAGCTCCAGGTGTCCCCGCCCCGCGTCCTCTACCAGGAGGTGGACGGCGTGAAGTGTGAGCCCATCGAGCGGGTGGTCATCGACGTGCCCACCGACTATGTGGGGGCTGTCATGGAGAAGCTGGGCGCCCGCAAGGGGGAGTTCGTCACCATGAATCCCGTGGGCAGCCGGACCAAGCTGGAGTTCCTGGTCCCCGCCCGGGGCCTGTTCGGCTACCGCAGCGAGTTCCTCACCGATACCAAGGGCGAGGGCATTATGGCCTCCGTCTTCGACAGCTACGCCCCCGTCAAGGGGGAGATTACCCGCCGGTCCACCGGCTCCCTGGTGGCCTTTGAGACGGGGGAGGCGGTCACCTACGGCCTGTTCAACGCCCAGGAGCGGGGCTCTTTGTTCATCGGCGCCGGCACCCCCGTCTACGGCGGCATGATCGTGGGCGAGTGCCCCAAGCAGGAGGACATCTCGGTCAACGTGTGCAAGAAGAAGCAGCTGACCAACATGCGGGCCTCCGGGTCCGACGAGGCCCTGCGGCTGGTCACCCCCCGCACCCTCTCCCTGGAGCAGTGCCTGGAGTTTCTGGCCGACGACGAGCTGCTGGAGTGCACCCCCGAGAATCTGCGCCTGCGCAAGCGCCTGCTGGACCACAGCGCCCGGATGCGGGAGGCGTCCAAGAAAAAGGGATAAGTACTTTGCGGCCCTCCGAGCCTTCGGAGGGCCGTTTTGCCGTCCTTGACTGGAACAGAATCTTTGATATATAATAACAAGTACCAAGTAGCGGAAGGAAGGCGGTTATTATGCCTGAAATATCCATGTTTGCCGGGATCCGTATCACGATGTATTATTCAGACCACAATCCGCCCCACTTTCATGCGGAATACGCCGGGTATAAAGCGCTAGTTGATATACAGAATGGATTTGTAATTAAGGGCGCTTTGCCTTCCCGGCAGTTGAAATTTGTGCTGGCCTGGGGCGAAATGCACCGGGATGAATTGATGCAAAACTGGGAACTGGCAAAGGATGCTCAGCCGCTGAACAAAATTCCTCCTCTGATGTAATGAGAAAGGAGAAGCTGATGATTTTTATGCCCGCTGTTGTACAGGCTGTCCCTGGCGATGATTTTACAGTTTACGCATACTGCAACGACGGAGCAGTCCGGCTGGTAGATATCAAGCCGCTGATTGCATTGGGGGGCGTGTTTGCGCCGCTGGCCGACTTGGACTTTTTCCGAGACAGGTTGACTATTTTAAATGACACTGTGGCGTGGGACATCATTGGCAACAGAGACCCGACAGCCTGTGTTGATCTGGACGCAGACCGGATTTTTACGGAGGCACCCGTTGTTGCCGACCCTTTGGAAGATAAAAGAGTCAGTTAGGAGGACTCTATGAAACTGTTGACCGTCCGCTGCCCCGGCATCCAAAACGGCAAATTCCTTCCGGACCACACCGGCCGGGGAAAGGACCTGTCCCCGGAGCTGATTCTGGAGGGGCTGTCCCCCAAAGCGGAAACTTTGGCCGTGGTACTGGAGGATATGAGCCACCCGATCAAGGGCTTCGCCCATTGGGTCATTTGGAACCTGCCCGCCTCGGACCGGATACCGGGAGGCATCCCGGCGGGGAAATGCGTCCCTGGAGGCGGGGCGCAGGGGGTGGCCTACGGCCTCCACCGCTACGCCGGCCCCAGGCCGCCCAAGGGAAAAACCCACGCCTACCGCTTCACCGTCTATGCCCTAGATTGTGCTCTTGACCTGGGCAGCGGCGCTCGAAAGAAGGCATTCCTCCGGGCGGCAGAGGGACATGTCCTCCAGCAAGGCAGTATCTCCGGGGAATTTGAGTAAAATAAAAAACGTTCCGTATTTTACTGATCGTAAAGTACGGAACGTTTATTTTGCGCATGATTAAGTGCGATTTCGATCTTTTATTAATTTATACTGAATCGGCGACATCAGTACGTAGTCTTCCTTTTCTGCCGCTTGCCGGGCAGGATAGGGAGCAAGTACCGGGAATCACGTAGAAGGGCCTACGCCTGGTGTTTATCCCGTTCGCTACCTTTGAACTGGCGCAGAAGTGTATACCACGCGCTTTACACAAAAGCCTTCGCCAAGCTGGCGGATATCTCCGACCAGGCGGAGGAGGCCATGCGGGAACTGGAGGAGCTCCAGCTGACCATGGGGGATGAATAAAAATTTTTCGCAAATCCCGGGATTTTCCCTTTACATCAGGAAAAAACTATGATATATTATCCGGGCATGAAATATGCGCCATCCATTGCTTGGTTTCGGGACACGGCCCGCGCAGGTGCGCGGGGACACACCCGCCCGTTACCCGGCCTTTGGACAGAACATTTTGAAAGGTGGAATTTCCCATGATCCGCAAGGACGAAAAGACGGCCGTGATTGAGGCCAACCGCACCCACGAGACCGACACCGGCTCCCCTGAGGTCCAGATCGCCATCCTCACCGCCCGCATCAACGAGCTCACCGAGCACCTGAAGGTGCACATCCACGACAACCACAGCCGCCGCGGCCTGTACAAGATGATCGGCAAGCGCCGCAAGCTGCTGGACTACCTGATGGCCAAGGACATTGAGCGTTACCGCGCCATTATCGCCAAGCTGGGCATCCGCAAGTAAGACTGTGAAATATAGGGCGGGCGTTTTTGCGCTCCGCCCTATGTTCGCATATACCCCCGGCGTTTTTTCTGGTCTTTTAGCAGTTGAATATGGGATTGAAGGCAATCTTCCTGTCAAAGCCGTGTGGGACCCGCCCCCTTGGGCGGGTCGCGCACAACAGACCATATCTATCGGGGGAATGGCCCGCCGAGGGCGGCGGGCCCCACAAGATCAAACCCGTATTCAAGTGCTAAAGGGCAGGCAAATCTCCGGGGACACCAAACAAAAAGGAGAATCGACATGTCAACTATCATCAAGCACAAGCAGTTCCCCAAGTTCAAGAGCTGGACCATGGACCTGTGCGGCCGTCCCCTGACCATTGAGGTGGGCAAGGTGGCCGAGCTGGCCTCCGCCTCCGCCCTGGTGAAGTACGGCGACACCACTGTGATGGTGGCCGCCACCGTCTCCCCCCGCCCCCGGGACGGCATCGACTTCTTCCCTCTGTCCGTGGAGTTTGAAGAGAAGCTCTACGCCGTGGGGAGAATCCCCGGCTCCTTCATGCGCCGTGAGGGCCGGCCCTCTCTGCCCGCGGTGCTGGCCAGCCGTTTGATTGACCGGCCCATGCGCCCCCTGTTCCCCTACGACTTCCGCAACGACGTGTGCATCCAGTGCACCGTGATGAGCGTGGACTACGACTGCTCCCCCGAGGTGGCCGCCATGATCGGCGCCTCCGCCTGCGTGAGCTACTCCGAAATCCCCTTCGCCGGCCCCATCGGCTGCCTGGAGGTGGGCTTCTGCGACGGCCAGATCGTCCTCAACCCCAATCAGGAGCAGCGCAAGACCAGCCGCATGGACGTGACCGTGGCCGCCACCCGGGAGAAGGTGGTCATGATCGAGGCCGGGGCCGACGAGATTCCCGACGAGATCATGTACGCCGGCATCGTCAAGGCCCACGAGGAGATTAAGAAGCAGATCGACTTCATCGACCAGATCGTCCGGGAGATCGGCAAGCCCAAGATGGAGTATGACCACGCCCAGTTCAATCAGGAGCTGTTCGACGACATCGTGGCCAACTTCATGGACGAGGCCAAGGCCGCCATGGACACCGACGACAAGACCGTCCGGGAGAAGCGCTGGAACGAGATGATCGAGCACTGGCACGAGAAGTATCTGGAGGAATATCCGGATATGGACCAGTACCTGGAGGAGTTCACCTACAAGTTCCAGAAAAAGATCGTGAAGGCCTGGCTGCTGGAGGGCCACCGGGTGGACGGCCGGGCCCAGAACGAGATCCGTCCCCTGGCCGCCGAGGTGGGGGTTCTGCCCAGGGTCCACGGCTCCGGCCTGTTCACCCGGGGACAGACCCAGGTGCTCTCCGTGTGCACCCTGAACACCCTGGCCGCCTCCCAGAAGCTGGACACCATCTGGGAAGAGACAGAGAAGCGGTATATGCACCACTACAACTTCCCGCCCTACTCCGTGGGCGAGGCCCGGGCGCCCCGGTCCACCAACCGCCGGGAGTACGGCCACGGCTTTTTGGCCGAACGGGCCCTGGCCCCGGTGCTGCCCAGCGTAGACGAGTTCCCCTATGCCATCCGCGTGGTCAGTGAAGTGCTCAGCTCCAACGGCTCCACCTCTCAGGGCTCCATCTGCGGCTCCACCCTGGCCCTGATGGATGCCGGCGTGCCCATCAAGGCCCCGGTGGCCGGCATCTCCTGCGGCCTGATTCAGGACGACAACGGCGGCTTTACCACCTTTATCGACATCCAGGGCGTGGAGGACTTCCACGGCGAGATGGACTTTAAGGTGGCGGGCACCAAGTCCGGCATCACTGCCATTCAGATGGACCTGAAGAACGACGGCCTGACTCACGAGATCATCAAGGAGGCCCTGGACATCACCCGTGACGCCCGGTTCGCCATCCTGGACGAGGTGATGCTGCCCTGCATCGCCGCCCCCAGGGCCGAGGTGAGCAAGTTCGCCCCCAAAATGATTACCATGAAGATCGACCCCGACAAGATTCGGGAGGTCATCGGCAAGGGCGGCTCCGTCATCCAGAAGATCACCGCCGAGTCGGGCGCCCAGATCGACATTGAGGACGACGGCACCATCCACATCGCCTCCCCCGACGCCGCCTCCTGCGACGCCGCCAAGAAGATGATCGACGCCATCGTCTTTGTCCCCCAGGTGGGCGAGCTGTACTACGGCAAGGTGGTGCGTATCATCCCCATCGGCGCCTTTGTGGAGCTGGCCCCCGGCAAGGACGGCATGGTCCACATCCGCTACCTGTCCGAGCGCCGGGTGGAGAAGGTGGAGGACGTGGTCAACATCGGAGATATGATCTGGGTCAAGGTCATCGAGATCGACGCCAAGGGCCGGGTCAACCTCTCTTACCGGGACGCCCTGCGGGAGATCAAGGCCAAGAAAGAGGCCGGAGAGCCCATCAAGTAATTCTTCCGGACCGGGACAGCTGCGGCTGTCCCGGTTTTTTGACAAAAAAAGCCGCCCGGCTGGCTCCCGAGCGGCTAACTCTGTTTAGCTGATCGAATCGGGCCGACTGTCAGTAACAGCGCCCTTTCTGTTTTTATTATACCCATTCTGGCCGCTTTGCCAAGTGAGGCAGGGCGGTTTTTACTCAAACAGCTCATATGTCTCGCAGTGAAACACCTCAGCTAAGGCGAACGCATCGTCTATTGTCATTCTTTTCGGAACAATACCTTTTTCCAGCTTCATCAGCATATATACTGATATTCCGCTTTGCTTGGATAACTCTGTGACTGATAATCCAGCATCTTGTCTCGATCGGCGCACATTACTGCAAAACGTCTCTCTAAATCCTACCACTTCCACTTTTATTTCCCCCTCAATGTAGGTTCTCACGCCCATTGTATTACCTATAGGGTCTAATGTCAATAGTACCTATAGGAACTCTGCTAGACTTCTCGCAAGGAGGGAAGTCTATGGAATACTATGAACGCTTGCGTCAAGCACGTGAGGACGCAGACATGACACAGGCTCAAGCCGCTGAATTGCTTGGCACTAACCAAAGCTATTACAGCCGACAAGAATTGGGCAAAAAACCCTTTCGAGTAGAGCAACTAGCAATTTTGTGTAAAGCGTTTCATGTTTCGGCAGACTATATCCTGGGACTGCCAAAAGGATTGAAGTGGCCGAGAGATTGAAACAGTTGCGATTTTAGCTGGAATACTTTATAATAGTCAGGTAAGAAACCGACTGTCAGCAAGGAGGACATTCTATGCTGTTAAATGTATTAGCCGTCGGCGATGTAGTGGGCGAGGGGGGGCAGGACATCCTGTCCCGCCGCCTGCCGGGGCTCCGGGAGGAGACAGGGGCCCACTTCGTCGTGGTCAACGGGGAGAACGCCTCCGGGGTGGGCATCACCCCCGCCCAGGCCCGGCGCATCCTGGACGCCGGGACGGATGTAATCACCCTGGGCAACCACACCTGGAACCGCATCCAGATTGGGGCTTTCCTGGACAAGGACGACCGCATTCTCCGCCCCGCCAACTACGCCGGGCGGGTACCCGGACGGGGGTTCGGGGTGTACCAGTGCCAGGGCCTGCGGCTGGGCGTACTGAACATCATGGGCCGGGTGGACCTGAATTCCAACCTGGACAGCCCCTTCAAGGCGGCCAACTTCTTCTTTAACCGGGGGGGCTTCGACCTGCTGCTGGTGGACTTCCACGCCGAGGCCACCAGCGAGAAGGGGGCCATGGGCTGGCACCTGGACGGCCGGGCGGCGGCGGTGTGGGGGACGCACACCCATGTGCCCACCGCGGACTGCCGGGTGCTTCCCGGCGGCACCGGCTTTGTCACCGACCTGGGGATGACCGGACCGGTCAACTCGGTGCTGGGCATCAAACCGGAGAACTCCCTGAACCTCTTTCTGGGGGGGCTCCCCCGGCGGTATGAGGAGGCGGAGGGGAACTGCAAGCTCAACGCCTGCCTGTTTACCATCGACACGGAGAAGAAGAGATGTGTCGATGTTGTCCGGACGGATATTATTGAGTGACATGTAGGGGCGGATACCATCCGCCCGTGAATGACCCGATGCAATACCGGCGGGCGGATGATATCCGCCCCTACAAACGACTTAAAGAGGTCAATATCATGATAAAAATCATCCATGGGGCTGACTTCCACCTGGACAGCCCCTTTTCCGGCCTGACCCCGGAGCGGGCCAGCCAGCGCCGGGAGGAACAGCGGGAGCTGCTGGACCGTCTGGCGGCCCTGGCCCGCGAGAAGGAGGCCAATCTGGTGCTGCTGGCCGGGGACCTGCTGGACTCGGAGCACGTCTACCGGGAGACCGCCCAGGCTTTGCGGGACGCCCTGTCCTCCATCCCCTGCCCGGTGTTCATCGCCCCCGGCAACCACGATTTCTACAGCCGCCGGTCGGTGTGGGCCACCCTGGACTGGCCGGACAACGTACATATCTTTTCCAGCGCCGCCCTGGAGCGGGTGGAGCTGCCCGGCTGCACCCTGTGGGGGAGGGCCTTCACCGACGCCCATCAGACGGCCAGTCCCCTGGAGGGGCTGGCCGTCCCGGAGGACGGGAGGGTCCATATCGCCTGCCTCCACGGCTGTGTGGGATCAGAGGACAACTACGGCCCCATCGCCCCCCAGGACATCGCCGCCAGCGGGCTGGACTACCTGGCCCTGGGCCACGTCCACCAGGGGACCGGCCTGCAAAAGGAGGGAAATACCTTCTGGGCCTACCCCGGCTGCCCCGAGGGACGGGGCTTTGACGAGCTGGGGGAGAAGGGCGTGCTCTATGTGGAGGCGGAGCCGGGAAAGGTGACCGCCCAATTTGTCCCTCTGGCCAAGCGGCGGTATGAGATTCTCCCGGTGGATATCACCCTGGGGGTGGATGTCCTGTCCGCCATCCGGACCGCCCTGCCCGAAAACCGGGAGAACCTGATTTGCCGCATCATCCTCACCGGAGAGGGGGAAAAGCCCGACCTGGCTGCCCTGGAACGGGTCCTTGCCCCGGAGTTCTACGGCCTTACCCTGCTGGACCGCACCCGCCTGCCCCAGAACCTGTGGGCCCGGCGGGAGGAGGACGCCCTTACCGGACTGTTTTTGCAGGCCATGTGGGAGAAGTGCCGGGAGGAACCGGACAATCCCCTGTGGCAGCTGGCCGCCCGGTACGGGCTGGCCGCCCTGGAAGGAGGGGATGAGGGATGAAGATCAAGTCCATGACCGCCACCTTCGGCAGGCTGAACAAGGCCCGGCTGGAGCCCGGCCCCGGCCTCACCCTGATCCACGCCCCCAACGAGGGGGGCAAGTCCACCTGGGCCGCCTTCTGGCGCACCATGCTCTATGGCATCGATACCCGGGACAAGAACAAGAGGGGCTATCTGGCCGATAAGAACCGCTATCAGCCCTGGTCCGGCGCCCCCATGGAGGGGGAGATTGTCCTGGAGCTGGAGGGCCGGGACATCACCATCCGCCGGGGACCCAGGGGGAACACTCCTTTCGGTTCCTTCTCCGCCGTCTACACCGGCACCCAGGAGCCGGTGCCCGGCCTCACAGCCTCCAACTGCGGCGAGCTGCTCACCGGCGTGGGGGCAGAGGTCTTCTCCCGCTCCGCCTTTCTGGGGGACGGGAATCTGTCCCTCACCACCGCCCCGGAGCTGGAGCGGCGCATCGCCTCCCTGGTCACCACGGGGGAGGAAGAGGTGTCCTTCTCCCAGGCCATGGAGCAGCTGAAGATCTGGAAAAACCGGCGGCAGGTCAACAAAAGCGTGGGGGAGATTCCAAAATTGGACAGAGAGCTGGCCCAGGTGCGGGAAAGCCTGACCCAGCTGGAGGAGACCGCCGCCTTAGCCGCCCGGCTGGAGGGGGAGCGGGCCGTTCTGGAGCGGGAGCGGGATGGGCTGTCCCAACAGGCGGCGGCCCACCAGGCCCTGGCGCAGAAAAAGCTGTCCGACCGCTATCTCCAGGCCGGGGAGGAGTATCAGTCCGCCCGGCAGCAGCTCGCCGGCCTGGAGGCGGAGCAGGCCCGGTTTGGCGCCATCCCCGACCGGGAGGCGCTGAAACAGGCCCAGGGGGAGCTGCAATATCTCAAGGTTCTGGACGAAGAGATCAAACAGGGCTCCGCCGCCCTGGAGGAGGCGGAGGAAACCTCCGCCAAGGCCAAGGAGGCCGCCAAGGACGAGCACTTCCCCGGCATGACCGGCGAAGAGGCGGTGGCTAAGGCTGCATCTGACTGCGCCGCTTGGCAGGCGACGCAGGAAAAAGCCCGAAAATATCAGCGCACCTGCCCTGTGTTTATCGCTGTGGGCCTGTCCTGGCTGGTCCTGCTGGCAATTCCCCTTTTCGTGAGAAATGGAATGAACTTTATCTCCCTCCTGGCCGTGGCCGTGTTCGCATTCAATCTTCTCCTGGCCTTTCTGCAAAAAAGGCGGGTCAGTCAGATCAAAAAAGACGCCGCTCAAATTTTGGAGCAGTACGGCGTCCAGGCCCCGGAGGAGCTGACCGCCCTGGCCCAGAGCTACAAGGAGCGGTGTCAGACAGCGGACAAGGCCGCCCACGAGGTCGAGGTCATCCGGAATGCCGTGACGGAGCGGCAAAGCAAGCGGGATACCACCAAAACTGAACTGCTGGACTTTGTCCACCAGTTCGCCCCGGAGGCCAGCGATATGTTCGGCTGCTCCGCCGCCCTGAGCCGGGCGCTGGGCCTGGACCACGACCTGGCCCTGGCCCGTGAGCGGGCATCTTCCGCCCGCCGCAGGCTGGACGACCTGTCCGCCCAGGGGGCGGGGGAGGGGGCCGGGGAGGTCCCGGAGCTGCCCATCCCCGACCTGGGCCCCGAGGAGACCGGCCGCCTTTTGGCCAAGACGGCGGAGCGGCTGGAGCAGACCAGCGCCCAGCTCAACCAGGCCCGGGGCGCTCTCCGGTCCATGGGGGACCCCGCCGCTCTGTCCGCCCGGGCGGAGGAGCTGGAGGAACGCCTGTCCCGCCGCAGGCTGGAGTATGAGGCCCTTTCTGCCGCCATGGACGCCCTCACCCAGGCCAACACCAAGCTCCAGGAGCGGTTTTCCCCGGAGCTGAACCGGCTCACCGGCCTGTTTTTGGCCCGGCTCACCCGGGATAAATACCCGGCGGTCTCCCTCACCAGAGAGCTGGAGGGCTTTGTCCGGACAGGGGACGGGGTGCTGCCCCGGTCCGCCCTGTACCTGTCCAGAGGGACGGCGGACCAGCTCTATCTGGCCCTGCGGCTGGCGGTGTGCCGGCTGTGCCTGCCGGAAAAGCCCCCCATCCTCCTGGATGACGCCCTGGCCTCCTTTGACGACGACCGCCTGGAGGGGGCCCTGGAGCTGCTTTGGGAGCTGTCCGGGGAGCAGCAGCTGCTTCTGTTCACCTGCCAGAGGCGGGAGGGAGAGGTGCTGGGCGATACGCCGGGGGTGACAAGGGTTGAACTGTAGGGGTGTGGGGCCCGCCGCCCTCGGCGGGCCATTCTAAAGGAAATGACCCGGCCAGGGGGCCGGGTCCCACATGTTCCGCTCTGGGATTGTCCTTTTCGCAGATTTAAATGTAGGGGCCGCCGCCCTCGGCGGCCCACCAACGTGCAACGTTTTCCCTGGTTTCGGGCCGCCCAAGGGGGCGGCCCCTACAGATGATCTCTGGATAAAAT
>CATKXO010000006.1 GCA_949840775.1 uncultured bacterium | reverse complement strand
TTTGAAATATTTTCTGACCTGACCCGGCGCGTTTTCTCGTTTTATGATCTCTGCAATAGCTAAAATAGGAACAAGCAAGAACCCCCAGATAAAATTGTTTGCCACCCAATAGTTCCCCTGTTCCGCCACATCATTGACCATTTTACAGACGATTAGCGCGTAAATGAGGTTATCCAGCAGGATCTGCGCACCAGAGAACACCCCGATCACAACCCATTGCCGGAGCCACCCGTATCCATTTGCGGACAGCTGTACCGATGCCTGACTGGATTCTAAATGCTCTACCAGTGCAAAGCAGATGGCTCCCGCAAAGAGATTAATCACGATATTTGAACATGCGACCCCATTTACTCCGAATGCCGGAATGAAAAACGAATCCGTCACAATGGTCAGAATAGTTCTCCCAACCGTCAGAGCCACGATATAGGACGGTTTCCCCGCAACAACAAACACCACCACAGCAAAGCTGGAAATATGCCCCGCAATGAATGCGACCGTCTCCAAGCGCAGATAGCTGATGATTTCGGCTCTCTTGCCGCCTGTCATAAACTGCGTGATATTGGAGCACATGGCAAAACAAACAATGGAAAAGACGGTATACAGTGCGGTAGAAACAACAAAGCTGCTGCGGATTCGCCGTTTCAACACGCCCGGCTCGCCTTTTACCTCATTGAGCAGATGATACAGCGGCACGATCAGGAATGCTTGGATCGTTTCATTGATCAGGTCGAACCATTCGATATGGCCAGCGATACCAAGTCCGTCTGTATTCGGAATATCGCTGATGAGGCTGGTCCGGACACATTGGTGCAGAAATGGGATAACAAGAAGTACGCACAAAGCCAGGAACAGATATATCCGGTTGTTCCGTTCTAAAGTTGGATTTTTCATGGACGCCTCACAAAACACGATCATTTGCCGTCATAATAGTATACCGTATTTTTTCCATTCCCTCTTTTTTGGATCGCTCCCAGCTCCAGCAGCTTCTTCAGCGTCCGAACCGTCACGCTTTGAGACAACCCTGTCGCCGACTCTATCTCCGCTCTGGAAGCGGACTGCCGGGCAGAAATGAATTTCATAACCCGCTGTTCTTTTTCGGATAGTGAGGTCTTCTGGTTAGCTGTCTCCGCCTCATAGTTCACATTGGGCAGTGTGATCTTGAAGGCATTTTCGGAAACTTCCACAGCAGGCTGGTAGGCGTAACCGGCATAGCACTCCTTGATTTTCAGCATCCCCGTGCCAAACGCCTCAATAAGGTGCAGGCGGTAAAAAATGTTGGCAAGGCGTCGGTTGCGGGGGACCGACACCCCCATCATCACGTCGCTCATAGCGATTCCTTTGGGCAGTCCGCCCAAGGTCACAAACTCGATCCGGTCGTCGAAGATGCTGATAAAAGTAGAGGCACTGTAGGAGTAGTCCCGGTGGACAATGGCATTGAGCATGGCCTCCCGCACGGCCTCGGTTGGATAGTCCCGTGTATCCACCCGCTTTAAGCCGGGAAACTCCGCCCTGATTCGGTTGAAGCGGTCAATATAGGCATAAATATCCTCCATCTGCCGGAACAGAGAGCCGGAGAACTCCGCCCGATCCTTGAAAACTGTCTTGCTGGAGCCCTGAAAAACCGCCAGCTTCGCGGTGTGCATACACTGGTCGGAGAGAAGCAGGCCCAGGTTGGTAAAGACCCCGTCCTCGCTGACAAGTCCCAACGTGCGCTTCTGCTCCTGTCCAAAGGGGATATGCTCCTCCGCAAAGAAGTGCTCCGCATCCTGAAAGGTCAATTTCTGATTCAGGGAGCGGGCCGCCTCATAGTCGTCGCCGTCCGTCTCTTTGATCATTTTCAAAATGGCGCTCCCGGTGGCCGGGACGGTAGACGCCCCCTGCCGGACAAAGACCCCCTCCGGGCGTAGCCCCTTGGCAGCCAGGTAGTAGGGACAGGCGGTGCCCTTCTGAACACTGACAGCGACAACGTCCTTGCCATCCATCTCCCGCTTCTCACACAGCAGAAACATGGTGATGTCGGGCTTAATGGAATCCCGCAGGGCGTTGGTCACCTTGAGCATGGTCCCATCCACATCCGGGACGCCGATAATTGTGCCGTCGTCCTCCACGCCGATCAAAACCTCGCCGCCTCTGGTGTTTGCAAAAGCGATGACCGTCTTTTTGATCTCCTCCGTATATTCTCGTTTAAATTCGGTGGTAATTCCTTCTGTCATAGCAGCTCACCTCATATAGATGATGCCACCATTATATGCGTTCTAACCACAAATGTAAAGAAAAATGATTCGAATCAATTCGAATCGCTTCGAACCGATTCGCTGCATCAATTTGCTTCGTCATATTGCCAGCTGATACCCATTTCCTCTGTCAAAACGCAAATCCCGCCGCAGGTGTATTTCACACATCACGGCGGGATTTTCTCAATTTTAGTGGGCCGATTCACCTAAATAAGTAATATTTTGTCATAGTTCAATTCAATTCGCTTTCGCTGTTTTAAGATGGTGCAGTTACATCAAGGTCGTTGGCGGCCTCCATCTTAAACTTGTCCATAGCCTCACGGGCGTTGGGGACCATAATTTTATTGCTATTGCTGTTAGACATGATTCGTCTCTCCTTTTTCATTTTGTTTTTCCTGTTTGAGTTGGATGGAACATCCGCTTATAGCTTTGCCCCAAACCACGGAGATATACTTCTTTGCGCCCCTGCCTATATTTACTAATACAGCCTTAATCCGGCAATGACCTCCTTCAGCTGCCGGGCGGACCCTTCCAGTGCCCCACGCTCGGACTCACCCAGAGGAAGCTCCAAAATCTTTTCCAGCCCGTTTTTACCGACAATGGAGGGGATGCTCAGCGCCACCTGATCCAGGCCATACTCCCCCTCCAGCGCCACTGAGATGGGCAGCACTGCGTGCTCGTCCTTCACGATGCACGCCGCAATCCGTCCCACCGCCATAGCGATGCCGTAGTAGGTGGCGCCCTTGCGCTTGATGATCTCGTTGGCGCTGTCCCTGATTTCCCGGTAAATCCGCTCCCTGCCGGGCTCATGGAGCTCTTTTCCTCGCAGGCGGCAGAAGTCTTCCAGACCCAGCCCGGACACATTGGCCCCGCTCCACACCGCCAGCTCGCTGTCACCGTGTTCCCCCACGATAAAGGCGTGGACATTGCGGCTGTCCACCCCCAGCTCCTCCCCCAGCAGCTCTTTGAGGCGGGCGGTGTCCAGCACCGTCCCGGAGCCGATCACCCGCTCCCTGGGATATCCGGACAGCTCTCTGGCCACATAGGTGAGCACATCCACCGGATTGGATACGATAAGCAGGATACCCCCGAAGGGGCGGGAGGTAATCTCGCCCACAATACTCCTCATGATGGCGGCGTTGCGCTCAATCAGCTGGAGCCTGGTCTCCCCCGGCTTCTGGTTCACCCCGGCGGTGACCACCACCAGGCCGCAGTCCGTAATGTCGTCGTAGGTTCCGGCCGTGATCTCCATTGCCGCCCCATAGGGCAGGCCGTCGCTCAGGTCCATCGCCTCTCCCTCTGCCTTGTCCCGGTTGGCGTCCAGCAGCACCAGGCTGGAAAACAGCCCCTGCTGCAAAAAACGAAAGGCGATAGACGCCCCCACAAATCCGCAGCCGATCACGGCCGCTTTCCTGTAATTGACTTCCACAAACACTCGCTCCTTTACAGATATCTCCCAATTCGCCATTGCTGGTTTTTTCACAGCAATATCTTCATTGTGGCACATTTTTTGTTGATTATGCGCAGACAGAGAGCGTCCTCTTAAGAACGCTCCCTGTCTGTCATTTATTCTGCTTCAAAGACCGCATACAGCGTCATGGGCTCCGGCTCATAGCCAGGCGGAAGGGTGACTGTTCCGTCCTCCCCGGGCCGGAAACGGACCGTCATGGTAACGTCGTTCCCCTTCTGCTCCCGGGTGGCCCAGCCGGCAAAGCGCTGCCCCTGGGGCGCCGTCACCTGGGGCGTCGCGAAGCTGTGGTCCTCCGAGGAGACAAACTGCCGCTCCAGCTCCCGCTCCCCGTCCATAAAGACCAGCCGGGCGTGGACAATCTCCCGCTGTACATCCATGTTGGTCATCTCAAAGGCCCGCCAGCCGCCGTTTTTTTTGTGGAAAAAGAGGGTACTGTCCACCTCATAGGGCTTGGATGTGCCGTTTCCCCGCCTCACGTCCATGTGCAGGGACACCCGACCGGAGAACATATCCTCCCCATAGCGGCAAAACTCACTCACCACCTCGTCGGAGAAGGAGTGGCCGGAGGTGGTTTTGATCCAGATTTCACTGGAGCGGATGGTCCGGTATATCTCGCTTCCGCTGTCAAAATACCTCTGGAGCTGGGCGGAATCGGCGGCCCGAATCATATACTGGGCGTGGACCTTGGCCGCGCCGGTGAGGGCGGCCCGCTCCTGGTCAGTGGGCTCCTCCGCCCTCTCTTCCACCGCAAAGCGGCCCTCCCCCTCCTGACGCAGGGGCACCTCCTGACCGTCCCCGTCCAGAACCGTCACCTGGGCCCCCTTCACCGAGGCCACCGGGGCCTCCCAGAGGGCGGTCCGCCTTCCGAACACCCCCTCAGGCAGGTAGCGCTCCGCCACGGTCTCAGTGGTCCGGACCTGAAACGCCCTGTCCAGCTCCCTTCCGTCCACCAGCACCCGCTGGCCGGCCAGCGTCCGGACCTGCACCGTACCGCCCAAGGGGCTCACCAGCAGCTCCACGCCGCCCAGTTTCCACACCGTCTCCCGCTCCGTGTCTCCGCCGCTGGTCAGGGTAAAAGCGGCCAGGCTCTCCTCACCCGACTTGACGATGTAGCGCCGGTCGCCGGACAGCCCGGCGGAGGTCTCCACCAGGGCCAGCTCCCGGCCGCCGGCCAGCTCCTCCATCGCCTGGATAAAGCTCTCCCGGTCCCCCTCCTGCCCGGACAGGTCGTAGACCCTCCCCCAGTCCGCGGGGGAAAAGAGGTCGCCAAACACCTCCTGGCTGACATGCTTGGGCTGGGCGGCCTCATACCGGACCAGCCAGGGGCGCAGCAGGCCGAAGCGGATATAGACGAAGCTCAAAAGCAGCGCCGCCAAAATGCCCAGCAGCACCTTATAGAACAGGCCGGATTTCTTCTGTCTCTCTCTCATGCTCCGCCCTCCTTATTCCCCGTCCAGAGGCCGCACCATAAAGAACGTGGGCATGCGCCTGGGTTCCTCCTGAAGCAGGGATACGTTGTTCACCGTGTTTACCTGGCCGTCCCCGTCCCGCAGCAGCATCACCGTGGAGGAGCCGCCGTCCAGGTTGCAGGCGTTCACCCCGCCATACTCCACCATCACGTCGATGATGTCGGCATAGGTGGCCCCCAGACTGCCCGCCTGCCTGCCGTCGATGCACAGCAGGATCACGGTCCCGTCGGCCCGCTGGCCGATGGCCGTCCTGGGGTTGTAACCCGAGTTGGTGTTGTAGGCCTCCTCATTCACGGCGCTGTCCTTAATCAGCACCGGGCCATAGCAGCAGCCGTCCCGGATGCGGGCCTCCTTGGCCTCATTGGCCGACATTTTTTTGGACACCACCAGGATATTGTCCTCGTTAAAGCCGGCAAAGCCGTGGTAGGAGCTGCCGTCGTTCCACAGCACCTCCCCCTCCGAGACCACCAGGCCGCAGGGGACGCTGCCCACCTCCGGGCTGATGGTGCCGTTGTCGAAAAAGGCCCCGCCGTTGATGGCCGCCGCCGCCCCCTCCGTCTCGATCTGATGGGTAATCCGGGTTCCCGGCCTGCTCCGGGCATAGCGCTTGGAGGAGGCGGCCAGATAGACCCGTGAGGGGTCCCGGACCAGCATCACATAGGCGTTGTAGGTGTCGCCGTGGACCTCCTCCACCCGCAGGCCGTCGGGATAGCCGGCCCACTCGTCGTCCTCCAGGATGTCATCGGTGCGGATTACAATCTGGGTGGGGTCGGACTGGCCGTCGGGCAGGTCAGCGGCCACCTTGGCCTGAATCTGGTCCACCGTTTCGCTGCCGATAAACACCGCCGGCACCCATTTGGTGGCGCTGGCCTCCAGCAGGGACATGGTCAGCCGGTTCCGGGCAGTCTCTGAGGGGCCGTTGAACACCTCGTCCATAATCATGCACAGCCCCGCCACAAGAACGGCCGCCACCGACAGGATGGCAAGCACCGTCCGCAGCAGCCAGCGCAGCACCCGCCGGGGCTTTCCGGGGGCCTCCCGCTTGCCCCCCCTCCGGTTTTCATCGCTCATTTCAACGCTTCCTTTCCTCTGTCTTCTCCGTCGAAAAGACCCAGCGGTGCTGGATCATGTAGCTGCCCACAAACAGGGCCGCCATCACCAGCCCATAAATAACTGTCCGCAGCAGGGTCTGCCGGTCGCTGATGTGGGCCGCCCGGAACACGCCCTCTGTCAGCAGGAACTGGGCCAGCAGCAGCGGGACAGCCAGGGCGTAATACCGGACCAGGGACCGTCCCAGGCACCCCCTGCTCTGAAACACCACCCATCGGTTCAGAGAGAAGTTCAGCAGGGACGACAGCACCCGCGCCCCCAAGGCGGCGGCGGCGGTGAGGGCCGTCCCCGCCAGCGTCCCCGCCAGCAGCCAGGACAGCAGCCCAAACAGCCCGGTATCCGCCGCAGCGCTGGCCAGTGAGCTGAGGGTATAGCGGAAAAAGTGGGCCAAAATCAGCTTGTAGATTCTCCAGGAGTCCCGCACCGTGTGAAAGTGGGAGCTCCGGTTCTCCTCCAGGTAGATGGTGCGAATTTTAACCTCTCCCCAGGGGATGCGCTGGTCCTTCAGGGCCAGCAGCATATTGGTCTCATACTCATACCGCTCCCCGGCCACGGCGGCCAGGGCCGCCAGATACCGGCGGGGGATGGCCCGCAGGCCGGTCTGGGTGTCAGAGATGGCCTGGCCGCAGAAGATTCGGAACACGGCGCAGGTGATGCGGTTGCCCATCCGGGACCGGGGAGGCACCTCGGGCCGGGAGAAGTCCCGGCAGCCCAGCACCACCTCCTCCCGCTCCAGCATCCGCCTGGCACAGGCCATGGCGTCCTCCGGGTGGTGCTGGCCGTCGCCGTCCACCGTCACCACCCCTGCACACTGGGGCCGGTGCTCCAGCAGCCAGCGGAAAGCGGTCTTCATAGCCGCCCCCTTCCCCCGGTTGGCCTCATGGGTCAAAAGGGTGACCTGGGGCCGCTGGGCCAGCTCCTGAAAATACCCCAGCGTCTCCGGCCTGCTGCCGTCGTTGACCAGGACCACATCTTCAAAGCCCTCCGCCAAAAGCCCGTCCACCGTGGCCTTCAGCCGCTGGTCGGGGTTTAAAGACGGCACAACCGCCGCCACAGAGCAATTTCTTCCACGGTCCTCCATGCGCGCCCCTCCTTGCTTCTCCCATACAGCAGACGTGAAAAACCTCCCCGCTGCTCAGCGGGGAGGTTTGGGTATACAGACGCTTACATCAGCTTGACGGTGTAGTATACGAACAGGGCAAAGAGCCAGGCGATCATAACATACACCAGGTAATAAGCCACCGTACCCCCGGCCAGCATCGCCACAACCACCGCCGCCACACTGGCCAGGCAGGTAACCAGCAGCACGCCGTAGGAGCTGCCCTTGGGCAGAAAGCGCAGTTCTTCCCTGCTGCCAAAAATACCGTCGCTCTTCTTCAGCCACAGGGAGGCCGCGCCCACCACAATGATGGCGGCGGTAAGCAGAAACGCCTCAGGCCGACCGGAGGCGCCGTACCGGACGAACCACAGGGCCAGCACAGACATGCCGCAGGCGGAGGCGGCCAGGAAAAACTCCCGCTGGTAGATATAGAACACCATGGCCAGCACCGCCCAGGCAATCACCAGCCAGTACAGCATGGACATGCCGTCCGCCCGGTACTTGATGGCCACGTGGACGCAGACGGAGACGGCGGCCAGCGCGATGGACACGATCAGCCACAGGCCGTATTTCTTCCCCTGCTTCAGCTGCCAGGCCGTCCACACCAGTGCCAGCACCGCTGCCGCGGGCGCCGCCAAACGGACCACCTTCAGCACCTCGTGCAGGGCCAGGAAGGTGTTGACACCGGTCTCACTGAGGGAATAATCGATATAGAAGCGGTTGAGCAGCACCAGCAGGAGCTCCAGCACCACGGCCCCCACTACCCACAGCAGACCTCTCTGCAGGGCGATATCCTCCTGATGGCGGCGTGCTTCTCTCTGTTTCTTATCCATGTGTTTTCATTCTCCTTGCCGCGGGCCGCCTTGGCCCGATTGAGTATTGCTTTGACGCCTGAATATTCAGACATTTTAGTATTGTACCAGATAACTTCTTTTTTTGCAAGACATAAATCGGGAAAAGTATCCAAATTTCAAAACCGGACCCCTCTATTGCTGGGCAAAAGCCACTGTCAGACGGACGCAGGCTGCGGCGTCCCGGAGGTCGGCGGTCTCCGCCGGGGTGTGGATATACCGGCAGGGGATGGAGATGCCACCGGTCTTCACCCCCAGGCGGGCAGTGTGGATGGCCCCGGCGTCAGTACCTCCCGCCCGCAGGATGTCCCGCTGGACCGGGATGTCCCGGGCCCCGGCCAGCTCCTCCAGCCGGGCTACAACCTCCGGGTGGCAGATGACGGAGGAGTCCATCACCTTAACCGCCGCCCCCTTCCCCAGCTTGGCGGTGCCGCTCCGCTCCGAGCCGGGGGTATCGTCCGCGTCGGTGACATCCACGGCAAGCCCCACGTCTGGCTCCACCCACCAGGCGGCGGTTTTGGCCCCCCGCAGGCCCACCTCCTCCTGAACGGTGAACACCATCCACAGGTCGCAGGCGGGCTGTTCGATCTGCTCCAGGGCACACAGCAAAACGGCGCAGGCGATGCGGTCGTCCAGATAAGGGGCGGTCACCCGGTCCCCCATCACCCGGACGGGCCCGTCGTAGACGGCGGTGTCCCCCACCCGGACCAGCTTTTTCGCCGCCTCCTCGTCGTCAGCACCGATGTCGATGAAGCACTGGTCCAGCCTCAGCCTGCCCAAGTCGGCCTTCTCCTCGGGGACAAACACCCCCCGGACCCCGTTTTTAAACCGGAGGTTGCTGTAGGCCGCCTCCTTGGGGACGACGCCCCCCAGACGGCCCACCCGGAGGAAGCCCTCCTTCTCAATGTGGGTGACGATAAAGCCGATGGAGTCCATGTGGGCGGCAAACATCACCCGG
Source organism: uncultured bacterium (assembly GCA_949840775.1). Classification (GTDB taxonomy): domain Bacteria; phylum Bacillota; class Clostridia; order Oscillospirales; family Oscillospiraceae; genus Lawsonibacter. The sequence goes on along the minus strand of CATKXO010000006.1, from coordinate 83,898 downwards.
GGGCCCTCCCCTTTTTTATGGACGATCAGGTTGCCCAGGGTGTCGGTGATAATCTCGTCGGCAAAAGGCCGGGCCAGCTCTGCAATCTTCTCCCGGACGCCCCCTTCGTCCCCGGAGGGGCCGTGGGTCCGGTTCAGGGCCTCTAAAACCTCAAGCAGTTCCATAGCTCCCCCTCAATCCCACCAGAAATACCAGCAGTTGGATTTGGCCAGGCCGTCAGCCAGCCGGCCGATGGTCTCCACCCCCTGGTCCACAATGTCGTTGCAGTAGGCATACTGCTCCAGGGCCAGCTCTTGGGCCTGTTCCCTGGGAACAGGGCAGGCGGAGGGCAGCGCATACTCCAGCACGTCGTGGGTCATCAGGGCGGGAAACGCCCCGTACTTCTCAAACCAGTATTTGGCCACCGCCATGTGCTCCTCGTTGGCGGGGCACTCGTTCCAGCCGCCGAAGGGCAGGTAAGCGAAGACCTCCCAGGGATTTTTTACCGGAATCTCAGCCAGAACAAGGGGAACGGTCTGTTTTCCGCGGTAGTCCCAAATGCTCAAAAAGCGGTCGATCTCCTCGCCGCCGGCCATCTGGCCCATCAGCTGCTGCCAGTAGCCGGACTCATCCTCCTCCAGCTCCCCCTTGAACTCGCTCAGCCGGGTTTGGAGAATTTCCTTTCCCGACTCCAGCGGGGCAGACAGCAGCTCCTGACGGACCTGATTTTTGTCCTCCCCGTTGATTTCGAAGCACTCTAGCAGAAGCTCGTCCACCGCAATCAGCATGGGAACAAAGCCCTCCTTCTTCCCTCGAGCCCGGGCCTGCCAGAAATCGGAAACCATCCGCTGGCAGTCGTTGGAAGGGGGATAGTAGGTGCAGGGACAGCCCAGATATTGCTTTAACTGCTCCACCTGTTCTTCAATCATGTGTTTTTCTCTCATGATGTTACCTCCTCTCAATGTATCCCATATGTAGGGGCGGCCTGCGGCCGCCCGCTTACAACAGGCGGTTGTCTTGTTTCCTGCGGGCGGCCAAAGGCCGCCCCTACATGCCAGCTATCTCCTCCAGAAACAGCCTGGTCAGCTTCAGCATGTTTTCAAAGTCGGCAATACTCCCCACGCTGGCGGGGGCGTGGAGATACCGGACAGCGGCGGACATCGCGGCCACTCGGACCCCGGCCTTGGTACGCTGAACGGTGCGGGCGTCGTTGCCCCCGGCGATATACTCCTTGGTCTGCCAGGGAATACCATTCTCCTCAGATAGACTACGGAGTATCTCAAAAAGTTCCCGGTCATAGATGGTCGCCCCGTCCATATAGGAGATGACGGGCCCCTTGCCCGGAGCGCATACCCGGCGGTGGCTCTCCACCCCCGGCAAGTCGGCGGCGGTGGTGGTCTCCAGCACCAGGGCAATCTCCGGGGTGACGGAAAAGGCCGCCCCGAAGGCCCCCCGGGTGCCCACCTCCTCCTGGGCGGTGAAGGCAAAGGTCACGTCCAGGGGCAGGTCCTCCTCCAGCAGCTTGAGCATCACGGCGCAGCCCACCCGGTCGTCGATGGCCCGGGCCTTGAGCAGGCCGCCGCCAAACGCCTCCGGTTCGCACACAAAGGTCCCGTAATCCCCCAACTCCACCAGTTTTTCGGCGGATTTCTTATCCTTTGCCCCGATGTCGATATAGAGGGACTCCGTCTTGGGGACCTTCTTCCGCTCCTCTCTGGTGGTCAGGTGGATGGCTTTCAGGCCGATGATTCCGGGGACCTTGCCCTGTCCAATCAGGACCGGCTTGCCGATGGCCACCCGGCGGTCCACCCCGCCCACGAAGTCGAATTTCAGAAAGCCGTCCTCGGTGATCCGGGTGACAATCACCCCCACCTCGTCCATATGGGCGCAGAGCATCAGCTTATTTCCCGTGGACTTCTTGCCCGTTTTGAAGACAATCAGATTGCCCAGGGCGTCCGCTCGAACGTCGCCGGCCAACGGCGCGGCCCGATCCTGAATATACTGCCGCACCTGGTCCTCATTTCCCGAGACGCCGTCGAGACGGCACAGCTCCTTTAGTGTGTTCAGCATATCGGCTCCCCCTCTCCCAGGCGCTCCACAAAAGCGGCCAGCAGTCTGGCGGTGTCCTCCAGGTCCTGCTTGTGGACCACCTCCACCGGCGTGTGCATGTACCGCTCCGGGATGGACAGCACCGCCGTGGCCACCCCCTCCCGGCTGACCTGGATGGGCCAGGCGTTGGTGCCGCTGGAGCCCGGCATGACCTCGATCTGGACGGACATGTCCAGGTCCCCGGCCAGCTCCCTCAGCCTGCCGGACAGAGAACGGGCGCAGTTGGGCCCCACGCCGATGACCGGCCCGCCCCCCAGCGTAAAGGTCTCGTTTTTAGACGCGTCCGGGCTGTCCCCGTGGGTAACGTCCACCGCCACGCACAGGCTGGGGGCAATCTCATAGGCGGCAGTAATCGCCCCGGTGGAGTGGGTCTCCTCCTGGGTGGAGCCCAGGACATACAGGTCCACGTTCAAGGGCTTGTCCTCCAGCCGCTCCAGCACGTCCAGCAGGATGGCAAAGCCCGCCCGGTCGTCCAAAGCCTTGCCCTGGAGCAGCTCCTCCCCCAGAGGGGAGCACCCTCCCCGGTATGTGGCCGGGGTACCGATGGGGATGCGCTGCTCCGCTTCCTCCTGACTGAGCCCCACATCTATATACAAGTCCTTGATGGGCAGGGACTTGTCCATATTCTCCGCCGTCTGGACGTGGGGGGGCAGACAGGCCACCACGCCGGTGACGGGCGGGGCGGCGAGGATTGTCACCTCCCGGTCGGGGAGCATTCGGGGGTCCACTCCCCCCAGAGGGGCAAAGCGGAGGAAGCCCTCCTCATGGCCGGTGACGATGAAACCGATTTCGTCCAGGTGGGCGTCCAGCAACAGCTTCGGGGCGTTGTCCCGCCCGCACCGGCGCACCCCCACCACACTGCCCAGGCGGGTGAAATACACCTGGTCTACCAGGGAGCGGAGCAGCTCCGCTGCCGCCTCTGCCGCCGGCCCTTCAAAGCCGCTGGGCCCGGACAGGGCGCACAGGCGGCTCAATATCTGTTCGTAATTCAAAAAGGACAACCTCCATTCAGTGTCAGCATTCCATGCTGTCACTATCCTAATACAAAGTTGGGAAAGAAGCAAGTTTTTTCAAGTCCCAGTTCTTTTTCCTGTCCCCGCCCCCTGCGGGGGCGGGAATCACAGGGGATGTCTGACTTGAGGAGCATAAAAGCGAATTGAGCGTTTTCCAAAAGGCAAAAAAACTGTTGAAACTGCCATTGACATAAAAATTTCCTTCCACTATAATAGGAATCCGCTGAAAAAAAGAGAAAAAAGGAGGAACTTCCGGTGTCACAGCCCGCAAGCGAGAACAAGATGGGCATTATGCCCGAAAATAAGCTTCTGTTGAATATGGCACTGCCCATGATTATCTCCATGCTGATTCAGGCCTGCTACAACATTGTGGACAGCTACTTTGTGTCCAAGCTGAGCCAGGACGCCCTGAACGCGGTCTCCCTGGCCTTTCCGGTGCAGAACCTGATGATTGCCGTGGCGGTGGGCACAGGGGTGGGCATCAACGCCCTGCTGTCCCGCAGTCTGGGCCAGAAGGACTTTGACCGGGCCAACCGCACCGCTATGAACGGCATACTGCTGGAGGTGCTCAGCGGCCTGGTGTTTACGATTTTGGGCCTGACCTGCGCCCGGCTGTTCTATACCGTCCAGACCGACATCCCCGGCATCGTGAACTACGGCGCCGACTACCTGACCATCATCGCCGGGTGCAGCATGGGCATCTTTGTCTCCGTGGCCACCGAGCGGCTGGTCCAGGCCACCGGGCGGACGGTGTACGCCATGGTCATTCAGGGCACCGGCTCGGTGATCAACCTGATTTTGGACCCCATCCTCATCTTTGGCCTGGGCCCCTTCCCCCGGCTGGAGGTGGCGGGAGCCGCCGTGGCCACCGTGGCCGGTCAGATCATCGGCGGCCTGGTGGGCCTCTATCTGTCCCTGACCCACAACCCGGAGCTCCAGATGTCCTGGAAGGGCCTGAAGCCCAGCCGGGAGATTATCGGCGGCATCTACAGCGTGGGCCTGCCCTCCATCATCATGCAGTCTATCGGCTCGGTGATGGTGTTCGGCATGAACCAGATACTCATTGCCTTCACCTCCACCGCCACGGCGGTCTTCGGCATCTACTTCAAGCTCCAGTCCTTCATCTTTATGCCCGTCTTCGGCCTGAACAACGGCATGGTTCCCATTGTGGCCTACAACTACGGCGCCCAAAAGCCGGACCGGATCATGAAAACCGTCCGGCTGGCCATCACCTACGCGGTGGGCATTATGGTGGTGGGCTTTGCCCTGTTCCAGCTGTTCCCCGACGTGTTCCTCAGCCTGTTTGAGGCGGAGGGGGAGGACGCCGGCGACCTGCTGGCCATCGGCGTGCCCGCCCTGCGGATTATCTCCACCAGCTTTTTGCTGGCCGGGTTCTGCATCGTGGCGGGTTCGGTGTTCCAGGCTCTGGGCCACGGGGTGCTGTCCCTGACGGTGTCGGTGGTCCGCCAGCTGGTCGTCCTGCTGCCGGTGGGCTGGCTGCTGGCCCGGCTGGGCGGACTGGACGTGGTGTGGTGGGCCTTCCCCTTCGCAGAGCTGTTCTCCACCGCCCTGAGCGCCCTGTTTCTGTACCGGGTCTACAAAAAAGAGGTCGCCCCCATGCGCAGGCCCTCTTTGGGGCCGGGGGAAACTAAAATAGGAGGGATATCGCTATGAACAAGGAACTGGAAGCCGCCCTGGAGGAGGAGTTCCCCTTCATGCGCCGGGAGGAGCGGAATGACCGCAGTTCTTACCTGCTCTTCGGGATCGAAGCGGGCTCCGGCTGGTATGAGCTGATCCGGAAGCTGTGCCAGGAAATTGCGGAGGCCTGCGCCCAGGCGGGACGGGAAAAGGACCTTGTTGTGGACCAGGTGAAGGAGAAGTACGGCGAACTGCGCTTCTATTTCCACCTGGAGGGCGGCACAGTGGAGGAAAATGCGCCGCTGAACCACAGGCTCTATGACATGATAGAGCGGTATGAGGAGACGTCAAAGCAGGTCTGTGAGCTATGCGGCGCCCCGGGCGAGCTGCGGGAGCTGAAGCTGGTCAGCGGCATGGTTTGGTATCAGACTCTCTGTGATGAGCACTACGCCTCCCGCCAGGAGCGGCTCAAGCCATAAGACAACAGCCCCGTCCGGACGGACGGGGCCGTTTTATTCCTTTCACCAGTCCAGCCGCAGCACCTCCCGGGCCTTTACTCCCTGGGCCTGGAGGGCGGCCAGGTACAGGACCAGGGCAAAGGCCAGGGTGGCCAGCCCGGCGGGGACAGGGTCCAGACCGCTGTCCTTGAGCACCCGGAAGAGCAGATTGCCCGTCAGCCCTGCCAGCAGGGCTGACAGGCCGGGGGCGGCCATCCACTGAAAGGGCCGTACCGCCAGTCCGGTGGCCCGGACCACCTGCCACAGGCACAACCCCAGCTCCAGTGCGGTGGAGGCCACCGCCCCGGCCACATAGCCCCCCATCCCCACCCCCGGCAGGGGCACCAGGGCCAGAGTGAAGGCCAGCTGCACCGCCCCGCCCGTCAGGGAGATGGCGGCCACCGTCCGCTGCCGGCCCACCCCATTGAGGGCGGAGGCCAGCACCGAGGTGCCGCAGCTCATGGCCATGACGCAGGCCAGGGGCATGAGGTACTCCCCCACTCCCTTCTGGTGGAACATGGCCCGGCCCAGGTCGGGACCCACCACCACCATAAAGGCCATGCAGGGCAGGGTGAGCAGTGACACGGCGGAGATGGCCTGGGAGATGAGCCGCCGGGCCTCCGCCGGACGGTCCAGGGCGCAGGCCCGGGCCAGCCGGGGCACCATCACCAGGTTCAGCGCCCCCAGGAAGACAATGGGCAAAGACAGCATGGGCATGGTCATGCCGCATACCACCCCGAACTGAGATACGGCGGCGGACCGGTCCAGCCCCCCCTCCACCAGCTTTTGGGGGATAAGGGCGGAGTTGGCCGCCCCCAGCAGATTGCCCAGCAGGGCGTTCAGGCCCACGGGCAGGGCGATGGAGAGGATGCGCCGGCGGCGGACCCGGCCCACCTCCCCCCGGCCTGTGAGGGGCCCCCGCCGGCGGCGGTACAGTATCACCAGGGTACAGGAGGAGAACACCTCGCAGATCACCATGCCCGCCACGATGAGCCCCACCACCCGCTCCGGGTACTGGGGCAGGAAGACCACCAGCAGGGAGATTACCGCAAAGGTACGGACAAACTGCTCCAGCAGCTCCACCACGGCGGGGGGGCGGACCACCCCGGAGCCGTAGAAAAAGTGTTTGTGGCAGTTCTCGATTCCGGTGAGGGCCACGCAGGGGATGAGGAGGACCAGCCCCAGCTGGGTACGGGCGTCCCCCAGCAGATACACCGAAATGGCGTCGGAACCTAAAATCACCGCCGTTCCCACCGGCAGGAGCAGGAGGAAGAAGAGTTTCAGGCAGGTGGAGATGGTCTGGTCGGCGGCTTTGCGGTTGCCCAGGGCCAGGTGCTGGGAGGTGAGGTTGGACGTTGCCGACACCAGTCCCACGGCGGTGAGGGACATAATCACCGAGTACACCGGCATGATGAGCTGGTACAGCCCCATCACCTCCGCCCCCACCAGCCGGGACAGCACCACCCGGTAGCCGAAGCCCAGCAGCTGGGAGATGGCACTCAGCGCCGTGAGGAACAGCGCCCCCTTCCCGGCGGACAGCATTTTTTCGGACAAACATATCCCCCCTCTCCTGACAATCTATTCGGGAGGGGGAACGGTTAGGACAGAAGCTTTTGCCCTGTTCCCCTATTGAAACAGCTCATGGACCGGACAGGGAAATATCTTTGCCAGACGAAATGCGTCTGTTACCATCATCTCTTTTGGAAGCGTTCCCTGCTCCAGTTCTTCCAGCATCCACAGCGGAACATGACTGCGGTTTCCCAATTCGGCAAGGGACAGACCTTCTTGTATTCTCAGCTTTCGTATGTTCTGAATAAATAGCTTTATAGAGTCTTCTTTTTTCATTTTTTAATCGCCTCCATTTTTTATTATACATGATAAAATTTCTTCCGTTGACCTTTGGCAGAAATTCTGGCGCACATAATAAAAATGGAGGTTTCCCATATAAAAAGCCGCCTTGACAAAACGTCAAAGCGGTGGTATATTACAAACATAGAAGGTGCTGTCCGCAAGACGGTTCAGCCCAGAGGATTTAGGTTTAAATGAAAACCGTCACCGTTCCGGGGTGGCGGTTTTCAGCGTTTAATACGTATCGTTACGGTAAGACCGAAGAAATGAAACGTGACCGTAACCGGCATACGCTCACCCCCTTTCGGGTGGTGTAGCTGAACCGCCTCGCCTGTGTTGGACAGCACCTGTCTATTAATGTAGCAGATTTCGACTGCTGCGTCAAGAAATTGTTCCTGCGTTTTCCCTTGCCCTTTCCTGAAATATCCGCTATAATAGGGACACCACTTAAAAATAAGGAGGAATTTTCCTATGTTTGTGACCTTGGAGAAGAAGGGCCCTGTGGGCATCGTCACCATGAACCGGCCCGAGGCGCTGAACGCCCTGGACAGGCAGGTGCTGGAGGATCTGAACACCGTTTTGGACCAGGTGGAGGCCGACCCTGAAATTCTGGTGGCCGTGGTCACCGGGGCGGGCCGGTCCTTCGTGGCCGGGGCGGACATCGGCCAGATGTCCGGCTTCACCGCTGTGGAGGGCAAGGCCTTCGGCGCTTACGGCAACGGGGTTTTCCTCAAGCTGGAGAACCTGACCAAGCCCACCATCGCCGCCGTCAACGGCTTTGCCCTGGGGGGCGGCTGCGAGCTGTCTATGGCCTGCGACATCCGCCTGGCCAGCGAGAAAGCCAAGTTCGGCCAGCCTGAGGTGGGCCTGGGCATCACCCCCGGCTTCGGCGGCACCCAGCGCCTGGCCCGAATCGTGGGGGTGTCCAACGCCATGGAGCTCATCCTCACCGCCAAGACCATCAAGGCGGAGGAGGCGGCGCGCATCGGCCTGGTCAGCCACGTCTACCCCGCCGAGGAGCTGATGGACAAGGCCCTGGAGCTGGCCAACGCCATCGCCGCCAACGCCCAGGTGGCGGTCCGCCAGTCCAAGGCGGCCATCCGCCGGGGGATGCAGACCGACATGGCCACCGGCGCCGCCTTCGAGGCCGAGGCCTTCGGCCTGTGCTTTGCCACCGAGGACCAGAAGGACGCCATGAGGGCCTTTGTCAACAAGGAGAAGGTCACCTCCTTCAAAAACCGGTAAGGACCAGCAAGCCGCCGGAGGGCTTCCCCGCCGGCGGCTGATTCTGTCTGCCTCTGCTATTTCGGGCGCGAAGGCCAGTCCAGCTCCAAATCCAGCGCCCCGGTGTACTCCTTTGTCACCAGGAAAAAGCGGTAGTGTCCCGGCTCCAGGGAGATGCCCCAGGGCAGGTCGCTGAGCGCAAGCTCCTCCACCACCGCATCGCCCCGGGCGGCGATGAACCGCGCCTCCCCCTTCTTCGTATTGTGGGAGATACGGATAAAGGTGTGCTCCGGAAATTCCTGCTCAAACAGCAGCTCCAGTCCGCTCTCCCCATGCAGGCCGGTGTGGTAGGCCGTATAGATGCCCGGAAAGGCCTCGGAATGGTCCGCGCTGGAGGTGTTTGGCCAGAAGCCGGTGGAGATGAACAGGCCGCGCTTGTCCTCGCTGCTGTCGTACTCCGCGATCAGCTCCTCCGCCGTCATGGGGTAGACAAACCGGGCGTAGGCGTCCGCCTGATAGAGGGTCCGCCCCAGGTTGATGACAAGGAACCAAAAGATCACAAACACGGCAAACCGGTACCAGGGGTTCTCCGTAATGCGGACCAGCAGGCTCTTTTTGGGCGGCTCCCCTTCTGTCTCCGGCTCCAGCTCCGGGATCGGGAGGGAGCAGTTCACCAGCACGTCCACCGGGACACCGTAGATACTACTGAGGCGGAGCAGGTTCTCAGTGGAGGGGGCGGACCGGCCGCTCTCCCACTTGGACACCGCCTGCCGGGACACGTCCAGGGCCTCGGCCAGCACCAGCTGAGACAGCCCCTTTTTCTTCCGCAGGGCGGCCAGACGTTCGTGAAGTTCCATTTCGACTCCTCCTTTGCCCCTCCATTTTAGCACAAAAGCCCTCAAAAAGTAAACCGACAGCGGTTTACGTCAGGGGGAAAACTATTGGTTGCCCCCGGTTTTACCCTCCCGCAGCGGCCTGCGGGCCGCAAAGCAGACGTTTTTCATATCACAATAGAGAGATGATCGACCATGGACCTTGCCGTCCTGTTTTCCAATCTGGTGGGGCTGTTTCTGCTCATCGGCGTGGGCTTTTTCGCCGTTCGGGGCGGACTGCTTCCCCCTGAGTCCTCCAGGCCCATGAGCACATTGCTGATGAAAATCACCGTCCCTGCCACCATTGTCCACTCCATGCTCCGCCCCTTCGACCCCGGCTTTCTCAGGCTGGGGCTGTCCATGCTCCTGGTGGGTGCGGTGATGTTCCCCCTGTTCGGGGTGCTGTCTCTGGGGCTGTCCCGGCTGCTTCGGGTGCCCCAGGGCCGGCGGGGGATGTGGTGCTGCTGCGCCACCTTCTGCAACAGCGGCTTTATGGGCTTTCCCGTGGCCCTGGCCCTCTTTGGGGAGGAGGGGCTCACCCTGACGGTGATTCTGTCCATCCCCTTCAATCTGCTGATGTACAGCGCGGGAGCCAAGATGGTGTGCATGGACCTGCCCCAGGACGGCTCCGCCCGGCCCATCTCCTGGGGCAGGGCGGTCTTCAGCGTCATCAACCTGTCCATGGCGGTGGGCCTGGTACTGTACTTCACCCAGTTCCAGCTCCCCCAGGCCCTTTTGGCCCCCCTGGGCTATCTGTCCGACGCCACCACCCCGCTGTCCATGATTATCACCGGCATGAACCTGTCCCAGGGCAGCGTGTCCGACGTGCTCCGGGACAGGGACGCCTTTACCGCCTCCGCCGCCCGGCTGCTCCTCTTCCCCGCCGCCGCCTGGGGACTGATGCGGCTGGTCCCAGGGCTGTCCCCTCTGGTGCTGGGGGCGGCGCTGGTCAATCTGTCCATGCCCTCCCCCGCCGCCGCCACTCTGCTGGGGGAGCAGTACGGAGGCTGTACCCAGCTGGCCGCCCGGACGGTGTTCCTGTCCAGCCTGCTTTGTCTGGCCACCGTCCCCCTGGTGTCTCTGCTGCTGTAGCGCCGGAGGCATCATTTTCCCAAAAGCGGGAATCCTATAGGGAAAGCGTTCCCCTCCACCTACCTTTCAGAAAGGAAGTGCAGCCATGAAAACCGGCATCATCCAGTCCCCGGTCACCGCTGAAAAAGAGCGCAACCTGTCCAACGCGGAGGACTGCATCCGTCAGGCGGCAGAGGGGGGCGCGGACATCGTGGTCCTGCCGGAGATGTTCAACTGCCCCTATTACAACGCCGCCTTTGTGGCCAACGCAGAGCCCCGGAACGGCCCCTCCGTGGCCCGGCTCAGCCGGGCGGCAGCCCAAAACGGGGTCTATCTGGTGGGCGGGTCCATCCCCCTGCTGGAGGAGGGCCGCATTTACAACGCCTCCTTTGTATTTGACCGGAAGGGGGATGTGATTGCCGTCCACAGAAAAGTCCACCTGTTCGACATTGCCATCGACGGCGGCCAGGTGTTCAAGGAGTCGGACACCTTCACCGCCGGGAACAGCGTCACCCTGTTCGACACGGAGTTCGGCAAAATGGGCCTGTGCATCTGCTTCGACTTCCGCTTCCCTGAGCTGGCCCGGGTCATGGCTCTGGAGGGGGCCCGGTGCATCTTCGTCCCCGCCGCCTTCAACATGACCACCGGCCCGGCCCACTGGGAGCTGATGTTCCGCCAGCGGGCGGTGGACAACCAGCTTTTCACCGTGGGCGTCGCCCCCGCCCGGTCCTATGAGGGCTATGTGTCCTACGCCAACTCCATGGCGGTCTCCCCCTGGGGGGATGTGCTCTACCGGGCTGGAGAGAAGCCGGCCCTGGCAGTGGTGGACCTGGATTTGTCCCAGGTGGAGTCGGTGCGGCGGCAGCTCCCCCTCCTGTCCGCCCGGCGGACAGACCTGTATACCGTCGGCAGGGCGTAGATTGTTGTGCAATTCGCCGAAATCAGACAGTTTCACCATCCTCGCTTGACAAACACCGGATTTTTTTGTATAGTATATGCAATCTAATCATAAGGAAAATATTTGCTGCTTCAAATCACTCGATGCGGTGTAATCGCATTCATTACCGTGACTGAAACCCAGCAGAAATAAACGGCAATGTGGTCGGACTTCCCCACGCATTTGCTGCTTATTTCTGCTGGGTTTTTGATTTGAACGCCAGCGGCGGCTCCGTCCACAGAAAGGGGCAGAGATATGAACGAATGCAAACCGGGGAGCGGCGCGGGCGCCCGAACCTACTTTGTCATCGGCGAGTCCCGGACCAACGCCGACAACGCCATCACCACCATCTACGGCTCCTTCTACCTGGCCTTCGAGGTGGACGAGCAGTCGGAGCAGGTGCTGGATTTCAGCTGCACCCACACACTGGACCTTACAGAGAAGTTTCTCAAAAACCTCTTTGTCGGTCAGCACTTCCCCTCCATCGACGCGTGGCTGGAGGAGGTGTTGGAGCGCCGGTACGGCGGGTCGTCCCGCCGGGCGGTGCTGGTATCCTACCGGGACGCCCTCAAGCGCTACCGGACCATGCGGAGAGGGGGGAATCCGTGACCGCAACGCCATAAACAAACACCATAGAGAGAAAAGGAGAGAGAATTTTGATTACCAACGGTTTTACCTACATTGCAGTTCTGGCCTGCATCGCCGGCTGCCTGATCTGGGCTCAGAAGAGCACCCAGGCCAAATTCTTCGATTTTGTGCCCCCCGTGGTGCTGCTGTACCTCATCGGCATGCTGTGCTGCACCTTCAAGATTTGGGACGCCGCCGCCACCAAGGACGCATATAACGCGGTGCGCAATCCCATTCTGTACGCCATGATCTTCCTGATGCTGCTGCGCTGCGACATCCGGCAGATTTTGAAGCTGGGCCCCAAGATGCTGCTGGGCTTCTTCTGCGGCTCCATCTCCATCGGCATCGCCTTCTTTGTCACCTACGCCGGGATGCACTCCCTGCTGGGCGCTGATGCCTGGAAGGGTCTGGGTGCCCTGTGCGGCTCCTGGATGGGCGGCTCGGGCAACCTGGTTGCGGTGGCCGACGCGCTGAAGGCTGAGGAGATTCAGCTGGCCGGCGCCTCCATCGTGGACTCCATCGACTACTCCATCTGGGTTATGCTGCTGCTGTGGGCCATCAACTTCGCCCCCAAGTTCAACAAGGTAATGGGGGCCAACACCAAGACCCTGGACGAGGTGGCCGCCCGCCTGGATGCCGAGTTCGCCGAGGCCAAGAAAAAGCCGGTGGAGTTCGGCGGCCTGATGTTCCTGCTGGGCCTGGGCCTGCTGGCCTCCGCCCTGTGCACCAACGCCGGCACCTACCTGGCCTCCGCCATCCCCGAGGCCATTCCCCTGCTGAAAAACGTATTTGACAAGGCCACCTACATCATCGTCCTCATCACCATCCTGGGCCTGGTGCTGGCCATGACCCCCATCGGCAAGATTGCCGGCTCCGCCGAGCTGTCCAACATTATGCTGTATATGGTCATCGCCCTCATCGCCTCCCGGGCCTCCTTCATGGAGCTGCTGGAGGGCGGCATGCTGTGGTGGATCGTGGCCGGCTTCGTCATTCTGGCCATCCACGGCGTCCTCATGCTGCTGTGCGCTTTTGTATTCAAGCTGGACATGTTCACCTGCGGCGTGGCCTCCCTGGCCAACATCGGCGGCACCGCCTCCGCCCCCATTCTGGCCGCCTCCTACTCCGGCTCCCTAGTCTCCGTGGGCGTGCTCATGGCCCTGATGGGCTACGTGGTGGGCACCTTCGGCGGCATCGGCGTGGGCTACGCCATGTCCATCTTCGGCTGACAGTCCAAGCTGTTTGAAGTCAATATTGTGCAATCGGTCGGATAAAAGGGCCCCGTCCCGCTGGGGGCGGGGTTCCTTTTGACCTAAAAATCGGAAGAGGAGACCTGTTATGGAACTCTATGAGCGGATCGAGCAGAGCAAAGACGCCCTGATTCAGGACCTTCAGGGCTGCATCCGGATTCCCAGCGTGGAGGCGCTGGACGACGGCAGCGGCTACCCCTACGGCGAGCAGGTCCACCGCTGCCTGCACTACATGCTGGACACCGCCGCAAGGCTGGGCTTCTCCGTCCACAACATGGACGAGCAGGTGGGCTGGTGCGAGTACGGCCAGGGGGATGAGATGGTGGGGGTGCTCTGCCACCTGGACATTGTCCCCGAGGGGGACGGCTGGACCGTCCCGCCCTATGAGGGCCGGGTGATTGACGGCCGCATCTACGGCCGGGGCACCATGGACGACAAGGGTCCCGCCCTGTGCGCCCTCTACGCCCTGAAGGCCCTCCGGGACGCCGGCCTGCCCCTGAAACGCCGGGTGCGCATCCTCTTCGGCCTGAACGAGGAGACGGGCAGCGCCGATATCAAGTATTATCTCGCCCATGGGGGCGAAATTCCCGTGATGGGGATTACGCCGGACGGGGAGTATCCGGTGATCAACGGGGAGAAGGGAATCGTGACCCAGACCTTTGCCAGGGAGCTCCATCAGTCCGGGGACATCCGCCTGGTGGAGTTGTCCGGCGGGGCGGCCCACAACATCGTCCCCGCCCAGGCCGCCGCCCTGCTGGCCTGCCCCCGGGAAACTGCTCAGGCCATTGCCGCCCGCCGTGTGGGCGGGGTGGCCTGCACCCTCACTCCGGAGGGCGTCCGGGTGGAGGCCCAGGGGGTGGGCGCCCACGGCGGCACCCCAAACGAAGGAGAAAACGCCATCGGCCGGCTGATGCTCTTCCTGTCCGCCCTGCCCCTGGAGGGGGAGCTGAAGAAGACAGTAGACCTGCTGGCCAACAGGCTGGGCATGGAGTGGAACGGCGCTTCCCTGGGCATCGCCATGGAGGACGGGCTGTCCGGACCCCTGACCATGAACCTGGGGGTAGTCCGGCTGGAGGGGGACACCCTCACCGTCAAGGTGAACTACCGATACCCCGTCACACGGCACTTTGAGGAGTGCGAGCCCCAGGTGAAGAGGTGCTTTGAGGAGGCAGGCTTCCACGAGACCTACCTGATGCACAAGGCCGCCATCTACATGCCCGCCGCCAGCCCCCTGGTGAGCAAGCTGATGAAGGTGTACACCACATACACCGGCCGCCAGGACAAGCCCAAGTGCATCGGCGGCGGGACCTACGCCAAGGTAATCCCCAACATCCTGGCCTTCGGGCCCATCTTCCCGGGGGACGAGGTGCGGGAGCACAAGCCGGACGAGTATATGGAGCTGTCCCGGCTGATGGACAACACCAAGCTTTTGGCCGACGCCATCCGTGAGCTGGCCAACTGATATGCGAAAAGGAAGGATTCTATGAAAATTACCGAAGTAAAGCTGGGGAAAATCTCCGTCCCCCTGCGGGTCCCCTTTAAGACCGCCCTGCGCTCGGTCAACAGCGTGGAGGACGTGATTGTGGAGATTCACACCGACACCGGGGCCGTAGGCTACGGCGAGGCGCCCCCCACCGGGGCCATCACCGGCGACACCACCGGGGCCATTGTGGGGGCCATCCAGGACCACATCGCCAAGAGCATTGTGGGCCACGACGTAGACGGCTTTGAGGACGTGCTCCAGACCGTCCAGAAGTGCATCGTGAAGAACTCCAGCGCCAAGGCCGCCGTGGACATGGCCCTGTGGGACCTGTACGGCCAGCTGTATAAGATTCCCGTCTACAAGCTGATGGGCGGGGCCCGGAAGCAGATTGTCACCGACATCACCATCAGCGTCAACCCCCCCGAGGAGATGGCCCGGGACGCGGTCAACGCGGTGGAGCGGGGATATGACACCCTGAAAATCAAGGTGGGGGCCAACCCGGAGCTGGACGTGGCCCGGCTGACCGCCGTCCGCCAGGCCATCGGGGACAAGACCCGCATCCGCATCGACGCCAACCAGGGCTGGGAACCCAAGCAGGCCGTCCGCCTGCTGAACCAGATGCAGGACAAGGGGCTGGACATCGAGTTTGTGGAGCAGCCCGTCAAGGCCCACGACTTTGCCGGGCTGAAATACGTCACCGAGCGGTCCTACGTCCCCGTTTTGGCCGACGAGAGCGTCTTCTCCCCCGAGGACGCCCTGACCATCATGCAGATGGGGGCCGCCGACCTGGTGAATATCAAGCTGATGAAGTGCGGCGGCCTGTACAACGCCCTGAAAATCGCCTCCGCCGCCGAGGTCTACGGGGTGGAGTGCATGATCGGCTGTATGCTGGAGGCCAAAATCTCCGTCAACGCCGCCGTCCACCTGGCCTGTGCCAAGAAGATCATCACCAAGATCGACCTGGACGGCCCTGTGCTGTGCAGCGAGGACCCCATCCTGGGCGGTGCGGTGTTCCAGGAGCAGCTGATTACCGTCTCCGATGAGCCCGGCCTGGGCATCAGAGGCGTGGAGGGCATTCAATACCTATAAGTCAAGGCAAGGGGGGAAACCATATGGACCGGGCCCATTTCAGAGCCGTCTGGGAGCAGGAGGAGCAGGCCGCCCACATCCACGGCTGGGACTTCTCCCACATCTCCGGGCGATATGAGGTGGAGCGCGACCTGCCCTGGAGCTACGGGGGGCTTGTCCGAGAATATCTGGACAGCAGTCTGGACATTTTGGACTACGACACTGGCGGCGGCGAGTTTTTGCTGTCTTTGAACCACCCCTATGAAAAGACAGCCGCCACGGAGGGATATCCGCCCAACGTCAGGCTGTGCAGGGAGAAGCTGTCCCCCCTGGGGATCGACTTCCGGGCCTGTGACGACCCGTCCGGAATCCCGTTTGAGGACCAGTCCTTTGACCTGATCCTCAACCGCCACGGCAATTTCCACGCCGGGGAGCTGTTCCGGCTGCTGCGGCCGGGCGGGGTCTTTCTCACCGAGCAGGTGGGCAGGGACAACGACCGGGACCTTGTGGAGCTGGTCCTGCCCGGAACCCCCCTGCCCTTTCCGGAGCTGACCCTTGCCAGACAGCAGAAGGGCTTTGAAGCCGCCGGCTTTCACATGCTCAAAGCCGGGGAGGCCTACCGCCCCATCAGATTTTACGACGTGGGGGCTTTTGTCTGGTTTGCCCGTATCATCCAGTGGGAATTTCCCGGCTTCTCCGTGGACCGGTGCTTTGAGCGGCTGGTGGAGATGCAGAAGGTCCTGGACCGGGAGGGCGTAATCCAGGGGACCATCCACCGCTACCTGATTGTGGCGCAGAAATAAGTTCTGTGGGCCGTTATCCTCAGAGGATAACGGCCCGTTTCTGCGTTTTGGCAAAAATATCGCCGGGTTTGCATGGGAACGTCCCCTTTTCTCTTGCATCCCTCCCCTTTCTATGTTACAATCAATACCATTCTACACAGAAGAGAGGATTTTTCTATGTTTAAAGATAACCTGGCACTGGTCAAAGAGATGGACCCCGTTGTCGGGGACATGATCGGTCTGGAATTTCAGCGGCAGAACCGGAACATTGAGCTGATCGCCTCCGAGAACATCGTCAGCGAGGCGGTGATGGCGGCCATGGGCTCGGTGCTCACCAACAAATACGCCGAAGGCTACCCCGGCAAGCGCTACTACGGCGGCTGTGAGGACGTGGACCTGGTGGAGGAGGAGGCCATCCGCCGGGTGTGCCGGCTATTCGGCGCTTCCTATGCCAACGTACAGCCCCACTCGGGGGCCCAGGCCAACATGGCGGTGTATCAGGCCCTGTGCCAGCCCGGCGACACGGTGCTGGGCATGTCTCTGGACAACGGCGGACACCTGACCCACGGCTCCCCGGTGAACCAGTCCGGACTGCTGTACAACATCGTCCCCTACGGCGTGGACGAAAACGGTCTCATTGACTACAACGCCCTGGAGCAGCTGGCCCGGGAGAAGAAACCCAAAATGATCATCGCCGGCGCCTCCGCCTACCCCAGGGCCATCGACTTCGCCCGCTTTGCCGAAATTGCCAAGAGTGTGGGGGCCTACCTCTTTGTGGACATGGCCCACATCGCCGGCCTGGTGGCCGCCGGGGTGCATCAGAACCCGGTGCCCTACGCCGACGTGGTCACCACCACCACCCACAAAACCCTGCGGGGGCCCCGGGGAGGCGTGATTCTCAGCCGGGACGAGGAGCTGGGCAAGCAGTTCAACAAGGCCATCTTCCCCGGCACCCAGGGCGGCCCGCTGATGCACGTCATCGCCGCCAAGGCGGTGTGCTTCGGTGAGGCCCTCCAGCCCTCCTTCCAGGAGTATGGCCGCAAGGTGGTGGAGAACGCCCAGGCCCTGGCCCAGGGACTGCTGAAGCGGAACCTGAAGCTGGTGTCCGGGGGGACGGACAACCACCTGATGCTGCTGGACCTGCGGGGTCTGGACGTGACGGGCAAGGAGCTGCAAAACCGGCTGGACGAGGTGTATATCACCGCCAACAAGAACGCAGTGCCCAACGAGCCCCGCAGTCCCTTCATCACCTCCGGCCTGCGCCTGGGCACCCCCGCCGTCACCACCCGGGGCTTCGGCCCCCAGGAGATGGACCTGATTGCCGGCTGGATTGCCGACACCATTTTCGACTTTGAGGGCACAGCGGAGGCCACCCGCCAGGGTGTTACCCAGCTGTGCGCCCGCTACCCGCTGTACCGCTGAGGAAAATTTTCCGATTCTTTCTGGACCACATCAGGGCCTGGAGCAGTACGCTCCAGGCCCTGACGCTTTCAGGAGGCCCGGCCCAGGGCGGGCTCCTTCCCGGCGGCAGTCAGCAGTCCGCAGGCCCTGACCCGGCCGGGCGCTGTTTTGCGGAAGGTGGTCTCCGTCACCTGCCCGCTCCTCCAGCGGTAGCGCAGGCGGGACCGGCCGCCGGCGACACAGCGCTCCAGGGCGGCCCGGCACTGCTGCGCGTAGAGGAGCCGGTCGATCACCTGGTACTCCCCCTCCACCTCCTCCCGGTACTCCAGGCAGGGCTGGGCGTCACAGGAGGTCAAGCGGCTGACGGAGCGGGAGAGGGCCAGCGCGTGGCCGACGGCATATTGGCGGAGCTGCTCCCGCAGGACATGGACGAGGTACTCCTGGGAATTGTTCTTGTTCTTCATAATAAAATTCCTCCTTTGAATCCCTTCCCAATCCTTCAAAAAGAATTGGGGCCGAAGCGTCACCCCCTTTTTCGCATGAAAAAAAGGGCACAATATGGCTGTAGCCATATCTGCGTCCTTTTCAAGTGTAGCCATTGTACCAGGAACGGAAGCGGTTGTCAAGGAAAAATTTTATTTTTCGGATTTTTTTGCTCCGTTCCACCGGATAAGCACCCCAGAGGATTTTGAGGTTATTTAAAGTACTGGGGGTGCAGTTCCCGTATTTCGGCGGGGTCAATCCGGTACCGGTTCAGGTGGGCCTCCATCAGAGCCCTGGCCCCCTTGGCGTCCCGCCGGCAAATGAAGTCCACCAGATCCTGGTGGTCCTGGACCACCTTCAGGTCCCTCACCGAGGACAGGGCCAGCCCCCGCACCCGGTCGAAGTGGATGGCGATGTTTTGGATCATCTGAAACACCTGGGGCTTCTTGGCGATGTTGAAGAGCATCCCGTGAAATTGGTTGTCCAGGGCCATAAGCTCGTTGGTATAGGTGCCGTCCAGATAGAAGCTTTGCAGGCGGATGTTGGCGTTGAGCCGCTCAACGTCCACCGGGCCGGCCATCTCACACACCAGCTCCGCCACGGCGCACTCCAGCAGATTGCGCATAAAGCGGGACTCCTCCACCAAATCGCAGTCGATGAGGGAAACGGTGCTCTTCCGCTGGGGATGGGTCTCGATGATCCCCACCCGGGACAGCTCAATGAGGGCCTCACGCACCGGCGTGCGGGACAGGCCCAACTCGTCGGCCAGCTCGTTCTCGCTGATCTGGCTGCCGGGGGCCAGCTCCAGATTGACGATGTTCTCCTTGATGTTGCGCAGGGCATAGTCCCGGCCGCTCTCCCGGGGTAGGCGTTCCAGCAGCTTCATCCGCTTCTCCTCACCTCTGTCCGTCCTCTTTCATCTGGCAAAGCTGCTTTTACTGTAACACGGCCGGAGAGATTTGTCTACTAGTATACCAGATAAAAATAAGGCAATTTTTTGTACCGTTTGCCTGTAACCCCTCTTGGAGCATTGCCCCCAGACGATTTGCACAAAAAGCGGCCTGATATTTCTGCCATTCCGCCAATTGTATTCTAGTATACAAGTTGTATAATAGAGGCAGATCAACCCCCAAAAAGGGACACAGTATTGGAGGAGTACATATGAACGAAGTTCTTAAGCGCGTTTCCGACATCGGCATTATCCCCGTCATCGCCTTCAACAGCGTGGACGAGGCCGTCCCCCTGTGCAAGGCCCTGGTGGAGGGCGGACTGCCCGCCGCCGAGGTCACCTTCCGCACCGCCTGCGCGGAGGACTGCATCAAGGTCATCAACAAAGAGGTCCCCGAGATGCTGCTGGGCGCGGGCACTGTGCTCACCATCGACCAGGCCGACCGGGCCATGGCCGCCGGCGCCAAGTTCATCGTGGCCCCCGGCTACGACCCCAAGGTCACCCAGCACGTCATCGACAAGGGCGGTATCATGATGCCCGGCACCGCCTCCGCCGGCGAGATGCAGCAGGCCATGAACCAGGGCTGTGAGATCGTCAAGTTCTTCCCCGCTGAGGCCAACGGCGGCGTGGCCATGCTGAAGAACATCGGCGCGGCCCTGAAGAGCTGCAAGTGGATGTGCACCGGCGGCGTCAACGCCAAGAACGTGAACGACTACCTGGGCTACGACCAAATCGTGGCGGTGGGCGGCACCTGGATGTGCAAGAGCGACATGATCAAGGCCGGCAAGTGGGACGAAATCACCGCCCTGTGCAAGGAGGCCGTGAAGACCATGCTGGGCTTCTCCCTGGCCCACGTGGGCATCAACTGTGAGAACGAGGTGGAGGCCCAGCGGGCGGCCAAGACCCTGTGCGCCTTCTTCGGCTTCGACTACAAGCCGGGCAACAGCTCCATCTTCGCCGGCAGCGCCGTGGAGTGCATGAAGACCCCCTACCTGGGCAAGAATGGCCACATCGCCATCGCCACCAACAACCTGGACCGGGCAATTTACCACCTGGGCCGCCAGGGCGTGGAGTTCGACGAGTCCACCCGCAAGCCCAAGGCCATCTACCTGAAAGGCGAGGTAGGCGGCTTCGCCATCCACCTGGTGCAGAAATAATCCGTCTGCCGCACCTTTTGCAAATGGCCCGCCCAGGGGGGCGGGCCCCACAAAATGGGTCTGTGGGACCCGCCGCCCTCGGCGGGTCATTCCCACAACAGTCAATTAGATTAGGAGGAAAATATTATGGCTAAAATTGTCACCTTTGGCGAGCTGATGATCCGGCTCCAGCCCTACAACTATGAGCGTTTTGTCCAGGCCGACCACCTGGAGTTCACCTTCGGCGGCGGCGAGGCCAACGTGGCCGTCTCCCTGGCCAACTACGGGATGGATGTGGCCTACGTCACCAAGCTCCCCGCCCACGCCATCGGCCAGGCAGCCGTCAACTCCCTGCGGCGCTACGGGGTGGACACCAGCAAGATTGTCCGGGGCGGCGACCGGGTGGGCATCTACTTCAACGAGAAGGGCGCTTCCCAGCGGGGCTCCGTGTGCATCTACGACCGGGCCCACTCCGCCATCCAGGAGGCCACCACCGCCGACTTTGACTGGGATAAGATCTTCGAGGGTGTGGAGTGGTTCCACTTCACCGGCATCACCCCGGCCCTGGGCCCCAATGTGGTGGACATCTGCCGGGAGGCCTGCAAGGCTGCCAAGGCCAAGGGCATCAAGATTTCCTGCGACCTGAACTACCGGGGCAAGCTGTGGACTCGGGCCCAGGCCCGGGAGGCCATGACCGACCTGTGCCAGTATGTGGACGTGTGCATCTCCAACGAGGAGGACGCCAAGGACGTGTTCGGCATCGAGGCCGAGGCCACCGACATCACTGGCGGCTCCCTGAACCACGAGGGGTACAAGTCCGTGGCCAAGCAGCTGGCCGACAAGTTTGGCTTTGAGATGGTGGCCATCACCCTGCGGGAGAGCCACTCCGCCTTTGACAACGGCTGGTCCGCCATGCTGTACAACGTGGCCAAGGACGAGTACTGCTTCTCCAAGAAGTACGACCTGCACATCATCGACCGGGTAGGGGGCGGCGACTCCTTCGGCGGTGGGCTGATCTACTCCGTGATGAACGGCAAGGACACCCAGGCGGCGGTGGAGTTCGCCGTGGCGGCCTCCGCCCTGAAGCACTCCATCGAGGGGGACTACAACATGGTCACCGTGGCCGAGGTGGAGAAGCTGGCCGGCGGCGACGGCTCCGGAAGAATCCAGCGGTAACGCTGCCTGTGAGCTTAGGTGAAATTAACCAAAAATTTCTCTCAGCAGTTGACTGTTTCATCAAATTGTAGTATCATAACGGATGAATTTACACTGGCAGGGAAGCTCCCCTGCCGCCTCTCCCCAGGGGGAGGGCGCCGCGGTTTGATCATCCCGACGGATGTTCAAATAGATTCCCAATTTTTTTGAAAAGAGGTAGAATGTATGAAGAAAATCACCGCACTTGCCTTGGCGCTGGCCATGGCCCTGTCCCTCACCGCTTGCGGCGGCGGCAACGCCCCCGCCAAGAGCACTCCTGCGGCCGGTTCCAATAATGCCAGCGGCAGCGCTCCGGCCGGCAGCGTGGACCTGTCCAACCTGAGCGTCACCTGCGTGGTGCCCTACGATGCGGGCGGCGGCACCGACGCCGTCATGCGCGGCCTGGCCGACGCGGCCAAGGGCAGCTTCAAGAACATCACCGTCGAGAACCGCTCCGGCGCCGGCGGCGCCACCGGTATGCTCTATGGCGCCCAGGCCAAGAACGACGGCTCCATCGTCACCATGATTACCGTTGAGCTGGCCACCCTGGAGGCCATGGGCAACAACGCCGGTCTGACCTACACCCAGTTCAAGCCCATCATGATGGTCAACTCCGCCGCCTCCGCCATCACCGTGAAGGCCGACGACGACCGCTTCGACACCCTGGAGGACTTCATCGAGTACTCCAAGACCAACAAGGTCCAGGTGGGCAACTCCGGCATCGGCGCCATCTGGCACCTGGCCGCCGCCGGCCTGGCCAAGACCGCCGGCACCGAGTTCAACCACGTGGGCTACGACGGCGCCGCCGGCGCCATTACCGACCTGCTGGGCGGCCACATCGACGCCGTGGCCGTGTCCTACGCCGAGGTCAACAGCTTTGTCCAGTCCGGCGAGCTGAAGGTGCTGGCCGTTATGGCCAACGACCGCCTGGAGGCCATTCCCGACGTGCCCACCTGCAAGGAGTGCGGCTATGACGCCGTTCTGGGTACCTGGCGCGGCCTGGGCGTGCCCGCCAACACCCCCGACGAGGTTGTGGACGAGCTGTACCGCATCTTCTCTGAGGCCGCCGAGTCCGACGCCTTCAAGGAGTTCATGGCCAACACCAACAACGTCATTGACATCATGGACGGTCCCTCCTTCAACACCATGATTGGCCAGCAGCTGGAGCTGTACACCGGCCTGGTGGAGGACCTGGGTCTGAAAATCGGCTAAATCCCATATCCAGAGCGCCCATTTGCACAGCAGCCGGGGAGCGGAACAGGCTTCCGCTCCCCGGCTTTTATTCGATGATTTGGAGGGAGAAAGCATATGAAAAAAGGCAACCTGGTATTGGCCGCTGTCTGCGCGGTACTGGGCGTGGGGATCATTGCCGTCGCCTCCGGATACCCCAAGGCGGCCGACTACGGCACCGGCGTTCCCGGGCCCGGCCTGTGGCCCATCGTCATTTCCATCGTCCTGCTGGCCTGTACCGCCATCCTGATTTACCGCACCCTGAAAATGTCCCCGGAGAAGAACACCAAAATCGAGCTGTGGACCACCGGCACCCGGCGGGTGTACCTCACCATGGGCATCCTGTTCGTCTATCTGCTGGTACTGCCCTTCCTGGGCTTTATCATCGCCACCTTTGTGCTGGAGCTCATCTTCATCCAGTGGTTCGCCAAAAAGAATCCCATCATCACCGCGATCATCTCCGCCGCCATTACCATGGTGGTGTACTGCGCCTTCCGCTTTGTCCTGAACGTGCCGGTGCATACCTTCGGCATTTTCACCATTTAAGAAGGAGGGACGTTTATGAGTTTATTAGCTGAGATTTTTACGACCAGTCTGACCCCAATGGTCTTTCTGTATATGGCCATCGGCGTGCTGTCCGGCATCTGCATCGGAGCCCTGCCCGGCCTGACCGCCACCATGGGCGTGGCCCTGCTGCTGCCCATGACCTTCGGCATGGACGCCGCCCAGGGCATTCTGATGCTGCTGGGCATCTACTGCGGCGCCATCTATGGCGGCTCCATCTCCGCCGTACTGCTACACACCCCCGGCACTCCCGCCTCCGCCGCCACCGCCATCGACGGCTACGCCCTCTCCCAGAAGGGCGAGGCCGGCCGGGCTCTAGGCACCGCCACCCTGTCCAGCTACATCGGCGGCCTTGTCTCCGTGGCCTGTCTGTGGCTCATCAGCCCCCTGCTGGCCAAGCTGGCCCTGAAGTTCAGCTCCGCCGAGTTCTTCCTGCTGGCCGTGTTCGGCCTGTGCATCATCGGCAACATCTCCGGCGAGGACGTGGAGAAGGGCCTGATCTGCGGCTCCATCGGCGTTCTGGTGGCCTGCGTGGGCATTGACAGCGTGACCAGCTATATCCGCTTCTCCCCCGAGGGCAACTACAACTTTATGGGCGGCATCAACTATATTCCCATTATGATCGGCCTGTTCGCCATGAGTCAGGCATTTGAGAACATCGAGTCCATCTTCGAGGAGGAGGAGGTCCAGGCAAAGCTGACCAACATCCTCCCCAGGAAGGAGGACCTGAAGAAGATCATCCGCATCGCCCCTCTTACCGGCCTGATCGGCACCTTTATCGGCATCATCCCCGGCGCCGGCGCGGACATCGGTTCCTTTGTGGGCTACAACGTGGCCCGGTCCATCGCCAAGGAGCCTGAGCTCTTCGGCAAGGGCTCGGTGGAGGCCATCTCCGGCCCCGAGGGCGGCAACAACGGCGTCACCGGCGGGGCCATGATCCCCATGCTCACCCTGGGCGTCCCCGGCGACGCAGTCACCGCCATCATGATCGGCGCCCTGACCATCCAGGGCCTCACCCCCGGCCCCATGCTGTTCAGCACCAACAAGGTACTGGTGTACACCATCTTCCTGGGCATGTTCATCGCCAATACCCTGATGTGCCTGTTCGGGTTTGCCGGCATCCGCCTGTTTACCAAGGTGCTCAGCGTGCCCAAGGTGATCCTCACCCCCGCCATCTTCGTGCTGTGCGTCATCGGCTCCTACGCCATGAAAAACAGCCTGTTTGACGTGTGGGTCATGCTCATCGCCGGCGTGGTGGGCTACTTCCTGGCCAAGGTGAAGGTGCCCACCAGTCCCGCCATCCTGGGCCTGATTCTGGGCCCCATGGCCGAGAAGAACTTCCGCACCGCCCTGCTGAAATCCGGCGGCGACCCCTCCGTGTTCTTTGGCTCCGTCATCGCCTGGTTCTTCATCTTCCTGATCGTGATCAGCCTCTTCGGCGGCAAGATCAAGGCCCTGCTCTTCAAGAAGAAGGCTATCTGACCTTCACCCATACCGTTTTTACGCGGAGCGCCCTCCGGTCCCGGACGGCGCTCCGCCGCTTTACAAAGGAGGAATATTTCTATGGCACAGTCCGTTCTGGAGCGTATTTTTGAGGAAAAGATCATCGCCATTGTCCGGGGCATCCCCAGCAGCCGAATCGTGGACCTGGCCCGGGCCCTGGCGGAGGGAGGGGTAAGCTGCATCGAGGTCACCTTCGATCAGACCGCCCCGGAGGACACCCTGGCCTCCCTCCGGGCCATCAGGTCGGAGCTGGGGGACACAATCTGCCTGGGGGCGGGTACCGTGATGACGGCGGAACAGGTGGAGCAGGCCGCCCAGGCGGGGGCGGAGTATATGATCTCCCCCAACGTGGACGAGACGGTCATCCGGGCCACCAAGGCCCTGGGCAAGGTGTCCATCCCCGGGGCCATGACCCCCACCGAGACCGCCTTTGCCTGGCAGTGCGGGGCGGATATCGTCAAGCTGTTCCCCGCCGGCCTGCTGGGGCCCGCCTATGTGAAGGCGCTGAAGGCCCCGCTGAAGCACATCCCCGTCAGTGCGGTGGGCAACATCACAGTGGACAACTGCGCCGACTTCATCCAGGCCGGCGCGGTGGGCGTGGGGGTGGGCGGCAGCCTGGTCAGCCCCCTGCTGGTGAAGGAGGGGCACTTCGACAAGATTACCGCCACTGCCCGGGCCTACAGGGAGAAGCTGAAATGAAGGACTATATTCTCTACTACGACTCCGGCACCTCCAACACCAGGGCCTACCTGCTGGACCGGGACTTCCAGGTGCGGTACACCGTCAAGAAGGCGGTGGGCTCCAAGGACTCCGCCATCGCCGGGAGCAACCGGGTTCTGATCGAGGGGCTGTGGGAGCTGTACAACAGCGTACTGTCTGCCAACGCTCTGGAGGAGGGGGACATCTCCGCCATCTACGCCTCGGGGATGATTACCTGCGCCTACGGGCTGAAGGAGGTCCCCCACCTGGCCCTGCCCCTGACGGTGGAGGAGCTGGCCGGCGGGCTGGTCCCCTTTTTAGAGGGCACCCTCTTTCACCGGGAACTCGTGCTGGTGCCCGGATTGAAGACCGTCCACGACGACATCACCTTTGTGAACAACATGCGGGGGGAGGAAATTGAGATCGTCGGGGCACTGGACGAGCTCCAGAGCATGGGGGCGCCCCACGACCTGGCGCTGATCCTCCCCGGCTCCCACCCCCACGTCACCTGTCTCCAGGGAGAACAGATTACCGGCATCATCTCCAACTTCACCGGGGAGCTGTTCCACGCCATCCAGAAGGAGACCATCCTCTCCCCCGTCCTCCAGTGGGACGGCTCCCCTCCCGACCGGGCGATGGTCCTGAAGGGCTATGAGAACCTGGAGAAGTTCGGCTTCAACCGGGCGCTGTATATCTGCCGGGCCATGGATGCCTTCGGTGAGGGCACTCCCGCCCAGCGGTTCTCCTACGGCGAGGGGGTCATCCTGGGGGGCGTGCGCCAGTCGCTGGAGTACTATTGCAGGAACTTCTGGCCCGGCTGCCGTACGGCGGCCCTGGTGTCCGACGAGTTTATGTACCAGCTGTTCTCCATTCTGCTGGAGGACAGCCCCTGCATCGATCAGGTGCTGTGGCTGCCCATCTCAGAGGGGAAGAGCTACGGCGTGAACGGGCTGAAAAAAATCCTGTCCCGCAGGCAGTAAAAAAGTCCCGGAGCCCTCAAGCTCCGGGATTTTTGTTTACTTTTTGGGTTTGAAGCTGTCCTTCAGGCTGACCGCCCGGTTGAAGACCAGGGCGCCGGGCTTAGAGTCCTTGGAGTCGGCGCAGAAGTAGCCCAGGCGGAGGAACTGGAAGCGGTCGGCGGGCTGTGCGGCGGCCAGGGAGGCCTCCAGCTTGCAGCCCTCCAGCACCTCCAGGGAGCCGGGGTTCAGGCAGTCCAGGAAGTCCTTGTCGCCGCCGTCGGGGTTCTCGTCGGCAAAGAGGTTGTCGTACAGGCGGACCTGGGCGTCTACAGCGGTAGCGGCGTCCACCCAGTGGATGGTGGCCCCCTTCACCTTCCGGCCGTCGGCGGGGTCGCCCCCCCGGCTGTCCGGGTCGTACTCGGCGGCAATCTCGGTGACGTTGCCCGCCTCATCCGTCTGATAGCCCACGCACTTGATGAGGTAGGCCCCCTTCAGCCGGCACTCGGGGCCGCCGGGGTACAGGCGCTTATACTTGGGGACGGGCTCGGGGAGGAAGTCCTCCGCCTCCACCCACAGCTCCCGGGAGAATGTGACCTCCCGCGTCCCGGCGGAGGGGTCCAGGGGGTTGTTCTCCACAGTGAGCTTCTCGCTCTGGCCGGCGGGGTAGTTGGTGATGACCAGCTTGACGGGACGCAGGACGGCCATAACCCGCTGGGCGTGGTCGTTCAGGTCCTCCCGGAGGCAGTGCTCCAAAAAGCCATACTCCACAGTGGAGGTGTTCTTGGCCACACCGATGCGGTCGCAGAAATTCCGGATGGCGGCGGGGGTGTAGCCCCGCCGGCGCAGGCCGCAGAGGGTGGGCATACGGGGGTCGTCCCAGCCGGAGACGTACTTCTCCTCCACCAGCTTGCGCAGCTTCCGCTTGGACATGACGGTGTAGTTGATGCCCAGCCGGGCAAACTCGATCTGCCGGGGCTTTGACGGCACGTCGGTGTTGTTGATGACCCAGTCGTACAGGGGGCGGTGGTCCTCATACTCCAGGGAGCACAGGGAGTGGGTGATGCCCTCCAGGGCATCCTGGATGGGGTGGGCGAAGTCGTACATGGGGAAGATGCACCACTTGGTGCCCTGACGGTGGTGCTCGATATACCGGATGCGGTAGAGCACCGGGTCCCGCATGTTGAAGTTGCCGCTGGCCAGGTCAATCTTGGCCCGGAGGGTGTATTTGCCCTCGGGGAACTCCCCGTTCCGCATCCGCTGGAACAGGTCCAGGCTCTCCTCCACGGGCCGGTCCCGCCAGGGGGAGCGGGCGGGGGTGTTTACGTCTCCCCGGTACTCCCGGAACTGGTCGGGGGTGAGCTCACAGACGTAGGCCAGCCCCTTTTTAATCAGTCCGATGGCCAGCTCATAGGTCTTTTCAAAGTAGTCGCTGCCGTAGAAAAAGCGGTCCCCCCAGTCGAAGCCCAGCCAGTGGATGTCCTCCTTGATGGCGTCCACAAACTCGGTGTCCTCCTTGGCGGGGTTGGTGTCGTCCATGCGCAGGTTGCAGATGCCGCCGAACTTCTCGGCGGAGCCAAAGTCGATGATGAGGGCCTTGCAGTGGCCGATGTGCAGGTAGCCGTTGGGCTCAGGGGGGAACCGGGTGTGGACCTGCATCCCGGCGCAGCGGCCGCCCTCGGCGATGTCCTCCGTGATAAACTGATGGATAAAGTTCTGGCTTTCTCCCTCTTCCGGGCCGGCAGTTTTGATTTCGTCAGACATGAGCATCTCTCCTCCTTTGTGAATGGGGTTATTTTACACCAGAAACGGCTTCCTTGCAAGTATTTCCATCCCTTTTCTCTTTCGTGTTGAGAAGCGTTGATAAAATTTCTCCATTGTCAGAATGACGGAATGGGCAGTGAACCACCGTGGATCACTGCCCAATAAACCGGAAATAGAATGAAGGAATGACTGATTCAATCAACGTGTGCGGATGGAGGAGAAAATATTTTGCCCTGCAAGGCAAAAAATGCAGGAATACTTGGTGTATTTCAAGATTTTTTAACGCAGCAGGGCGGAATATTTTCCGCCCGGACGTGCGCGGGGATTTATTCAGTGCTTCCTTAAGAATAGCGATCACAATCATGTCGTTATCTCGATAGATTTAATCTTCAGAAAAAGACCGTATAATCTTGCATGGATTCCCTACGGCAACACAATTTGCCGGGATCGTTCGATTAACCACGCTCCCTGCTCCAATCACGCTGTTTTCCCCTATGGTCACTCCCGGCAATAGGATGCTTCCAGCCCCGATCCATGTGTTGTCTTTTATTTCCACCGGACGGGCATATGTCCTAAACCATGTTGTTTTATGTTCTATCCAATCCGATACAAGCCGTTCTTGCGGCAATATCGGGTGAGAAGATGTATAGATCTGTACGTTCGACGCAATCAATACCCTGTTTCCAATTTTAATTGGCGCATTGTCCACAAACGTGCAGTTCATATTGATTATTACATTACTGCCAATAAAAATATTTTTTCCATGGTCACAATGAAACGGTGTATCAATTACCACATTTTCGCCTATCTCGCCTAATAGTTCTCTAAGAATGGCGCTCCTTTTTTCGGAGTCAATGTAGTCCGTAAAGAGGTATTCTCGAGTAAGTTCTCTTGCGCGGGCTATTTGCTTTAAGGCATCTGGGCCTGCTGTCTCTAAAAAATCCTTTTGCTCATATTGCATGGTATTTCTCCTATAATTTGTTTCAAAAAATAGCGTTTCCAACCATTTGCGCAATATACTAAAAACGCATCTTCATTCTATACAAGTTGATTATATCACAAACAATTTTCTGTTTCAAGATTCCATTCGTGAAATCGCCGGCGGTCAGAGCAGTCCACACGAAAGAGAAAAGGGCTGTATTTTCGGGAGTGTCCTTTTCACAGATTTCAATGTAGGGGCCGCCGCCCTCGGCGGCCCGCCAAAGTGCAAGGCCTCCCCTGGCTTTGGGCCGCCCAGGGGGGCGGCCCCTACAGCTGTTTTCCGGATAAAATGCGCAGTTGGGACACTCCCGTATTTCCTTCTCCCTTGCCATATCCAAAAAAATGTGCTATATTTGGTTTGGATTCCAGCATAATAAAGGAGGAGGCAGACTGATGAAAAAAGCGATGTCCGCCCTGCTGTCTCTGGTGCTGTGCCTGGGGCTGTGTATGCCCGCTTTCGCCGCGGGGACCTTCACCGACGTGGAGGAGGGCAGCTGGGCCGCCCCCTACATCGAGCGGGCCGCCTCTCTGGGCCTGGTCAACGGCATGGGCGACGGGCGCTACGCCCCCAACAGCAAGGTGAGCTATCGGGAGTACGCCGCAATGCTGTGCTCCATCCGCTATCAGGACGAGGTGAAGCAGGCCGCGGAGGGGAACGCCGGGGCGTGGTGGACGCCCTACTGCGCTGTGGCCGGCAGCCACGGGCTGTGGGACAGCACCGTCATGGCCGACAGAAACGCGTGGGACAGCCAGAGCGGCCAGCCCGTTCCCCGGCAGGCCATGGCCCAGATGATGTATAACTACCTCCAGGCAGAGAACAAGCAGCTGCCCACCGAAATCGACAAGGCTTGGGCCAGGCAGGACATCTCCGACCTGGACGATGTGATGGGCCGGAACCGGGACGCCGTTCTCACCTGCTGGTCTATGAAGCTGCTCAGCGGCACCGGCAGCGGCTTCTCCCCTGGGGCCGCCATGGACCGGGCCCAGGCCGCCACTGTGCTCTGCTCCCTCTACGACGCCGTCACCACGGGGGCGGACCGGGAAGCACAGACGGGGGCGCTGCTGGCCAACGGGAAGGAGATCACGGAAGACAATGTCCGAGAGATTATAAACGGCCTGCGGAGCAGCTATCCGGAGGGAATGCGCTGGACCAACGAGGACAATCACTACACCTCTCAGCCGCTGTACTTCAAGGGCCACGGCTGCTCTGCTTTCGCTTTTATGGTCAGCGACATGGCGTTCGGCGACCTGCCGCTCACGGCCGTACACTCCAATTTTGACAAGCTCCGGGCAGGAGACATTCTCCGGACCCGGGACGACTCCCACACGGTGGTGGTGCTGGAGAAGCGTCCGGACAGCGTAATCGTGACCGAGGGCAACTACAGCAAAACGATCCACTGGAACCGGGAGATTACCCGTCAGGAGCTGGAGGAGCAGAACTTTTTTGCCCGCACCCGGTATCCCTTCTGACCGGGCCGCTCCAAAAGAATTGAGGCTTCCAAAGAGGAGGGACTGTATGATCTATGACATCCTCATTTTAGGCTCCGGCCCTGCCGGGCTGGCGGCGGCCATTGCCGCCCGCGGACGGGACAAGAGCGTTCTGGTCATCGGAAACCCCTGGCAGGACAGCCCTCTGGCCAGGGCGGAGCGGGTGGACAACTACCCCGGCCTCCCTGGCCGCACCGGACTGGAGCTGCTGGAGGAGCTCTTCCGCCACGCCCAGGCCCTGGGAACGGAGTTCGCGGTGGGCAGGGTCCTGTCCCTGCTGGCCTGGAACGGCTTTTCCCTCACTGCGGGCAGTCAGGCGTATCAGGGGAAGGCCCTGGTTCTGGCCCCCGGGGTGGTCCGTCAGGCCAAGTACCCCGGCGAGGCGGAGTATTTGGGCCGGGGCGTGAGCTACTGCGCCACCTGCGACGGGATGCTCTACCGGAACCGGCCCGTCACGGTGGTGGGCCTGGCCCCCGACGCCCCCCAGGAGGCCAACTACCTGAAAAACCTGGGGTGCCAGGTGGTCTACGTCTCCCCGCTCCGCCCCGACGGGCTGGACGGGGACATCCCCTGTGTGCAGGCGGGAAAACTGGCTGTGAAGGGGGAACAGACCGTTACCGGGCTGGAGGCGGACGGCGCCCTTCTCCCCTGCGCCGGGGTGTTCATCCTCCGCCGGGCGGTGGCCCCCACCGACCTGCTCCCCGCCCTGGAGATGGAGGAGGGTTTGATCCGGGTGGACCGGCGCATGGCCACCAACATCCCTGGCGTCTTCGCCGCCGGGGACTGCACCGGCGGCCCCCTTCAGGTATCCAAGGCGGTGGGGGAGGGCCATGTGGCCGCCCTGTCCGCCTGCGAATATCTGGACGCGAATCCGTAGGGGCGGATATGATCCGCCCGCGGGCGCATATCATGCGCCCCTACAGAACAATATTTTACAAACAGAAAGGAGCAATGAGCAATGATTCATTTTAACAAGGAGACCTTTGACAAGACCCTGGCTGAGGGCAAGCTGATGATGGTGGACTTCTGGGCCGAGTGGTGCGGTCCCTGCCAGATGCTGGGGCCCGTTATCGAGAGCCTGGCGGAGAAGTATGAGGGCAGGGCCGTCATCGGCAAGGTGAACACCGACGAGGAGCCGGACCTGGCCATGAGCTTCCAGATCAGCGGCATCCCCACCGTCATCTTCTTCAAGGACGGCAAGGAGATCGACCGCCTGGTAGGGGTCATGCCTCCCGACGCCTTTATTCAGGTGCTGGAACAGAATCTATGAGAAAAACGCCTCTGGATCATCTCCAGAGGCGTTTTTTCTACCGCAGGATAAAGCCGCCCTTTCCGCTGTGCTTCACCTGATACATGGCCTCGTCCGCGGCTTGGCTCAGAGCCTCGTAGGTCCGGCCCAGGGCGGGGGCGCTGGCGGCGCCCACGCTGACGGTGACTGAGACGTTCACCCCGTCCACCCGCAGCTCCCGCACCCGCTCCAGCAGCTCCTGGCCCTTCTGTTCTGCGGCTACCCGGTTGTCTGAACCGGACAGGAATGCCACAAACTCGTCGCCCCCCACCCGGGCCACAATGTCGTCGGCGCGGAAGGTCTCCCGCAGCACCCGGCCGATGGCCATCAGCAGACGGTCGCCGGCGGCGTGGCCATAGGTATCGTTCACCGACTTGAAGTCGTCCAGGTCCAGCATGAACAGCACGCCCCGGGAAATCTGCTCCAGCCGGGCATTAATCAGCTTGACCCCCGCCCGGTTGTACACCCCGGTGAGGGGGTCCTGCTGGGCCTGGTTGCGCAGCTCGATCTCCCGGTCAATCTGGGCGCTGATATCCGTCAGGGTGCCGATAAGCCGGACCGCCTTCCCCTCCTGGCTGAACACGGCCTTATACTGACTGCGGTACCAGCTGTAGCCGCCCCCCCGCTTCTTCATGCGGATGCGGTCGTGCTCGATCTGGTCTGGAATCATGTCCACGGTGTTCCAAAGCGCCCGCCGGATGTTGTCCATGTCGTCCGGGTGAAATACGGGGAAAGCATTCGTCATATCGGTGACATGCTCCAACCGGAGGTCGTCCAGCTCCAGGGTATCCAGGGCGTTGGACGTAAACTCCAGGCTGTCATCCTGGTAGTCGTAGTCGAAAATCAGGGTGTCCTTAAATTCAGCCAGGGTGCTGTAGCGCAGCTTCTCCGCCGCCAGTCTGGACCTCTGCCACCAGTTCAGCGCGGCCAGTCCGGCGCACACCAGCAGGCTTGCCACCACAATCAACGTCTGCACCGCGCTGGACCGCTCCACCCGCAAGTCGGGGGAATGAGAAAACTGCACGATGCGCCAATCGTTATATCCAATCGGCGCCCAGGCGGCATAGCCCCGGCCCCCACTGACCTCATAGCGGTAGGAGCCCGTCTCCCCGGCCCGGTAGGCGGCTGTAAAGCCCTTCAGCTCCTTCTGGTCCAGGCCGTCCCGCCTGCCCAGCTCCTCCAGGGACAGGCCCCTGTTCTCCTCCAGGCTGCCGCAGACAATGCGGCCGTCGTCCCCGGCAATCACCCGCTGGACGCTGTGGAACAGCACTGAATCGTGCCCCTGCCGGGACAACAGGTCAGCGCTCACCTTGGCCTGCACCGCGCCTATGATCTCGCCGCCCTGCGTCACTGGACGGACCACCAGAAAATAGAACTCGTCCTGGCCGGAGATCACACCGCCAACCACGCCGGTCCCCTCCTGAAGCTGCTGAAACACCCGTAGCTCCTCGCTGCCCGGCTCGGCGGAATCCAGGTCATTCCGGTCCAGATAACCGACCTCTAATCTGTGCCCTCCCAGATTGACCGACTGCAGCAGCGGATTGGCCCAGCCCTTGTCCAGCGAACGGCCATCCTTCGTAAGGATTTCAACGGCGTCCTCCAGCATAACCTGGGTGTCATCAATAAGCAGCCTGGCCTTCTCGCCGCTCTCCAGGGTGTGCGAGGTCATGCTCTCAATAAACATATCCTCCAGGCGAAGCTCCAGCGCGCGGCAGCGGAAAACCAGCCCTCCTACGGCAATCAGCAGCAGGAACACGCCGCATATCGTAAACAGCACCGCCAAGTGGGTAACATTCTTCTTTTTTTGCGCCGACATGCGCGCTCCCTCCTCTCCAAGTCAGAGGTTTTTTCTATTTTAACATTTTCCGGTATTTCTTGTAAATATGGAGCGCAAAATTTTACCGGCCAATGTCCTTCACCAGGGCCTCCCCCGCCAGATAGATATCCCCCGCCCCCACGGTGAGGATCAGGTCTCCGGGCCGGGCCATGTCCGCCAGCTGGGCGGTGACCCCCTCCAAATGGGGACAATAGACTGCGCCGGGAATCTTCCGGGCCAGGTCCAGGGAGGAGATGCCCAGGTCATTCTGCTCCCGGGCGGCGTAGATTTCCGCCAGCACAGCCACGTCGGCCAGCTTCAGCACCTCTACAAACTGATCGAAAAAGGCGGCGGTGCGGGTGTAGGTGTGGGGCTGGAAGGCGCAGATCACCCGCTTGTAGCCCAGGGTCCCGGCCATGGTGAGGAGGGCCCGCAGCTCGTCCGGGTGGTGGGCATAGTCGTCGTAGACATCGGCGCCGTTGAACACGCCTTTCTTTTCAAACCGGCGGCCGGCACCGGTAAAGGCGTTCAGGCCCTCCTCCACGGCGCTCCCCGGCACCCCCAGCACATAGGCGGCAGAGGCGGCGGCCAGGGCGTTGGAAACGTTGTGGACCCCGCCCACCCGCAGAGTCACGCGGGCGTATTGCTTCCCGCGGACCAGAATGTCGAAGGCGGGCAGGCCCCGGTCCCAGGTGAGGTTTGCGGCGGTACACTCCGCCCCCTCCTCCAGACCGAAGGTGAAGGGGGCCAGGCCGGCGGCCACGCTCCGGGCCCCGGCGTTGTCGTTGTTGACGATGACACTGCCGCCGGGGGGCACCAGCTCCGCAAAGCGGCGGAAGGATGCCTTGATGTCCTCCAGGTCCTTGAAGAAGTCCAGGTGGTCCTCCTCCACGTTGAGAATCACCGCCACCGTGGGGGCGAAGGACAGGAAGGAGTTGCAGTATTCGCAGGACTCCGCGATGATGGTGTCCCCGCGGCCCACCCGGTGGCCGCAGCCCAGGATTGGCAGGGTGCCCCCCACCATGACGGAGGGGTCCCGGCCGGCGGCCAGGAAGATGTGGGTGCACATAGAGGTTGTGGTGGTCTTGCCGTGGGTGCCCGCCACGCACAGGGCGTTCTTGTAGTGGCCCATGATGGCCCCCCAGGCCTGGGCCCGCTCAAAGACGGGGATGCCCGCGGCCAGAGCGGCGGCAATCTCCGGGTTGCTGTCGTGGACGGCGGCGGTGCGGATGACGCAGCCCGCCCCCTCCACGCTCTGGGGCAGGTGGCCGATGGTCACCGGGATGCCCAGGGAGCGGAGATGGGCCACCGTGTCGCTCTCCCGCATGTCGGAGCCGGTGATTTCCACCCCTTTGCCCTTCAGCACCTCGGCCAGGGGGGCCATGGACACCCCGCCGATTCCCACCAGATGGGCGTGTTTGCCCGG
Source organism: uncultured bacterium (assembly GCA_949840775.1). GTDB lineage: Bacteria > Bacillota > Clostridia > Oscillospirales > Oscillospiraceae > Lawsonibacter. The sequence continues at coordinate 48,625 of CATKXO010000006.1, read as the reverse complement.
CCGGATATAGTCCTCAATGTTTCGGTTCATGGGACAGCACCTCGTTTCTAAGGTTTCTCTCTATATTCTATCCACTTTTTGGGAAATGGGTACGGGGTTTTATGAAACGACCCGCCCAGGGGGGCGGGTCCCACATCCCGCAAAAATCCGCCTTTTTATGTGGAGCCCGCCGAAGGCGGCGGCCCCTATAAATTTACCGCCGCGTCGTACAGCTGATTTCTCGACAACCCCAGCTCCTTGGCGGCCCGCTTGACCGCGTCCCGGAGGGACAGGCCCTCCCCCCGGAGCCTGTCCACCAGGGCCAGGCCGTCCTCCAGGGTGGCCTCCGCCTCTCCGGCGGGCTCCGCCCCCCGGACCACCAGCACAAATTCCCCCTTGGGGTCGTTCTCCTGATACCAGGCGGAGGCCTGGCCCAGAGTGGTGCGGCGGACCTCCTCGTGGAGCTTGGTCAGCTCCCGGCACAGGGACACGGGCCGGTCTGGGCCGAAGACCTCCGCCAAATCCCGGAGGGTGGCGGCCAGTTTGTGGGGGGCCTCGTAGAAGATCATGGTCCGCTCCTCCCCCCGGAGGGCGTCCAGGTGGGCCCGGCGGTTCTTTTTGTTCATGGCCAGAAAGCCCTCGAAGGTAAAGCGGCCGGTGGGCTGGCCGGAGACGGCCAGGGCCGTCACCAGGGCACAGGGGCCGGGGATGGCGCAAACCGGGACGCCTACGGCGGCGCACCGGGCCACCAACTCCTCACCGGGGTCGGAGATGGCCGGCGTACCCGCGTCGGTGACAAGGGCGCAGTTCTCCCCGGCCTGGAGGCGGTCCAGAACCGCCTGTCCCCCCCAGCCGGTATTGTGGCGGTGGTAGGTGACCATGGGCTTTTTGAGCCCCAGATGGTTGAGCAGCTTCACCGTCACCCGTGTGTCCTCGGCGGCGATAAAGTCCGCCTGCTCCAGGGTCTCCACAATTCGCCGGGAGATGTCCCCCAGGTTGCCGATGGGGGTTGGGACCAGATAGAGCGTGCCGCTCATGCGCTTCACCTCCCGGACGAAATTCTTTCTTGGGACATTATAGCACAACCGCAGAAATTATGGTATCCTTTTCTTAACGATTTCTTTAAGAGGTAACCGCCATGAAAAAGACCGAACAACTGGGGCCCTACTCCCTGTCCTGGGAGGAGGGCGTGTTCCCCCTGGGAGGCGACGCCCTGGCCCTGGGGGAGTTTGCCACGCTCAAACCGGGCTGGCGGGTGTGCGACCTGGGGACGGGCAGCGGGGCGCTGCTTTTGCTGCTGGCCCGGAGAGCGGATGGGCTGGCCCTTACCGGGGTGGAGATCGATCCCCTGTCCGCCCAAATTGCCCGGGAAAACCTGGCGGCCAACGGCCTGGCGGGGGAGATTGCCGCCGGGGATTTGCGGGCCGTCCCCCTCCCCGCCGGGGGCTTTGATCTGGTGGTGTCCAATCCGCCCTACTTCCCCGTGGGCTCCGGGACGAGCGGCGGACCGGCTCGGAGCGAGGCGTGCTGCACGCTGGAGGAGCTGTGCGCCGCCGCGTCCCGGCTGGTAAAAAACGGGGGGCGCTTCGCCCTGTGCCACCGCCCGGAGCGGCTGGCGGATGTGATCTGCGCCCTCCGGGGGCACCGGCTGGAGCCCAAGCGCCTCAAGCTGGTCTCCCACAGCCCGACCCATCCCCCCTCCCTGCTGCTGGTGGAGGCGGTACGTCAGGGGAGGCCGGGACTGACAATCGAGGCATAAGGAACCCCGCGCTCCTCCTTATATTATAGTAAAAGGAAACGTCCCAACAGGGGCGTTTCCTTTTTACTCACCGTTCCGCCGGGGAAAACAGCTCCGCAGCGGAGCCGTCGGCCATGCGCTGGGCGGCGGCCAGCAGCTCCTCCCGGGGCATGGCCATGTCCTGGGTAAACCACTCCTTTAAAAGCCCGATCGCCCCCCAGGTCAGAAAGCTCAGGTAGTAGACCGTCTGGCCGCTGTCCTTGGGGCTGTACCAGCGATCCACCAGCGAGGCGCCGCTGCGGCAGATCAGCTCCTGGAGGGACTGGATAAAGCCGCTGGCCTCGCTGCTGGCAAAGAGGACGGCACAGACCTCCCGGTGGCTGACGGCGAAGTCCAGCAGGGGCTCCAGCACCGGGCGGACAGTGCCGCCGGCCACTGTCTCCTGGATGTGGGCGTCGATGAGGGCCTGGAGCTCCTCCAACAGGTCCGCCTCGATGCTTTTCAGCAGCTCGGCGGTGCCCGAGTAGTGGAGGTAGAAGGTCCCCCGGTTCATGTCCGCCGCGTCGGCAATGTCACGGACTGAGATTTCGGAGAAGGATTTTTCCTTCATCAGCTCCAGCAGACTCTCTTTCAGCAGCTTGCGGGACCGGCGCGCCCGGCGGTCCTCCGGATTTTTCAGCATTGCGATACCTCCTTGGGACGAGTTAGACATTCGCCCGCATTTGTCTATTGACCAAATCAACTGCCTTTATTATAATCGACTTAAATTCAGAAGTCAACAGATTTCCGATAAATAACAACAGTTGATTATAAGTGGAGGTAATGAGCTATGACCCGACAAAAATTATCTGTGCGCATCCTCGCCCTGTCGATGGCGGTGCTCATGGGGGCAACCGCCGCTGTGCCGGCCTCCGCCGCGCCCATTGGCAGCGGCGTGACGCCCACCTATGACGAGGCCTACTACGCCACGCTGGACTACTACGGGAATTTACAGGAGGGCAGCGTCGTAAAGAGCTACGCCCTTAACGGCGCCTCCTCCCTCACCGACTACGGCGACTACGATCAGGTGGTAAATCTCACTGACAGTACCCCTGTCAGCACCGCCTCCGGGGTGACGCAGTTCCAGTTCGGCCAGACGCCGGAGCACTTCTACTTCGAGGGCAAAACCGCCCGGCCCTTCCAGGACCTGCCCTGGACCATCACCCTGCGGTACACCCTGAACGGCGTGCCCGCCAGGGCGGAGGACCTGGCCGGGAAGCAGGGGGTGGTGGAGATTCTGCTGGATATCGTCCCCAACCCCCGGGCCAGCAGCTACGCCCGGTATAACTACACCCTGGAGGCCATGGCCATGTTCAATCAGGACGACATCCTGTCTCTGGAGGCCCAGGGCGCCCAGGTGCAGCTGGTGGGCAACCTGCGCACCGTACTGTTTATGTGCCTGCCCGGGGAGGAGCAGCACTTTACCATCCGGGTCGGCAGCAATGATTTCTCCTTTAGCGGGCTGACCATTCTGATGGTCCCCGCCACCCTGGCCCAGCTGGAGGAGATTGCCAAGCTGAGCCAGCGGAAGGACGACCTGGAGGAGGACTACCAGGCCCTCTCCGGCAGCCTGGACGCCCTGCTGGACGCCATGTACAATGTCCAGGACGGCCTGTACGCCTCCGCCGAGGGGCTGGACCAGTTGGACATCGCCCGGGGCACCATCTCCAAGGGGAAGGGTCAGCTCTACAGCGACGCCGGCGTCCTGCGGGGCGACCTGACCTCCATTGCCGACCTGCTGGAGCCGGTGGAGCAGCGGGCAATGGTCCTCAGCCAGACCATCACCAGCTCCAAGGCGGTGCTGGGGAATATGACGGACACGGCGGTGTCCCTCCAGACCCAGCTGGACAGCCTGGAGAAGGCCCTGAAAGGGCTGGAGGACGGCTCCAGCGATGTGCGGCAGGTGGTCCGGGGCCTAGCCGACATGAAGAGCAGCCTGCGCTCCCTCCAGCGGGCACTGGGGGACAGCTACATCGGCGGCAGCTCCAGCGGCGACCGGAATACGCCCAAGCTGAAGGAGAGCGTGGAAAAAACCAAGCAGGTGGGCAGCGCCTACGGGGAGACCAACCAGATCGAGTTTATGGGCAAGATGCTGGAGCTCCAGGGAAAAGATCCGGAGATCGTGGCCGGCCTGAAAAGCCTGGCCGGGCTGACTCAGGACCAGGCAGAGGCCATGGGTAAGCTTTCAGAGTGGCAGCTGGCCCAGGGGGCCAAGCAGCAGACCGACGCCATGTTCGCGGCCAAGGATCAGCTGGGTTTCCAGCAGTTCTGCGACACGCTGCTGAAGCAGCAGAACCCCGGCATGTCCGACAAGGACCGGGCGGAGCAGGCCAAGCAGATGAATGACCTGTGGACCATCGTCAAGCCGGCCCCCGCCGCCAGCGGCCATGCGGAAGAGCCTGCCCTGGAGTCCGCACCGGAAGCCGACACTCAGGATGACGGGTCATCCGCCCCGGCAGAGGACGTGGCACCGGAGGCCCCCGGCTCCGAGCCCGCCGGCAGCCAGGAGGAAGCCCCGGCGGAAATGATTCCGGAGGAATCCGGTGATCTGGACGGCGAAAGTACCGGAGACTCCGGCAGTTCGGGTGGCTCGGACAGCTCCGCCGGGTCCACCGGCTCCAGCAGTTCGGATAGCTCCGCCGGGTCCACCGGCTCCAGCAGCCCGGACAGCTCCAGCGGGTCCACCGGCTCAGGCAGTTCGGACAGCTCCAGCTCCCCCAGCGGGTCTGGGGATACCTCCAGCGGCAGCGATACCGTCCCGGCAGGGGCCGGCAGCCCGGCTGGGGACACAGCTCCCGCTCCCAACACCCCGGCCGGCGGCTCCGGTGAGGACAACACCGTGGGCGGCGCGGCGGTGGACCTGATCGTGGGCGGGCTGGACCAGGCCATGAGCGCGGCCAACGACCGAATCAACGCCATCCAGAGCGAGCTGAACAGCACCATCAACCGGATCACCCGTCCCACCGGCCGGGTGGTGGGCGAGCTGGCCGACCTGTGCGACGACGTGGACGACCTGGTGGACCTGATCGACAGCGCCGAAGACCTGTCCGCCGCCCTGCGGCAGTCCTCGGAGAAGCTGGGAAGTATTTTAAACGATGTGGACGCCCTGCGCCGGCTCCTCGACGAGTACGAGCCCACCCTCCAGGAGGGGGTGGCCAATGTGGGCAGCCTGTCCACCGCCGCCGTGGCCACCCTGCGGGACCTGGAGGTCCTGCTGGCCGACAGCGAGGCGCTGATGAAGACCTCCGGCAATCAGCTGGACGCCGGCACCCGGCAGTCCCTCCGGGGCCTGGCCGCTACCCTGCGGCAGACCGCCAGGGCCATGGAGGCCACCGGCGACGTGAAGCAGGCCAAGCTGACCATCAACAACATCATCGAGGACACCTGGCACGAGTACACCGGTGACATCAACAACATCCTGCTTATGGACGCGGAGGCGAAGGCGGTCTCCCTCACCGACAGCCGCAACCCCTCCCCCTCCAGCGTGCAGATTCTCATCCGCACCCAGGAGATCAAGGTGGAGGAGCCCACTGCGGAGCAGCTGGCCGCCGCCGCTCCGGCAAAGACCACCTTCTGGCAGCGGGTGGCCCAGATGTTCCAGGACTTCTGGAGGGCCATCACCGGTATCTTCCATTGAAAGGAGCGCGGACCCTATGGTGGAAAAAATTGCCCATACGCTCACCCGAAAGCCCAAGCTGGTTGCCCTGATCGCGGTGCTGCTGCTCATTCCCTCCGCCCTGGGCTATGTCGGCACACGGGTCAACTACGATATCCTGACCTATCTGCCCCAGGACCTGGAGTCCTCCCAGGGGGAGCGGCTGCTGGAGGAGCCCTTCCACATGGCAGCCACCAGTATGCTCATTGTGGAGGATATGCCCGCCGCCTACACCAACAATCTGATCTACGCCATCAAGCAGGTGCCCAATGTGTCCAATGCGGTGTGGCTGTCCAACGTGGTAGGCATCCAGATTCCCGTGGACTTCATCCCCGCCAACCTGCGGGAGATGTTCTACGCCGGCAAAGCAACCATGATGATTATCCAGTACGACAAATCCGGGGCCGATGAGGACACCATGGAGGCCATCCAGGCCGTCCGGGATATCTGCAACGAGAAGTGCTTTCTGGCCGGCTTCTCGGTGGTCATCAAAGACACCAAGGACCTGGTGGACAAGGAGCTTCCCATCTATGTGGCCCTGGCGGTGGTGCTGTCCCTCATCGCCATGTCTCTGACCATGGAGTCCACGGTGCTGCCCTTTGTCTTCCTGGCCAGCATCGGTATGGCCATCGTCTACAACTTCGGCACCAACATCTTTCTGGGGCAGATCTCCTATATCACCAAGGCCATTGCCGCCGTCCTCCAGCTGGGAGTCACCATGGACTACTCCATCTTCCTCTACCACCGGTATCAGGAGGAGAAAACCCATTACGAGGACAAGCGGGACGCCATGACCCAGGCCATTGTGGCCGCCTTCACCTCCCTGTCCGGCTCCAGCCTGACCACCATCGCCGGCTTCATCGCCCTGTGCTTCATGCGCCTCACCCTGGGCCGGGACATCGGCATCGTCATGGCCAAGGGGGTGGTGCTGGGGGTGGCCACCGTCATCCTGGTACTGCCCGCCCTGCTGCTCCTCTTCGACAAGCAGATTGAGAAGCACAGGCACCGCAGCTTTCTGCCCGACTTCACCCGGATCAACAGTTGGATGGTCCGCCGCCGCCGGTGGCTGGCCGTACTGTTCCTGCTGCTCTTCCCCCCCGCCCTCTACGCCCAATCCCACGCCCAGGTGTACTACAAGCTGGATGAGGCCCTCCCTCAGGATATGGCCTCCATCGTGGCCAACAACAAGCTGAAAGACGAGTTTGACATGGCCACCTCCCACTTTGTCCTCCTCAGCGACGGTCTGCCCGCCACCGGCATGAATCAGATGGAGGCGGAGCTGAAAGAGGTGGAGGGGGTCACCTCCGTCCTGTCCTACCACGCCATGCTGGGCGGGGGCATCCCCGACTTCTTCATTCCGGCGGATGTGCGGGACATGCTGAAGCAGGGGGGCTGGCAGATGATGATGATCAACTCGGAGTACGCCACCGCCTCGGACGACGTATCCCGGCAGCTGAAGGAGATCGGGGCCATCATCAAGTCCTACGACCCCTCCGCCCTCATCACCGGCGAGGCCGCCCTCACCGACGACCTGATCTCCACCTCGGCGGTGGACTTTCAGGTGACCAACTACATCTCCATCGCCGCCATCCTCCTCATCGTGGCCTGGGTGTTCCGGTCCGCGTCTATGCCGGTGGTGCTGGTAGCGGCTATTGAGCTGGCCATCTTCATCAACCAGGGCATCCCCTACTTCACCGGAACGGTAATTCCCTTTGTCTCCCCCACCATCATCGGCTGCGTCCAGCTGGGGGCCACGGTGGACTACGCCATCCTGCTGGCCACCCGCTTCCGGGAGGAGCTCCAGAGCGGGAAGGACCGGGAGGAGGCCATCCGGATTGCCGCCACCGCCTCTGACGGCTCTATCATCACCAGCTCCCTGGTCATGTTCTGCGCAACTCTGGGGGTGGGACTCATCTCCGAAATCGAAATCATCAGCTCCATCTGTACCATGCTGGCCCGGGGCGCCCTCATCTCCGCACTGGTGAGCATCTTCCTCATGCCGGCAGTGCTGTGCGTATGTGAGCCGCTGATTCAGAAAACCAGCTTCCACTGGAGGCAGGCCGCCCCGGTCAAAGAAAAACCGGTCCCTCACGGGGCAGAAGCCCTGTGACAGACAACAACCCCCGCTCCGTGAGGAGCGGGGGTTTCCATATCCCTTATGACCTGCTGTCCCGGCGGAGGACCTCCCCCTCCCAGCCCCGTTTCAGCTGGTAGATGCGGTGGAAGTAGGCGGAGATGTCGTATTCCATGCCGCTGTTCAGCCAGTCGATGATGTTGCCGAAGCACTCGCACTTGTGGTAGCGGATAATCATCTCCTTGTCCTGCCGGTCCACCGGCCGGCCGGCGAAGTCTGCCTCCACATAGGTGGTGACCACATAGAGGCAGACCTCCATCAGATAGCGCTCAAAGACATCCCGGCTGAGGGAGCTGTAGACATGGAGCACCGCCCGGCGGTTTTCCCGCACAAACTCCACCGCCGCGTCGAAGCAGTCCTCCAGGGAGTCCACCGTGGGGTGGCTCTGAATCAGCTCCTGCACCCGCTCGGCGATAATCTCCTCCAGCAGGGCGGGCAGGTCCTCAAAGTGGTAATAGAAGGAGTTGCGGTTGATCTTGCAGGTCTCTACAATGTCCTTGACCGTAATCCGGTTTAAGGGGCGCTCGTCCAGCAGCGCGAGAAAGGTCTCCTTGATGGCCTTTTTCGTAGAATTGGGCATGGGCGGTCCTCCTTTCCGGTCTATTGAGCGCTCTGGAGCCGGACGGAAACGCCCGCCTCTGTCAGGGCGCGGCGCAAATCCTCCGCGCCCCGGAAAATCGCGCCTGACATTCCCACCAAAACGGCCGCCTCAATGTTGATGTTCAGGTCGTCCGTGAAGAAACACTCCTCCGCTTTCAGGCCGTACTCCCGGAGCAGAACCTGGTAGAGCTCCGGCTGGGGCTTGAGCAGTTTCCAGTCGGCGGAGACAATCCGCCCGTCGAAGCACTCGCTGCCCGGGATATTGCCGAAGTACTCGGGCAGGTCAGTTTTTGCGTTGGACAGCAGGTAGATGCCGTATCCGTTTTGTTTCAGCTCCCGGATCAGCTCCGCCATGCCCTCTACGGGGAGGAGATGGTCTCTCCACCAGTTCAGCGTCAGTTCCCGGACCCCGCCCCAGAGGCGCTCGGGCAGACGGCGGCAGACGGCGGAAATTCCATCCTCAAAGGGGAGGACGCCCCGGTCCATCTGAATCCACTCCACCGAGCCGAACAGCTCTCTCATCAGCAGGGTGCGGTCCTCCTCCGGTATTCCCGCCCGCTCCAGAAAAAGATCCGGCCTCCAGTGGATCAGGACATTTCCCATGTCAAATACGATGTTTCGGATCATACATTGACCTCCTTGGATTTTTTGCCGAAGCTTTTCAGCTTCTCCAGCCGTTTGCGCCGCCGGTCGCGAATCTCCAGCCGCTCTCCCAGGTCCCGGGCGCCCACCCCGTAGACCAGGTAGAGGATGATGCCCGACACGATCATGATGAACACCGTGGAGGCGCACCGCCGGCCCGAGGCGTTGACGTTGTAGCCGTACAGCCCCTCCTCCCGGCACATGGACTGGATGACCATGGCGTAGGTGGTGCCGTAGGAGCTGGCAAAGGTGGCGGACATATCATACTCGGTGAACAGGGCGTTAAAGTTCAGGGCGAACACTGCCAGCACCGAGGGCAGGATGATGGGCAGCTTGACCTTGAGGAAGGTGGCCAGGGAACTGGAGCCCAGGTTCCGGGCGGCGTCCTCCAGCTCCTCGTCGATGGCATAGAAGGCCGCCTTAATCATCCGCAGGGAGAAGGGCAGCTTGACCACCGTGTAGGCCAGGATAATCAGCAGCCGCACGTGGCCGGCGTAATACAGGTTGGTCCCGCCCACATACCACACGTCCTCGCTGTTGAAGTACACCCGGTAGGAGTAGCAGATGAGGATGGTGGGCAGCAGCCAAGGGAAGAGCAGGCAGTACTCCAGAACGGTCCCCGACTTCTTCTTCCGGTTCTTAAAGATGTAGTTGCAGGCCACCACCACAATGACGCAGGCCAGGGCGGCAGCGATGGCGGACAGGATAAAGCTGAGCTTGATGCCCCCCAGGGTGGCCTCGTTGGCGAACAGGCCGGAGATGGACCCCTTCCGGGTCTTGTAGGTGCCCCGGTTGGTGAGATACTGGTAGTCCTGGGTGCCGAAGAAGTTGATGAGGGTCCAGTTGGTCAGGTCCAGTTTCTTCATCCGGATCGCCCCGTAGGTCTGGAAGGAGAAGATGATAATCATCACCACGGGGATCATGTAGATAATGAACAGGATGTAGGCGTAGAGGTGGGCCAGGATGTTCCAAACCGGGTTGTCGATCCGCTGCTTTTGCAGCTTGGCCTTGGTCTTGGAGACGGACAGATAGTGCCCCTTCCGCTCGTAGGAGGACAGCACCGTCAGCAGGACGATGGTGAACATGGCCAGGATGATGGACAGCAGGGCCGCCCGGGCCTGGGGGAAGGCCTCGTCCGCCGTGGAGGAGCCGGCCAGACGGACGATCTCCGGGTTGATGGAGTCGTAGCCCAGCAGAGTGGGAGCGGACATGGCGCACAGGCCGGTGATGAAGGTCATCACCGTCAGGGAGAACATGGTGGGTACCAGAGTGGGGAAGACCACCTTCCACAGCACCTTGAAGGGCCGGGCCCCCATGTTCCGGGCAGCCTCCACCGTATTGTAGTCGATGCCCCGGATGGCGTTGCGGAGAAACAGGGCGTGATTGCTGGTGCAGGCGAAGGTCATGGTGAACAGCACCGCGTTAAATCCGGAAAACCAGTTGGGATTCATCCCCGGAAAGGCGTTCACCAGCAGGGTTGTGATGATGCCGTTGCTGTCGTAGAGGAACAGGTAGCCGGTGACCAGGGCCACGCCGGAGTAAATCAGGGTGGTCATATAGCCCAGGCGGAGGATTTTGGCCCCCTTGATGTCGAAGTACTCGGTGAGCAGCACAATGGACACGCCCACCACATTGACGGTAATCACCAGGCAGACGGCCAGCTTCAGGGAGTTCCACACGAAGGAGCCCATATTGCCGGCGAAGAAGAAGCGGATGACGGCCAGGGGGTCGGTCTCCCCCGAGGCGTTCTGGGTGGTGAAGATGCTGGCCAGGGTGTTTAGGCAGGGCAGCAGCATAAAGCCCAGAAACAGGTAGGCGAAGAAGGCGATGCCGAAGAGCTTGACCAGCAGGGCCGGTCCCATTTGGACAGAGCGGTTTTTGGTCATAGTCCCGCCCCCTTTACTCTGCGGGGTAGGCCATCACGTCCCTGGGGTCCATGACCACCTGAACGGCTTGGCCCACCTCGTAGATGTTCACGCCGTCGTTTTTCTCGATGACCTTGATGATCTGCCCGGCGGCGCGGATGTAGTACTTGATGTACAGCCCGTAGTACTCCCGGCTGTCCACAACGCCCTCCAGGGCCACGCTGCCCGGCTTGGGGTCCACATTGACGTGGATGCGCTCCAGGCGAATGTAGTTGTGGGCGGCCGGGTCCACCCGGCCGCCGGCCCTGTTCAGGGCCGACACCGCCTCAGCCTGGAGGAGGTTAATGTCACCGATGAAGTTGCACACAAACTCGGTGGCCGAGTGGTTGTAAACCTCGTTGGGGGTGCCGATCTGCTCAATGACCCCCTTGTTGAACACGGCGATGTGGTCGGAGAGGGTGAGAGCCTCCTCCTGGTCGTGGGTGACGTAGATGGTGGTGATGCCAAAGTCCTTCTGCATCTGCTTGAGCTCGTTGCGCAGCTGGACGCGGAGCTTGGCGTCCAGATTGGACAGAGGTTCGTCCATGCAGATGATGGCCGGCTCGGTGACCAAGGCCCGGGCAATGGCCACCCGCTGCTGCTGGCCGCCGGACAGCTGGCTCACCGCTTTTTTCAGCTGCTCCTCGCTCAGGTCCACCTTTTTGGCGATGTCGTTTACCTTCCGGGCGACTTCCGCCTTTTTCAGCTTTTTCAGCTTCAGGCCGAAGGCGATATTGTCATACACCGTCATGGTGGGGAACAGGGCGTAGGACTGGAAAACAATGCCGATGTTGCGCTCCTCAATGGGGACGTGGGTGATATCCTTGTCTTTCACCACCACGCTCCCGGATACCGGCTCAATAAAGCCTGTGATGGTGCGCAGGGTGGTGGTCTTGCCGCAGCCGGAGGGCCCCAGGAAGGTGAAGAACTCCCCCTCCTTCACATGGACGTTGATGTCGTGCAGGGCGGTGAAGTCGCCAAATTTGACGGCGATGTCGTTCAGGCGGATCATAAGCGGCGCTCCCTCTCTTTATTAGATTTAAAAGGCGGTGGCGGGCCGGGAAGACCGGCCCGCCACGGATAAGTAATTCAAATCAGCCGGCAGTCTGGGTCAGGGTGGCCCAGTCCAGATTGTCCCAGTCGGGGGTGGGAGCGGGGCTGCTGGTATCGGCCCAGTAGAAGCCCAGATTGGTCATGATGTTGGTCCAGTCGCTGGAGTGGGCGGCCACATACTCGGCGTAGGTGGTGTCGCCGTCCACCTTGGACAGGGCAAAGTTCTTCAGCTCATAGATGGGGGGGATGCCGTCGGGGTAGAGCATCGTGGCGGCCTGGGTGTTGCAGGGGTAGGAGTCGCACTCTTCGCCCCAGGCAGCCTGAATCTCGGCGGAACCGAACCACTCGGCGAACTCCTCCACAGCGGCGGTCTGCTCGGGGGTACGGCCGGCCTTGTCCAGGATGCCGATGTACTCGGCGATGTAGTAGGTGCCATCCTTGATGTCCACCAGGGCCCAGTTCTCAGGCTCCATGGTGCCCTTCAGGGGCTTCTCGGAGCTCTCGCCCGCGGCGTCGATCTTGCCGTAGAGGGAGGAGGAGTAGAAGGTGGACACCTGCACGTCGCCCTTGTTCAGGGGGTCAAAGCCGTACTTGTAGTCGTCGCCGCCGCTCTTGCCCTCGGCGCAGTACTTCCACAGGGTCTTCCAGCCGTCCACGGAGATGCCGCCGGCGGGGGATGCGGGGTCCACAAAGGCGTAGAGCATGGCGGAGTTGATGTTGGCGTTGGTGGTGCCGCCCACCTTGTTCTGGCGGTACCAGGAGTAGCCGCAATCCACAATGTCGGCCCAGTGGTCGAAGTGGAGCTCGGCGCCGTTGGTGCCCAGCTCGTCGTTGCGGTAGAGCATCAGCACGTTCTGGATGACCAGGCCGTAGGCCTTGCCGGGGTAGACGTACTCGCCCACATCACCGGACCAGGAGGGGGTCCAGTCCATAATCTTCAGGTTCTCATAGGTGCCGTCCACCAGCTGGCTCCAGCGGGTCTCGTTCAGGCCGAAGATCAGGTCGCCGTCCTTGTTCTCGTTGGCGGCCTGGATGGCGGCGGTGTCGCCGGAAATGACGGAGTTGTCGTCGATGGAGATGTTGAAGCCGGCCTCCTTGGCCTCGTTGATGAGCCAGGTGGTGCGCTCGGTGGAGTTGGAGTTGGAGTAGATACGGATGGTGTAGTCGTAGTCGGCCTCCACCCCTGCGGGGGCGGACTGGGCGGGGGCGCCGCTGCTGGCGGCGGGGGGATTGCTGGAGGCGGCAGGTGCTTTGTTTCCGCCGCCGCAGGCAGTCAGGGACAAGGCCATGGACATGGCCAGTGCAAGTGCAAGGATCTTTTTCATAGCTAGGACTCCTTTTCTGAATTTGAACATCTTAAACAACCGGGGAACTACTCCTATATTATAATCCGATCACAAAAAATGTCAAGATAATTGTGGAACTTTCACAAATGGCAGTGCAAACCGCCGGCCGTCCCGCCGCCTCCAGCCCCCGAACACCCTGAGCGGCATCATCGCTTTGTCAATCCCGCCTGTGACCTCCTGAAAGTTATCCGCTATTGAACGGATTTGAACTGTTCCTCCATTTGGAACGCTTCCTCCATCTGCTCATAGATGAAAAACTGCGAGAGAAACAGGATATACCATACCCCGAGGACCGGCAGCAGGAGAAGCGTCCAGGGGGCGAACAGCACGAACACTGCCAAGTAAACCAGCTGCAACATCCCCACGCCCAGCACACGCCAGAGGTATTTTACACAGAACAGCAGGCAGTTGCGCAGACGGACGGACGCCTTCTGCCGGAACAGCACCAGCTGGGGCCAGTAGAGGGTATTGACCATCAGCACCACCAGCAGGGAAAACAGGTACAGCGCCACCGTCCCAAGGGAAGGGGACCGCTCCGCCCACCAGAACAGCATGGCCATAAAGGTGTACACTCCCGCGGCCAGGCCCAGCAGAGCGCCGGGGATCAGGCTGCCTTTCCAGTTCTGCTTCCAGGATTGCCGGCAGCCGTCCCACCAGGGCCGGGGGTCGTCCCGCAGACCCCGGAGGACGGCGTCGTACATCCCGGCCAGGAAAGGCCCGGCGATGGCTCCGCCCAGAAGGGAGACGGGCAGCAGCACCAGCACGCTGGAGGAAGCCACGGCGGTAAATATCCCCGCCGCCAGGGGCGCAAAGCCCGCCAGGGTGAACAGATTGGTCTTCCACCACCGGCCAAACCGGGCGGACAGGAGCTGCCGGTAGCGGTAAAAGCCGGTTTGACGCTCGTTCTCGTTAAAGTGCGGGTCCTCCGCAAACAGCAGTCCCACATCTATTCCTCCCATCTTCTGTGGGACCCGGCCCCCTGGCCGGGTCATCTTGAAAATGGCCCGCCGAGGGCGGCGGGTCCCACATATTTGCTTGCTTTATGCCGCGTAGTGACAGTGCTCCAAAAAGTTTTCCAAAATCTCCAGGGCATCGCCGTCGAAGCTCTCCCGGCAGGACAGCTCCACGCTGAGGGCGTAGTTCCCGTAGGTCCCGAAGGCGGAAGCGCCCCGGCTGTAGGGGTTGCTCTCTGACATGTAAGTATAGGTAATGACGGTCAATTCCTGGCCATTGCAGGTCTCCACGGCTTCCGCGTCCACCGCATACTGCGCATAGGCCATATCCAACCACTCCGCCGCTGTTTCTTCCGCTTTTTGGGTGGAGTCATATCCTGCCGCCAGAAGATGATAAACCTGCGCGTCGTATAACTGGGCCTCCTCCCCGTCCTCGTTGACATAGGGGACCGCCTCGCCGGCCGACCAGGAGGCGTAATACATTCCCTTTGCAGACAGGACATCGCTGTTTTCCCGGGCAGTCAGTCCCTCCGGAGTGTCCACGCCCATGACGCTTCCCAGCGTGACCCAGTCCTCGCTCCAGGCCGAGCCGTCCGCAGCCTTGGGCGGCGCGGCCTTGCCGCATCCGCTGAGAAACAGCGCCATGCACAGACATAGACCAAACAGCTTTTTCATTTACGCCGCCTCCTCTAACAACCGCGCCCACAGCGCGTCGCAGTCCGCCATATGCTTTGGGGTCCGGTCCTCCCAGAAGGTCCGCCGGGCCAGATACAGCCCGTTTTCCACCGGGAACCAGTCCTCCCGGAGCACCTCATAGCCCTCCTGAAAGCCCTCCGGGTCCCCCAACAGGAAGAAATAGCTCTCGCAGGAGTCCAGGTCGGCCATCAGCTTGACGCTGCCGGCGGCGGTATACATGGCGTCCTCCTGAACCGAGAGATACTGGTTGAGCCGGACCAGGATTTTGCCGTCCCCGTTGCAGTCGGCCCCCAGGGCGGACAGGCGGCTTTCCCAGGCGGCGGCCTCCTCCTCTGACAGGGGAGCGGAGGCCACATAGGCAATCTGGTAGTCGGGGCGGACCTGAGTGACGGCGTGCCAGACCAGATTACCGATCATACACAACGCCGCCACGCCGAGAATCACATGCCACTTGTGGTAGTGCCACCAGGTTTGGCGGCGCTGCTTTTTTGTCCGCTCCACCGGCCGGTCGGGCCGGACGTTCCGGTATTTCCACTTCAAATACTCGCTTGCCATTATAAATCCTTTCCTTTTTGCCTCCCCCCGTCAGAGGGAGGTGGCGCGGCCGCAGGCCGTGACGGAGGGGGTTTTACTCCTTTGTGGTGCCGCCGGGGGCGTAGGTAACGGGCAGGCAGACCAGGCTGGGCAGGTTGCTCCGGTCCTCCCGGAGGAGCATGTCCACGCCGGTCTCCGCCAGCCGGCCCACGGGCTGGACGATGGTGGAGCAGTAAAAGTCCCCGGTGGCAAAGTGGCGCAGGCCGTCAAAGCCGATGAGCTGCACGTCCTCCGGCACCCGCAGGCCCAGCGCCGTCAAAAAGTTCCGGACGCGGACCGCCAGGGCGTCGTTGACGCAGAAGATGCCGTCGAAATCCAGCCGCCCCCCGCCCATGTGCCCGGCCAGAAAGTCCCGGATGGGCTCCAGCCCGTCCTCGTCGTTGAGCCGCAAGGCGGCGCACACCATCCCCCGCTGACGGAACACCGATTCAAAGCCGTCTCCCCGCTTGTCCGACTCGCCGGGGACCCTGGAGCCGATGCGCAGGAACAGGGGCCGCGTACACCCCAGCTCCAGCAGCTTCTCCGCCGCCAGCTGGCCCCCACCGAAGTTGTCCGAGGCCACGCAGGGGACGCTGGGGCTGAAATAGCGGTCGATGCTCACATAGGGCAGCCGGGGGTCGATGTCCAGCTCCGGGTTGTAGGTCAGGCCGATGATGCCGTCCACCTTGTTCTGCCGGACCATCTGGATACATTTTTGCTCGGCCTCGGGGTCGTAGGCGGTGATGGACAGGATGGTCCGGTAGCCCCGGGCGGCCAGGGCGGAGCACACCCCCTGAGCCAGGGCGGAGAAGAAGGGGTGGGTGATGTCGGGCAGAATCAGGGCCACCGAGCAGGTCCGGTTGGTTTTCAGCCCCCGGGCGTAGCTGTTCACCTGATAGCCCAGCCGCCGGGCGGCCTCCTCCACCCGCTTCCGGTAATCCTCCCCCACGGGGATGTCGTTGAACACCTTAGACACGGTGCCCAGAGCCACCCCGGCCTCCCGGGCCACGTCCTTCATGGTGGGGGCGCTGTCGCGCTGTTTCATGGAGTTCACCTCTCAAATCGTGAAATGTTTCACCGATGATTTCATTATAGACGTGAAACGTTATTTTGCAAGTACTTTGAGGAAATTTCCAGTAAATCGTCCAACTGCACAAAATCAAACGCCCGGTTTTGTGAAAAAGGGAAGAATCTTTTTTGAAGTGAAAAAAAGTGGTTGACAAGGGATAATATGTGGGACTATCATAAACGCAACGAATATGTAACGTTTCATATCGAAAACTGCAACAAGGAAAGAAATAGGGAGTGACGCATATGAAAACTGGCGTACGCATCTCGGCGGCGGGTTCCGCCGCCCTTGCCCGGCCGGGCAAGAGCCTGGGTCAGAGGATCATGGACAACTGGCAGCTGTACGCGCTGCTGCTGATCCCCGTGGTGCTCACAGTTATTTACAAGTACATCCCCATGTACGGCATCCAGATCGCCTTCCGGGACTTCAAGGCCAGCCGGGGCTATCTGGGCAGCGAGTGGGTGGGCTGGTACTGGTTCCAGCGCTTTTTCAGCTCCCCCACCTGCTGGCGGATGATTAAGAACACGGTGCTCATCAGCCTGTACAGCCTGCTGTGGAGCTTCCCCATCCCCATCATCCTGTCCCTGATTATCAACCAGCTCCGGTTTCACAAATTCAAACGGGTGGTGCAGACGGTGCTCTACGCCCCCCACTTCATCTCCGTTATGGTCATCTGCGGTATGATCCGCATCTTCCTCAGCCCCTCGGGGGGACTGCTCAACCTGATTCTGGGCACCCAAATCGACTTTTTGACCCAGTCCTCCGCCTTCCGCACCATCTACATCGCCTCAGGCATCTGGCAGGACGCCGGCTGGGGCTGTATCATCTACCTGGCCACCCTGGCCAACGTGGACCCCGGCCTCTATGAGGCGGCCAAGATCGACGGCGCGTCGGTGTTTCAGCGAATCCGCAGCATCGACATCCCCGAGCTGCTGCCCATGGCCATCCTGAACCTGATTATGGCCGCCGGTGGCCTGATGAACGTGGGGTTTGAGAAGGTCTGGCTGCTCCAGACCGACCTGAACAAGGCCACCAGCGATGTGATCGCCGTCTATGTGTACCAGCAGGGCATTGAGAGCGCCAAGTACAGCTACTCCACGGCGGTGGGCCTGTTCAACACGGCGGTGAACATTATTCTGCTGCTCGTCGTCAACAAGATCGCGTCCAGAGCCTCGGACGTGGAATTTGTGTAAAGGGGGCGGAAATTATGACAAAGGAAAAATCTCTGTCCACCGGCATGTCCGAGCGGACCAGCGACATCATTCTGGTGGCTATCTGCGCGGTGGTCCTTGTGATCGTGGCCTACCCGCTGTACTATGTGCTGGTGGCCTCCTTCTCCGACCCCTATGAGGTATATGCGGGAAAAACCTTCCTGCTGCCCAGCGGCTTCACCCTGGACGGCTACAAGGCGGTGTTCGCGGAGAAGAACATCGTCTCCGGCTTCCTCAACTCGGTGAAATATACCGTTATCGGCACCATCTTCTCGGTGGTCATGCTGTACATCACCGCCTATCCCCTGGCCCAGAAGGACCTGCCGGGGCGCAAGGCGCTGAGTATCTTCTTCCTGATTACCATGTACTTCGGCGGCGGACTGGTCCCCACCTACCTGGTGGTGAAATCCACCGGCCTGACGGGCAGCATGTGGTCCCTGTTCCTCCCCGGCGGGGTGGCGGTGGGCAATATGATTATCGTCCGTAACTATTTCCAGAACTCCATCCCCCACGACCTCATCGAGGCCAGTGAGATTGACGGCTGCTCCAAGCTGCGCACCTTCTTCTCCGTGGTGATTCCCCTGTCCATGCCCATCATGGCGGTGATGGTGGTGTTCTCCATGGTGGCCTACTGGAACGATTGGTTCACCGCCCTGATCTATCTGGGCGGCAAGGGCACCCCCCTGCCCCTGGTCATGCGGAACATCCTGATTAAGAGCTCCGCCTCCGCCTCTCAGGCGGCCACCATCTCCGGCGGCTACGCCGAGCTGAACAAGCTCACCGAGCTGCTGAAGTTCTGCTCCATGATTGTGGCGGCGGTGCCCATGCTGGTCATCTACCCCTTCGTCCAGAAGCACTTCGAGAAGGGCTTTATGGCCGGGGCCGTCAAGGGCTGAGAGAGGAGGAAGTTCGATGAAAAAGAAGCTGTTTGCCGCCGCGCTGTCTGCGGCCCTGTCCCTGTCCCTCCTGTCCGGCTGCGGCGGGGGACTGGTGGTCAACGTGAACGACGGTACGGTCAACCCCAACACGGAACAGACCGAGTTCGATATCATGGGCGGCATGTCCGCCCTGTCCAGAGGCTATGACGGTCACGAGGTGCTGGACGCCCTCCAGGCCAGCGCCGGCGTCAAAATCAACTGGGAGACCATGTCCGACTCCCTGGCCGAGCAGGTGAACATCCGCATCACCGGCGGCCAGTACCCCGACGCCTTTATGGGGGTGGGCTTCTCCAACTACGACCTGGCCCGGTACGGGGACGACGGCACCTTTTTGGACATGACCCCCTACCTCACCCCGGACATCATGCCCAACCTGTGCGCCATCCTGGAGGAGCACCCGGAGATCCGGGCGGCCATCACCCAGGAGGACGGCAAGATCTACGGCCTGCCCTCGGGGGAGCAGATGACCACCGCCGGCATCGGCGCCCCTATGGACGAGGCGTTCTCCATCTTCTCCGTCCCCCAGTACAGCATGATTAACAAGGCCTGGCTGGACGACCTGGGGCTGGAGGTGCCCACCTCTCTGGACGAGCTCCACGACGTGCTCAAGGCCTTCCAGGACAACGACATGTCCGCCAAATATTACGGCAACGCCCCCGGCTCCACCATTCCTATGACCACCGGCTTTGACGAGTGGTGCTGGGGTCAGAATATCTTCTACTCCGGCTTCGGCTTCACCAACTGGCCCAACGATGTCATCAACGACATCCATCTGAGAAGCGACGGCAAGGTGGAATTTGTCTGCGCCAGCGACGCCTACCGGGACTGCCTGACCTACTTCCATGACTGGTACGCGGAGGGCTTGATGGACGTGGAGATGTTCTCCCAGAGCGACAGCCAGCTCATCGCCAAGTGCCAGCAGGGCTATGTGGGGGTGTCCGTGTGGTGGTACATCGAGGAGCTGATGGGGGACTACGCCAAGGACTACGTCTTCCTGCCGCCCCTCACCGGGCCCAAGGGGACGGAGTATGAGGGCGTCTGCGGCGTCACCATCCGCCCCGGCTCCCCCATCAAGTCCGGCGACCTGTGCATCACCAACAAGTGCA
This sequence comes from uncultured bacterium, assembly GCA_949840775.1. Taxonomy (GTDB): domain Bacteria; phylum Bacillota; class Clostridia; order Oscillospirales; family Oscillospiraceae; genus Lawsonibacter. The sequence goes on along the minus strand of CATKXO010000006.1, from coordinate 28,989 downwards.
AGAGCCCCATCAACCTGCTGAAATTCTTTGACCAGTGGTACGACGGCGAGACCGTCATACAGCTGCAATACGGCCCCATCGGCGTGTTCTTCACCGGCCAGGACGACAAGGGCATGTGGCTGGCCATCACCGAGGACGAGGCCCGTTCCCAGTACAACCGCAGCGCCGGCGAGGTGCGCAACCTCTACGAGGTCTACGGCCCCAAGCTGATTCTGGCCGAGTACTACAGTGACGTGTTCTACATGGAGGACCGGGCCATCGAGCGGCTCACCGACCTGGATCAGTTCTGGATGCCCTATGTGAAGGACACCACCTTCTACCCCGTGGACTGCGTCTTCACCGGCATGGAGATGGAGACCATCGACTGGCACAAGACCGATTTCGAGACGGCCGTGAAGGAGCGGGAGGGCCTCTGGCTCCGGGACGGCGGACCCACCGACCAGGAGTGGGAGGAGTATAAGACCTACCTGTCCAAGAAGTGCGGCATGGACGACCTGATTCAGGTCTACCAGGACGCCTACGACCGCTACTCCGCGGCGGAGTAACCAAAAATGTAGGGGCCGCCCCCCTGGGCGGCCCGTCTATAAAATATGCGTGCGCAATATGCGGGCCGCCGAGGGCGGCGGCCCCTACAACACAATTTCGGAGGTGCCCCCATGACCAGTGAAACATTGCAAAAAGCCCGGGAGTTCGAGGCCCAGTACGGCCCCCACATCCCGGACAGCGAGCGCCCCGCCTTCCACGCCACCCCCACCATCGGCTGGATGAACGACCCCAACGGCTTCTCCTTCTACCGGGGGGAGTGCCACCTGTTCTACCAGTACCACCCCTACTCCAACGAGTGGGGCCCCATGCACTGGGGGCACCTGAAAACCCGGGACTTCCTCCACTGGGAGCGGCTGCCCGCCGCCCTGGCTCCGGATCAGGACTACGACAGCGCGGGCTGCTTCTCCGGCGGGGCGGTGGAGCTGCCCGACGGGCGGCAGCTTCTCCTGTACACCGGCGTGCGGCGGGGCCACAACGCCGACGGCTATCTCCAGGACATCCAGACCCAGTGCGTGGCCGTCGGGGACGGGGTGAACTACGAAAAATGGGGGGATAACCCCATTCTGGACGGCAAGGACCTGCCCCAGGGAGGCAGTACCATCGACTTCCGGGACCCCAAGGTGTGGCGGGACCCGGACGGAACCTTTTACGCCGTGGTGGGCAACCGCACCGCCGACGGCAGCGGGGCAATCCTGATGTACCGGAGCACCGACGGCCTGAAATGGGAATTTGTCCGCACCCTGGACCGGTGCTGCAATCAGTACGGCAAGATGTGGGAGTGTCCCGACTTCTTCCCCCTGGACGGCAGGCAGGTGCTCATCACCAGCCCCCAGGAGATGTCCCCGGTGGGCCTGGAGTTCCACGCCGGCAACGGCACCCTCTGCCTCATCGGGGAGTACGGCCCGGACAGGGGCTTCACCCGGCAGAGAGCCCAGGCCATCGACTACGGGCTGGACTTCTACGCCCCCCAGACGCTGGAATCCCCCGACGGGCGGCGGATTATGATCGCCTGGATGCAGAACTGGGACACCGCCAAGGCCAAACCCTGCAACTGCCGGTGGTTTGGCCAGATGACCCTGCCCCGGGAGCTGACGGTGAAAAACGGGCGGCTGATTCAAAACCCGGTCCGGGAGCTGGAGCACTACAGGGGAGCTCGGGTGGTCCATCAAAATATCCCCGTCTGCGGGGAGATCAACCTGCCCGGCGTCCGGGGCCGGGTGCTGGACATGACCGTTACCGTCCGTCCCACCGGGCCCGACCTCTACCGCTGGTTCCGTATCCGGGTGGCCAAGGACGGGGAGCACGAGACCATCATCCGTTACCGCCCCGACCAGGGCACCCTCAAGCTGGACCGCATCCGCAGCGGCCTGCCCCATGACATCGTCCACACCCGCTCCTTCCTGGTGCGGCCCCGGGGTGGGGAGATTAAGCTGAGGATTATTCTGGACCGGTTCAGCGTGGAGGTCTTCGTCAATGACGGCGAACAGGCGGCCAGTGCAGTGATCTACACCCGGCAGTCCGCCGACGCCATCACCTTCGAGGCGGGCGGCTCCGCAGTGATCGACGTGGAAAAGTATGATCTGGTTTTTGACTGTGAAGAGAGGTAAGACAATGATAGAGCCAAGGTCGTGAGACCTTGGCTCTATTTCAACCGCAGATACACTCCTCACAACAAAGCGCGCTCGTATCTGCGCGTTTTAGTGACCCAGCATACTGCTACTGTTTTCACATCCGGTTGGCACAGTTCGTTCTACGGATAAGCATCCCACACTTCCTGCCCAATCATTTGTTTAAAACACATGAAAAACGCGAGGTTTCCAGACAGGTTTTTGTAATTCGAACAAAGAGCATACAACTTTATACATATTTGAAGGAAAGATGTTGAATCGGGCTGTTGGTTGTGCTAGATTGAGGATACCACAGATGCGGGATAAAGCGACATGACCCGCATTTGATACAAAATGGAAAAGGAGAATGATCATGAAAAAGAAGATTCTCAGCCTTGCCCTTGTTGGAGCCATGTGCATAGGGCTGCTCGCCTCCTGCGGCGGCAAGAAAAACGCCACCTGGAAGGTCACCTGTCCCTGGGCCCCCTCCGGCGTAGCCGCCATGGTGAGCCAGCAGGCCGCCACCAAGTCCACCAGCTATTCCGACACCATCACCCTGGTGGCCGAGGCAATCAAGGGCGACGCCGCTACCGTGAATACCTGGGTAGCCGATACCAAGGCCAACGATACCGAGCTGGTGTTTGTGGGCGAGGGCCTGCTGTCCATCACCTCCATCCTGGACCCGGACAAGATGCAGTTCGGCTATGAGGACTTTGTCTTTGTGGAGAATCTGTATTCCTCCATCTTTGTCCTCTCCGCCGACGCCGAGCTGAACATCAACAGCATCGCTGACCTGGAGTCCTATGTGGGCCAGGGCAATGAGATCAGCGTGGCCGTCAACGGCGCCACCGGCTCCGAGGCCTTCCTGGCCGCCTCCCTCTTCGGCGCCATGGGCGCGGGCGACAAACTGAAGCTCACTCCTTACCAGTCCGCTGCTGAGGCCGCCCAGGCCGTGGCCCGGGGCGAGACTCAGTTCGCCGTCTCCCACCAGTCCCAGATTCTGGAGACCTACCAGCAGAAGGGCGTGACCGTGGTGTGCGCCTTTGACGAGAACGACATCGCCAACGGCCCCTTTGAGGGCGTGGAGGGTGTGGGCCAGCATGGCTACCCCTACTTCCGCAACCGCTGTTTCGTCATGGCCCGGGCCGGCACCGACGAGGCCAAGGTGAAGGAGCTGAAGGAACTCTACGGCAAGATTCTGGCCGACCAGGAGGTGGCCGACTGGCTGCATGACACTATGCTGCTGGAGGTGGACACCATGTCTGTGGAAGACGTGGAAGCTCACATTGACAACGTGAAGAGCATCGTCAACGAGTACAAGGATATCGTTGCCGGCTGACCTGAGCACTGCGTATAACATGCAGGGGATGGGATCGGGATAAGACCCCGCCCATCCCCTGTTTCATTTTGAAATCTGGAAAGGAGGTCCCCCATGAGTAAATGGGTGGAGCAGTTTAACGGCCGTATGGACGCCTGGGGCCGCAAGCTGCATGAGAAAGAGATTCGCATTCCCATAGACCTGGTCACCGGCATCCTATTTTTCCTTCTGGGCCTCGGCGTTTTGCTTGTCATGCCGGATCAGGTGGCAATTTCCGAAAAAGATGTGGTGAACGGCCGGGCCTTCCCCACCATGCTGACGGTGGTGCTGCTGCTGTGCTGCGCCATGCTCATCGGCAAGGAGCTGTATAAGCTGGCGACCAAACAGCCCCTGAACTGGAAGGTCATCAACATTCAGGTAGAGATCAAGGCCCTGATTATTCTGGGCATCCTGGTGGTTACCTATCTGCTCAGCAAGCTCACCGGACTGTTTGTAGTGGGAGCAATTTTCTGCTGTCTTGGCTTCCTGCTCTATTTCCGGTGCCGGAAGAAGTCCTATTATGTCATTACCCTGGTGATAGCGGTGGCCATTTGGGCCGCCTTCCGCTTCGCCCTGGGCGTGGACTTTTAAGGAGGGGGCGGCTTATGTTACAACATATCATTCCGGCCACCGGCCTGCTGTTCACGCTACAGAATATCCTGTGGATCAATATTGGTGTGTTCATCGGCTCGGTCTTTGCGGCTATCCCTGGCCTGAGCGTCATTTTGTGTGTCATCCTCTTCCTGCCCGTCACCTACTCCATGACCGCCATCCCCGGCATGATGTTCCTGCTGGGCATCTACTGCGCCGGCGGCTACGGCGGCAGCGTGTCCGCCATCCTCATCAACACCCCCGGCACGCCCCACGCGGCGGCCACCATGCTGGACGGGCACCCCCTGTCGGAGCAGGGCCGGACCAAGGCGGCGCTGAAAATCGCCCTGTATGCCTCCACCTTCGGCGGGGTATTCTCCGCCCTGATGCTCCTCTTCCTGGGGCCCCAGGTGGCCAGGATTGCCGCCCAGCTGGGCACCGCAGAATATTTTATGGTCTGCGTCTTCGGCCTGACCATCATCGCCGGCGTGTCGGGCAAGAGCATGATCAAGGGCCTGATTTCCGCCTGCCTGGGCCTGCTCATCTCCTGTGTAGGCTCCGACCCCATGACCAGCTACGACCGCTTTACCTTCGGCATCCCCCGGCTCTATCTGGGGCTGGACCTGGCCGTCTGCCTCATCGGCTTGTTCGCCCTGGTGGAGATTATGGCCAAGGCGGAGCGGCGGCTGGACCGGCTCAACCTGGATACTACCCAAATCAAGGACGACGGGGTCATCACCAAGGCGGAGTATAAGCGCATGACCCGGCCGGTGCTGATCTCCTCCCTCATCGGGGTAATGGTGGGCATTATTCCCGGCACCGGGGCCTCGGAGGCCTCCTGGTTCAGCTACAACACTGCCAAGAACATGTCCAAACACCCGGAGGAGTTCGGCCACGGTTCGGTGGAGGGCATCGCCGCCGCCGAATCGGCCAACAACGCCGTCACCGGCGCAACTTTGATCCCTCTGCTCACCCTGGGCATCCCCGGCGACGGCACAGTGGCCATCATGCTCTCCGCCCTGATGATCAATGGCCTGAATCCCGGTCTCAGCCTGTTCACCACCCAGGGAGACATTATGTACGCTATCATGCTGGGCCTGATCCTAGTAAATGTGTTCATGTTCCTTCAGGGGAAATTCCTCACCACTATTTTTGCCAAGGTGGTGTCCATCCCCCAGGAGATTCTTACCCCCATCATCGTCATCTTCTGCTTTGCGGGGGCCTATTCCGTCAATGGAAACTACTTTGATGTGGGTGTGGCCCTGATTTTCGGGATTCTGTCCTGGGTTCTGCGCAAGCTGGAGCTGCCCCCGGTACCCATTCTGCTGGGCCTGGTGCTGGGCAGCATGACCGAGACCAACTTCCGCCGGGCCCTGCTCATCTCCAACGGCAGTCCCAGCATCTTTTTCAGCAGCGTATACTGCATCATCTTCCTGGTTCTCATTGTGGGAGCGGTGGGCGCCATTGTCCGTGGAAAGATGAAGGAGCGAAAAGCCAGCCAGCAGAAGGAGGACTGACAAATGCCAAATAATATTATTTTCTACTTTACCGACCAGCAGCGCTGGGACACCTGCGGCTGCTTCGGCCAGCCCCTGGACATCACGCCCAACCTGGACCAGCTGGCCCGGGAGGGAGTCAAGTTTGACAACGCTTTCTCCCCCCAGCCGGTGTGCGGCCCCTGCCGCGCCCTCTTCCAGACGGGTAAATGGCCCACCGAGACGGGCTGCTTCCGCAACAACATCATGCTGCCCTCCGGGGTGAAAACCCTGGGCAGCTACATTGAGGAGGCGGGCTATGAGACCGCCTATATCGGCAAGTGGCATCTGGCCAGCGACGGGGAGCTGGAGAAGCCCCCCACGATTGACCACACCGTCACCGCCATCCCTAGGGAGCTGCGGGGGGGATACACCGGCTTCTGGCGCGCCGCCGACGTGCTGGAGTTTACCTCCCACGGCTACGACGGCTACGTCTTTGACGAGAATGACCGGCGCATCGACTTCAAGGGCTACCGGGCCGACTGCATCAACGACCTGGCCCTGGAGTTCTTCGACCAGTACGACGGGAAAAAGCCCTTCTTTATGACCGTCTCACAAATCGAGCCCCACCACCAGAACGACCGGAAGCACTACGAGGGACCGGAGGGGTCCAGGGAGCGGTTCAAGAACTTCATTCTGCCCGAGGATTTGAAGGCGCTGGGAGGCAATGCGGCGGAGGAGTACCCCGACTACCTGGGCCAGTGCGCCAGCCTGGATGAGAATCTGGGCAGGCTGGTGGCCAAGCTGAAGGAGAAGGGGCTGTATGAGAATACGGTGATCATCTTTGCCTCCGACCACGGCTCCCACTTCCTCACCCGCAACCGGGACGCCCACCTCAACGGCTACGACGACTATAAGCGCTCCTGTCACGACGCGGCCCTCCACGTGCCCCTGGTCATCGCCGGCGGGCCCTTCAAGGGTGGAATTGCCGTGGAGGAGCTGGTGAGCACCGCCAGTCTGCCCAAGACCATCCTGTCCCTGGCCGGCGTAGATGTGGGAGAGGCCATGATCGGGGAAAACCTCCTTGACGTGGTAGAGAAAAAGGACGATAATAGACCCAACGAAATTTTCGCGCAGATTTCCGAGAGCCGGGTGGGCCGGTGCATCCGCACAGCCCGGTATACCTACTCTGTCTACGCCCCCGGCGTCAACGGCGGCGAGGCGGCGGCGGCGGACGTGTACGCCGACGACTTCCTCTACGACATGGAGAAGGACCCCCACCAGCTGAACAATGTGGTGGCCGATCCCGCCTACGCCCAGGTGAAGGAAGCGCTGCGGCTGCGCCTGCTGGACTGGATCGAAAAGGCGGAGGGGAAACGGCCCGAGATTACCGACTGAGAAACTGCGCGGCTGGGCGAGGTGGGCGTCATGAAGGTGCTGGACAGGAAGTCAGAGATGGTCTATCTCTGGGTGCGGGCCTATATTGAGGAGAATAAGTTTTCCAGCAACACAAAGATTCCCTCCGAAAACACCCTGAGCCGGAAGCTGTCCGTCAGCCGGGAGACGGTGCGCCGGGCGCTGGAGCGGCTGACCGAGGAGGGGCTGCTCATCCGGGTGAAGGGCAGCGGCACCTACATCGACAAGGAGGAAGCCCTGTCCTGGGAGCTGGGCGGAAGCACCGGAAAGCTGAAAATCGGACTGATCCTCCAGGGTCAGGACAGCAACGCCAACTCCAGCCTGATGGAGGGCATCCGCAGCGTCCTGTCTCCCGACCGGGTGGACCTGCGCACCTTTCTGACGGACAACAAGTTCGCCAACGAGCGGCACTGCCTCCAGACCGTCATCAACCAGGGCTTTCAGGGCTTCATCGTAGACGGCGTGAAGGCCAGCCTGCTCAACCCCAACCTGGACTGCTACCAGAAAATTTACCAGAAACGGATTCCCGTCATCTTCTACAACAACTACTATAAAAACCTGAAGTGCCCCCGGGTGGTGGTCAACGACCTGCGGTGCGCCCAGGAGCTCATCGGCCTGCTCATCCGGGAGGGCCACCGGAATATTGCCGGGGTGTTTGTCTCTGACAACTACCAGAGCATCGAAAAGTTCCAGGGGATGGCCGCCGCCCTCCGGGAAAACGGAGTGGCGTATCAGGACGACTACATCAAGTGGTGCGTCTCCGACGAGGCCCACGACCCCAGCTTTGCCCGCTCCATCGACCGCTTTTTAAAGCGGCTGACCCACTATACGGCGGTGGTCTGCTGCAACTACATGATCTACCGTCTGGTGCGGCAGGTGCTGGAGAAGCAGGGAAAGCGGGTGCCGGAGGACTGCTCCCTGGTGTGCTTTGACTACTCCAGCGACGACTGGGAGGCGGAGGGGGTCACCTGCTCCGTTCACCAGGGCTACCGGATCGGGCAGGAGGTGGCCTCCAGGCTGACGCAGATGATTCGGAACCGGGACTGCGACGATCTGGGCTATACCTGTGTCCTGTCCCCGGAGATCTATGTGGGCCGGTCCGTCGGCCCTGCCATAAGATAAACAGTGCGGGCCGCCCTGATGGGCGGCCCGCGTCAAAAAAGGAGGAGCTGCCATGCCGCCCCTGAGCATCCTGATCAAGCCGGCCTCCAGCGCCTGCAACCTGCGCTGCGCCTACTGCTTCTACGCCGACGAGGCCAGTATCCGCACTGTGCCCAATTATGGTTTGATGCCCCAAGCGGTGAGCCATACCCTGATTGAGAAGGCGGCGGGGGCGGCGGAGGGCTCCATTACGTTCCTGTTTCAGGGCGGCGAACCCACCCTGGCGGGGCTGGACTTCTACCGGGATTTTGTCTCCTGTGTGAAGGAGACGGTCCCAAAAGCCCTGGCGGTCCAGTACGCCATTCAGACAAACGGGATGCTGCTGGACAGGGACTGGTGCCGCTTTTTTCAAGAAAACCGCTTCCTGGTGGGTCTGTCTCTGGACGGGAACCGGGAGTGTCACGACCGGTTCCGCCGGGACGGGGAGGGAAAGGGCACCTACCACCGGGTGATGAAGGCAGCCCGCCTGCTGGAGGAGGCCGGAGTGGACTACAACGTCCTCACGGTAGTGACGGGCCATCTGGCCAGGCATATCCAGAGCGTCTTTTCCGCCCTGTGCAAGGAGGGCTTCCGGTTTCAGCAGTATATTCCCTGCCTGGACCCCCTGGAGGAGGAGCGGGGGGGACAGGGCTACTCCCTGTCTCCGGATCAGTATGAGCGCTTTTTGAAAACCTTGTTCGACCTGTGGTATCGAGAGCTGGAGCAGGGCCGATACTGGTCGATCCGGTATTTTGACAATCTGGTGTGGATGCTGAACGGACACGCTCCGGAGCAGTGCTCTATGCTGGGGTGCTGCGGTTTACAGTATCTGGTGGAGGCGGACGGAAGCGTCTACCCTTGTGACTTCTACGGCCTGGATGGATACCGCCTGGGGAATATCCAACAGGATTCCTGGGAGGAGCTGGACCGGGTCCGGGAGGAGATTGGCTTTGTGGAGGCGTCCCGGCGGGTCCCGGAGGAGTGTAAGACCTGTCAGTGGTATCCCTTGTGCCGCAACGGGTGCCGTCGGGATCGGGCGGTGGAAGAGGACGGGCTGGGACGCAATTACTACTGCCGGGCCTACGCCGGTTTTTTTGCCTACGCCCTCCCCCGCCTGCGGCAGGCGCAAAGCATGTTAAGAACGAGGTGAGCTCATGCTGATATTTTTTCTCGTCGCTCTGGGGGCCAGCGCTGTGGGCGCCATCTGCGGCATTGGCGGCGGCGTCATCATCAAGCCTGTGTTGGACCTGTTCCACCTGGAGACGGTATCCGCCATCAGTTTTTTGTCCGGCTGCACTGTATTAACCATGAGCTGTTACTCGGTGGGCAAGTCGCTCCTGGCAGGGGAGAAAAGCGTCTCCCTGGACGTGGGAACACCGCTGGCGGTGGGAGCGGCGGCGGGCGGCTTGCTGGGCAATCAGCTGTTCGCGCTGGCGCGGGAGCTGTCGGATACACCTGAGCGGGTGGGGGCGGTCCAGTCCGCCTGTCTGGCTGTCGTTACACTGGGAACGCTGCTCTACACGCTGAACAAATCCCGTATTTCTACCCACCAGATCCGAAATAAGGGGGCGTGCGCCGCAATCGGCCTGGCACTGGGCTGTATGTCCAGCTTTTTGGGGATCGGCGGCGGGCCGATCAATCTGGTGGTGCTGTATTTCTTTTTCAGTATGGATACCAAAACAGCCGCCGCCAATAGCCTTTACATCATCTTTTTCAGTCAGCTGTGCAGCCTGTTGACCACCCTGATCACCGCGTCTGTCCCGGATTTTCGCTGGTTAGTGCTGGTGTTGATGGCAGCAGGCGGACTGGGAGGAGGCGTTTTGGGCAGAAGGCTGAACCGGCGGATGGACAGCAGGGCGGTAGAACGGCTGTTCATTTTGCTGATGGCAGTGATTATCTGCATCAGTCTTTTTAACATGCGGCGATACTTGATTTGTTAAAATGGGCTCTATTGTTTACATCATGCCCAAGAGCATGACGGAGGCCAGGGTCAGGCAGAGAGCCCGCTTCAGGTTTCTTATTCGGATATTCTTCCTTCAAATGTTTCGAGATTCTTCAACATTTAGCCCTCCTTAGCTCTGTGATACACCCCAAATATATACGTAGAAACAGAGATAGAGCCAAGGCTTCACAGTCTTGGCTCTATCTCTGTTTCTACCGCAAATACATTCCTCACGACAAAGCGTGTTCGTATCTGCGCGTTCTGGTGACCCGTCGGGGATTCGAACCCCGGACCCACGGCTTAAAAGGCAGTTGCTCTACCGGCTGAGCTAACGGGTCGTATAAAAATTGAATGGCAGGGATGGCTGGACTCGAACCAGCGGATGAGGGAGTCAAAGTCCCTTGCCTTACCACTTGGCTACACCCCTGTGTGTCAGGAAAGGCTCGGGCCGGAGCAGAAGCTCCGGCCCTTCCGCCTCAATGTGGGGTGGGTAAAGGGACTCGAACCCTCGACACCCGGAACCACAATCCGGTGCTCTAACCAACTGAGCTACACCCACCATATCACTGATGCCCGGTTACACCTGAAGCTGGCTGGTACGCCTGAAGGGACTCGAACCCCCGGCCCGCTGCTTAGAAGGCAGCTGCTCTATCCACCTGAGCTACAGGCGCGTTTGGAGCGGGTGATGGGAATCGAACCCACGCGACCAGCTTGGAAGGCTGGGATTCTACCATTGAACTACACCCGCATGGATGGTGCTCCCCTCACATCAGCCTATGAATATTATCACATTTTTTTCGGCCTGTCAATGGTTTTTCAAAAAAATTCGGCAGTTCAGTCCAGGGCCGCGTCGCAGAAGGCACAGCAGTCCACGCCGCCGTTTTTCTTCACCAGGGGCGGCAGGTAGGGCTGGCTCTGGGTGATGCACCGGGGGTTGCGGCAGACGGGCCTGGTCCCGATCTCCACCGCCTGGGTGCGGTCCAGCCGGGACTGGTTGGCCAAGTCGGCCAGCAGGGACATCCGGGCGAACATGCCGTACCGGGCCTGGTCGAAGTACACCGCTCTGGGGTCGTCGTCCACGTCCACGGCGATCTCATCCACCCGGGGCAGGGGGTGCATCACCAGCATGTGCTCCTTGGCCCGCTCCAGCTTGCGGCGGGTGAGGATGTAAATTCCCTTGTTCCGCTCATACTCCAGGGGGTCCACAAACCGCTCCCGCTGGATGCGGGTCATATACAGCACGTCCAGCTGGGGGATGACCGCCTCCAGACCGGTGACCTCGGTAAAGCGCATGTCGTTCTCCCGCATAAAGGCGCGCATGTAGTCGGGAACGGCCAGTTCCCGTGGGGAGATGAGGAAAAACTGGATATTGTCAAACTTGGCCAGGGCCTTGATGAGGGAGTGGACGGTGCGGCCGTTCTTCAAATCGCCGCACAGCCCCACCGAAAGCCCGTCCACATGGCCCAGCAGGCGGGTGATGGTGGTCAGGTCGGCGGTGGTCTGGGTGGGGTGCATGTGGCCGCCGTCGCCGGCGTTGACCACGGGGACATGGGAGTACAGCGACGCCGCCTTGGCCGCCCCCTCCCAGGGGGTGCGCATGACAATCACGTCGGCGTAGCCGGACACCATCTTGACGGTGTCTTTCAGGGTCTCGCCCTTGGCCACCGAGGAGGAGTTGGGGTCGGCAAAGCCGAAAACCGTCCCCCCCAGGCGGAGCATGGCGGTCTGGAAAGAGAAGTTGGTGCGGGTGGAGGGCTCGTAGAACAGGGAGGCCATCACCCTGCCCCGGCAGACATCAATATACTTCTGCGGGTTGTCCATAATGTTCCCGGCCCGCTGGTAAAGCTCATCCCACTCCTGGCGGGTCAGGTCCCCAAAGTCGATTAAATGCCGCATCTCTCCCGCTCCCTCTCCTTTTTTCTTCCGATATCCTACCATAAAGCGATGGTTTGCGCAATAGGCGCTTTTTCAAAATCTTCCGCATAACCCCCCTCCAATTTCCACATCCTAGCAGATGGAATGGAGGGGGTTTTGTGATCTGGTTTTGGAGCTTTGTGACCTACAGTTTTATAGGCTTTCTCCTTGAGGTGGCCTTCGCCAAGCTGTCGGGTGGGCGGGCCGACCGGAAGGGGCTGCTGGTACTGCCCCTGTGTCCGGTGTACGGGGCGGGGGCCTGCCTGATTCTGGCCCTGCCCGGCTGGGTGGACGAGCGGCCCTGGGCGCTGTTCCTTCTGGGCGGACTGACCGCCACGGCTGCGGAATACCTGGCCGCCCTCTACCACGAGAAGGCGCTGGGGGTATCCTTCTGGGACTACGGCAACCTGCCTGGCAATGTCCAGGGCAGGGTGTGCCTGCCCTTCTCCCTGGCCTGGGGGGTGCTGTCCCTGGGGCTGGTGTACTGGCTCCACCCCCTGCTGGCCCCCTGGCTGGCCCGCATCCCGGCCCCGGTGGGGTGGATGATGCTGGCAACCCTGCTGACGGACGGGGGCCTCACCGCCGCCCTGCTGCGGCGGCAGGGGGACGTGTCCTGCCTCCGATGGTACAGCCGGTAAAAAACGGCCGCCGGTTCAAAACCGGCGGCCGTTTTTGGGTCACTCCTCGTAATCGTCGTACTCGTCCACGTGGGCGGAGCGCTGGAGCTTTCCCTTGACGGTACCGCACACCTCAGTGAGGCCGTCCCAATAGGCAATGATGGCACACACGGCGGCAGCGGCGGCCAGGGACAGGGCCACGATCTTCAGTACAAAGCGGGCAACTTTCATAATCCTACCTCCTCTGAAAAACTGTTGTCCCCAGTTTACACGATTGCGGGAAAAATTACAATCGTTTTTGGAAAAATTTAATTTATTTTTCGATACCGCGCCCCCGCCTCCGGAGTTACCCCCCGCTCCTCCATCAGCTGCTCCACGGTGACGAAGCAGTACCCCTTGGCCAGCAGGGCGTCCACAATGCGCAGGGCGGCCTGGGCGGAGCTGGGAAACAGGTCGTGGAGGAGGATAATGTCCCCGTCGGACACGTGTTCCGTCACAGCGGCCACAATCCGGTCGATGTCCCTGTCCTTCCAGTCCTCCGGGTCCACCGACCACAGAATCACCGGCCCGCCGCACCAGCTCTCCGCGTTCTTGTCCAAAAGCCCGTAGGGCGGACGGAGCCAGTAGTTCCCATCCCCTACCAGGCCGGTAATCAGGGCCCTGGTCTTGCCCACCTGGAGGTCGAAGTCCCGGCGGGACAGCCCCTTCAGCTCCACGTGGTCATAGGTGTGGATGCCGATCTGGTGGCCCCCGGCGGCCATGCGGCGGACCAGGTCCTCGTTGCCCGGAATGCGGTTGCCCACCAGAAAGAAGGTGGCGGGCACCTCCCGCAGCTCCAGGCCGTCCAGCAGGGGGCCAGTGGTGGAGGACCGGGGGCCGTCGTCAAAGGTAAGGGCCACCAGGGGCGGGTCCTCCAATGTGACCTCCGCCGGGCCGTCCGCCTGGAGCGCCCCCTCCGGAGCCGGGAGCATCAGCACAAGCCCCAGTGCACACAAAAAAGCCGCAAATTTTTTCCACTTCACCGCCTGCTGCCTCCTTGACGCGTTTGCTGTCAGTATGCGCGGCGGCGGGGAAAACTTACGTTGTAAATTTTCTCTGTTTCCGGTTGGGGACATCGTCCCGGCCCACCAGATAGTCCAGGCTGACGTTGTAAAAATCAGCGATCTTGATTAACGTGTCAACTTGTACATTAATCTTTCCCAGTTCATAGTCGGAATACGTGTTCGGTCTGATGTGCAAATAATTTGCAAGCTCCAGTTGCTTCTTGTCATTGTCTTCCCGCAATTCTCTGATTCGAGGAAAAAGCATATTATCACCGAAGAAAATTTACAACATCGGTAATACCGATATTGACAAAAGTCGGTATTACCGATTATAATGTCCGTGAGGTGATAGTATGTCCGATAATATACCTGATTATAAGGAAATGTATTTAACCTTGTTCAGAGCCAGCGAGGAGGCGCTGGATATTCTGATAGCCGCCCAGCGGAAATGTGAGGAGATGTATCTTTCTGCTGGCGGCGAAGAAACTGCACAGGCGGAGGAAAGGGCCGGGGAATGATTCCCCGGCCCCGTTTTCAGTCTTCTTTTTTTCCGTCTTCCAGCAGTTCTTCGACCTTCTGCTTTGCTTCCTCCAGGTCTTTGCAGCCGTCCAGAACCATACGGATCATTTTTATAATCCTGTCGAACTGCTTGTCAGTCATCTGCGATACCTCCATATTGTTTCCCCGCCACTCAAGTGCCGTCTTCACAATGAGCTACTCTTGGTCTTTCGCGTCCGCGATGGTGTCCAGCAGGTCGCACAGCTCTTCCTTGGTGTAGGTAGCTTTGTCGCTGTTTTTAAACAGACGGCGCAGGTCGTAAATGGTGGCTTTCTCGATTACCTTGTAATCTTTTTCGGTGGGCATTGCATTTACCTCCTTTTATTGCTTAGGCACAGTTTTGGTAATGGTAGCCTTGGGGTCCTCGGTGTCGAAGACGGTCTTGGCGGCGGCGGCCAGGCCGGCGATACCCTGGATTTCGGAGGGGATAATGATCTTGGTGGCCTTGCCGTTGGCGGCGGCCTGGAAGGCCTCCAGCGCCTTGATGGTGAGCACGCCCTGGCCGGGGGCGGCCTCGTTGATGAGGCGGATGGCGTCGGCGGTGGCCTGCTGGACCTTCAAAATGGCCTCCGCCTCCGCCTCGGCCTCCAGGATTTTGGCCTGCTTGGCGCCCTCGGCCTGGAGGATGGCCGCCTGCTTGGCGGCGTCGGCCCGGAGGATGGCGGACTGCTTTTCGCCCTCGGCCACCAGAATCTGGCTCTGCTTCTGGCCCTCGGCCTGGAGGATGGCCTCACGGCGTTCCCGCTCGGCCCGCATCTGCTTCTCCATGGACTCCTGGATGTCACGGGGAGGCATGATGTTCTTCAGCTCCACCCGGTTGACCTTGATGCCCCAGGGGTCGGTGGCCTCGTCCAGCAGGGCCCGCATTTTGGTGTTGATGTGGTCACGGCTGGTGAGGGTCTGGTCCAGCTCCAGGTCGCCGATGATGTTCCGCAGGGTGGTGGCGGTGAGGTTCTCAATGGCGGCCATGGGGTTCTCGATGCCGTAGGTATAGAGCTTGGGGTCGGTGATCTGGAAGTAGACCACCGAGTCGATCTGCATGGTCACGTTGTCCTTGGTGATAACGGGCTGGGGGGCGAAGTCCACCACCTGCTCCTTCAAAGACACGTTTTTGACAATCCGCTCCACAATAGGCACCTTGAAGTGGACGCCCGCGTCCCAAACGGAGTGGAAGGTGCCCAGCCAGGTGACGACGTAGGCCCGGGACTGGGGCACGATGCGCACAATGCTTGCCAGCAGCGAGAAAATCACGATGGCAATGACAATGACGATCAGGGTGGGAATGAGATATTCCATTTTGTTTCCTCCTTATTAACTGCGGTCTGTATCCGTCTTACACAATTTCTACAATGACCTTTACGCCTTCGATGCGCAGGACCTTTACGTCCCGCCCGGCGGGGATGACCACGTCCTGGGCAGAGCGGGCCGACCAGACCTGTCCCTTTACCCGCACCTGTCCCTGGGCCTGGGCGTTGTCGATGGTCTCAGTGACCAGGGCCTGGGCGCCGATCACCCGGTCGGCGTTGGTGGCGGAGGGCTTGGATTTGAGGAGCTTGCTGCTCAGCGGCTTGAACAGGGCCAGGGCCAGGGCGGACACCCCCAGGAACACCGCGATCTGAAGCCAGAGCCCGGCCCCCAGAGCCGCTGCAAAGAGCCCCGCCAGGGCGCCCACGGCGAACCAGACGGAGACCAGGCCCACCGTTACCGCCTCGCCGATGGCGAAGACAATAAATGCAGCCAGCCAAAAAATTGTCATAGCGATCCCTCCTTTCTCGGGTCAGCAGCTGCAACCTTACATGTTTATCATATCACAGCTCTGTGAAAATTACCACTGGGTCCGACAGTTTTTTATGTATTTTAAAGAAAAGTTCCTAAGAAGCGTCAATTAAGACAGCTCCTCCAGGGCGGCGGCGAGAAGGCGGCGGTAGGCGGCCACCGCCTCTTTCGGCCCCGTCAGGGTGACGCTGCCGTCCAGCCCCAGCAGCCAGCCGAAGAACTGAGGGCTTATCACCACCGGCAGGGTGACGGTGAAGTGCTCCTCCCCGTCCGGCACCAGAATCACATCCTGGCCGAACCGGTCCCATACCAGATGGGCCTTGTCTCTCCGTCCCCGGAGGGTAATCCTTGTCTCCTGGCCGCTGTACATGCCAAAGTGCTTCTGGCCGTACTCAGCCAGCTGGAAGCCGGGGTACTGGTCCTGCCCCTCCCGCTCCAGGTTGGTGACCACGATCTCGGTCATCTTGTCCACCCGGTAGTGGCGCAGCTCCCGGTGGGTGTGGTCAAAGGCCACCAGATAGTAGTTCTCGCTGTTCCAAATCAGGCCGTAGGGGGAGACCATATACCGCTTCCCCTCCTGACGGTACACCTTGCGCCGGGCAATATCATAGTCAAAGTATTTGAAGGTGATGGCCCTCCGCCCCGCGATGGCGGCGTGGAGCTTGTCCACGTTGTAGTAGATGCTCTCGTTCATCACCTTGATCCGGCCCGAGACATACACCTGCCGCTGGAGCTGGCCCGCCTGGTGGACGCTGGCCAGCCCCTCCAGCTTGCGGATGAGGGCGTCGCTCTTCTTTTGGGTGATGAACCGGGAGGACTGCACCGCGTCCATCAGCAGCTTGACCTCGGGCAGCTCAAACTCCCGCGCCCCCACAAACCAGCCGGGGACCTTGCCCTTCCGGGACTGGACATCCAGCCCGAACAGGCGCAGGGACTCCAGGTCGTCGTAGATGCTCTTGCGTTCGGCCTTGATGTCCTGCCGGGCCAGCTCCTCGATGATCTGGGGCACCGTAAGCGGATGGTCCTCATCGGTCTTATGCAGAAGCATTTGGCACAGGTGGAGCAGCTTTGTTTTCTGATTGCAGCTTTTTGGCATTGGCTTTTTCCTCCTTTCCAGGTTTCACGCCCCAGCATAGCAAAGACAGCGTACAATAAAACGGACTTTTATGTCCAGCGCTCCCACACCTCCGGACAGTACCCCACCGTCGCCTGCCGGCCGTTGCGGACAACGGGGGTGCGGAGGAGGAGGGGGTCCTCAAAGAGCTTTTCCAGCTTGGCCTGGTCAGAGGCCAGATAGGACACCAGCACCGCGTCCGGGTGCCTGGGGTCCACCATGGCCTCCAGCCCCACCGCGTTTTTCACGCTGGCCAGCTCCCCCAGGCTCATGCCCTGCTTCTTCAGGTCCACCGCCTGGAACCTGATCCGCCGCTCCTTAAACCACCGCTCCGCTTTTTTGGTATCGAAGCACTTACTTTTGCCGAAAATCTGAATATTCATGGCTGTTCTCCCGTCTCTCTAATCTGTCCCACCAGTATACCATATTTTACTTGCCCGAACAAGATTGAAACCGGCCGCCCCCAGCCATACTAAGCCTACTGAACTGACGGAAGGATGGCGAACAGTTTGAAAGCTGTTATTATGGCGGGAGGCGAGGGCACCCGGCTGCGTCCCCTGTCCCTGGGCGCCCCCAAGCCCATGACCTCGCTGCTGGGGCGGCCGGTGATGGAGCACATCATCAATCTGCTGAAAGTCCACGGGGTAAGCGACATCTGCGTCACCCTGTGCTACAAGCCCCAGATGATTATGGATTACTTCGGCAGCGGGGACCGGCTGGGGGTGCAGCTGACCTGGTTTGTGGAGGAGGAGCCCCTGGGAACGGCGGGCAGCGTAAAAAACTGCATGTCCCACATCGGAGGGGAGGACATGCTGGTCATCAGCGGGGACTGCGTCTGCGACCTGGACCTCACCGTCCTGATGGAGTTCCACCGGCAGCAGGGGGCTCAGGCCACGCTGGGGCTCTACCACCACAAAAACCCCCTGGAGTACGGCCTGGTCCTCACCGGCAGCAATGGCCGGGTGGAGCGCTTTGTGGAAAAGCCGGGCTGGGGCCAGGTCTTCACCGACCAGATCAACACCGGCATTTACGTCCTCTCCCCCGCCGCCATGGAACGGGTCCCCCAGGACAGGCCCTGGGACTTCGGCAAGGACCTGTTCCCCGCCCTGCTCCGGGAGGGCGCCCCTCTGTACGGCCTGCCCCTGGAGGGCTACTGGTGCGACATGGGGGACTGCCGCGCCTATCTGGACTGCACCTGCGACGCCCTGTCCGGCAAGGTAACGCTGAACATGGGTCTGCCCAAGCGGGAGGCGGGGGTCTGGTCCGCCCGGCCTCTGCCCAAGGGGCTGAATCTGGTGCCCCCCTGCTGGATCGGCGAGGAGGTATCCCTGGGGGCGGGCTGTCTGATCGGGCCCCACACAGTGCTGGACCGGGGGGCCTCCGTGGGGGAAAAGGCGATGGTCCAGCGGTCCATTTTGCTGGAAAATGCCGCAGCCGGGCCCCGGAGCACCCTGTACGGGGCCATCCTCTGTAAAGACGCCTCCGCCCGGAAGGGGAGCGTTCTCAACGAGGGAGCGGTTCTGGGAGAAAACGCCCTGGCCGAAGAGGGGAGTACCCTGCTGGAACGGGTCCGCCTCTGGCCCGGCCAGACCGCCCCTGCCGCCTGCCGGCTGGCCCGGTCCATCACCAGCGGGAGCCAGAAGGGCGTGCTCCGCTTTGGGGACAGCGGCGTCATCCGTGGGGTGCTGGGGGAGGACACGGGCCCGGAGGCCCTGCTCACCCTGGGCAGCATTTTAGGGCAGGAGGGCCAGGTGGGAATCGGATGCTCCCCCACGCCCGGAGCGGGAATGCTGGCCCGGGCCGCGGCGGTGGGGGCCGCTGCCGCAGGGGGCGAAGTGCTCACCCACGCCCTCTCCAGCCCCGTCCAGGGGGCGGCGCTGGCCGCCTTTCAGCAGATTCCGGTCTCCCTCTTTGTGGAGGAGAGTGAAAATACCGTCTACCTCCACCTCTTCGATCAAAGCGGCCTGCCCCTGGGCCGG
Organism: uncultured bacterium; assembly: GCA_949840775.1. Lineage (GTDB taxonomy): Bacteria > Bacillota > Clostridia > Oscillospirales > Oscillospiraceae > Lawsonibacter. Next base: position 9,914 of record CATKXO010000006.1, on the reverse strand, counting down.
GCCCGGGAGCGGAAGCTGGAGCACGCCCTCCTCCAGGGGGAGGTGCGGCGGACGAGGGGGGATAAGGTGGGCCGATTGCGGCAGCTGGATTTTTCCCAGGAGCAGTGGGCCAAACAGACGGCGGCAGAGGCCGGCCTCCACCGCCCCTCCCTGCGCCGGGTGACCGTGGCGGTGGGAGACACCACGCCGGAGGACCGGGCCCTCCGGGCTGCCCTGGCCGCCCTGGGATGCAGGCTGGAGAAGGAGTGGCGGCCCGGCATCGCCGCCTTCCACGCCCAGCGGGGCGGCTTCTCCCTCACCGCCCAGGACGAACGGGGGGCATTGGCAGACCCGGGCCAGCTGCTTGCCCTGGCCGTCCTCATTGAGATGGAAAACGGCTCCGGGAAGGTGGCCGTCCCCGCCGGGGCCAGCGCCGCAGTGGAGCTGGTGGCCGCCGGGTATGGAGGGACCGTTCTCCGCCTGGACCGTGACGGAGACCAGGCCCGGGCGCTCTATGCCGTCCAGCCCTGGCTGCGCCAGGCCCCCGCTGCGGCGGTGCGCATCTGTTCCCGGATGGCTGTCTCGGGGCAAAAGCTGGAGGCATTGGCGACCAAGACGCCCCGCTTCTCCGCCTGGAGGCGGGAGGTCCCCCTGTCCTCCGACCGGGGACGGGTGATGCAGGCACTGGCCCGGGAGCAGTCCCGCCAGCCCGCCGGGGAGGGACTGCGGATGCGCACCGGCAGCGGCTGGGTCTACCTCACCCCCATCGCCCGGCGCTCCGCCCTGCGGGTCATCGCCGAGGGCCCCGACTTGGAGCTGGCCGCCGAGCTGTGCGACTTCTACGCCGGCCGGGCGGCGGAAATCGACCGGTCGATCTCTGAGCAATGTGCACAAGAGGAGAACAAGAATCTGTAATTTTGTTCTTAAGAAACGCATAGTATACTTTTCAGGAAAAGTGTGGTAAACTATAGGCGCTTATTATGTTCTCTTCCTGTAGGGGTGGCCTGTGGCCGCCCGCAAAACAGGCTGGAGAACACGGGCGGCCACAGGCCGCCCCTACACGCGATTTAAACGCCGAATGGGGCAGGGAGCCGTCTCCCGCCCCGGCGTCTAAATATATGTTCCGCTCCTCCACCCGTAACGCAGGCGGGGACAGGGCCGGAAGCTCAACTTAGACAGAGATTCATCCGAAGGCGAAGGGACCGCGCACCCAACCGGCGAGGCAGGGCCGGGGCGGGGCAGTCCTTCGTCTAAGTGCTGTGCTGTCTCACAACCAGAGGGCCGCCGAGGGCGGCGGCCCCTACATAGCTATTGAAAAAGGAGAAATTATGGCAGAAAAACTGAAAATCATTTCCCTTGGCGGTCTCAACGAGATCGGCAAGAACCTTACCGTCTACGAGTACGGAAACGACATCATCGTAGTGGACTGCGGCATGGGCTTTCCCGACGACGACATGTACGGCATCGACGTGGTCATTCCCGATGTCACCTACCTGATTAAAAACCAGAGCAAAATCCGGGGCATCTTCATCACCCACGGCCACGAGGACCACATCGGGGCCCTGCCCTACGTCCTGCGGTCCATCAACGCCCCCATCTACGCCACCCGCATGTCCGCCGGCCTCATCAAGCTGAAGCTGGAGGAGCACCGCCTTATGGACCGGACCAAGCTGATTACCTGCGAGTCGGGCCAGGTGGTCAAGGCGGGGCGGTTTACCGTGGAGTTTATCCACGTGAACCACTCCATCGCCGACGCGGTGGCCTTTGCCATCAAGTGCCCGGTGGGCACCTGCATCCACACCGGCGACTTCAAAATCGATGCCACCCCCATCCAGGGGGGCATGATGGACCTGGCCCGCCTGGGCGAGCTGGGCAAGGAGGGGGTGCTGGCCCTGCTGGCCGACTCCACCAACGTGGAGCGCTCGGGCTACACCCGCTCCGAGCGGAGCGTGGGGGCCTCCTTCGACGCCCTGTTCCGGGGCTGTGAGGAGCGGATTATCGTCACCACCTTCGCCTCCAACGTGGACCGCATCCAGCAGGTCATCGACGTGGCCGCCCGGTACGGGCGGAAGGTGGCCGTCACCGGCCGGTCCATGGAGAACGTGATGCGGGTATCCGCCGAGCTGGGCTATATGAACATCCCCGACGGCATCCTCATGGACCTGAACCACATCAAGTCCCTGCCCAAGGACCGGGTGTGCATCATCACCACCGGCAGCCAGGGCGAAACCATGTCCGCCCTCACCCGCATGGCCTTCAACACCCACCGGCAGGTGGACCTGCTCCCCGGCGACCGGGTCATCATCTCCGCCTCCGCCATCCCCGGCAACGAGAACGCCATCGGCAACGTGGTCAATGAGCTGTACCGCAAGGGCGTGGAGGTGATGAACGAGCGGGAGCTGGCCCTCCACGTCTCCGGCCACGCCTGCCAGGAGGAGCTGAAAATCGTCCACGCCCTGGTCAAGCCCAGGTTCTTCGTCCCCGTCCACGGGGAGCAGCGGATGCTCCAGATTCACAGCCGGCTGGCCCAGCAGATGGGGATGGACCCCAACCGCATCCTCATCAGCGACATCGGCCGGGTGATGGAGTTCACCCCCAGCTCCGCCAAGATCACCGGCACCGTCACCGCCGGGCAGGTCTTTGTGGACGGCTACGGCGTGGGCGACGTGGGCAGCGTGGTCCTGCGGGACCGCCGCCACCTGGCCGAGGACGGCATGATCGTGGTGGCCCTGTCCATGTCCGGAGAGGACGGCGGTCTGGTGTCCGGGCCGGACATCATCACCCGGGGCTTCGTCTATGTGAAGGAGTCCGAGGGGCTCCTGGAAGAGCTGCGCCAGGTGGCCCTGGAGGCCCTCCGTCACGTGGATACCCGCTATGCCACCGACTGGTCCGCCATCAAGGGGGCCATCAAGGGCGACCTGTCCGGGTATCTGTACAAGAAGACAAAACGCTCCCCCATGATCCTGCCTGTTATCATGGAGGTGTAAATAAAAATCCACCGGCTTTTGCCGGTGGATTTTTGTTTACTCGCTGTAGGGCTTATCACTCTCGATGAACACGCCGTTCTCGTTGCTGTAACCCACGTTGAAGCCCAGGGCCTTGCCCAGGTCGCGGAGCTTGAAGTAGTTGTAGCCGCCGCCGTTGTCGTCGGTGAGGGTGATGGCCGTCATGGCCACGTCCTTACCGTCGATTTTGACGGTCTGCGCCCCGCCGGTGTAGGCCCGGTCACCGGAGTAGGGGGTGGTCATTTCAGTGCCGCCCGCCTGGTAGGGCTGGCCGGTGGTCAGGCTGATGGTGCCGTCATACCCCACGGCGAACTGCGCCTTGGTGCCGTTGAGGACGTAGGCCATGTCACGGAGCTTGATGTAGTTGGTCAGGTTGCCGTTGGCGTCCTTCAACGCGTACATCTGGAACTCCACCGCCTTGCCGTCTACGGTGACGGTCTGGTTGCTGGCAATGGCCGTACCGCTGGCGGGGATGTCCTCCACCGTGACGGCGGGGTCGGTGGGAGTGGTGGGCTTGGTATCGACGGGCTGTTCAGGCTGGCTCTCGGAGATAATGATTAAAGCCTGGGTTGAACCGTAAGCGTTCGACCAACTCTCACTGATGCAGTAGGTTCCGGGCTGGGAGAGGGTGACGGTCGACCCGATCTCGATAGAGGGAGAGGACCAGAAGTATTCCTCATGGGTATCCTCATCCTGAGAATAGTACTCCCGGATGGTACAGGGGTCCTTTCCATCAAAATAAATCATACCCTCGAAGAAAGCAGCATTTTCCTGGAGTACGGTAATAGACTTGTCCGCCTCGTTATAAGTCACCTTATCCACACAAAGGGTGTCCACGCCGCCCTCAAACTCGCCGCCCGCGATATATTGAAGCGTTTCTTCTTTGGTACATCCCTCTGTCAGTGTGACCTTCACAGGGGAGGTGGAGGCATAGACTGGATAAGGACCGGTGAGTGTGTCCTCCCATGCCTCATAAAAGACGCCCGTCTCTGTCAGGCCGTCGGATTCCAGGCGGAGGGAGGATTCCTTCTCCTCCCCGGCAGGGGCTGTGCGTGAACCGGACACATTCAGACCAGAGCTGTCTTTCACATCGACATATTGCACATAAATGGTCTTTTGCTCTGCGGCAAAAGCGGGTAAGGTCAGACCCAGACACATAATCAGGGCCAGCGCGAGGGACAGGGTTTTCTTTTTCATGTGATCCTTCCTCTCATATGTTTTTAGGGAGTTTTCTCAGCGGTTCCGCCCAGGAGAGGGTCCCAATGAGGAGATTGAGGCCCTCTCCAGGGTGTTTTCCGCCGAGACAAACAAAAGCGGCGCAGGATAATCTATCCCACACCGCATCTATCCAGACACAAACCCTCAAACCGGCACTTGTAAACAAGGAGGAAATCCAGTATAATGAGGGCTGGCGCAGCAAAGCTGTTGTGTGGGAGGGGTCTTCTCCCGCATAGGGGTGTGGGGCGGTTCCAGCGCCCCACGCCTTGCCTTTATTTGCCTCGTGACATTACTATAACACAGTTCGGCGGAAGATACAAGGAAATTTTTACCGCCCGGCCCCCAAACGGGACCGGGCGGTTCTCTTATTCCTTCTCAATGTCCATCATCAGCCCCACCCGGCGCTGGTGGCGGCCGCCCTCAAACTCTGTGCTGAGGAAAACGTCCACAATCCGCTCGGCCAGCATGGGGCCGGTAACTCCCGCCCCCAGGGCCAGCATATTGGCGTCGTTGTGCCGGCGGGTCATCTCGGCGGACAGCACGTCGCCGCACAGGGCGCAGCGGATGCCCTTTACCTTGTTGGCGGATATGGAGATGCCGATGCCCGTGGTGCAGATGACAATCCCCCGGCCGCACCGGCCGTCCGCTACCGCCTGGGCCGCGGCCTTGCCGAATATGGGGTAGTCACAGCTGTCTGTGCTGTCAGTGCCAAAATCCTCACAGGTGATCCCTTTTGCGGCCAAATAAGCTTTCAAATGCTCCTTGAGCTGGTAGCCGCCATGGTCAGACGCAATGGCGATCATAATCCTTCCTCCCATCAGAGGGCCTCAACAGGCCGTTTTCTCTCTCATTGTACCGCTTTTCCCTCTTTTTTGCAACTGCCAATTCGCTTTTGTTTCTCGTGGCAAAAAAACTTGTAGTTCCCGCCCCCTGCGGGGGCGGGAACTGCGAAAAAGAATCAGGGGATCAACTGCCAATTCGCCTACCGCTGATATTCAAATTCCAGGTCGTACAGGGACACGATGTCCCCGTCCTTGATGCCCATGGCCTCCAGCTTGTCGAACAGCCCCGACTGGCGCAGCTTCTGGTCAAACCAGTTCCGGCTCTCGTAGTCGCTGAAATTGACGTTGGCGATGAGCCGCTGGAGCCAGGGGGCGTCCACCACCCAGGTGCCGTCGAACTCCTCAATGTTGACCTCCCCGGCGGTGTCCACCTCCGGGGGCCGCTCCACATAGGTGGGCTCATACACCGCCACGGGGGGCAGCTCCTGGAGAAGCCGGGCGGTTTTCTGCACCAGCTCCCGGGTGCCCTGGTGGGCGGCGGCGGACAGCTCAAAGAGCTCCAGCCCCAGGCCCTCCACGTGGGCCCGGAGGGCGTCCAGCAGGGCGGGGTCCCCCATGATGTCCACTTTGTTGGCGGCCACGATCATCTTCCGGGAGGCCAGCTCGGGGGAATATTGCTTCAGCTCCTCGTTGATGGCCTCAAAGTCGGCCACCGGGTCCCGTCCCTCGGAGCCGGACACGTCCACCACGTGGATGAGCAGCCGGCAGCGGTCGATGTGCCGCAGGAAGTCGTGGCCCAGGCCGGCCCCCTCCGCCGCCCCCTCGATGATGCCGGGGATGTCCGCCATGACGAAGGAGACCCCCTCCTCCACATAGACCACCCCCAGGTTGGGGAAGAGGGTGGTAAAGTGGTAGTTGGCAATTTTGGGCTGGGCCCGGCTGACCACGGAGAGGAGGGTGGATTTGCCCACGTTGGGAAAGCCCACCAGCCCCACGTCGGCCAGCAGCTTCAGCTCCAGCACCACATCCCGGCTCTGGCCGGGCAGGCCCGCCTTGGCGAAGCGGGGCACCTGCCGGGTGGGGGTGGCAAAGTGCTGGTTGCCCCAGCCTCCCCGGCCCCCCCGGCACAGGACAAAGCGGTCCGTCCGTGACATGTCCTGGATAATCTCCCGGGTCTCGGCGTCCCGGATGACGGTGCCCCGGGGCACCCGGATAACGAGGTCCTCCCCGTCCTTCCCGGTGCACCGCTTGCCCGCGCCGTCGGCCCCGTTGCCCGCCACGTATTTGCGCTTGTACCGAAAATCCATCAGGGTGGACATGTGGTCGTTGACCTCCACCACAATATCCCCGCCCCGGCCGCCGTCGCCCCCGTCGGGTCCGCCGTTGGCCACGTACTTCTCCCGGTGGAAGGACACCACGCCGTTGCCCCCGTTCCCGGAGCGGACGGTGATCTTCGCCGTGTCTACAAAGGGTGCTGCCATCTCGGGCACCTCCTTACTGTTTTCGCTTCTCCCCTCCGGAGGTGGGGAGAGCAGTGAAAGACTTCTTAGAACTCCAGCAGGTTCAGGCCCACAGAATCGCTGAATTTCCGTCCAATCTCACCGTCCCAGACCTGCAAAAACAGTTCCAGGGTGGCGCTGATGGTACAGGCGGACAAATGGCCGGCGTGGACCTCACCGGTGACCGGATTGCCGATGGTAATGTGCAGGTGGAGGTAGGGCTTCCCCTCCTGGCGGGTCACGTTGCCCACCAGGGCGGAAATCTCATACTGCCCCTGATACCGCCGGGAGTAGTATTTCTTCTCCGCCGTGTCAAAAATTCCGATGGTCACGTCGTTGGCCGCCCCCAGGGCGGAGACCGTCCCCAGCCGGACGCCCTCCCGCTCCACCAGCCGGGTCAGGCAGTCGACCACCTCTTCGCCGGGGTCCAGGCGCAGGGCGTAGCCCTGGGGAAATTTTCTGTATTCCATATCAATCCCTCATTTCTTTTATTGTGCAGCCTTCAGCAGCCCGTCAAAAAAGCCGCAGGCGTTTTTCAGGTCGGTTTCGTTGGGGCGGCCCTTGGCAATGCCGCCCACCAGCTTGAAGGGGCCGAAGGTGTCGTAGCCCTTGCAGCCAAAACATCCCACAACCTGGGCCCCCTTGGCTTTCACCTCCGCCTCAATGGCCTTGATGTTGTTTCTGCCGCCGTAGGTAGACAGGAAAAACACCTTCTTGCCCTGGGGCAGGTTGTTTTTTACAAAGTCCAGCACACTCTGGTGAAATGTTCCATAGTAGATGCCCGAGGCAAAGCCGATGAGGTCATAGCCGCTCAGGCCGGCGGACTTGACGTCCTGGGCGTCGATGAGGGTGACATCCCGGCCCTGGGCCACGGCCTCCACCAGCTTCCTGGTGTTTCCGTGGTGGGCAGAGTAGTAGACAATGGCAGTTTTCATAGTTGGCAGTCTCCTATTTTCCGGTCCTTGAAGTAGTATTCCCGGTCGCGGCCGTCCACCTCCCGCAGAATTTTGCAGGGATTGCCCACGGCCACCACGTGGTCGGGCAGGTCGTGGGTGACTACGCTGCCGGCGCCTACCACCACATTGTCCCCAATGGTGACGCCGGGCACCACAACCACGTTGGCCCCCAGCCAGCAGTTGCGGCCGATACGGATGGGGGCGTTGTACTGATAAGCCTGCTCCCGCAGCTCCGGGAGGATGGGGTGGCCCGCCGTGGCCAGCACCACGTTAGGGCCGAACTGGGTGTAGTCCCCCACGTAGATGTGGGTGTCGTCCACCAGGGTCAGGTTGAAGTTGGCGTAGATGTTTTTCCCGAAGTGGACGTGTTTCCCGCCCCAGTTGGCGTGGAAGGGAAGCTCGATGTAGCAGTCCTCCCCCACCTCGGCGAACATCTCTTTGAGCATGGCGGCCTTCTCCTCCAGCTGGGAGGGCCACAGTTGGTTGAACTCGTGGAGCTTGTCCAGGCATTTCAGCTGCTCCCGCTGGAGGGACGCGTCCCCGGGGAGGTACAGCATTCCGCTGTGCTGTTTTTCGCGGATATCCATAGAAAACCCTCCTTTTCAAGAAGCAACATGCTTTTTATGATATTGGATAAATTCTCCTTTTGTGAAATTCGGAAGAAATCCATATTCATCCAGAATTAATTTTATCATTGCAGCGGTCTTTGCCTGAGTATTGATGCTTTTTGCCGGATTAAACTCAATATCGGTAAAATAATTATAATCGGAAATCTGGCTGATTTCATCTGTCGCAAGCGAGTCCTTCACTGCGGCAAAATAAATGTAATCATAAAACACTGTCATGGGAATCAGTGGAAAATCTTCATTTTGATAACGAAACGCCCTCAAAGGCCCGGAATTTTTTAATCTCTCATCCCGTTTTGCCTCTTTTGGCGATACCTCCAGCAAATCAAGATAGGGACCACCGTTTTCAAACACCTTTGCGCTTTGAAAAATGTTTTCCAGCGTATACTGGTTTAATTTAAGGTTGAAGGCGCTCAGCTTTGTCCCCAGCGATTCTTTGCTTTTTGTGCTGACCTCCAGCGGCCTGGCTGCCGCATCTATCCTCCGTATCGCATCATGCAGGCTCTCGATGGATTTTTGCTTTTGAGATATAGAAAATCCAGGAAACCACTCAAAAGAGTACATTTTGCTCACAACTATCCCATTATGGACATAGAATACAGGTCGCTCGGCCATTTCCAACCTCCTGTCATACAGAAAAAGGATTCAAGAAAAGCCGCAAACGGTAATCGTTTGCGGCTTCCTGTTGATGATTACTCCGCGGCGGCTTCCTCCACGATGGAGACCTGCTTGCGGTCCTTGCCCAGGCGCTCAAACTTCACACGGCCGGACTTCATGGCGAACAGGGTGTCGTCGCTGCCCTTGCCCACGTTGACGCCGGGGTGGATATGGGTGCCCCGCTGGCGGACCAGGATGTTGCCGGCCAGCACAAACTGGCCGTCGCCCCGCTTCACGCCCAGCCGCTTGGCCTTGGAATCACGGCCGTTGCGGGTGGAGCCCACGCCCTTTTTATGGGCGAAAAACTGTAAACCGATATTCAGCATCTCTTACACCTCCAAGACGGTAATATTTTCAGGGTACTCCTCTGCCAGCCGGACGCAGTGGACCATGAGGGCGGCCAGAAGGGTCTGGCAGACGCTCTCGCTGTCCGGGTCCAGGGCCTTGGGGAGCTTGAGGGAGATGAACGCGTCCTTGTCCCGCACCTTCACCGGAGCCTCCAGCCCCAGCACGTCGTTGACGGCGCACTCGGTCATGCGGACGGCGCTGGTCAGGGCGGCGCAGACGATGTCCTCCCCCTGGGGGGCGTAGCCGCTGTGTCCCTTCATCTCAAATCCGGTGAGGCGGCTGCCCTCAGAATAAAAGCTTACGGTGGTCATCAGGCCTTGATGGCGCCAATCTCCACCTTGGTGTAGGGCTGACGGTGGCCCTGGCGCTTACGATAGCCCTTCTTGGGGGTGTACTTGAAGATACGGATCTTCTTGCCCTTGCCGTTCTTGACCACGGTGGCAGCCACGGAAGCGCCCTCCACGGTGGGAGCGCCGAAGGTAGCCTTGTCCCCGTCCAGAACTGCCAGCACCTGGTCGAAGGTGACGGTCTGGCCGGCCTCGGCCTCCAGCTTCTCGATGAAGAGGGTGTCGCCCTCCGCCACCTTGTACTGCTTGCCGCCGGTCACGATGATTGCCTGCATAGTATTCAACTCCTTTATCACGGGCTCGCTCTCATAGGCGGGGTCGCCCCACTTGTGTGCCCATTCAACGCGGCCTTAGTATTTTACCAACGGGACAGGCGGTTGTCAAGTGGTTTTCCCAGGTTTTTCGAGATTTTTCTGTAGGGGCGGGCGGTTGGGCCGCCCGGAATACCCCCACAGTGAAACGCGCGCGGCGCCACCGCGCCCCGCGCCCAGGGGTTG